>JAPUJT010000154.1 GCA_027296055.1 Planctomycetota bacterium | reverse complement strand
CCCCCCGTCGACCACTCGAGCAACGCGCGGAACGGGCGAGCCCGGCAGGCCCTGAGGGGGAGGTCTCGGCAATCGTCCTCGGCGGCGGGGGAGAGCCCGTCGGATCATCATGCATGATCGCCCCCGTGCCCGGGCTCCGGCCTCCGCCGATCGGATCCCGGCGGACAGCGGCGGCCAAAGGCGGAACGGCCGGGCCCAGCAGGTCCGGAGACGGAGGTCTCGGCGATGCTTGTCGACGGCGGAGCAATTCGCACAGGATCATAATTAGATAATCGCCCCCGTGGCCGAGCTCCGGCCTCTCCCTCACCGCCCGTAGGGATCCGGGCCAGCGGAGATGGGCGAAAGAGGCGGGCCCGGCAGGTCCGGAGGCGGGAGGAGAGGTCTCGGCGATGATCGGCGGGGGCGAACCGGGGGGGAGGGACCGCGGCGGCATGGGCGGGGAGGGAGGCCGCGAGGTCCAAGATGGTTTCGGGGAGAGTCACCTTCGTTAAGATACTACTCGCACCTCCCGCTTCTACGCGAAGGTGGGAAATCAGCGCCTCGGGGCGGATCGAACTCATGGGCAGTAGGGTTATCGCGGACATCAATTGGAAGCCCTCCCTCATCATTCGCCGATGCTCACACCTGTCGGGAATGACCCACATCTCCCATCATGACTGAGGCAGCGGAATTGATTCCGGTCGAAAGCTGCCCCAAGGACATAGCCGACCATCTCCGATCTCTGGTCGAGACGCAGGTAGATGAACTTCCGGGTCTCCTTGGACACTGGGACCAACTGATGGGATCACATCGGTTCATTGTGTTCGACCGCGCTCTTTCTCGACCTGTTGGACTCGTATCATGGACTGGACCCTCCTACGCGGCTGATCCCAGCTGGTGGATCGCCCATAAGCGCCGGGGGTATGGGCGCTGTGCTGTGGAGCTTCTATTCGAAGAGATGCGGCGAGCTGGTGTAACTGGACTCAAAGAGGGGATCGTGATCCAGTGTGTTGACAAGGGCTATGAAGAAGCTTCACGGCGACTCGTCCGACTGCTTCGGGAGCTCTTTCGAAATGCCCATGAGGCCAAGCAATGATTAGCTTCCTCGCAAACCTAGCCTCCGTATCCTGATTCTCGAATCCTCCTCCGCGGCAATCCGCGGGGGCGGGGATCGCGACGGCAAGGGCAACGGGATGGGCGAGGCCCGGCAGGTCCGGAGCCGGGCGGGCGGCGTCCTCGTGATTCTCCTCGGCGGGCGGGGGAGTTCGCGCCGGATCATAATCATGACCGCCCCCGTGCCCGAGCTCCGGCCTCCCCGGGATACCCCGGCGCCGATGGCCGAGCGGGAAGGGCGTGCTCGGCGAGTCCGGAGGAGGTCTCCGCGATGCTCCTCGGCGGCCGGGGAGTTCTCGCCGAATCATCATCATGCTCGCCCCGGTGCCCGAGCTCCGGCCTCGCCCCGCACCGCCGAACGGCCCCATCCGGGCGGACGGCGATCAGCGATGGTCGGCAGGGGCGGGCCCGGCAGGTGCGGCGGCGGAGGACGAGGTCTCGGCGATGACCCTCGGCGGCGGGGGAGCTCGCGCCGGATCATCCTGCATAAACGCCCCCGTGCCCGAGCCCTAGCCTCCGACCGCCGGCAGGAACGGCCTGACGGCGATGGCCATCGGCGGCGGCCGGGGAGTTCGCACAGAATCATCATTAGACGATCGCCCCCCTGTCCGAGCTCCGGCCTTCCCCCCGCGCCGATGACCGCGGCGATTCTCGAAACGGGCGGGCCCGGCAGCCCCGGAGCCGGAGCGGAGGTCTCGGCGAGGGTCGCCGGCGGCGGAGGGGGAGGAAAAGTCTCGGCGATGTTCCGCGGCGGCGGGGGAGTTCGCACAGGACTCTCATTAGGGGATCGGCCTAGCGCTCATGCTCCGGCCTCCCCGCACCGGTCCGACGACTCGGTCAGGAAAGGCAGGGGCGGGTCCGGAGGGGGAGGGCTCGGGTGATGCTCGTCGGCGGTCGAACTGGCAGACGGGAGAATCCAGGAGCCAAGGAAAGAGCCGCCCTTGCGGACCACCGCGCATCCGGTCCCAGAGGGTCGCGGCGGTGGAGCGGAATAGTGGGGGCCAGGTCACTCGACGTCAATAGATTCTGGGTCATCTAACCACTCCTTCACCCACAGCGGGAGCCAACCAACTAGGTGTTCCGAATCAATTGGGCACACCAGGAACTCTCCCTTCCCTTGAAGTATGGGTTTGATTCTTGCATACCAGACCTTCGGGCTTTTCTTGGTCCAGAGTATCCAGCATCCGTTTCGAAACCGCAGCCAGTTCCGTGCTTTGTCGAACCCTCGTTCCAATCTGGCTACAGTTGCTGCAGCCCCGAGCTTCCTCGGCCGGTGCAGTTTCACGACTACTATCAGAAAGTGCCGCATCACTCTTCAGACTCCGGCTCGGTGTCGTCGACGGCGGACTCGATTGTCGGTGGATATGGGCTCGGTTGTTGTTGAGGAGGGGCGCGCAAGCTCTTCGAGGTCATCTCAAACTGCTTGTAACCGAACCATTCTGCTCCCTCCAGCAGGGCGGAGTCAGGGTAGTCGCGGGTATGTCTCGCTATGTAGAGGAACCACGTCAGGAACAGGAAAGTGGCTAGACCCATCCCGACAAGCCGCAGGCCATCGCTCTCAAGCTTCCAGATGCCGACGCCGAGCACCGTCTCGACCAAAAGAATGGCGACGGTCGATTTGCCCAGCAAGCCTTTCCCGGAGCGAGCTGCTTCGCCGACTGATGAGATTGGTTTAAGTAGATCCTCGGCTGACATTTGGATGGCCCGGCTCTCTGCTCCCGCATTTCTCGGGGTGACTGGCATCCTAAACCAGCGCTGCCAACTCTGCAAGTTGCCTTCGACGGGGCTGTCTTCGGCTGGAGGTGAGAGCCCGCAGCCCCCAGAGTTTCCAATCGGAACCAGGCTATGGTGGGATGATAACGTACGCTAACTTTCGCACTTTCTGCGAGGATTGAAGAAGCAGCCCTCAGGCCGGATGGTTGTAGGCGATCGACAAACCACCATCTGCACCTTCCCGAAGGGCCA
Organism: Planctomycetota bacterium; assembly: GCA_027296055.1. Lineage (GTDB taxonomy): Bacteria > Planctomycetota > JAPUJT01 > JAPUJT01 > JAPUJT01 > JAPUJT01. The sequence goes on along the minus strand of JAPUJT010000154.1, from coordinate 7,227 downwards.
CTTATCCTGTTCAGCAGCAAATGCTTGGGCAAGATCCTGAAGGGCCGTGTCCGGCAGCTCCGGAGCTGGGGGAGGACCCAGCGATCCTCGGCGGCGGGGGAGAGCCCGGCGAATCATCATTCATAATCTCCCCCGTGCCCGAGCTCCGGCCTCCCCGCAGTCGGGCGGACGACGATGGGCAGAGCCGAAGGGACGGGCCCGGCAGATCGGAGCCGGGGGGAGAGGTCTCGGCGATGCTCGGCGGCGGGGGAGTTCGCGGCGGATAATCATCATGCTTGCCCCCGTGCCCGAGCTCCGGTCTCACCCCTTGGCAGCCAGAAGCGCCGCGGGCCGAGACCGATGAGCGCGAGGCGAGCGGCCCCGGCGGGTCCGGAGCCGCAAGTCTCGGCAATGATCGGCGGCGGGGGAGTTCGCGGCGGATTATGATCACGATCGCCCCCGTGCCCGATCTCCGGCATCCCCGTGTCGGCCAAAACGCCCCCGAGCCGACGGCGACGGCTTGCGGCGCAAGGAGCGGGCCCAGCGGCTCCGGACAGGGAGGTCTCGGCGATGCTCTTCGGCTGCGGGGGAGTTCGCACAGGATCATCATCATGATTGCCCCCCGTGCCCGAGCTCCGGCCTCCCACCGCTGGCCCCGGCCGACGGTGATCGGAACGGGCGGGCCCGGTGGGTCCGGAGGCGGAGGTCGATGGCTCGGCGACGCTCCTCGGCGGCGGGGAAGATCCCTGCGGATCATCATGCATGATCGCCCCCGTGCCCGAGCTCCGGCCTCACCCGGCAGGCCGACGCCGATGGCCTCGATGTCAAAGTGATCAGCACGGGCGGAGAGACGATCGAGATTCAGAATGATGCCGCGTCCGGAGTGCTCACGCTGGAGACGAACAACACGGCTGTTCTCTTTTGCGATGGAACGACCTGGCGTGGAATCGTTGGCCTTCCCTAATCTTCCACGGAGGGACAATCACGGACGTGTTTCCGGATTGTCGCCTCGATCGAGTGTCTTGCCTTCTCGCTGATGTCGGTAAACCGCAGCCCCATTCCACACGGGACTATAGGTCTTCCCCGCCATGGAGTCGATCGGACGACTTCTGCTTGGGCTCGGACAGCTCCCCCGCGCGGCGTTAGATAAAACTCCAGGTCGATCGTGGTCCGTAGTGGTGGGGGGGATTCCATCCGAACGAAGAGTCCACCGGGGCTGATGTTGATCGCATGCTGATGCGTGAATTGATTGGTATCCCGGACGTATATCCGCACGGGAACGTCAAGAGTAACGCGCTCCTGCTCTCTCCTATCCACTCCTCCGTGACCCTCCAACGAAAACAAGCGGTCCGGGCTCGTGAGCCCCCGCGCCGTTGACGGCCCGCAGCCGCCTGAGAACCAGTGGGGGCATCGGTATTCAAGTATACACCGTGCCCTGAGATGGCCCCAGGCTAAGCAACATTGGGCGCTTGCAGAGGCGGGAGCCAGAGCGGCCAAGGGCGCGTGAACGCTTCAAGAGGACTACGGCGTGTGCGGCCTCCTTCGCTGCCGCCGACCTCCTGGCGGAGAGACCGCCACTCCGACGTGTGATTCCTGGGGGTCCTCGCCGCTGGTCAGATGGAGGGGAAGGTCAGGCGGCAGCCCGCCAGCGAGATTGCTACACCGAGCACCGTTATCACCACTAAACGGCCCGCGTCCAATCTCCTTGGGAACATCAACCTGCCCTCCATTCTCCCGGCCCACCGTCCCCAAGTTCGACCAGCCGTCGGCGTCGTGGGAATGAGGCGGCTTTCTCCTTTGTAGGGAGACTCGAGGCCGCGTAGCCTGCTACCCGAGATGATAGACGCCAGCAGCCTTGCAAGACAAGGCCAGCTACTTCTCCTCGACTGGCGGCTCCCCGGTCTCTACCGCCACGTCATCCCTCGCGATATCCACGCCGAACCAGCCGAGGAAGAAGTCGACGAACTCACCGGGGCTGAAGCCTGCGCGGGCATAGACGAACGCGTAGACACTGGCCTCGATATCGAAGGCGCGCACGCGTGCGAAAGGGAATCTCTTCCTACCTGCCTCTGACCAGATCCAAATGCCTGGCCAGTCTATGCCGGCCTTCCCTGCCATCTCACCGTCGTCTAAGGGCAATGAAAAATCAGACTCGGCCTGCCACTGGTAAAACGACAAGAGCCCGGGAAGGAGGAAAACGGACATTACTTCTATCGGGCCGACCATTTCTCGAAGGATCCTGTGAGTCCCATTGGTTTGACCGCCGACGAGAAGGAGGGACCCGTCCAAGTCGTACAGCTTCCCACTCTCTCCGGCTCCAAATGCGTAGCCCTCTCCGTAAACGCATCCGAGGCCGAATTTCCTCGGGGCCCACCCCCCCAGAAGCCAAGGTCAATGATGCCTCCCGCGCGCACCCTCGCTCCGATTGGGGGGCCCAGCCCCACCTGAACCCGAAAGCACTCCCCGAAGTCCCGCCCGCGGTTGCCGAGGTACAACTAGCATGAACTATGTATTCATTCCTCTTTGTCAGGTTTCTTCCAACTTCGAAGACTCTCGATCAACTCCCTTAGTTCGCGATGAAGGCTCCCTATTTCCCTACCGAGGTCTCTCACTTCAATGCTCAGCGAGGTTCTTCCGGCCGGTAGTTCTACGGTCATGGATTCCATCGACGCGGCTTTAGCCTCCAGGTCTATGATCCGGTGTTCTAGTGTCGAACTCTCAGCCGGTCCGCTGAGCAGTAGGCAAAGCAGGAACAGAACGAGTCCGATGGTGCTGAGCCCCGCCTGCCCACTAAAATGTTTCCGTCCGGCCTCAAGATCCCAATTGCCCTCAAACCCGGCGTTCCGCGCTGAGGTTATTCCCCTTCCTGCGACAAAGATGCTCGCAATGAATGAAAGAGCGGCGAGCGCTGCCAGCCACTCAAAGCCAGTTTGCGGTTCGCGAGCCCCAAGTGCGTAGGATACGTATGCCCCATCCACTGCGATCATGGCTAGTGCGGCCGCCATCAAGTTGCTGCTCAAGGATATCGAAAACCCAACCGCTGTTCGTTGATCTACAACGCTCAATTTCAGCCCCATATTTCTAGTCGATTCAGGTGCAGGCTTTCCCAAATGCGCGAAACGGCACTAACTACATCCTGTCCTCTGATCCTGCCACCCCGGGCAGTTTTCCGGGCCTCCTTGATAATTTCTCTCGCGTCGCGTTTCAGATTTCGTGCCACAGTACCGCGCGCTTTACGAGGTGCTAACGGGTGTTGGAGAGGCTGCAGAACCATCTGATGAAGGTTCACCAGCAGAAAGTATAGTGCATCTGGTCGAATCACTTCTTCAAGCTCGTATTCTTTGACGGCCTTGTCTATGGCTTTGCCAACCAATATGACGTCCTGAGGCGGAGGAATCCGAGGCCAAAGCAGCGGTCCCGGGAACGGGATGCGGTCTCTCCACTCCCGGGGAATTACACCCTCTCTATAGTCTCTATACAGATCGCGATATATTCTGTAGAACTTCCTTTGCAAAGGATCTCCCTCCTCTTCAAAGTAGCCTCAAGACTCTCGAGCTATATACTCCCTACAAGGACGTGGCTAATGGAACATATCCGCCCGATATCTGAACTAACCTGCCTGGCCGCCGATGTATGTCGACAGTTCCGATTCCAGCTGAGATTGAGCACCCCGAATCAGGCTACTCTAGTCCGACTGCCGGTGTCCCACTGACAACTTCCCGCTACTCCTGATCGTTATCTCGGGACGATCACGAGTTCCTCTGGCCAGTAGTTCATCCTCAGTCGGTTGCCCGAGACTGAGATCACGTCGTGCATGCTTGCTAGCTCACCTTTGGGTATGATCCAGAGTGTGTCGTTCCGACCTGGATCAGCTCTCAACCAGTCGTCGAATTTCTTTAGGCCCGAATTGCCAGCCTTGAAGTAGCTCACGAGGCGTCGAAATAGTTTCGGCCACATCGCCAGCTTCTCTAGCTTGTCTATGTTCTTGGCAGTGAAACCGCCCAAGCTCACGTCTTCCGACCACACCCCTCTGTCGGCGTTCCAGGCCACGTCGGCCAACTCGGTGATGCGGATACGAAGATCGGTTGGGAGTCCGGTGTAATACGAAGGGTAGGCATTACCCGACTGAGTGAGATGCGCGTTCATGCTCTGGTTGAGGCGAGTTGTATTGAGCCACACATCCGTACCATCGGTCTCGCTCGCCTTGCCGGCAAACACAAACGATACCGGCCGTCCGAACGGATCAACGTTTCTGGTGAGGATGTGGCCGGCCAGGGGGTGCGGAGTTGCCGTTTTGACTGAGATGAACAACTCGGGACTGTAGGTGACGCTGGTGAAGCCTGCCTTGGAGAGCAGGAAGTTTCGCGACGCCCTGCTCAGAGCGTCGTCTTGGTGAGCGCCTTTGTAGTGCAGTTCGAGGGCATCGATGGCCTCGAAGCGTAGCTGTGCCATTCCCCCCTTGTTGAAGTCGGCGTCTCTGCCGCCGAGGTCTGCGAGATGGGATGGGTTATTCGGCTTGAACCACATCGAGTCGCCATCCGGTTGGGAGCCGACGTGCCGAGTGGTCTTGTAGAATAAGTGGAATTCGCCTTTCACGAGCCGGTAGGCCATGCCTTCCTCCCGGGACCGCGGCTAAGGGCGTGCCTGGTCCCTTTGCAGTAGTGTGGGTGAACTATGAGCCTCAACATCATAAGACACCGTTTGTGGGCCGTTGGGGGAAATATTTCGAGAGAGCCTGGAGGGAGTCTCCTGCACTCTGGTCCCGCCCGCATCGTCGAGTATGTTCACATTTCTCGAAAATATTTCCCCCCCTTGCGGCCGAATGCGTGTCTGGATGGATGGGCGACGAAATCGTCCTGGAGCCGGGCACCCTTTCACCGCAGCGCGAGTTTCCGATGGCAGGTTGCCTGGCCGGCATGGGCTTTGAGGCAATGTGGGGACGAGTGCAGACGCACACGCGTTCCAGAGGGAGGGGAATCATGATCGACGAAAGACACCCCGAGGACCCCGTGGAGTCGGAGGAAGAGTTCCTCGTCGAAGCGATCGCGGAGCAATTCCTGGAGCGACTGCGGGCGGGCGAGGCCCCCGATAGGAGGGCGCTGGCATCGACGCTACCCAGGATTGGAGACCTGCTGGAGAAGCACCTGTCGCTGATAGAACACATCTACGCAGCCAGGCTGTTCCCGATGCGCGAGCGCGATCAGGCGTCACGTCCTAGGCACTGACGGAGGACACTAGAGGCGACCGGCGAGCCTAGCCTGACGAGTTACTTCCCCGCTGCTCCCTGATGGACCCCCTTCTCTCTCCTGTGGGCGATTCTCGCCCAGAACTCCTCGAACTTGAACTCCTTGTTGAATTCCTTGGTGTGGCAATCGAGGCAGACTCCCTTCTCCACCAGGAGCGGCAGCTTCGCCTTCTCCCCGGGATGCCCGACTCCCGGCCCGTGACAGACCTCACACTGGACATCCTTCAGATGCCCCACGGCGGCCGGGGCTTCGAACCCGCCTTCCTTCCTGTAGCCTGTCGTATGGCAGCCGACGCACTCGAGGTCCAGCTCCTGGTCAGTCGCTTCCAGAGTGGCGTAGGCGTGAGCATGCTGTGTCGTCTTCCACGAGTCGTATTCCGCTTGGTGACAGCTCTTGCAGGAATCGGCTCCGAGATAGAGGCCCTCCTGCCCTTTCACCGCTGACACCTCCTCTCCGGCCAGGCGACGTACGCCGAGTTTGTAGCTACGAATTATCTCGAGGATGCCCTCATCGTCCTCGAGGTCATTCCTGAGCGGGATAACTCGGTTGGAGAAGTGATTTACTCCGAAGAAGTCTTTCACGCGACCTCGAGCTAACTCCTCCTCCTTGGTGTACCTGTCAATCATCCTCTGCGCCCCGTACCGCTCGCCGGGATCATCCGATGACTTCAATATGGCGTCGTTCTTGGCCACGACCTCTGCGTATTCGAGCGCTAGGCGTCGATACTTCTCGCTCTCGGTCGCATCCTCCCAGGGTTCCTTGTCGTTATAGAGGACCAGATCCAGCCGCCCGATGAAGCCCCCTTTCAATCCCGTCTGGAGGATGATCGTGCCGTTCTCGATCCTCGGTTCGGACAGGCTGGCCCCCGTTCGACCGCCAATGATGATGTCGATCCCGGCCACCTCCCTCGCCAGCTCGATGTCCTTCGACAGTCCTTGATAGGTAAGGGCGATGAGCACGTCTACATCGCCTCGCAGCCGTTCCACCAGCTTCCGGGCCGTCTCGACAGGATCTCGAGCCTTCATCGAACCCGCCAAACCTTCGCCCCCCACCAGACCGAAGATCCCAACTTCGAGCCTGCCCACCTTGCGGATCACGAAGGGTGGCAAGACACCGTCTTCTTCCTTCGACGGCGAGAGGTTGGAGGAGAGCACGGAGAAGTCCGCGCCCTCCCGGAGTTCCAGCAGACGCCCGAGGCCCAGGGCGAGGTCGGTATTCCCCACGTTGACCACGTCGTAACCCATCTGGTCGTAGGCACGGGCGATCGAATCCGCCTTGAGCGAGAGCTGCTGCTTCATGTGCTCGGGTAGATCCGCGGACTGAAAGAAGATGCCCCCGGCGTCGAGGAGCAGGGTCGGCACGCCCTCCTTTCGCACACCTGCAACGAAGGAAGCACGTCGGGCCAGACCGCCGAGCTTCCCCTCGGTGCAGTCACAGGGATCGAACTCCGCCAGGAGATCGCTCGAGTAGACGATGCTGAGCCTCTTCGCCCGCTCCCAGCAATACCAGGAGTAGGCCTTCAGCGTGACCACGCAGCAGATCAGCACCATCACCAAGGCCTTCACGGAGCCCCGGCTCTTTGCAGTCTTCATACCCGCTCTCCTCCCCTCAGAGGGCGATGCTGGATTCGATTTCGGTTGGTCGTAGGGTACGAACAGGGCAACTTCCATGCCATCACCGAAGCCGGTCGCTGCGAGGTCCATGCGGATCATGGGTACGGAGTTTGCGCTGCTCACGCTCTCGGTCATGAAATCCCAGTCACCAAACCTCGAGCGCGGAATCGTCCTCATCATCGCCCTGATAGTCTTGGCCCTCCTCGTCGTGATCAGCATGCAGATTACCTACACCACGACGATCGACCTCAAGATCGTGAGAAACCAGGGGCGGGAGCTGAAGTCCTACTACGCTGCCCGTGGCGTGGCCACGCTGGCGATCGCACGTCTGCGGGAGGACCTCATCGAGGATGGGGGCCTGTTCGCTCCCGACTCCTACCTCGACGGCT
>JAPUJT010000153.1 GCA_027296055.1 Planctomycetota bacterium | reverse complement strand
CCCAGTTTCTTGCAGACCACCCCCATCGACTGGCCCTTGGCCAGTTCAATCTCCGCCTCACGCAGCTTCCGGATAACCTGCTCCGAGGTATGTCGCTTCTTGGCCATCTTCGCCTCCTTCCAGGGTCCAGAATCCTAACATCCCTCCTGGACCGGTTTCAGGGGGCTGGGTCAAGCCGCTCCGCGGCCATCTCCATCCACTTCCATCCGGCGAGGGTCCCGGGGGACCGAGTCTCGATCGCGCCCCCGAGAGGCGCGTACACCTCCGCCGCGACGGCATCCCGCCCCTGCGGCTCCCGAATCAGCAGCGTCCCGGGTCGGGAGGAGACCCATCGCCCATCGAGCCTCACGACTTCCGCCACGACGCTGTACTCCCCCGGCCGGCCCAGGACCGGCCCGTCGATCGCCCAGCTGAATGAGATCCACTCCCGGCAGATCCGAGCTTCCCCGGGCGGGACGGGGCCGGCGGTGTCGTATGGGAGGGGGTTCCCCCGGGGAGCCACCGTCTCGATGGGGATCTCCACGCCTTCGGGTGTCCGGACGGTGATCCGGACGTTCTTTTGATGGATTCCAATCACGTCCTTCGCCGAGACGCCCCGATCACCGGTGTTTACCAGGGCGATTTCCACCGCGACGGGAAGGCCGACGAGAGAGCGCCCGGGAATGAGGCGAAGCTCCACCTCAAACACCCCCTGGTCCCCGAACCTGGACGAGCGGCAAGCAGTCCCGGCAGTGAGGACGACTCCGATGAGCAACAGGCCCAGGCGGTGCTTGCGTTCCCACGGCCTCGTCATTGGCCATCATCCGCACCGGAGGGAGAGCCGGACCCAGGAGGATCGGACCGTGACTTTCGCGCTTTATTGATCCACCACTCGAGGCGGTAGAGATAGTAGGCGATGGGATGGGGGGGACCTTCGGCCTCGATCTCCTCGGCGATCCTCTCCGCCTCGTCCAGGCGACCGGCGCGGTAGTGGTAATAGGCTAGACACTCCCGCGCCTCGAGGGCGATGTTCGCCGGAGGTCCCTCTTCCACGAGATGCTCCATTGCCGAGGCCGCACCCTCGTGCTCCCCGAGAGCCCCCAGGCTCCGGGCGCGAACATACTCCGAGTACTTCCCGTAATCGGTATCGCCGTACTCACGCGCGATCGCCTCGGCAATCTGCACCGCTCCTTGCTTCCTGTTCACGAAGCGATCGGGGGCGTGCTCCAGCTCGCCCATGAGCGGAGCGTACGCCTTGGCCGCTTCCGCATCGCGCCCCTCCGGTGCCCGCACGATGAAAGTGACGGGTTCCGCGTCCACCCACTTCCACGCGGGACCCTTCATCCCGGCCCTCACCTCGTATCTCCCCGGCTCCGTGAGGAACGGCTCCGGGTGGCCGTAGCTGAACGAGATCCACTCCTTCACTCGGCGGGCGTCCCCCGGTTCGAGGGGGGCGACCTGGTTGGGGAGTAGGGGATTGAATCCCGGATAGACGGGCTCGATGGAGATGGCCTCGCCTGAGGGGGTGAGGACGGTGATCCGGATGGTCGCACCGCTTATCGCGGGGACCTTGGGAACCCAGAGCCTCTTGGGCCCCGTGTTCTCCCCGATGATCAGCGCCGCCACGGGGAGGCCCGCCGTGGTCTCCGGAGGCATCACCTCGACGGTAACCCGGAATTGATCCGTCGCAGAGGGTCGGGTGGCCGAGCAACCCGAAGCCAGAGCCAGGATCGCAGCGAGGATCAGACGGCCCTGGGAGCAAGGTGGCATGCGGGGTCCTCGTGAGCAGTCGGAGGTCCAGCCGATCTCGATGGTATCGAGATGGCAGTTGGAAGCCGATACCTGCCCCGAGGAGGAATCCGGAATTACTCTACTCGACTTGCGCCGTCTTCTTGAGCCGGGGGTCTTCCTTCCGTACACTCGCTCTGGCAGTCCTCTGGGAAGGTTATGGACTCGAGCACATCCGATGAAAGGAGCACGTGATGCTTTGGCAACGTCTTACGCTTTCGACGCTCGTCGTCGTCTTGCCCGCTGCGGCACTCGCACAGGAGAGTCTGACCGACCGCTACCGTGAGCCTGCCGGTCGCATCCTCGGTGCCGCGCTTACAGACATAGAAGGATGGGGGAAGCTCGAGTACCTCACGACCGAGATCGGCCACCGGCTCAGTGGATCCGCCTCGCTCGAACGAGCGATCGACTGGGCTCATGAGCGCATGGAGGCCGAAGGGCTTCGTGTTCGAAAGATCCCCGTCAAAGTGCCTCACTGGGTGCGCGGAGAGGAGTCCGCGACCCTCGTGGCGCCGGTCAAACGAGCCCTTCCCATGCTGGGCCTCGGCATGAGTGTGGGTACTCCTGAGGGTGGGATCACGGCATCCGTGGTCGCGGTGCGGAACTTCGATGAGCTGGACGCTCTATCGCGCGAGGACGTCGAGGGCAAGATTGTACTTTACGCGGTGGAATGGCAGGGCTACGGCGGCACCGTCCGTTATCGGGGCGCCGGTCCATCCCGAGCAGCAGCCAAGGGCGCGGTGGCGGCGCTCGTGCGCTCCGCCACGGGCCGAAGTCTGAACACACCCCACACCGGGGCACTTCGCTACGACGAGAAGCATCCCCAGATACCTGCCGCGGCGGTGACCGTCGAGGACGCCGAGTGGATGCGCCGCATGATAGATCGGGGCCACGACGTGCGCGTGCATCTAGAAATGGGGGCTCGCATGCTTCCCGACGCGGACTCGTTCGACCTCGTGGCCGAGATCCCCGGACGGGAGCTACCCGAGGAAGTGGTCGTCATGGGAGGTCACTACGACTCCTGGGATGTCGGCCAGGGCGCACACGATGACGGCGCGGCGTGCATGGCCGCGTGGCATGCGCTGACCATCGTGCATCGCCTGGGGCTCAAACCTCGTCGAACGCTTCGCGTGGTGCTCTGGACCAACGAGGAAAACGGCCTCGCTGGAGGCCTTGCGTATCGCAAGTGGGTCGGTGACGCCATTGACGGGCACGTTGCGGCGATCGAGATGGATGGCGGCGCCGAGAAACCCGTCGGCTTCGGCCTCGGGCTACGCGGTCCAGACGGCGATGCGAGCGACGAAGTCTACGGCAAGGCGCTCGGAATCCTATCTTCGATCGGTGCGCTTCTCGAAGCCATCGATGCGAACGCGATGACCCGTGGCGGAGGCGGTGCGGACATCGGACCTCTCATGAACGACGGCGTGCCCGGTCTCGCCCTGAAGACGGTGGGCGAACACTACTTCGATTGGCATCACACACACGCCGACACTCTCGACAAGGTCGACCCGCAGAACTTTCGTAAAGCGGTCGCGATGCTGGGAGTGATCGGGTACATCCTCGCTGACATGCCCGAGCGACTGCCGCGCGCTACCGACTGAAGTCCGTTCGCGTCCCGCAGACACCCCCCCCCCTCGTCCGGCGCCCTGGTGAAGCAACTCTCGGGCGTCTATGCGGGCAGAAGGCGTTGCCTCAGAGCTTTTGCTTCGCCTTGGCGATCAATCGAGTGGCCATTGCCTCGAGCGTTTTCTTCTCGATATCGCCGACGTTCGAATAGGCCAGCTCGACCACAATCCGTCCATTCACGGCAAAGAGCACCGAAACAGGGACCTTGGTGAGCGCGACCGTGATCTCTTTCTTCTGGTAGAGACCCTGCCACGTCTCTGCCCGGACCTCCTCGCTCGAAGAAGCGGTGATCCGCACAGGCCCGGTCTTCAACTTCTCATCCTTTATCTTGCCGAGGCGCTCCGCCATGGCCAAGTAGTACAAGGCATCCTCCACGGAAGCGAATTCGTACACGACTGCGATGATCATCTTGTCCTGGCCCGTCGCACTGTCCGTCACGGCAGCGGCACGGTTGTGTTGAATGGCCCCGACGACCCGATCGACCTCCTTTGGATCCAAGAGCGTCAACGCCGCACGAATCTGCGGTTTGGTCATTGCCAGGCGAGTCACGATCCATTCTTCCGACTCGTAGTCGCTCGAGAATTCGTCCATGGCAGCGTCGAGGTCGTGTTCGAGCTTCTTCCTCTTGCTCGGATCCAGGTACCACTCTGGCCGCACGATTTCATCGAGATCCCGAGGCGGGTGTTCGTACGCCTTTCGGAGCGCTGGCTCACCGCCCTCGAGAAGAATGGCCGACACGAACTTTTCACCCTCTATGTAGCCGGCGACGGTCTCCGAAGCCATCACGCGGGCGAGCACCGCGAACCCTTCGGGAATATTCGGATCGAGTCTGCCCACACAGCTCGTGTAGAGATCGAACGCCTCTTCGGTTTCCGTACCCTCGCAAAGCGCCCGAGTGACATACTGGGAGTGGCCTTCGATGACCGCGCTGTAAGCCATCACCATTTCGCGCTTTTCGATCTTGTTCAAGACCTCCGACCATCGATAGATCTCGTTGGTAACGGCGTGGACGCATTCGTGGATGAGGATCGCCTTCAAGACTTCCTCGGAGTTCAGATTCGGAACAGCCAGAGTCCTTGCGAGTGTCCGGAAATTCTCGGCACAGATCATGATCTCCCCCTCTTCGTAGGCGTACTTCCCTAGAAGGGAGGGAGCCATCATCGTGCTGTAGGTCTTCGCCCCTGACAGGGCGGCGTCTTCATCGCCGAGCTGCGCGAGGAACTGCACCTTCAGCTCCACCTCTAAAGTCTTTTGCAAGGTATCCACATCCACCAGGCGAAACCGCACCTTGCCTTCGGTCGGCCTCTTCAAGTGCTTTCCGACTCGGGCTAACTGTTCCTTGCCGAGAGTCTGGATCAACTCGTCGGTGATCTCGAAATCCGCGGCGTGACTGTGACCAGCGAGGCCGAAGGCGAGAGCGAGAGCGAGCGCGGCACGGATCGGGTACTTCCTCAACACGATTTACTGCCTCCTGCAAAGGGGATTCCTTGGTGTCCAGGATCGGCTAGTCGGTCTTCTTCTTACCGTCATGGGTGAACATGACCCTCCCTAGAATCGAGACGGGAACCGGAAGTTTCCCTCTCTTGGCTTCCGACAGGGGTTCGCCGCCTCCGCCCTGGTTTGATCGCAGCCCTTAAGGGGCATCAGGAGAGGGGGATTGTGCCAGAGCTTCGCGGGCCCGGCAAGTCCTTCAGGGATGCTCGACCGTGATGACGACGTTGCCCCGCTTGTGCCCCTTTTCCACGTACTTGAACGCCTCGGCGATCTACATTCGACCGCCCTTGCTGACTCGCGTCCGGATCTGATATAGTCCGGCGATCCCCCATCTATCCAGCTGATGGCACCGACATTTCTTCCGTGGCGGATGCCTCGGCGCATCATGATTCGGAGAGGAGAGTCTCATGGAGAACCGAAGGAGTTTTCGCATTGGCGGCGGCGGCCTGATCGCGCTCGGCCTGGTCGTGGCCCTCATCTACGTGATTCAGGGCGGGAGTGCCAACGCCGGAGCCGGGTGGCGGGCGCCGGCCTTCCTTCCGGGGCCGACCCCCCCGTCGACACTGACCCACCTGGGCGTTCCCGCCCAGGACATCGTGATGCTGCAGATATCCTTCCTGGACGACGATGACTTCGTTCACTTCCAGCGGATCTTTGCCAACGGGGATCTGGGCGCCGAGGAATTCCGGGTGCCCAAGGACCGCTTCTTCATCGCCACGGATTACGAGTTCACCTTCTTCACCGATTCAGCGGGCGCCGGAACCTCCTGGTCCATGGCCGTGTACCTCGATCTACCGGGTCCGAATCCTCCGAGACGGGTGGCGAACTGTGGGGCGACCTCGGATATCCATCGCGGTGGTTGGGTCTGCTGGTCCGGGACCACAGGCTTTGCGGTCGCAGCAGGCGGCGCCGTGGCCGTAAGGGCGGAGGCGATCGCTTCGCAGGGCTTGCCTAGGTCCGACGTCCGCGAGGCCCTAATCCGGGGATATCTAGTAGACGCTCGCCCGGGTGGCGGTCGGCCCACGTTACGGTAGCGAGGGACTCGTTCATCCTGGGCCAGCGGTTCCTCTGCGGGGTCAACCCGTCCACCTGCTCACACCCGCATGATCATGCGTTCCGGGTCCCCGACGGGCTCCGCCGTTGTAGACGGCCGGGATTCGCCTCGAGCCGACCTCCGGAGGAGGCGCAGAATGTGGGCCCCGAGCACATCGACCGCCGTCGAGGCAAATCGCTCCCCCCCGAAGCGACGAATGGCCTCGGATTGATGGGTCAGCATCTTCGCGTCCTGCCGTACGACCATCATGGCGAACGGTCTGAGGAATCGACTGATCAGTCGTCCGATCACGGGGAATCGCAGCGAGGCCACCGCGTACATCCGGGTCTTGAAATCTCCGAGGGGCGTGAGAGCGCTGCTGATCAACAGGTGGCTCCGGCCCAGCTTGTACTCCACTTCAGCCACCGAAGGTAGGAGGAACCGATCCCAGTGCTCGGTCGTGCCGCCTCTCGGGGCCAGCAGCCACCCGAGAATGCCTCCGGGCCGCGGTTCTCCCACGAACTGCGCCTCCACTCGGTCCGTGTACCGCTGTATCAGGACGGTGATCTCGTTCGCCTCCTTGCTGTTCCGGAAGAGTCCCCCGTGCAGGAAGGCGGTGTGGGGGACGTCCAGGATGTTCTCCAGGGTCGCGTGGACCGACGCAGAAAAATCGTAGCTGTAGGCCGTGCTGCTGTAGGTCGCTTCGTCGAGATAGGGGAACCGATAAGGTTCATGATCCGGAGACGGCTCCTCGGGATTCATGTAGACCCAGACGTACCCCTGCTGTTCGCGCACCGGGTAGCTCTCCACACGCCGGGCTCGGCCCTCCACGGGACCGCACATCGTCGGGACATGGCGGCAGATGCCGTCCGCGCCGTAGCGCCAGCCATGGTACCCGCACTCGATCTCATCCCCCCTCACGCGGCCCACAGACAAAGGCACGTTGCGGTGTGCGCAACGGTCCAGGAGGGCGGCGATCTTCCCCCCCTCTCCCTGGAACAGGACGAGCGGCGTATCCAGGATCTCGCAGGCGATCGGTCCTCTCTCGACATGCTTCGACGTCGCGGCGATGTACCATGCATCACGCACATGATCGACCGGGTGGTGTGATTCACTCATGGATGCTCTCAATCAACTTCGAGGTGAGCCGAATTCGGCGAGCCGTCTCGGGGAGCCTCCTGCTCCAACCCGATGACCCGGGAAGCAAGAGATTATCATCTTCCGGAGCCGATCACGCGACGATATTTACGGGGGTTCAGGCCCCCCTACCGGGACCTGCCAACCCTGGACTGTCGCCCACGTCGAATCCGTCGGAAAGCGGACCAAGGTGCGGGAAACTCCGCGCATGATTTGTCGTCTCTCGTGCGTCCACATAGAAGGGGACACGCGCAAGCGCGTCCTGGGCTCGAGATACCGGATACGCTTGCGAATACGCCTATGAATGGAATCGGAGCGAGGGCGTCGAGCCGACGGCGGCGCACCCGCCATTCCTGAAGTCCAGTCGGGAATCCAGAGGGATGGACCTCATGCATACTCCACGATTCATCGTCGCAGGCCTGATTCTCCTGGGGGCCCCAATATTTACCTCCTGCGATTCAGGCAGGCCACCGGACTCACCCCCCGTTCCTTGCACGAGCCTGAGCGGCGAGGTCGACACGGCCTTCGCCACGAACGGCTGGTTCATCCATGATGGCGCAACTGGAGGGAACGGGAGTGACCTCTCCCATGCCCTGGTCGAGGACGCCCAAGGGCGCATCATCATCGCCGGGGAGAGCACTGGCGCGGCGCCCGGCAGCGAGATGGTTCTCTGGCGGCTTCTTCCCGACGGCTCGCCGGATGCGTCGTTCGGGGGTGTCGGCTGGATCACGCACCAAGGCGCGGCGGGAGGCTCCGCCGGCGACGTTGCCTATGGAGTCGTCGTGGACGGGCAGGGCCGTATCGTGGCAACCGGGGCGAGTTCGGGCGCGGGCGGCAACGCTCTCGACATGGCCGTCTGGCGGTACCTGGAGGACGGCACCCTCGACCCTGGCTTCGGTGTCGGCGGGGTCTTCACGCATCACGACGGGGCCGGCGGAGGCGATCAGGACATCGGCAGGGATCTGATAGTAGATGCAAATGACCGGATCGTCGTCACGGGAAGCAGCCTCAACGCGACGTTCGGCGTATCGATGATGGTGTGGCGGCTGACCGGCGACGGCGTTCTCGACAGTAGGCTGGGCGGGGGTGGATTCGTCGCCTACCTTGGGGACGATCCGAGTCCAGGCATCGCCTCCGGCAACGCCCTGGCGCAGGACCCATCGGGAATGATCCTGGTCGCGGGCACGAGCACTGTCTTCGGACCCGCGATGACGATCTGGCGACTCCGCGACGACGGAGGCCTCGACCCGGAGTGGGGAGGCACGGG
>JAPUJT010000152.1 GCA_027296055.1 Planctomycetota bacterium | reverse complement strand
CCCAACTGGCAACTGGAGCCGTTTCCGACCACGGCACAGCGCATGAAGGTCTACGAGGCCTCGAGTGTCCCGCTCGCCGAGCGCGCCGCCAGGGGCGCTCTCGAGGATGCGGACGTCGCTCCATCCGAAGTCACCCACCTCGTGATCACGACCTGCACCGGGTTCTTCGCCCCGGGGCCGGACATTCTCCTGAGCCGACGCCTGGGACTCCCGAGCATCGTGGAGCGATCCATCCTGGGTTTCATGGGGTGCTACGCGGGGTTCACCGGCATGCGCTCCGCCGCCCAGATCCTCGGCTCGGACCCGGACGCGGTGGTCCTCCTCGTCTCGATCGAGCTCTGTACGCTTCACTTCCAGAAGCGAGCCGAGCCCGATGATAATATTCGCGGAAGGTGGGTCGAGACGGGCTCGCCACTTAAACCGCGATTGCCATAACTCGTTGTCTCGCAGGCGCGCCCGCATTAGTCACATGGACACCCTCCAGAACATCATCTCCGAATTCATCGTCCATTATCACGGAGGACGAAATCACCAGGGCGTCGGAATCCGGCTCCTGATTCCCGGAGATGAACTTCGCCAGACGGGGACGATATCGACACGGGAGCGTCTGGGAGGCATCCTCAAGTACTACCACCGAGAGGCGGCCTAGCGATGGCGGCGACGATCTGCAAGTCGGATGAGATTCTGGACCCCGGAAGGCACGCTCCCACTCGACAATCCCCGGATCCCTGCCCGATCCGGACGATCGGAATAACTTCACCCCACGGGCAAGAGCTTCCTCACCTCCCCGATCAGGCCCCAGCGTCCCAATCCGATAATAGGGAATCACAAACTATGGATGTTCTTTCGCAGTTCCTGACTAGCATTCGAACCAAGAAGCGAGGAGGCAGGCAACTCGGTGAAGCTCCTTTCCAGGGCAATTCTCCTTGCCTCTATCGCGAGTCGGTACTCCGCACCGATACCTGTCTCAATGAGACGTTCCCCATAGCCTGAAATTCCGAGTACGTTGTCAATCTCCTTGCGCAGTCTGCAGATGGTCATCGGTGGAATCGAGGCGAACGCTGTCGAACTGCGGGAATTGAGAACTAGTTCGCACAGTGCAGCGAAGAGGCCACCGCTCAGCCATAGCGGTCTCCCAGAGAGTAGAACACACACTCGACCCTGCCGCCTCTTTCCCGTCAGAACGAGCTCGGGTTGCAAAGACTCGCGTGGACTTCTCGCCACTTCTGTTGGTCTCCGGGCGGATCTGACCCATCATGAGGACGAGTCGATCACCAAAAGGAACGGGAGGGCGAGTTCCGCGCACCATCAGAGACCTGCCGACCGGGCATCGGTCGCCTACGGGGCTAATCGGGCACTCTAGCCATCATGAAATCGCCTGGCTCCCGCTCTTGTGAGTGGAGAACTCGCCGCCATCGGAGCACACAAGAACCCTCGAGTCAATAGAGTTGGCGAGCCGGTTGGGTCCGAATCGGACTGAGTTCCTTCGGATTTCCTGTCCCTCGGAGCGAAAGAACTCCTTTGGATCCGAATGCCCGTCTGCCTTGTTTCCCAACGGGTTACGAAGGTCTTAATCCGAGGCTCGAACTGCTGTCCTGCCGTCATGATCCCAACAACATCCCCGCTCGTCCGGGTCGGAGGAGCGCTCATCCTGATAGCCCGCTTGGGTCCGCCGCCAGCCGGATCACCGCCGGCGATCATCCCCGAGACCTTCCCACCTCCAGATCCGCAGGGCCCGCCGGCTCCGCCTCTTCCGCCTCCTTCTGTCGTCGCGGTCCCGGATCGTTACGGGTTGCTAGGGTGATGTCACGTCACGGGCACGTGGGTGATCATGATCCGGCGCGAACTCCCCCGCCGACGGGCCGATGGCGGCATGAGATCAAGTTAGCCATAACCCGTGGCATGACAACCGCGCGGGAGTTTTTCTGATGGACAGGTCCCGCGTAGGTCGTCACCGGTCAGTTGTCCTAACAGGCAGCAGGCGTCCTGGGCGACTCCTCATCCTGGTTTGAGCAAAGCCAGGATGGTTCAGTTTTGAACTGTTTGGCACGTTCTGCGAACTGGTCTTGACTCGAATGACTATCACTATGGGCTATGTAACAGCCCCTCCCATGATAATTTGCCTGTTGCGGGAAACCATCGGACGGCCGATTGGTAATTCGGGGAATGCACAGATGCTATTTGAGACAGGCTTGGGCACGGAAATCAGACTGACTGCAAAACCCCGCCGCAAGTCCCTTGGATGAAATTGTCTGGGAGTATCCTGTCTGCAATGTAATCGGCCAGACTGTCATGAACCAGCTGCACTGATGCGGCGATGAACGGTGATCGCTTTGTTATCGGTTTGATATTGACACTGATGCGTCAGGCCCTTTACTCTCCATTTGGTTCCGTGCACTAGACTCCGTAGTGAGGTTCGGCTCGGACGCAAAATAGGAGCGGTTACTAAGACGCTCTCGGCAGGGGGAACACCCAAGGAACTCTCGTGAGTCCATTCAACATGACTCATGAAACGGGCTTTCAAGATTGATGAGAGTTCTCTGACGACCATTACGCTACCGGGGACTGGATCATCTGTTCACAGTGGTCGCAGGCACTTGAATGTTGGAAAGCTGCAGGGCCTCAGAGGCCAGAACGGATGTTCTCGTCAGACCGAATGGCTGAGGTTTCGACCACGATGCGGCCGGAACCCTATTGGCGGCGAACAGTATCGGAAGTGTCGAGCATCTCCCATAAAGGGAAGATGGCCCGGCCCCCCACCCAATAGAGGAGGAATGCAATGTTTTCCGGGAGCAGGAAGACCATGCTTTCATTTTTCTCAGCCACCTTGGTTTGCATTCTCCAATCGGGATGTGCAGCTCCAGATCCAGGCATAACCTTCTTTCTCTCATCTAAGGATAGTCTGGACGCCTCCGTTCTCCTAAAAGAAGTCTTTGATCCCTACATGGGGAAATGGACTGGGACTCGGGAAGGAGTTGACGTGGGAGAGAAGGGTTCCGTGCAACTGACGAAGGAATACAAAATCTGGGTTGGAGGTCCTCTGGTGTTTGCTGACGTTCAGGCCGGTCGGCCGGGCAGGCCAGCGCCCTTTCAAGCTGCCAAGGCCTATGCCTATTCGCCTACCAGGAAGACTCTCCTGACGTATTTTTTTGAGCGAGGAGCCAACGCGAACATCTTTGAACTTGATCGGTCCGCCTTGTCCGAAGGGAAGCTCGTCTGGAATGAGATCATGCGGAAAGGGAGACTTTTCCGAGTTGAGGAGACGATTCCCAAGGATGGCAAGTGGACATCCACTATTTGGCGACAAAACAAGTCCGGTAAGTACGAGGTGTTCGCGAGGAATACCCTCGAGCGGGCGGAGCCTTAAGAGAAATGGCATCGGCGAAGCCTAGGATCAGACCTTGAGATGCAATCCAAACTCGGTGCATGTGCTTGAATCTAAGCGCTCTAGACAGAGGGTCCGTTGATGAAGAATGCTCGGTACTACAATTGCCAGATCGCATCTGAAGTTCGACCAAGCGAGGCCGGGGCTCCGGTCGAAGAAACTTTCGGAGAAATCGGCTAGAATGGGCGGGCATTCTCGCAGAGGTGACGCAGGAAGATGCCTTATTGTCCGAGCGGGTTGGCTTCACCCTGAGGAATTGCTCCTCAAAGAGTCCTCTGGGTCATCAGAGACGCGCCATCAAAAGGCAGGTGGCGTCGCGGCGATCGCCAAAGCTAGCACCCATGCCGGGGTGAAACAGGCACTGCGCCCGAGAGCCTAATAGATCGAGATATTGGATTGTGTCCTAGATACTCTGTAGGGAAATAGTCGAAAGGAGGAGGTCAAGATGCTCGGAACCGCACGAGTGACCGTAGGGATAGTTGTGTTCTGCGCCATCGCCTTAGTCGGCTCCATCGGCGAGGCTGGGGGTGGGGGTGCAGGAAAGCCTGGCGACTTGGTGATCATTACAAATTGGGGGGCAGATTCATGTAGCCTTGTTGACGCTTCCCAAGGAAAGGAACTCGCAAAGATTGATGTCGGACTGAAGCCGTACGATATCAAGGTTGATCCGACCGGACGATATGCATACCTCACGTGTTCAGGAGCGAATTATCTATCGATCATCGATCTGCAGGCAATGCTTGAGCTCAAGGATCAACGCATCCGCGTCGGCGAAAGCCCGCGAGATATCGCAATTACTCGTGATGGCAAGCGGGCGGTTGTCGCGAACTCTGGTTCGGACAGTATTTCCGTAGTCGATCTGGAGAAGAGAGAAACGATCTATTCGTTCGAGGTAGGCTCGATTCCGTATGGAGTTGCTCTGTTCAATAACGGTTCTTCGGCATTGGTAACGAATTGGGGTAGCAACAGGGCTGTTCTGGTGCACCTTGGGGAGTTGAGCGGCAAGATAGTCAAGTCATTCGAGGTGGGTTCCCTGCCGTATACAGTTGTTGTTACAGATGACAGCAACTATGCTATGATCTCATGCTTTGGGAGCCATAAGATCTACGTCATTGACCTTAAGGAAGGGAAATCACTGGCACCCATCGACGTCGGAAGATCCCCGTGGGGCCTGGCCCTGTCACGCGACGGGAAATCGGCGCTCGTCGCGAACTTTTACTCGGCGGATGCCTCCATCCTCAGAGTAAGTCGGCGGACTACTGCCAAGGATAACTCCTCAGAGGTTCCCATCGCAGAGATTGCTCGCATACCAATCCGTTCGAGCGATCCCGTTGGAGCGACGGCAACGATTCCAAGAAGGATCAAGAACGTGGCATTTCTCGGTCGACCCAACATTGCCGTCCTTAGCGACCTGGGTAGAAACGAGGTGCTTGTTCTGGATATAACAAAGAAGGAAGTCCTGAGGAGCATTGCCGTGGGAAAGGCCCCCTACGGTATCGCCGCTGTACCGCGCCATGACCGGTAGGATACTGTGGGGGGCACGCCCGTCGCTGATCGTTCTTGCCGTGTTTCTGAGTGGTACCATTATTTGTCGGGACCAGGCGCGGTCGCAGGCCTCACCGAAGGAGGGAGGATCGTCCCTAGGATACACGGGCGATCCTCTCCAGGGACTCACAGACGCTGAGAAGGCGAACTTTCAGGCGGGGTTCGAGCTTTTTGTTAGGGTTTGGCGTGTTGAGGCCGGCTTAGGGCCGCTTCTCAATGGCCGTAGCTGCGTGACCTGCCACCGGGTTCCGCTGCCCGGGGGAAGTGGTACTACTTCAGGTACATTTGTTCACCATTCGCCTTCTAGCCGGGACGTGGTAGGAAAGACCTCCCTCGCAGGGTTTGAGATCACGGAATCAGGACAAATTAAGAAGCGCCCGCTCACGTCGTCGACGACGAGCCGGAAAACCCCGGCCCTATTTGGTCTGGGACTGTTAGAATCGGTAGAGACGGAGGCGATCCTTGCCTGGCTAGACCCGGAGGACGCGGATGCCGATGGGATCTCAGGCCGAATAGTCAGAGTGGGTGATTCGTATGGACGCTTTGGATGGAAGGGCACTGTCCCCTCCATTCTCAAGTTCAATGAAGAGGCGTTCGCTGTCGAACTAGGACTTACGGATAGGGAACTGACGCCTCGTCAGCTCGAATTAGTTACCCAGTACGTGCGGCTCTTGGCTCCAGCCCCTCGAGGTAAATTCGGCGACCGCTCCGATAGAGGAGCGAGGGTATTCCAAACTCTGGGGTGCCACAAATGTCACCGACCATCGCTACCAATCTCGGGGGTGCTCGCTGATCGATTTGGCGTTGATAGAATTCACGCGTACACTGACTTGTTGATCCACGATATGGGCCAGGCGTTGAGCGACGGGATTCAGACTGATCTTGTCTCCGATAGGGAATTTCGAACTCCCCCCCTTTGGGGGGTGAACGCTACGGGGCCGCCATATTTACACGACGGACGAGCCAGATCCCTCTCTGAAGCAATTGACGCGCACGCGGGCGAAGCCGCCGCGTCTGCGCGCAAGTTTCGGAGCCTATCGAACACCGACCGAACTGAGCTAATTGCGTTCCTCAAGTTTCTTTAGGACCGAGGACTAATCTAGTGGATTGCAAGCTCATTGTGAGCATAATGTTGTTCGATGGTGGCCAGACTCTCTTGGTGAAGTACAAGGCCGGGCCGGATAATCAGACCGGTTGGTTCCTACCCAACGATCTTCTCAAGCAGTACGAGAACCCGGAGAAGGCCGCCGTACGAATTATCTCAGAGCAGCTGTCTTGGGCCAAACTCCTTCCGAGATTCTCACATTTCGAATCCTTCAAGGGGCAGGATGCATCGTGGCATCTGGTTATCCACTTCACCGCGCAAGTGGAGGAAGGCGCATCTATCACGGCTGGAGAGAGCGTCCGGGAGGCACGGTGGTTTGAGCTGGATCACTTGCCAGATAGAGACGGTGTCTCGCATCACGGGTGGGCACTCCAAGTGATATCAAAATGCCTCGAAAGACTGCCAAGATCTTAGGCGCTTCCCTTGGGGCGCTTATATGCCACTTGCTGCCGAGCCCGTTCACTGTCTTAGTCGTACAGGGAATTCCCATTCCCACACGGCCCTCAGAGTCAATTTGTGAGCCAGATTGCGCTAACCCGCCTGCTTCGCGGGATCACGTTCCGACACTCCAAAAGACCCATCACGGCCTGCTGCCGAATTCTGGTCTTGCCAGAGGGATTGTAGGTACTCCGAGGCAGGACGCACGAGATTGGCTCCCGCAACTCGGCGATTCGAAGCCTTTTCGGGCGTGCGCTAGCGACACCGAGCGAGTTACGAAGTCCTCAGACTACGATCGGGCCGATAGTAAGAGTAGCCTCCAAGCTCGAATCGTGGCATGCCCATGGAACGTTCGCGAATTGAGTTTCGCTTTCGGCAACACCTCGCAACAACTTCCAACAGATAGAGCGAGGCAGAGCATTCGAGATGCTTTTGCCACGTGGGCGCGGGCGGGAGTTGGGCTGACTTTCTCAGAAGTCTCGGTCAATGAGCATCCGGAGATCCGCATAGAATGGCGGTCCGCGAATGACCCCGATCGGAGCTTGAGGGGGCCACAAGTTGCTCACGCAGACTTACCCCCGGATTGTTCTCTCATTGCACGTGAAGGGAGGCTCCCACTCCCGTTGCATTTCGATGACGAAGAACACTTGTGGGCCATTGGAGCTCAGCCGCGGCATTTCGACTTAGAAACGGTTGCCCTACACGAGATTGGACACGCTCTAGGGCTGCTCCACTCGTCAAATCCGGATAGCATCATGTACGACGATCCCCGGGAGAACACAATCCGAAGGACACTTCATGATGAAGACGTAACGAGACTCCGAGCTCTCTATCAGGGAAGGTAAAGCGGTACCGTTGTCCATCCGAAAAAGTTCATCCACATGATGAGGAGGATTGGGGTAAGGTCAAATCTTTCTACTACAGCATTCGAAGTACGCTCAATTATGTTGAGGACGGACGTGCCTGACGCGCCGAATAGCGGCGAGTTTGAGATCACAAGCGGGGTCTCGACACTGCCGGAAACGTTGGACTGTGGAGATACTCATAGGTTTGTTGTTCGCTGGAATTGACCCGCCCCCGATAGTGATACCAGATTCTATGTTACTCCAGCAGTACTTCGAGCCATGGCCGAGGGGCGGAGGGGTGGAACCCCGAAGCCCAGAGGCCATGGCAGATACGCCTCCGGCGCCGGAGGTCGGTCGTCGAGGGAGCTGTGCGGCCTTATGGTGTTGTATTCCCCATCCTATAAAGATGAGTTCCAGAGGAGATCGGTCTTGAAACGCCTGATTCTGACCTGAGAAGGGCATTCTGGGCCCATGGATATGGATCCGCCCAGCGAGATTGGGGCCAGATCCTAGGATTCGTGGGGCGGATGAGTTTCTGAGTTGCGATCTCGCCGAATTCGGGGCATAGGCGCCAATCCGGAGCTGAATAGCGCCCGATGGACTTCTTTATAGGACGACCTCAGGAATTGGATCCACCGCGCTGGATGGGCTTTGGATCCTAGGATTCATGGGGGCGGATGAGATCCTTAGTGGCGATCTCGCCGAATTCAGGGCATAGGCGCCAATCTGGACCGGAATCGAGCCCAGGGTCCATCTTTATAGGACGGGGTCAGTCCCGCCTCGCTCCGCCTCCCGTAAGATCGACACGATCTGCTCCGGCTTGTGCCTCTTCCTCGGCATGCTGTACCCCTGATATTGTGCCTCGAAACTCCCAGTCTATCTGGCACAGTTTTCGGGGGAAAGGTCACCCACAACTCGGCAAAGCACAAGACGGGGTCCTTCTGGGGGGGATTCCCTCCAAGCGAGACACTTGGACAGGGGTCATTCCAAACAGAGCAATGAGAGAACCGCCGCGAAAATCCATCCTAAATCTCTCACGACTACTCATGTGCGGTTCGCCTAACGGCTGGGCGCTCACCTTCGCCTGGTGCACGCGGCCGACTCTCCTGCCTCGACCCCCGCCCCTCCAGCCGCTCCAGTGCCGCCTTCGCCTCGCGGCGCTGGAGGGCGTGAGGGGATCCACTGGCGAGCGCTTCGAGGAGGTCCCTGGCATCGTTCGATCCGATGCGCTCGAGGACCTGAATCGCTCGGAGGCTCCGAAGAGGTTCGCTCGGGAATTCTCTGAAGGGGGGGGTCAACGTGTCCAGGAGAGTCCTGATCCGCGTGCGGACCTCCGGGGAGAGCGTACTCTCCAAGGCCCCCCGCAACGCGGCTGTTGCGCTTGCCCCCGACTTTTCCAGCGCACCGAGAGCCTCCTCCCGGACGGCGAATTGATCGGAGTCCAGTTTCTCGATGAGTTCCTCGAACCGGCCCGCGTCTCCCGTGGAAGCCGGCGAGATACGATCCTCGAGGAAAGGCACCGTCGTCTCCGCGGCCGCCGCCAGCGTGAATATCGCATCGTAGGCCTGACCCGCATCCTCCCCAGCAAGATCGGACCAGAGTCCATCCAGAAGGCTAGGTCGGGGCCGCTCGTCATACCGGGGCAGGTTTCTGGAGGCACCGCTCGAGTCCCAGAGCAATACGCTGTTGTCGAGCCCGCCGGACGCCAACGTCTTGCCGTCCGGTGAGAATGCCACAGACAGGACCCATCCCTCGTGGCCGACGAGTGTCTGGATCTCCGCGGCGGTAGTCCAATCCCAGAGACGGATCGTCTCGGTCTGACTCGCCGAAGCCAGGATCTGGCCATCGGGAGAGAAAGCCAGTGAAGTGATCAGCTCTGGATGCGCCTGCCAGCTCGTGATCTGCTTGCCCGTTGCCATCTCCCATATCTGAATCATCCCCTTCGCGGTCCCTATAGCCAGTGCCCTTCCGTCGGGGGAGAGGGAGAGGCAAGCGACGCGCCACGCCCCGAAGTCAAACAGCTTCGGCCTCCTGACGGGATCGACAACGATCGTCAAATACTTCTCGCCGGTCTCGACTTGGCTCACCTGGATTGTCTTCTCGTCGCTTCTGAAAATGAGAGCGCTCCCGTCCGGGGTGATAGCGGTCGTCTCATCCCATGGGTCGTAAAGAAAATCTAGAGAGAATGTCTTGTGCGGCTTGTTGCCGGCGATCCGGATTCGGACTCGGCCCATTGGCTCCTCTATGCCCTTGGAGATCACCCGCTTGTCGCCCGTCCGCGTGTCGAGGAGGAATGCCGAGTGGTCCGAACCCGCCGCAAGCAAGTGCCTACCATCCGGCGAGAGTGCGAGAGAGATGATGTGCCGGGGTGTGAAAGCGAAGGCGACCGCCCCCTTCTGCGGCCCTTTCAGCAATTCCTGCAGAGTGGAAAGGGGCCAGAAACGGAGTAGGTCGCCCGTCGGCACTTCCCACAGCCGAACCGTCTCATCCATGCTCCCAGAGGCAAGCGTCTTCCCGTCCGGGGAGAAGGCGAGGGAGCAGACGCCCTCCCGATGTCCGAGCAGCTCTCGGATCTCTTCACGGGACCCCAGATCCCAGAGACGGATCGTGGAGTCGCCGCCGGCCGAAGCCAGCGTCCGTCCGTCGGGAGAGAAGGTGACGGCGCAGACATAACCATCGTGCCCGCCTGACCCCTGGAGTTCCCTTCCGGTGCGGAGATCCCAGAAATGGATGGCCGAGTCCCCTCCTGCGGACGCAAGGGTCTCGCCGTCTGGGGAGAAAGCCACGGGATGCGCCCGGTGCACAATGGAGCGGGTTGCTCCGCCGGTGCGATCGATCTCTCGGATCAGCTTCCCGGTCTCCGGATCCCAGAGGAATAGCTTCAGATCCGCCACGTCCGCGGCCAGGATCTTGCCATCCCGGGAGAAGGCGACGGAGAAGACGGTGCTCCCATGCCCCTCGAGCTCGCGGATCACCTTCCCCGTCCTCGGATCCCACAGCCGAACGGTCCGGTCGTAGTTTGCCGAGGCGAGGGTCTTCCCGTCGGGGGAGAAGGCGAGTCCGTAGGCGGCGTTTTCTCCTGCACGGAGCTCCAGCTTGCGCAGCTCGTCGCCCGTGGCCAGGTCCCAGATCAAAATCGTGCGATCCCAGCTCGCGGAGGCGAGCATGCTGCCGTCCGGGGAAATGGCAACGGCGGTCACCCCGCTGCCGTGGCTCGCTAGCTCGAGTCGATGGCGACCGCTCTCCACATCCCAGATGTGCACCGAACTCCCCGTTCCAGGATCTCCTCCTCCGGCTGCAAGGGTCTTGCCATCGGGGGAGAAGGCCAACGCCTGGACCTCCGCGGGGAGACCTCGAAGCCTCGTAATCTCCTCCCCGCTGGACACATCCCAGATCCCGAGCCGGCTCATTTCGTCGAAGGGCACCGCACCGGCTCCCCCGGCGGCGATCATCTTGCCATCCGGGGAGAAGGCGACGCAGTTGACCGATTCACCTGCGTCGATCTTGAGGAACTGTTGGCCGGTCGCGACTTCCCACACCCGAACCGTGCCGTCACGTCCAGCCGAGACGAGGGTCTTACCGTCGGGGGAGTAGTCGAGGGAGAGGACGGTGCCCAGGTGACGGAAGCGGCCAGAGCCGAGCCGTGCGATGGGGTCCATCTGCCCCGGCTCCCCGTCATCTCGGATACGGCCGGCAAGACGAGCACGAGCCCCCCCAACCGTCTCCGTCATCGGTCTGACTGCCTCGACCGGTACCTTCGAGGCGGCGAAGCGCGCGAGCGCCTCCGCTGCAGTCTCCCCGGTGCGCGCTGAAGGCGAGTCCCTCGCGATCTTCTCGAGAAGCTCGAGCGCGGGCCGCGACCCGGCTCTCTCGAGCGCCTGGATCACCCTCAACTGACGGAGCGAATCACTGGGGAAGATCCAGGGGGTGGTGGGCCCGGACGTTCCGAGGACGGCCTCTAGTCGCTCGCGGACCTCTGGGGAGGACGCGCCTTCCAGGGCCTCGCGGAGGGCAGGCCCTGCTTGGCTGCCAAGACGGCGTAGTTCCTGATGGGCGGCCTCTCGCATCTCGAAATCCGCGTGACCTAGCTTCGAGATCAGGAGCCGTATCCGGTCAGGGTCCTCGCTGCCGACGCCCGAGAGACGATCCCCTAGGTAGGCGATGGCCCCATCCCCCGCTTCGGAGAAGACCCAGATCGCCTTGTAGGCCTTGTGGCTATCCTCTCCTGCCAGGTCCTCCCAGAGGGACTCGAGGTCTTTCCGCTCGAGACGCCTCGCCCTATCCCCGGTCCAGTCCTTGGGAGAGAGGTCCCAGAGGAGAGCTGTGGTGTCCGAATGGCCCGAGATGAGCCGCTTGCCATCCGGGGAAAAGGCGATTGCAAGTGGCCATCCGCCGCGTGGCCAGACACTCAGGATCTTCTTTCCCGTCGCCACTTCCCACAGACTGACCTCGCCGCGTGAACCAGGGGCTGCCAGAATCTTGCCATCGGGGGAGATTGCGACCTGGTTCTGCGGAGTCCGATTTCCGGTCAGACGCAACACTTCCTCGCCGGACTCGATGTTCCACAATCGCACCGTGCCATCACCGCTGGTGGAAGCGATAACCTGGCCGGCGAGGGAAAAAACTAGGGATGCCACCGGTCCATCATGTGCGAGGAAATGGCGGATTTTCTTTCCCGTCGCAACTTCCCAGATTTGGATCGTCTGGTCAAATCCTGCCGAGGCGAGTCTCTTTCCATCCGGAGAAAAAGCGATGGTCCACACATACCCGTTGTGTCCATGGAGAACTCGGCCCCGTCTGCCCGTCTCCACCTCCCAGAACTGGAC
Organism: Planctomycetota bacterium; assembly: GCA_027296055.1. Taxonomy (GTDB): domain Bacteria; phylum Planctomycetota; class JAPUJT01; order JAPUJT01; family JAPUJT01; genus JAPUJT01. Next base: position 8,019 of record JAPUJT010000152.1, on the reverse strand, counting down.
GGTCCCGTCCTGAGCCCCCGAGGCGATCGTCCTTCCGTTCGGAGAGAAGGCGACGCCAGAGATCAAGGTGGAAGGTCCCTTGAGGCGGATCAGCTCCTTCCCGGAGGCGATATCCCAGACGGGGACGTCGATGCCCCCCGAGGCAATGAGGAGCCCCCCGTCGGGCGAAATCGCGACGGATTCGACAGAGCTTCCAGGTCCATCGATCTTGCGGAGCTCCTTTCCGCTCGATGCATCCCAGAGGCGGACGGTGCCATCGCTGCCTCCTGTGGCCAAGGTCCTGCCGTCGGGAGCGAAGGTGACAGAAACGACGCTGCCCACATGTCCCTCGGGGCGATGGATCGGCTCGCCGGTCGCCACATCCCAGAGTCGGACCGAGTAGTCCCAGATTCCCGTGTTGCCGCCGGCGCTTCCCGAAGCAAGCGTCTTGCCGTTTGGAGAGAAGGCCACGGAGGTAACCGGTCCGACGTGGCCTCGGAAGCTCCGCTTCTCCGTGCCTGTGGCGACCTCCCACACGCGCAAGGTGTTGTCGAATCCCCCCGAAGCAAGCGTCTTGCCGTCGGGGGAGAAGACCACCGAGGCCACGCCGCGGGAAGACTCATAGGCCCGCACTGGCGACGAGGGCCTGTGAGCGTCGATCTTGCGCACCTGCCTGCCGAAGGCGACATCCCAGAGCCGAATCGTGGCGTCCTGACTCCCCGACGCAAGGATCTTCCCGTCGGGCGAGAAGGCTATCGATGCGACGGAGCGGTCGTGCCCCTCCAGCTTGGCGAGTTCCTGTCCCCTGCGGACATCGTAGATGCGGATCGTGGTTTCATTGCCGCTCCTATCGCCGCTCCCGTAGGCCAGCCGCGTACCGTCGGGCGAGAAGGCGACCGTGGGAGCCCATCTGGCGATGCCCCATTGGGTTGGGTTAGGGGCCCTCGGCCCATCGATCTTGAGCAGCTCCCTTCCCGTGACAGCGTCCCAAAGGTGGATCTCGTTGCTGGCGTGTCCAGAGGCGATGGTAAGACCATCCGGAGCGAAGGCCACGGAGCTGACCCCTCCGTACATCAGTCGCTTGCCCTTGGCGTTGGGCCCGTTGATGCGCAAGATCGCCTTCCCCGTGTCGGCATCCCAAATTCGGATCGTGTCGTCGTGACCACCGGAGACCAACCTCTTGCCGTCCGGAGAAAAGGCCACCGACGACACGACGTTCCGGTGGCCCACGAACCGGGCCCGCTCCTTCCCGGCGGCGACATCCCAGATGCGAATGCTGTAGTCCGAGCCGCTTGTGGCCAACACTTTGCCATCTGACGAAAAGGCGACTGAGTAGACGGTACCTGCATGCCGAAACCGGACCGTCCCCAACCGCGCGATCGCCCCCTCCGGCAGGGGGTCGCTGTGGAGACCGAGGCGGGGCTTCGGCGATTGGTCTTTGGGCGATTGCTTCTCAGGAGAGGCTTGCTCCTGAGAGAAGGCAAGGAGGGGGAGGAGGAGTTGGACCAGAAGTGGTCCAACGAAGTGCCAGTATCGATACACCATACCGCCTGTCTGTCACGGGTGCCGTAAGGGGACATTATGATAAATGGGGGAGAGGAGGGCCAGCGATATGGAGGGGATAGAGGTGCGCATCCATTTTGTGCGGATACGGACGAAGTCGACCGGTTGCTCCCAGGGCAGGGGATCGTGTGGGTGAGGCAAGGTAATCGGAATGGCTCATAATCGGGGATCGGCTCCGCTTGGAATGCGCATGGACGCGGAGGCGATCCTGATGCTGAGGACCCTTAGGGAGGAGCTCCCTGGGGAGGAGGACTGGGTACTGGAGTGCCACTTCAGAACTCTCCCCGAGACAGGCCCAACAGGAAGTTCATTCGCCTCCCCTCCTGAGGGGCAGGGCGATATTTCCGAATGAGGTCGTAGTGATGGGCTCAATCGGGACGCCGTCCCGGCCTACGATTGACACACTCGCCTGAAGACTGGGAGCCGCCGTGCTGCTCCCCCTCAGACTCCAGGGCACTCGCAATGTGTGCGATTTGACCGTCCCCGCGAAACTTCGTCCCCCCTGGAGGCGACGAATTGGCCCCGGGGAGCACGCGAACCTTCCGGCGGTGTTATTCCGCAGGCTCTCCGGTTGGGACCGCTCTCCCAGGGGATCGTACCCACAAGAACGTCCCGAAGTCGATCTTCGGGACCTGCTGGCAACGGTGAGTCGATGTCCTCGCGCTCCAGGACGAGGTAATCGGTAGCCCCGCCCTCCAGCCCATCGTCAAGGATAAGCCCCCTCGCTGTCCCTGAGGCGCCCCCTCCCGTCCCAAAGGAGTCCGGGATCGCGCGCCCGCACTGAACACGGCCATCAACCCGCTGATTCTGAATCGTACTACTTTTGTTGAGGTACGCAACGTCTTGGCATCTAGAGAACTTCGACACCAGCTAAATGGAGTCGAAGTCCCGCGTCGGTTGTTCGCGGCGGCATCCCTGCTTATCGCAACCCCGGGTCAATTTCTGCGGGACTCCAGTGCCCCACCCCCTCCCGCTCACCCCGCGATCCGGCGTCTCTTAGGTAGGCTTTGCTAGCTCCGCGATTCTCTCCTCACCAACTGAGGCGGATGCAGTGCACGGCACGGCACGGCAGAGATCGCCGAAATCCTCCACGCTCCGAGTAGTCGGCGCAATGAATGAAGCCCGGCAATCGAGCAGGCGACCCGTGACTTTCCGCCCAGCGGGTCCCCTCACCGGAACCTGCATCCGCGCCCGCCTGCCAAGCCCGGCTCCAACGTGGCCCGCTCTGTGTGAGTGCGCCCAGTTGTTGCGCCCATCACGCTGAAACCGCCCCAGGAATTCCTGGGGCGGTTTCAGGCACAGACCTAGGCGGGTAGTTCCCGCGAGGGCCCCGGCCTGGGTTTCGGCGATGGCCGAGGGCGGGGACGGTCTTGCCCGTCACCGGGGCCCTCCTCCCCATCTCCACCCTCCTCCCCATCACCCTGACCATCACCACCCGGGCCTGCCGGCCCGGCGGCGGATTTACAAGTACAAATGCAAGTTTGCGAACAGAGTATCTTGGCCTTGCAGACCAAGAGGACGATCACCCCCCCTCCCGCCGTGGGTGGGAGGGAAACGGTGCCCTGCGGGATGCAGTTGGCGATCCAACTGCAGGTAATGTCCTTGAAAGTACATTTTCCTGCAGGTGGCGCTGTGGCACACAGCGTGATGCAGTCAGCACGACGAGCCGCGTCCTGAATCTGCGCAAAGTTCACGATGCACAAGCCATATCCCCCATCGGAGGGGCAGCCCGTTTCCTGGAAGCAGACGACTCCACCCCAAAGTAGTGCTAAGGTGGGACACGGGACTGCAGGAGCCGGCCCCCCCTGCCCTTGCAAACCGGCCGGATCGGAGGCATTCGTGTAGCCATTTCGTGCAAATGTGTAGGCATTCCCCACATTCGCCGTGTCACCCCACACTCCCAGTGGATCCCCCTGCATAAACCTCCCCGTTTCTGAATCGTAGTACCGATTCCTGAAGTAGTAGAGTCCGGTCTCGGGGTCATACCGCCTCCCCTGCCAGTGGTAGGGGTTGTCAAGGTCGGCTAACGATTGTGGCGTCGTGAAATCACCGAACGCCTCGTAGTCATATTCTTCGATGACGTCGTTGGTCGTGGTGTCGGTGAGCATCTCGATCGAGCCCATGGAGTTTTCGTGGTAGTAGTAGGCTTCGAAGGCCGAGTCGCCCTCCACGTCCCTCTGCATCTGGAGGACTTCGTCGATGCCTCGTCCATAGACATACTGGGCGGTCATGTTGCCGCTTCCATCCTGCTCTTCGATGACATGCCAGCGGTCGTAGAGAAACAGCGTCGTTCCGTTGAGAGCTCCCGAGTTCGTGACGACCTTGTTGATGCGCCGGTTATAGTGATCGTAGTCGTACTCGGCGACGGTCTCATCCGGATCCGGTACGGTGTTGATCACCTTGATCAGCCGATTCCGATAGTCGTATTCGAACTCTTTCGTTCCGTCATCAGTGAGGTTTCCGTTGTCGTCGTGGGTGCGGGTCGTCCCATCGATATCGTAGATCTCGTTCATGTTGTCGGCGGTGTAGACGTCAGCGACGTGGTTGTACTTGACTGTGGTTCCGTTCCCGACCGTCTTGCGGTTCCCCACGTCGTCGTACGTTGGTTCTTCTTTGGAATCGTATGTCGTGTAGTCTGAGTAGCTGCTGGACGAACTGAGGTTGGTTACCCCATACTTCACACCAGTTACTTCGTCAATAGCATCGTATCTGTACGCATCTCCCTTGCTGTCGTGTGTGCGGTCCTCGTACTTGCGGGTGCTGTCTTTATGCCAGGCGTAGTCGAAGCCTGCATGAACGACCCAGACGGGGGGATCATCCTGGTTGAGCCTCTTGTGATCCCCGTCGGTGGGCCGCTTTGCGGCATCCAGAGTGACTTCTAGCTTGGTGTCGTTGTCATAGTCTCGCTGGACTGTCGCCTTCCCCCGGAACTTGTAGTCGGCAATGACCGTCGTCCCGTCTTTGACCTTATCGAGCCGGTCGATGGTATCGGGGACGAAGACGATGTCTCTCGTATCAGGGTACTTGAGATCCGTCTTGAATCCCACCCCGTCAAAGGTCCTCTCGATGGTCCGGACGGACAGGGCGCCTACATATTGCTCCTCCTTGTCGACTTGACCCAAGGTGTCGTAGAAGTACTTCACCTTGCTGGTCTGCGTGGCCCCTTCCTTCTCGATGGCTTCCGTGATTCGACCCAGGCCGTCGAAGGTGTTCGTGACGGCGTCCGTTCCTCCCACCCCCGTCCCGCGGGATATGCTCACCGAGGTCACCCAGCCAAGGTCGTTCAACGTGTTGGTCACGACCGAGCCGTTGGGATCGGTGAAGGTCTTTACCTTGTGGATCTTGTTGTAGGTGACCGTGTGTGTCTTGGTGTCCGCGTCGGTGACGGTCTTTTGCCTGTCCAGGTCGTCGTAGGCGTAGCTCGTCTTGTTGTTGTTCCCGTCCTCCTGCCACTCGAGGCGGCCGTTGTCGTCCCAGGCCTGCTCCGTGGTGATCTGCAGCCCCCCTCCCGTGGCGTCATAGATAGTCTTGGTTCGCAGGCTTCTGTGGTCGTAGGTGTGGGTGGTGATGATGTCCTCAGGGTCATCCTGCCAGACTACATTATTTCGGGAGTCGTATTTTGTCTCCGTGGTGAGGTTCAGGCCCGTGGGGTCCACCTGCCTCTTTATGGCACGCCGGAGAGCATCAATGGTTGTGTCGATCCGTAGCGTTTTCATGGTGGATGTCTTCTGGTTGTACTCCTTCTGCTCGATCTTGGTGATATCGCCGTTCTTGTCCAAGGTGAAGACAGTATAATTTCCCACGGATTCTCCGAGGTCGTCCACTGTCTTGGTCAATTGGTTCGCCCCGTCGTAGGTGTGGTACGTCTCGTGGTCCTTGTCGTCCTTCTCCTCGGTGAGGCGGCCGTTCTTGTCGAAGAGGTACTCGGTCGTTGCGAGCCCGTCTCCGACATTCGTTCCCCCCGAGTCCTTGAAGAGCATCTCGACCTTGTACCGGCGCTTGACCTGATCGTGGAAGTACGAGGTCTGCTCCAAGATGTTGTTTCCCGAATCCTTCTTCGTGATCTTCTTGATAATGACGCAGCAATCCTCGTACTCCCACTCGGTATAGTGATTCAGGACGTCCGTCGCCTTGCTCTTCCGGTCGAACCCGTCATATTCGTACGTGTAGAGCTCGTTGCTCAAGCTCTCGCCACCGAAGTGTTTCTTCAGGTTTCCGTTGTTGTCGTAGTCAAATTTCTCCATGGAGGCATCAGCGGAGCCGTAACCTCGTGTCTTCGTCCAGAGCAGCTTCCTCTCGTCGTATGCATGAACGATCTTGTTCCCCTCGGGCTCCGTGATCTGCTTGACCTTGTCGTTCTTGTCGTAGGTAAAGCTTCTCGTGACGTAGACTGCCGATGAGACCTCCTGCTTGGTGCTCGTCGGCTCGTTCATGATGTTGAAGACGTGCTCGGTCTGGACGATCCACTCGTCGCTGTACGCCACTCCGTCCTCGTCGAGGTTTCTCACCTCCACCTTTTCCACGAGGTCGTTCTCGTCGAAGTAGGTCCGTATCTGGGGTGGGTTGGTGTCCCCTGCGGGCTTGGGCAGCGTCGTGAGGACGGTCTGATTCAGCTCGTTGACCTCGAACGTCGTGACGTTCCCCTCAGGGTCGGTGATTTTGGTGACGTTGCCCACGAGATCGTATTCGTAGCTGGTCTTGAGGGCCAGCCCGCCCCCACCCGAATCGACGGTGATGTCTTTGAGGTATCCCAGGGACGTTCCCGACGTGTAGTAAGTGTCGGTCGTCTCGTTGTCCTCGGGGTCCGTGTACTTGGTCACCTGGCCCCAAGTGTTGTAAGTCCACTCGTGCTCGATCGTCTGCGAAGCCGGCTGGCCGGATGTGACCGAGGGAGCCGTGCTCTTTGTCTTGTTGCCGTAGGCATCAAAGACATGCGTCCACGTCCCGAAGGGGTCGTTGAACGTCTTCTCCATATTGAACCCGTCGGTCGAGAAGGTCCTCACGTAGACCTGGTCCGACTCCGTACCGGGAGTGTCGGAGATGTTCGTGATCGTGAGCGGGTTGCCGCGGCTTCGGTGGTCGCTGTTGGTATGGTCGTAGGCAAACGTCCTCTTGTTGCTCAAGGGAAGGATGATGTCGGTAATCTCTGTCTCCGTGTTGTGAATATACTGCGTCTCATAGTACGAAGGCTCTCCAAACCTCAGTCCCCGGGTCTTCTCCCTCTTCTTGGTGAGGAATGGGATTGAAGCGTGGATGAAGTACACCGTCTCGTTCAACTCCCGGTCCTTCACCGTAGTCGTCTTGGCCCCGAAATTGTAGGTGACATCGATGTCGTTCCCGTCCTTTGTCTGCTTGTCCAGGTAGTCAAATTCGGTGTTCCCAGGGATGGCGTGGTAGGTATTGGTGAGGTAGGCGCTTCCCGAGCTGGCCACTTCACGGGGACGCTTGATCGTCAGCAGATTGTTGTTGAGCGGCTCGAAGGCGGAGGCGGTGGTGTAGGTGTACTCCGTCGTCTTGCCGCTTGCATAGTCGTTGTCGATGCTCACGTCCACCGAGGGAGAGGTGACTTTCTGCAGCCTTCCGCCGGTGCAGTCATACGTCCACGACCGGAGGGCGAAGTCGATGATCTCCTCCAGGTACCCGTCCGTCGTGTAGTAAAGGAGGATGCTCCGATCCAGGGTGTCCACGACCTCCGTCAGGTAGCCGGCGATGTCGTAGTAGAAATCCATCTCGTTGCCGTTTCGGTCGGTGATCTTCGAGAGCTTGTTATTGGGTCCTCCGAAGTCGTAGATGGTCCCCTTACTGTCGGTGATCCTGAAGACGCCCGAGATCTTCTCCATCTTGGTGTAGAAGCCCGCCGGCGGGGTGTAGACTCCGCCGCTCTCGGTGTAGAGGTCCACCCTCCCATTCGGACCGTAGTAGGTGACGTCTCCCCCTCCGCCTTCGACGACGTAGAGGTTGTAGTTGGTCGTCCAGTTGGCGCCGTAGGGGCCCGGATAGACAACCTGGCTCCGGTACGTCCTCGTCCAGACGAAGTCGAATCCGCGGCCCCGGATGCGGAGGTCGGTGGCGCTGGTGATGTACTCTCCGTTGTGGGCGAAGATGGACGGCTCGCGCACATAGACATCGGAGGCGTTGATCGCCTCCTGTACCTTCCCGACGTTGGAGAAGAGCTTCGCAGCTGCGGGGGTGTCGTCCAAGATGTAGAGATAGGCCAGCGACTGGGTCGTCCCCCCGTTGCTGATGTCCACCTTGACGTCGCCGAGGGTTGCCGAGGTCCCCACCGTGAGGTCCACGTCCCAGTGGCTCGTGTCCGTGTAGGACGTGTTATCGATCGTGATGTTGCCGTTGTCGGTGGTGATGACGTCGCCGCTGGCGAAGGCGGCGTCGGCGCTGTAGAGGGTGATGGAGGTCTGGGTGCCCGTGGGAGCGAGGTTGATGACGTCGGAGAAGCTGATCACGGTGCCCGAAGGAGCG
>JAPUJT010000151.1 GCA_027296055.1 Planctomycetota bacterium | reverse complement strand
CCGACCCGATATTTCGAAGAGCCGCGCCCGCTGGGATTCGTCGAGAGGCCCCGAGAGAGAAACGCTCTCCTCGATCTCATCCAAGAATCCCTCTTCCGTCTCACATTCGGCGCAGTCTCTGCTGTGGATCTTACGGTGACTCAGACGCACGGTGACGCCCTCGAGTGGCCACCCCTTTCGATCCGCATACATGCGGAGAGTCATCGACGAACAGGCACCGAGTGACGCCAGGAGGAGATCGTAAGGATTGGGCCCGGTATCGGTACCGCCGACCTTCGCTGGCTCGTCAGCTACGAACCGGTGTCCTCCGACTTCGATTTCCTGCGCGTAACCCGCGCTTCCACCCCTGACGACGACCCTTGCTGAACTTACATCGTCGGCCATGACCTTACCCCTATCTGTACGCCAGAAAATTGTTAGTTCGAAGCATGGCCATTCATACCTCCCCACTCAAGCGCCGGAATTCGATCCTGGGGAGGCTTGCCGACGGCGTCCGCCCTGGCCGTCCCCAAGTCGTGACACCCTGATGGTTGGAATGGTCCATCACGAAGCGCCGATCATCAGCGTCTCGTCACGCATCTGGTTCGGGCGAGCAACCCCCAATTGAACGAATCCAGGCTCCCGTATCACTTTGACGCGCCGAGAGATCTCTCGGCGCCCCCGGGTTGAACCTAGAGTAGTCGACGAAGGTGTCAGCCAGGGGCAGGACTGCAGCCCGCTCGATCACGCCCTTCACTTTGAGTTCCACCACTCGCTCGGCACCGTCGAATTCTGCCCGTCGCTCACCCGACTCGTCCACTCGAGCATCCCCGGTGACATGAACGAGCGTCCCGGACGCGTAGTCCGTAAACACCAGCCCGGCCCGCGGGTCGCTCTCGATGTTACCAAGCGCTTGGAACATGGAGTTGCCGACGTAATCGGGAAAGCTCAATCGCTTATCGTCGTGCACTCGAACGAATCCCGGCATTCCCCCGCGGTGCGAGCAGTCTGCGCCCCGATCGCCGTTCACCGTCGCGATGAAGAACGTGTCGGCCGACTCGATCCAGCCGCGCTGGCAGTCATCCAGATTCTCGTTGCGCCGGACCTCGCCGGGCACCCGACTGGAGCTCGTGGGGAATTCGCGAGCCTGGATGTATTTCGGGCAGTTGGCGAAGACCTCCGCCGTCAAAACGGTAATGACATCAGTCTCGACAGCCTCGATCTGACCGTTCAACCGCACCCTGCGACGTGTGCGGGGCTCGATGCCGATCATCCCTATGGGCGATCCCACTCTGCGCAGTGTTTCCTCGAGCGGATCACCGGGTAGTATGCCACCGTCGATAATAAACGTGCGTTCGCCGACGGGCCGTACGAAACCCGGCTCACCGACAAGGTGGGTCGCCCACACCTCTCCCCGATCATCCGCTCCGCCGAGGACGACGAATGGAAGTTGCTGCACGAATTCCCGGGCGGAGGCCGGCATGTGGTCGCGAATCGTTCGACCAACGGCCTCTGCCATCGTCCGTCCACCGTATCGCTCCTGAACAGCTATCTCACCCTTGTGAAATGGGCCGGGCATTGTCGCCTCCATGTATTGGTTTAGGGAAGAACAGCCTCTTCTCCTCAAAGCGTGCGCCAACTCTGCGGGCGCGCCGTAGCGTATTCTGCCGGCCCCATCGCTGGTAGCCATGGGACACCCGGTCTGTCCTCCCATGCCTGTCAAGCGGCCTCTTCTTCGAGCCGCAGCGCGGCTGCAGCCTGTCAGGCTGCCGTATCCCAGCAGTGAATCTCTAGGGTCAATCGAAGAAGCTATCGGCAAGAAACACGGTGTGCGAGCTGATCTCGCCACAGGCATTTAGCCCGCTCTTGGCGCGCTGGCGAATCTCTTCGAAGGAGGAAGCATTGCCTGGAACAGTTACATACCGCGGACCCCGCAGCCACCAGCTCTTCCTTCTCCGGATGAGGGTGTATGACTCTAGATTTGCTCCCGTGATGTGGCTCGCCGCATGGTCCTTGTATGCCGCAGTAAGTGCTCGCCTCTGCATTCGGTCGAAAACGGCCGTACTGATCGGAACATCGACCCTATCCTGGCGTGGCATCCAGGGGAATCTCTGCCGCCTGACCAGAAAACGAGAGCTCGCGCCCTGAGGGCCGCTTTGATACACGCAGTAGTCTTCATATTCGATGTAGTGGAAGTAAACGGAGCAAACTACGGCGAAGAGAGAGGTTGTCGCAAGCAGCTGCTTGAGAGTTCGGGGCCTCAGGTATCGCACTATTCTACGCATGCGGCTCGTCGGCCTGACGGACCAGGCGCTGACCTGCTAGCGGTGCCAATCGAATTCCAGCAAATATATTGTATCTCTTCGCCGCGGGACAGGTGGGGCGGTGTGTTAGACCGCACCCCATGTCTGATGGGCTACTTAACCTCCGGGAACAGCGGCTTTTCTCCAGAGAGGTAATCCCTTAGAAACTTCTCACGTTCTTCCCGGCGAGACTCCAGTGCCGCGTCCTTGGGCAGAGCGAACCGGAAGTCCTCCTCGCTCAAGTCGGGGGTGGAAGTCCGGGTGTGTGTCTCGGTCGAGACGCCACCGAGCTCGTGGGTCTCGTAGAACTTCTTGGATTCCTCCATCGCCTTCTTGCTGAACTCCCAGAGCTGGTCGGGTATGTGCTCCTTCATCGCCTCGTGGCGCCGCAGGGCCAGGTCAAAGTCGATTTTCAGATCGGCTATGTCTTCAGAGCGCTGCACGATGAAGTGCCGCGACTTGGAGATCCAGAAGGTTAATCCCCCGCTCTGCTCGGTCGCTCCCGTGATGACGTAGCACTCCTCCCCCGCGACGATCTCGGTGCGGACGATCCGAGCATCCTTCATCCGGGGAAGGTCCGGGAAACCGAGGTCCAGGTCCGGGAAGAAGAGAGGGGGGACCTCGTAGTGGACGCCGGAGAAGGCCATACGGTCGTACTCCACCTTCGAGTAGGCGTTCCTTGAGCTCGAGTAACCATAAGCCTGCTTCCCATCCTTCCAGACTGCGCGGGTCATCGACTTACCCGGCTTCTCGCTGGACTTCTCTGTCCATGAGATCAGGTAGAGGTCGGGCTTCTTGAGCCGAATGTGGAACGAGGTTTCCACCTTCTCCTCGACTCCGTCCAGGATCTGGTTTGACACGATCCCCCCTTCCGTCTCGTACGTCTCCAGGTCGCCGTACGTCGCCTGGACCTTTTCGATCACCTCTTGGGCCGTGGGATCACCACCGCCTCCCGCTCGCTGGATGATCTGGACTGCGATGATGCCAGTCACGATCACCACCAGGAAAGTTATTTTACCACCCATCACACATGACCTTTCATCAAGCTCCGTTGGGTGACCGGATTGCCTCGTCCGAACCTAGCTCACGTCACTCCGATTTCCCCCGTTTCTCCAGCCGCTCCAGTGCCGCCTGGGCCTCCCGGGTCTGGCGAGCGCTGGGGGAGAGCTGTGGTCTAGAATTCTCGGCTTGCGGACCGGATCCGTTTCGCGGCCAAACTCGCCCGGGATCGGACGACGACGGAAGGGAAGGTCCGGGCGATCTGATTCAACACCTCCAGCGCTTCTGCCGTGCTGATCTTCTCCAGGATTCGGATGGACCGCAGGCCTCGCATTTTCTCGCTCGGGATTTCACGGTAGGGGGGAGCATACGATCCAAGGATCGCCTCTATCCGGATGCGCGACTCGGGGCTGCGGTCCGAGTCATCGAGGCTCTCCATCAGATGCGTTTCGGCCGCGTCGCCCAAGGCCTCCAGCCTTTTCGTCGTCTCCTCCCGTCGGGCGAAGTCGACATCGTCGAGGCGCGCGACGAGGCTTCGGATTTCTTCCATATCCATGGGGACCCTTACGGGGAGTCGGTTCGCGAGGAATGAGATGGCCATCGCCGAGTTGGCCGCAAGGGTCCGGACTGCCTCCTCGGACTTGGCGGCGTCCCCCCCGGCCAGATCGGCCCATAAGGCCTCGATGTCTTTCTTTTCGATGGCACCGCCCCGGTCGGTAGCGGCCACTCGCACCGCCTCCACATCCCAGAGGAGGACCGTCGTGTCCAGACCTGCCGATGCCAGGGTCTTCCCGTCAGGGGAGAACCGGACAACCTGGGCCCATCCCTCATGGCCGCTCAATCTCCGCATCTCCTTGCCCTGGGAGATGTCCCAGAGCCGGATCGTGGATTCCACACTCGTGCTCGCCAGAAGGCTCCCGGTGGGCGAGAAATCCAGGGAAAGCGGCATGAACTTGTGTGCCTTCCAAGCCCGTATCCTCCGGCCGGAGAATAGCTCCCAGAGCTCGATGGTCCCATCGCCCTTCCCGAGAGCGACCAACTGGCCGTCCGACGAAATCGCGAGAGTCCTGGGCTCAGAATAGAGAGATCCATTTGTTCCTTCCTGCCTGGGTATGGCTTGGCGAAACCACTCCTTCCCGCTGGGCAGGTGCCGGGCCACCACGGTCGAATCGGAAGTGCGAAAGATTGCTATCTCGCCATTTCGAGCGAGGGCTGCCGGCTTGTGCAGGTACTCCCATCCGCCAAAGATCTCTGCCAGTCGCGGTCGGGCTGGTCCCACGCTTCTCGTCCCACCACCCATCCCTGGACCTTGGAACGGTTGCGCGAAGATGTCGAGATCATTCGACCGAAGGCTCAGGAGCGCCACCGCGTCACGGGTGCTCCCGGCGAACAGGCTCTTGCCGTCAGGAGTGAATTCCAACGTGTTGAACCGTTCAAATTGGACGCTCTCGAGTAGGCTCCGAAGTTCTGCGGAGACCCGCCGGTTCCGTGGCGGCCATTGCCCTAGAAGCTTGCCCGTCGCCATATCCCAGAGATGCGCTCGGCCGAGGGCGTGCGTCGACGCCAGCGTCTTTCCAGCCGGTGAGACCGCCACCGCCCCGACTCCGAACCCGGGGCCCCATAGCTTCAGATTCTGCCTTCCCGATTCGACGTCCCAGAGGCGGACGGATCCATCACGTCCGCCCGAGACGAGTGACCGACCATCGGGGGTGAAGGCGAGGCAACTCACCCGACCCGCATGACCCTCGTACAGGACCTCTTCCTCGGCCGATTGCACGGTCCAGAGGATGATCTTCGAACCCCCATCGCCTGCCGCCAACGTCCTTCCATCAGGGGAAAAGGCGACGGGGCGGACAACGTGCATCTGGGCCCGGCGGCTCGCGTCGGGTCTTTCGCAACGCCGGGCGAGACTCCAAGTCTGCGCGTCCCATATTCCCACGCTGCCGTCGGAGCTACCCGACGCCAGGAGACGGCTGTCAGGGGAGAACTCCAACGACCAGACGGAGGAGGAATGGCCTTCGAGGGGATCGATGGTCACCCAACTGGCGGTCTTCCAGACGCGGATCTTCTGGTCCCAGTGGCCTGACGCAAGCCACTTGCCGTCAGGGGAGAAGGCAAGAGCATGGACGGCGCTCTTGTCGGTGAAAGGACCGAGCTTCTTCAGCCTCTTGCCATCCCACGCGTCCCAGACGTGGATCGTATCGGCACCGTCCCCCGCGGCGAGCCACTTCCCTTCAGGGGAGATAGCCACGATGAAGACGATGCTGGAGAGATCCCGGATCGCCACCAGTTCTTCACCCGTAGTTACCTTCCAGATGTAGATCTCGTGATCCTCGGCCCCGCGTCTTCCGACTCCAGCGGCCAGGCGCTCGCCGTCATGGGAGAACGCTATGGATCTGATGTCCGTTGTCAGATCGCCGAGCTTGCCGATCTCCTTCCCCGTGGCCGTGTCCCACAGGAGAACGGCGCGATGTTTCCGTGTACCCCGGGAGGTGTTGGGCTCTCCGACTCCGCAGGCGAGTGTCTTGCCGTCAGGAGAGAAGCAGACGGCCAGGGCCTGACCGTCGAGTTCCCACCGGCGGATCTCCTTTCCGGTCTGGGCATCCCAGATTCGGGCCGTCCAGTCCCTTCCTCCGGATGCGATAGTCTTCCCGTCCGGGGAGAAGTCGACGGATAATACGGTCCCGATGTGCCGGAACCGGAGGGATCCAAGGCGTCGGATCGCCCCCTCCGGCAGGGGGTCGCCGTAGAGGTCGAGGCGCGGCTTGGGGGACTGATCTTTGGGGGGTTGCCTCTCAGGGGGAGCCCCTTCCTGGGCGAAGACTAGGAGGGGGATGAGAAGAAGCAATCCGACGGGCACCGAGGTACGGATAGGATGGAATCGCACAAGGCCTCCGGGGTTCAGGGAAGGTCGATGCCCCATCCTATAAGACACAGATTCCGGGGACCAGGGGGATCGCTTGCCGGGACAATCAGGAGAGGAGCCGGGTGGCGGGGCGGTGCTCTGCAGCCCCTGACCCGGGGTGGTCTCAGCGCTGCTCCTCGGCGGTCGGGGGAGATGGGAGCTCGCGGCCGATCATTACCAATGATGTTAGGCCTCGGCCCGATGACGCGGGTGATCGGCGAAGAGGGCGGGCGCGGCAGGTTCGGAGGTGGAGATCGAGATGATGCTCGCCGGGCCTCGTGCTCCCGCTGAGCTCTCCTAACGCCGCTCCTCGTATTCCTGCGCGGTGTCGTCTTCGGATGTCCTCGCCCCGAGCATGTGTGTCACATACCCCTCGTGGATCCCGCAGCCGACGCAGTTCCAGTCCTTCTCGAGGAGGGCACGGTGATGTTCCGGCTCCCGATACCAGGCCTCGACCACGTCCCCAGCGGACAACTTTCCCTCCGCACGATGAAGGAGCTCCCTGACATCGCCGACGAACCCGGCGTCCTGGGCCCGCTCGGTAGGCGTCCGACGCCCTGGTGTCGATGAGCCGTGATCGAGCCGCCCGACCTGGGCCATATTCTCGGAATGATTCCGGGCGCAGGCGGTGAGTCGGTGGTCGAACGCAAGGGCGGGTAGCCCCATCGCGATGCGATTCTCGTTGAGGAGCCGGGCAAGCTCGATCTCGGTCGCGGTCGCCGTCGGCCCCAATTCCGACTCGGGTGCCGCCAGTTGCCCATTCCGGCGGAGGATGAGTTCATTTCGCAGCACGCAGAGCGCACGCTCCTCCCAGGGAGCAAGCGGGCCGTGAAGGCCGGCGACACGGTCGGCTGCCCCGGCCCGCTCAAAGAGGAAATACCAGGCTGCCGGGGAGGGAGCATTTGCCTCTTCCTTCACTGGCATCTCGTTGAATTCCAGGAACCTCTCGATGTCGCGAATCCGTCTCTCCAAGGGCTCGAGGGCCTCCACGAGCGCCGCTGCCTCTGTATCGAGAAGGGCCATGACGGGCACGAGGTCCTTGTTCACTACGTTTCGAAGCTCCTCGTACGCCGCCCGCGTCGCCTCTACCTGTTGAGCGACGAACTCTCCCCCTACAACTTCGCCCTCGCCGGTCCGGTGATACGCCTCCGGATCCCGGATAACCTTCAGGGCGTCCTTCCGGGCCTCGGACCAGCGCCTGAGGAGTTTCTCCCTGTGCAGCCTTTTCCGAGGGGATGACGGCGGGTCGTAGAGTCTACGGACTTCGCGGCGGTGCCGCCCCACGTCCCGCAGCAACTCCTTCCGATGGGCCGCCAGGCCCTTGGCGACCGGGCCGGTACGCGTCTTGCGAATGTGCTGATCGATCCGGCGTGTGATCCGCTCGGACGTATCCTCTGGGGCGATGGCGCCGGCGGGCGGACGCCATCCGATCTCCCGCACGGCGGCGTTGTAGCCATCCGAGAACTCGTCGCGAAGGCTGTCGTCCAGCCAATACCGGAAGTCGTCCGCGATCGCCTGCAGGCGGTCGAGCCCGACGTGCCGCTCCCAGGGGTCAACGCTCACCGCCAGGGCGGCGCAGGCCCGTACATCTCCGGGGAGTCGCTTCGAGAGCGTGAACCCCCTCTCCTCGTCCAGGCCGCTGGGTCGGATGTCGCCCTTCTCGACCAGCACCCAGCGCCCATTCTTCGCGACGTACCCCAGGCGCTTCCGGGCCGTCAGGTCGTCCGAGTCAGCGACCAGGACCATCTCAAAGGCCACCCAAGCCTCCCGGCGGAGCCCCGCTTCCTCAGCCCACTCGGCCACCTTCAGGTAGTCCGCCGCCTCGCCCGTCCTGTGCGCCTCCGCAAGCCTCTTGCGGTAGGTTATGCGACCCTCGTCGTCAGCGGCTTCGTGTTCGGCAGGATTATCGAAAGGGCCTCGGCTCTTCGCCCCGGGGTCCCCAGCCGCGAGTAGGGCCGCGCCGAGGGCCGGCGCGAGGAGGATCGGAAATCGCATGGCACCCTCTCGTTCGAAAGCGATCAACACGCCATCCTATAAGACACGGGATCCGGGGACCAGGGGGGACGGTTGTTGGTGAAATCTGGAGAGGAGTCAGGAGTCGGCTGGTATGGTCTTGCTACTTCTGCTCTCCTGCTGAGTAAGTTCCAACTGAAGGTGTCGACGAAACAATTCCCCGCTGCCGCCGACCTCATCGGCTCCGGGACCTACTTGTAGAACACGACGAGCCAGACGGTGTCCTGATCGGGATGGGTCCATTCGAGGCGATGCCGAAGGTGAGCCGGAATGTTCAGGTAGTCCCCCGGCGCCAGGTGGATGGGCTTGGGGTTACCTTCCAGGGTGAGCCGGGCCGCCCCGGAGAGGAGGATCACCCACTCGCTCTCCTCCTGGTCGTACCAGAAGTCCGGTGGGGAGGCGTGGCCATGGGAGACGATGCGCTCGATGCGGAACTCCTCCCGCGTCAGCAATGTCTCCATCAACTCCTCGGGCAAGGGGGTCGGGATCTCCTGGAATATGTTCTGCGGATTCACAGCGCCTCCTCCCTCCGTCCCTCCGAGAAGACAGGCCCATCGGAGCCCTCATCCGGGGTGATTCGCGGCCAGGTAGTATGATAGGGGAAATCCCGGCTGGGATCGGTCAGGAATCAGCGAGCTCGTCGTGGAAGAACCGAACGAGGTCCATCGTGGAGACTACTCCCAGGAGTTCTTCCTCAGGGCCAACGACGAAGACCCGGTGCATATGGCCCTCGAGAAGGATCGACATGGCCTCACTCAACGCGGTCCCGCTCTTGACTGTGCAGGCCTTCTTGGTCATAAGGCCCACCACCATCGGCTCGGTCATCTGATCAACGAGGGTGGAGGTGAAAGTGCCACCGTCCTTCTTCCTGGGTTGCGCATGGAGCAGTCTCTCCTCGGGGTCCATCTCGTCCGACCATTCCTCGATTCCCAGGTGCCACTCGGCGTAGCGAGCGATGTCCTTCAACGTCAGGACCCCAACGATCTTCTCGCTCTCGTCCACGACCGGGGCGCCGCTGAATCCGTGCTCGAGCAGGAATTGCGCCGCCCTCCGGAGCGGCCACTCGGCGTCCAACGATTGGACGGGCTGCCTCATCACGAGATCCACTTTGAGCTCCTTGAGCGACTTCATCGGGCCTCCTGCGGTTCTTCCCGTCGCTTCTAGAGCGCAACTGCCGGGCCAACTTGCCCTGAGATTTTCACTTTCTAAGAGCTGATCTCTCCACGGGATATGGCAGGAGAGAGGGAGGGCTACCCGGGGGGGGTCCCCTTCTGGGAATCCACCTCCCGCATCTGGGATCCCTTGCCCCTGGAGCGAGGCACATGAACCTGGGAGATCGGGCTCGCCTCGGCGATCCCGTTGGGCTATCTACTCGATCGTGTCCCGCATCTTGTTCTTGATATCAGTCAAGGTGTCATTGATGCTGAAGCCGATGATGAGTAGCTCGCAATATACCCTGACAGCTACCGGGCCTAAGACTATGATGAGCAGGCCGATCGCTATCGGTCCGGCCCCGCCAACGATCGGGTCGAAGCCAGCGACTACAGAAAGGAGCCCCACAATAAGACACAAAACGACTCCAATTCCGAATAGGACTTGAATCATCAGCGGCGTGATCATCTTCTTGAATCTCAGGAAGTCTTGCATCGTTTCCCCCTCAGATTGCTGTATGCCCAAGACCATCTCCCGGGATGCTCATCCTTTTCGATTGCGCAGATCCGGCGCTATCCGGTGCTGGACTGACAGGCCAGGCTCATGCGCGTCACGTTGATCTCTCCACGCATCGCCGTGCAGAAGGGCGACTTCCTCGGTTCGGGCGTGCCTTACTGGCCCGTGGAGCTCGCGGTCCTCGCGGCCTACCTCCCGTCCCGGGGGGACGATGTCTCGGTGATCGATCTCTTCGGGTCCGACCCGCGGCGGCTCGTCGACCGAGGGGACTACTACCTCCAGGGGACGCCCCCGGAGGAGTTACTCAGGACACCGGCCGTCACGGAGGCCGATGCCTTCATCCTCTACGCCATCTCCTACATGTCCCACGAGGACCTTCTGGGGATCGCGGCGCTCCTGAAAAGGGTGAGGCCGGGCGCGTCGGTGGCCATCCTGGAGAACTCCCAGGCCGTGACGGCCTACTCCATCGAGAGGCTGTCGGAGTCGTTCTTCTCTGCTGGAGTGGACGGCCTGATCTGTGGGGAGGCCTGCTTCAACTGGGACGAGATCCGGACCTGGCTTGAAAGCCCGCGGAAGCGCAGGCCACCCGACAACGTGATCTCACGGTGGCGTCCGGCGGGGGGACCCGTCCGACGGCGGATGGAACGGCTCGCCTCGTATCCGATCCCCGCGTGGGAGAAGTTTCCCGTCCGAGGCTACTGGTCCCTGCCCTACTCCCACGGCCCGAAGACGGGGACCTATCTCCCCATCCTCGCCTCCCGCGGTTGCCCCTATCCGTGTGATTTCTGCGTCGTCCCGGAGACGAACGATCGCAGGTGGCGTGAGCGGAGACCCGTGGAGGTCGTCGATGAGATCATCTCCCTCCGGGACCGGTTCGGTGTCCGTCACTTCCAGGTGGAGGACTTGAACCCCACGGTGAGGAGCGCCTACTGGGCAGAGATCTCCCGGCTCCTCCTGGAGAGAAGCGCGAAGATATATTTCTATTTTGTAAGTGGCACGAAGGCAGAGACGGTCCCCCTGGATCAGGTGCCCCTCCTGGCGAGGGCGGGGTGCCGATACATCTCGATCAGCCCCGAGTCGGGGAGTCGGGAGGTCATGAAGCAGATCGGGAAGCCGTTCGACTACGATCACGGGCTGAAGCTGGTCCGGGCCTGCCGCGAGCAGGGCATCAGGACACAGGCCTGCTTCCTCGTGGGGCATCCCGCGGAGACGCCCGAGACCCACGAGGAATCCAGACGTTACCTTCAGGAGATGGTGCGGTCCGGTCTCGACGAAGTGGCGGTCTTCATTGTGGCCCCCTTCGCCGGAAGCGACCTTCACACGGAGAGTGCGATTGCCCTCAGTGACGATGACGCCCTGCCCAGCTTTTCTCCCCGGGGGAGGGATGACTTCAGCGTCCTCCAGAGGCGGCGGCGCGAGCTGATACGGGTCTTCTTCCTCGAGAAGCTCAAGAAGGGCCTGGACCTCTGGCTACAGGGGCTACGAGCCATCCTCGGCCGGCCGCAGACGAAGATGGAGAACCTGCCAAGACGCATGCTCTTCATCACCTCCCTCATCCGCCGCCGGCGCCGTAGCGAGCGGGCGTGAGAGACCGCCGACATCTCAGGGCCGCCGGCCTTCGAGGAGCCCACCGCACCGGGCTGTCGCCCTATCTCCCGCCAGGAGGAAACGCCGACCTTCCGGATCCTCCAGGATCAGGCAAACCCCTGGAGTCCCCGACCCATCGGTTTCGAATTCGAGCTGAAATCCACTGAAGAGAAACCCAGGCTCCTCCTCGGCGAGGGCCACATCGAACCTCTTGTCGCGACGGAACCGGAGGTCCCGGACCGGCAGGTCGCAGAGAACGTAGAGGGTGTGGTCCTTGATCTCCCGATCCTTCCATGGCGCCCAACCGACGACCTTCACGGTGGAACCCTCCCGGGTGATCTGTTCCAGATGGCCCACATTGGCCTCGAGGGCCCCCCCCGGGTCGCCCACGACGAGGCGCGGAACCGCCCCGGGGAGCCACGGCAGGAAGGTGGAGATAGGGACATGGACGATGCCCATATGGGGGCTCGATGGGATTTCCTCGTCCGTGAGCGCGACGTGGGACCACTGGCCGAATATGGTCTCCAGTTCCTCCTCCGAAAGCTCGGGATAATAGGTCTTCCACGCCTCCGTGGGATGGGCGATGAGGACGTGGGCAACCGAAGGGTATCCCCACCCGTTCAGCAAGGCCCCCGGGTAGCCGGAGAAGACGAGCCGGTCGCCACCTTGCCACTCCTGGATCCGATCCAGTATCCGGGTGATCGAGGTCTCTTTGCGGTTGAAGATCCTCCAGGCAGACTGGATCGGCTGAAAGGTCCCGAAGGCGAGAAGCCCCATGGCGGCGGCCGCGGAGATGAGGGCAAGGTGGAGCCGGTCCCGCTTCAGCTCGCGCCGGGATCCCCAGATGATCCCCACCGGGATCAGGATGGCCCAATCGAGGATGGAGTCGCCGAAGCCGATCTCGTGCCGCTTCCACTTGATGAGGTACCAGCCGGCCAGGACCAGAAAGGCGTAGATACAGAATCGGAGACCGTTCACCCGGAGACGGAAAGCCCGGGCGGCGACGGCGGCGAAGAGGAACATCAGGAATCCCGATGCGAAGAACATGCGATGAGGACGGACCCGATCCCAGAGGATCGGCGCCCCCACCCAGGAGGGAAGGGGGAGGTACATCCAGGCCCAGACGGCGAGCAGCCCCGCCCCGATGATGGCCAGGCCTCGCAGGTAGGCCCGGGGGATCCGGAATAGCCGCCGGTAGTCCAGGAAGCAGGCCGCCATCAAGACATAGAACGTGCCCACCACGCCGATCTCGCAGATGTTGGACCCGACGAGGTGTTGGTGATCCTGGATGTGCAGGAGAGGGAGAAACTGGGAGAGCCAGAGGTCCAGGGTCTCGTCTCCCCCCATGGCTCGGAACTTCCCGGGATAGGGCATCCGGGCCATCACCTCGAGGTGATCCCGGAGGTAGAAGATGGCCGTCGCCACGGCGGCGATGCCCGACGACGCGAAGACCAGGAGGGGCTTCAGTCGTAGCAGGCTCGACTTGAGGGCGGCGAGGATGATGACGGCCACGAAGGCGAGCTGGATGAAGAAGGGCGGGTAGAAGAACGAGAGCAACCAGCAGACCGCGACCCAGTAGAAGAGGAGTCCCCGCCAGAGGAGACCCAGTCGCAAGGTCATGACGACAAGGAGCCAGGGGAAGATGGCCACGATATACCCGGTGGTGGTCCACCAGTACTGGACATTCCCCGTGAAGAGGAGGATCAGGGAGAAGAGGAAGGAGGCTCCCTTTCTCACGCCCAGTCGCTGAAGCAGGAGGGCGTATCCGAAGAGGAACAGGGCCATGTAGGCGAAGTGGAAGAAGGAGAAGGCGTACGCCGCGTTCACCAGCGGATAGAGCCACATCGTCGGTTTGAAGAGCATCCCCCAGTCGAAGATCGGCATGGCGTAGACCATGCGGAGATCCTCGCGGTAGAGGGATGTCTCGTTATAGCGGCGAAAGTCGTTGTTCACCGTGGCCTGTGTCAGGGGGGTCCAGACCGCCCATTCGTCGGATCGAACGGGCCGGGCGGGCCCGAGGACAAGGCCGTCGTGACGCGGACCGAAGTATGGAACCGCCACGGAGTAGTTTGATGGGGACAAGGTGCTGGGGACGTAGATCAGGCCGAGGATGACGACGAGGGCGGCGAGGATGACATTGATGTCCCGCCTCTCTATTCGCTCGCGGAGCCAGGCCAGCATGCGCTCGGGATCCCTTCGAAGTTCGAACGTGTTACGGACTTGACGCCCACCCGCCGTAGCCCGCCGTAGCCCGCCGTAGCCTTGCGAAGGCGGGCGAAGGCGGGCGAAGGCGGGTCAGGCGCAGCGGCTTCCTGGACCGATCGCTAGCTTGTGGGGAACCTACGGGAGGCGAGGTGTGCGAGCTCCGTGAAACACCGTCAGTACGTGGACCCTGTCCTCGGCCATCTTGTAGACGATGCGGTAATTCCCCCACAATAACTCGCGAAGTTCTTCCACCCCGCGTTCCGGGACAACACGTCCGGAGGCCGGGTATGCCTGAAGGCGGGTGACGCTCTCGATAACTCGTCTGACGACCAAGGCCCCGTAGTGCTCTGAATCACGCGAGATGAAAGCTCGGATGACCTCCAGGTCTGAGATGGCCTGGGGCGTCCAAATTATCTCAGCCATCGAGGAGACGCCGTTTCGCTTCCGCGTGTGGGATGCCCAAGCCCGCTTCGATTTCTGAGAGGCCCTTCTCTATTTTCGCAAGAAGGTAGAGCCGCTCGATAGCGTCCTCGATTGTTGCGTCCTCGGGCAGGTTCTGCACCGCCTCCAGAATCCTCTCCTTCGGGGTGATCTCTGACATCACGCCTCCATCTTTACCCTGGTGGGCCTTGCCGGAATCTACGAGGATCCTACGCCCTATGGACTTGCTGTGCAAGCACTCGTGATTCGATCCGACGGATACACCACTACCGACCCCTTGGCGCCGGGCGTCCTGTCGCGGTTCCTCGGATCTTGATAGCATGTCTGAGAGCGGCATTCGTCTCGTCTACGCCAGGTGGACCCGATCATGATTCACCCCCGCACTGGACGGTGGGTTATCCCGTGTCTCGCCATCCTGATCCCTGTAGCGATCATCTTCAGTCTGCCGGCCTGCTCGGGCATACGGTCTCCCGAAGAATCCCCATCCCCACCGGAAGTGGTTCGTAAGAAGCCGAAGACTGAAGACCGTCCGGCCGAGTCAGACCTTCCCAAGGGGCCCCGGAAGGTGCCGACCCCGAAGCCCCGAACTCCCCCCGCCCCGGCCCCGGAGAAGCTGAGGGCTGATCGACTCCAAAATAGGAAGGACGCCGAAGCCGCATGGGCAGAGGCGATGAAGGCTCACGAGGGAGTCCCCTGGGAGAGAGCCCACCGGCTCAAGGGGCCAGGATTCCTCCTCGTGTGCAACACGAGCCGAGAGGTGGCCGAGTCGTACGCCAAGGCCCTTACGAAGATCGACTTCGAGCTGAGAAGGTTTTTCAGCAAGGCGCGCCTTCGCCGCTATTTAGACACCAGCACGGCGGTGTACATTTACAAGACTCACCAGGAGTTCCTGGAACGGGAGGGCGTGCCTCCGGACGTGAAGAGTTTCTTCCGCCCGGCCACAGGCAGCATCCATGCGTATCATGGCCAGGTTGGCCTGAGCGGTGACACCGTCGGCGCCCTCGCACACCAGTTGACCCTCAAGTGGCAGGCGATGGTCGTCAACAACTTCCGGAACCTGCCCCCCTGGATGAGCCAGGGGCTGGCCGTCTACTTCGGGGAGGGGATCGTTGTCCCGACCGGGAAGGGGAAGGCAAAGGGTCACCAGATCCCCAGGGACCGTCTGAGGCACGTGCAGCGCGCCATCGCCGACGGGAGTTACATCAAGGTGGCCGACCTGATCCGCACACCCCCGGCGCGCTTCTCCGGACTCCACTACGCTCACGCCTGGTCGGTGATCTACTTCATGGTGAACTCGAGCAAGAGCAACCAGGCAGTCTTCAACAAGCTCTTTACCAACGTGATCGACGACACGTACGCGCCCAGTCAGTTCGAGAAGATCTGCAGGGTCGTCGGCGGAGTCGAGGGATTCGAGGAGAAGTGGAAGGAGTGGATCTCTGACCTGACCGTCCCGCCAGTGGGAGAGATCGTGGAGAACGATACATTCCGTAGCGATTTCTGTCACGCATCGATCACTCGACCGGACGCATCCTGGGAATTCGTCCTGGAGGATGACCTCGTCGCGCCGGAGGAAAGGCTCTTGTTCCAGGTGGCTCTCAGAAAGGGAGACGCCCTGATCAAGTTCCTGGCGGCAAACAACCCCGAACATCTCGAGTTCGACGTCGCAGCGGCCCGAAAGGAGGAGCGGCTTCGCGAGAGTCACAAGGTCCACTCCGCCGAGAGCGTGGATGCGAACGGCTACAAGGCGATGGCTATCCTCTACGAGGAGAAGCGATCCGAGAAGTCCTGGTCCCCGCGAAAAATGCGTCGCGTCTACCTCACCACGGTGCCCCACGTCATCATCGTCGAGGGCGTCGCGCCGAGCGAGGCGTACGACGATTTCGCCGACGACTTCGAGAAGGTCGTCCAGAGCCTCCAGCTTGGCGTCAAAGCGAAAGATGGGAATGTCCGAACTGACCATCCGAGTCATTGATGCCGATAGCCGAGAGCCGATCGGGGGGGCGGAGGTCGGGGTCTTTCTCTACAGGTATGGAGGAGAAAGGCCCGGGGCCCAGCTCATCCGGGGAACGACGAACTCCGAGGGCCTCCTCCTCTCAACGATCGTCTTCAAGTACTCCAAAGAAGTCTCTCTGGCCGTTGTTGCCGCAGCGCGAGCCCACTATCAGAAGATTCTGGGGTTCAGTTGGGGTCGGCAGCCTTTCAAGCCTCTCAAGCTCTCGGCGGAGGAGTCCAAGACGGTCGAGGTCTCTCTCCCGCCAGGCCGGACGATTGAGGGCCGAGTGACGGACAATCAGGGTCGGCCCATCGAGGGAGCTTCTGTCCTCCTGTTTGAATACTACGAGGGTGTTCAGGCAAACATCAGTTCGGTCAGCTTCGGCATCTCGGCAGGAGTTGACAGACCCACCTGGCCGCCAGGTTGTTTTACCGACAAGAAGGGGAAGTTCGAGTGGATCTTCGTCTCTGAGGACGTCGATCTTCCGGAGAACGAAATCTGGGCTCTTCAGATCCAGCATGACGATTTCCTGGAGGGGCGGGCAAGAGCAGTCGGTCGAAGCAAGAAGCACCCGGAGGGAATCGTCCCCATCAGCGTGATCCTTGACAAGGGTCGATCCGCCCTCGTGAGAGTTGTTTCCAAGAGAGGCGAGCCGGTTCCTCGTGCGAGAGTGCGGCTGCTGGCCTGGCCGTTGCGAGTTGAGAATCCCATACCCAAGTTTGGAGAGACAGACGACTCGGGCGACTGCCGATTCGATGGAGTGGCTCCCCTTGACTACAGGATCGACGTCTGGGCCGAGCACCACAGGCACTTCAGAGGAGAGATAGACCTGGAGCAGGAGGAGAATGTCGAGACGACCATCCATGTATCTCCAGGCTGTGCCCTGGAGGGCCGGCTAGTGGACAAGTTCGGCAGGGGGGTGTCCACCCGAATCGTCCAGGCCCTTTCAGGTGAAGATCGGATGGGGGACAGCACAGACCCTAGCGACGAGCAGGGACACTTCCGACTTCTGGGTCTTCCGCCAGAAGGCGAGGTAACCGTGATCGCTCAGCATGGGCGCTGGGCATGGGAGCTAACCAAACGGGTCAGGCTTCCGAGCCCCCCGATCCGGATTTGGATTCCCGGCCTGGAGGTGAAGGGTAGGGTTGTGTCCAAGCCTCTGAATCCCCCAGGCCGCGTGAGGGTCCACTGCTGGGATAGGACCCAATTCGGCGAGGTCGAGGAGGATGGAGCGTTCGGACCCTTCTACCTGCAACCCGGGAACTACCGACTTGTGGTCGAGATCCCAGGACAGCCCGAAGTGACGCAGGCACTGGAGATCCCCGAGGAGGGCCTGAAGTCCCCGCTGGAGATAAGCGTCCCCCGACCCTAGCAGGGCTTCCATCGCCGGTGCGACCCCTACCTGCAGCCCTCCCCCCCCCCTTCGGTGGCACGGTCGCGGGGGGTCTGGCATAATCTCTCGCCGCCGACCATGACGTCACCCGAACACCATCAAGAGTCCGTCTCCGTCGACGGAGAACGGCCAACGAAGCGCCCCGTGCCGTGCCCGGTATGCGATGCATCGGACGAGGAGGTCCTTTACGAGCCAACCGTGGAGGTCCGTGACCCGGGCCTCCTCTACGGGGCCGCCTCGGGGATCCGGGGGACGCAGCGGCTCGTCACCTGCCGCCGATGCGGGATGATCTACGAGAGCCCGCGCTACCCCGACGAGGTGATCTTCGCAGGCTACGCCTCTTCCGAGGAGTCCGGCCACGACAGCCAGCACCCGATGCGCGTCCGCAGCTTCCGGCGCGCCCTCGAGAAGCTCGCTCGGCACCTCCCGCCGTCGGGCTCGAAGGTCCTGGACATCGGCTGCGCGGGCGGCGGCTATCTGGAAGCGGCCGCCGCCTTCGGCTACGAGGCGGTCGGCCTGGAGCCTTCACGCTTCCTCGTGGAGCAGGGTCGCCAGAGGGGACTGCAGGTCGAGGCGGGATCGATCGAGAGCCATCCTTTCTCGGCGGGGAGCTTCGATCTCGTCAGCTTCTGGGACGTGCTCGAGCACGTCCCCGATCCGAAGGCCGCCATCGTCGAGGCCGCGCGGCTCCTGCGGCCGGACGGAGTGCTGCTGATCAACTACCCCGACATCGGAACGTGGCAGGCGAGGATTGCCGGGCGCCGCTTCTGGTGGATCCTCTCCGTTCACCTCCACCACTTCAGCCGACGGACGCTGGCCGAGGCCTGCCGGCGATCGGGAGTCGAGGCATTCGTTTACCGGCGCTACTGGCAAACTCTGCAGGTCGGCTACCTCCAGGACGTGGGGGTCCAGCTCGGAGTCCCCCTCGGCCGTCTTCTCCGTCGCCTGACGCCCCGCGCCGTTCGCCGCCTCCCCCTCCCCTACTACGCCAGCCAGACCACAGCCCTGGCAAGGATTGTCCGATGACTACCTACATCCTCGGCGGCGGTCCCGCGGGTCTCGCCGTCGCTCATGGCCTGTGCGAGGAAGGCGGCGGCGATTTCGTCCTCGTCGAGAGGGGCGATGAGCTCGGCGGACTGGCGAGGACCGTGGAGTGGCCGGGACACGGCCATCACGACCTCGGGCCACACAAGCTCTTCACGCTCGACGAGGCCCTCTGGTCGCGGGTCGAGGCCCTCCTCCCAGCGGATGGCTGGCTCGTCCGCGAAAAGGTGAGTCGAATTTTCCTGCACGGCCACTACCTGCCGTATCCCCCCTCCCCCTTCTCGCTGGTGAAGGTCTTCGGGATCAGATCGTTCGCGCACCTGACGGCGACCTACGGATGGGCCCGACTCCGCTGCCTCCTCTCGGCGGACCATGCCCGCACGTTCGAGGAAGATCTCGTCCGTCGTATCGGCGGCGGCCTCTACCGCGCCCTCTTCGAGCCGATCGCTCGGAAGCTCTGGGGCGATCCCGCACGCCTCGACGCCAAGCTTTCAAGAGCCCGCGTCCAGACCCCCTCGGTCACGGAGGTGATCGCCCACGTCCTGGGCCGGAGGAAGAAGAGCGAATTCGAGGCCCTGACGTTCCGATACCCGGTCGGCGGTTTGCAAAGACTGTGGGACGCGGTCCGCAAGGCGACGGAGGGACACGGCCGGATTCTCCTCCGCCATGAGGTGAGGAGGATCGAGATGCGGGACGGGGCGGTGAGGGCGATCGAGTGCCGGCATCTCGGCGAGGACAAGGCCGTTACGCTGGAGGTCGGCGAGGAGGATTTCGTCGTCTCGACCGTCCCGATGGGACGGCTGGCGGACTTCCTCGGTGAGGCCCTTCCGCGAGAGCTCCGCGAAGGGATCCGTCGGGTGCTCGTCCTGAACGACCTGATCCTCGTCTTCTTGAAGGTGGCTCCGAAGAGCCTCCTCGATGAATCGTGGATCTTCGTCCCGGACCCGGAGGTCGTCTTCCACCGGATCAGCGAGCAGGAGAGCTTCGATCCGGAGATGGCCACGGACGGGAGCATCGTCTGCTGCGAGATCATGAGCAATGAAGGCCGGCCCCTGATGCGAGAGTCGGACGACGAACTGGTGGAGCAAGTGCGGCGCGGCCTGGATCGGATGGGACTCGGGGAGGCGCGCGTGGTCGATCAACGGGTGATCCGTCTTCCGAAGACCTACCCCGTTTACCGCCCCGGATTCGAGGAGGACCTCGACCGGATTCTCGACCGCCTGGACGAGATCCGGAACCTCCGGACGATCGGCCGGCAGGGGGCCTTTCATTACATTGGCTCCCTGGACGCAATGGACATAGGCTACGGCATCGCACGCTGGCTCACCGGAGGCGCCGGGCGGCCCTGGGGAGAGGAGCGAGAGCGGACCCGCCACTATCCGGTGCTAGACTGAGCGAAGCCTGCCGTAGCCATGCGAAGGCGGGCGAAGGCGGGCGAAGCTCCCGCCGGTCCATCCTGTACGGAGACGAGAGTTGGCCGAACCCGAACGCATCCTGCTGATCCTCCCCTGCTACAACGAGGGGAAAGTGATAGGAGACGTCCTGCGCGAGGTGCGAGACCTCGATGCCGGCTACGACACTCTCGTCATCGACGACGGCTCCACAGACGACTCCTACGAGGTGGCGAGCCGCTTCTCCCCTTGCGTCCGACTCGTGGAGAATCTCGGGATCGGGGCGGCGGTCCACACAGGTCTCTTGTACGCCCGCGAGCGGGGTTACGACATCTGCGTGCAGGTCGACGGGGACGGCCAACATCCCCCGGAGGAAGTGAGGAAGCTTGTCGCCGCCTACAGTTCGGAGCCGGCGAACCTCATCATCGGCTCCCGCTACATCGACAACGACGGCTTTCAATCCTCGTTCGCCCGCCGCCTCGGGAGCCGGCTGATCGGGAAGACCCTGCAACTCCTCTTCGGCAAGTTCGTCACCGATCCGACGAGCGGGCTCCGTCTCTTCGATCGGGGGGCGATCGCCGCCTTTGCCGATAATTTCCCACACGACTACCCCGAACCGATCGTGGTGGCCCGCGCACTCCGCCAGAAATTGACTCTCCGGGAAGTGCCCGTCCGGATGCGGGAGCGCGGGAGCGGCGAGAGCAGCATCCAGGGACACAATATCCTCAACTACATGATCCGCGCCCTCGGCTACATCGCCCTGGCACGACTCGGCCCTCGCGCAGCGAGGCCGCGAAAGGAGGGATGACGCGATGCCAGATTTCTCTCCCACGCTACCGACGATCACGCTGATCGCAGTCTTCGTGGCCCTCTACATGGGCCTCCTGCTCGTGATGACGATTCGCGGCGGGCTCGACCTCTACGAGTTCCTGATGCTCTCGATGGTGGCCATCGTCCCCGCCGTCTTCACCTTCTTTCCCGACTTCACGAACTTCGCCGGCAGGTTCTTCGGCGTTGCCTTCCCCTTCCTCGTGATGTTCGGCGCCCTTTTTGTGGTGATCTTCCTGTTCCTGCACCGACTGACGGTGAAGATGCATCGCCTCGAGAAGCGGAGCCGGCTCCTGATCCAGGAGAACGGCTTGCTGCGGCAGATGCTGACCGAGTCCCGGAAGGGAGCTTGAGTTGAGATCGGTGACTCGCGCGGGCCCAATCCTGCTGATCCTCTCGCTCTTCCCGGTGGCCGGATACGCACAGGAGGGAGGGCTGGAGGTCCTCGAGGGAGAGACCCTGTACCAGGAGGGTTGGCTCTTCACCCTGAGCGACACCTTCACCCGGCAGTCGCGCCTCTTCGAGGGGGAGAAGGAGGTGCGAGATTCCCTCGATCGGGTGAGGATGGATCACCGGCTCACATCGTCGGTGAACTACGGCGCTCTGCCCGACTTGACGCTCACGGCCCTCCTCCCCTTCGTTTATCGAACTCTGGAGTCCGACGCGGGCGACGCGGAAACATCCGGCATCGGGGACGTCACCTTGGTCGCGAAGTACCGTATATTTCGGACGACCGCCCACCGCGCCTCCGATAACCTCGCGGCGCTTCTGGGTCTGGAGCTTCCCACCGGGTCGGATACGGAGACCGAGAACGGGGCGCGGCTGCCCATGACCCTCCAGCCCGGGTCGGGCTCGTGGGATCCCTTCGCCGGACTGGCCGCCACCTTCGAGCGAGATCGCTGGAAGTTCAACGGAGTGTGGCTGTATCAGCTCAACACGGAAGGGGGACAGGACTACAAGTTCGGCGACGAGCTGGTCCTCGATCTGGCCGTCGGGAACCGGTTCTGGATCGAGAAGTACCCTGGTCCGTCCGCCTCCGGGACGTTCGGTCTACGCTGGAAGCACGAATTTCGAGCGCGCCAGGACGGCGACGGGGTGACGAATACCGGTGGCGACACGATCTCGGCCCGCCTGAGCTTCGTCTTCCATCCGAGGCCGGTCTGGGACATCGTTGCCACCTTGGAGGTGCCTCTCTACCATAGGGTGAACGGGACGCAGCTCGTCGACGACTTCTCACTCTTTATCGCGATAGGATTCAGGATATGAAATCAGCCGTGACCGCCCTGGGAATCGGTATCCTCGTCGTGGCGTGTGTGGCGCCAGGGGAGACGATCCAACCCCAGCAGACCGACTTTGCCTTTCTCGATATCGGGCTCTCGGGGTGAACCTGAAACGAGGAGCTGATGGGCATAGCCCGTCTGCTCCGGGGCCGGTACGGCTCCGAACCCGAAATCGACATCGAGATGCAAGCGGCCCGTGTGCGTGTTACCCGCCCCCGGAAGTTCGACTTCAAGGCGCTCCACGAAGGGATCACGCGCAACAACATCGGCCTGAGTAGCCTCCGCCTGCGCGCCAACGTCATGCTGAAGGATGGGAAGGTCACGATCCAGCCAACCGGGCAGAGCTTCCCGCTGCGAGGTGAGGCGGCGGATGTCACCGAGCCTTCTTTTCGATGGCTTCAGATCAACGACTGGACAGAACCCGACCGCACCTCCGTCGAGGTGATCGAGAGTCCGCTGGAAAGTTCGCCCGCGCAGACTCTCCCCGAGCCTGCCAAGGAACCCGGCGGACCGTAGGGCCCGAGTTTAGTTTCGAGCGTGTCTGTAGTAGACCTCGAGGGTCAGGACTCCGATCGCTGTGGAGTAGACTCGCCCGCCGGCAATCCCCCATTCTCCAATCGGATCCCACGAACCGGCCGCACCGCCTTCCTGCTGCTGCGAGGGGAGGAGGGCTTCCTGCATCGCCTTGTTCCATTCCTTCCAGTAGTTCCCGCGCACCCGAAACATGACGTAGGTGCCGTAATACCAGTAGTACATGTTCACGGTGCTCATCTTGTCCGAGGACCAGGCGGGGAGGCTCTTGCGAAGGATCGACCTGCCCTTGCGCAGAATCTTCTCGGTTCTCTTCTGTCCGCAGACGAGCCGGGTGAGCATGCCGACGGCCGTCATGCAGGGGATCTGTTTGTACTTCCCCCGTTGCATGGGAAGGAACGACGAGGCCCCATTCGGCTTGCGATAGCCGGTGTGCCCTTTCTTGTTGGTCGCTTCAGCAATCGAGGCAAGCGCCCCCTCGAAGCGGTCCTCGGGCACATCGAGTCCCGCCTCCTTTCCGGCTCTGAGGGCCTGAACCATCCACCCGGTCACGGATGTGTCGTTGTCGTCCGTCCGGATTCCGTACCGCCAGCCCCAGCCTGGATTCTGAGCGCGCAGACAAAGGTCCACGGCCCTCTGGGCGGATACCCTGAGCGATGAGTCCTCCCCCGATGATGCGTACGCCTCACAGAGCGCCATCGTGGCGATGGCGTGGTTGTAGACCCACTCCTCCTTGGGCGTGCCTTTTTCTTCCTCCACATATCCAATGGCGCCCTCCAGCTTTCCCTCCTCCTGTTGGTTCTTCCGGAGCCAGCCGAGGCCCTTTCTCACAACACTCTGGAATTCCCCCTGGTCCTGTGTGTGAC
Source organism: Planctomycetota bacterium (assembly GCA_027296055.1). Classification (GTDB taxonomy): domain Bacteria; phylum Planctomycetota; class JAPUJT01; order JAPUJT01; family JAPUJT01; genus JAPUJT01. Next base: position 34,891 of record JAPUJT010000151.1, on the reverse strand, counting down.
CCGCCCCCTGGAAGGCCAGAAGGGCCAGGCCCGAAACACCCGCGTCCCAGTAGGTGAACCCATATCCGCTGCATCTCGAACTCTTGCTAGCGCAATTCTTGTCGAACTCACTCGAACTCCAGCTTCCATCCGGGCCCTGGTGCCGCGCAAGCCACCGCAGCCCCGCCATGACAGCCTGCTCGGTGGCCAGGGAGCCTCCCCTCCTCTTGACCTGCCTCCTTCGCGCTTCGCGGTCGCCCTCGTCTGCTCTCGCAGCGGAAGTGGAGACCATGAGAATCAGCACCAGCGTCGATGCGACGTACTTCATGGTCTCTACCCGTCCTTTCGCTTGTTGCCCAGCCGCGCGAGGGCGAATCATTCTCTCAAGACTTGTGGCCGAGGAAAGCGCGCAATGTCATCAGGCGGGCGGTGTGAGGAGGTCGTCCGGCGTCTCGAGCCGAGACGCCCTGGTCACATCCCGGCCCAGTCTTGGCCAGGCCTCGCGTGAGATGAATGAATCATTAGATGGAGCCGGGGGAATTGCGTGGCCAGGTCGAGTTCCGATAGCTTCGCGGCGACGACCTTCCCATCCCTGGTCTTGACGGTGAACTCGGCCCCATCGGGACCGGCGAGGATCTCCAGCTTCTTGTCCCGCGTGCCCAGGTGTCCGAGGGAGTAGGCTGTTGTGGATGTCAGACCCTTGCCCCATGAGCGGGTGGGTCGGTCGGGGAGAGACTCGAGCGGGTCAATGGTGTCGAAAACCCGCATGACCCCTGTGTACTCCCCAACCCGGTCCTCCATCAAGAGTCGAGCGAGTTCGGATTCCGTCTCGGAGGCTGTCTCCCGCTGTTGGACGGAGTGAAGCTCTACGGGAGCCTGACTCTGCTGTGCGGGCGGTTGGATGGATCGAGAAACACTGCATGCCAAGGGAAAAACCAGCAAGAGGAGAATGCCGCAAACCGAGCCTCTCATGGCGTCCCTCCAGTAAATCCCCTGTCTCAGGATACCGGCATCCACCAGGGCTGTAAAGCTGTCGTCGCATGTGACCCGTGAAGCGATCCTACAGTCCGCCGAATACCCTGTACAGTTGCTCCCCTTGGGTCCCGACCACTTGCTTTCCCGCGTCGAACAGAGTGGTCTGCTCATCTCCAGTAATATCGAAGGAAGTCGGCACCCTGCGGGCCTTATGCCGCAGCGAGTTATCGAGCAGGTCGAAGCTCATGAATATGACTTTGATCCCGTCGTGGGTCGTGCCCATCAGCACCCGTCCCTCCGAGTCCTTCACGGGATCAGGACCGACGATGTCCTTGAGTCGAATCCGGCGAGAATCCAGTCCGATCGTGAGGTTGCGAACGCCCACCTCGACGGCCATGGGACTCCCTTTCCTTCTGGAGAATGGTTCCGTCTCGCCATTGTATGCATCGATGATGATAAGTACCCGATCGTCCTCTTCGTGATGTCGCAGCGCACGGAGCGCAGTGACGACGCCGAGGTTGTCTGCCATCCCCCCATCCCCGAGGTGGATGAACCGGTTGCTTCTCCTGTAACCCTTCTTCTTCTGCCATGAACTCTCCAGCGTCGTTGCCGGAACGGCCCCGGGGAAGGAGGCGCTGGCCTTGAGGCCCACCGCCAGAGGAATCGAGAAATAGTCGGGATTCTCCCCGAGAGAAATCGAACGGAGGCGATGGACATACTCGATGATGCCATATCGCTCATACATGTCGGGCGTGTGAGGGAAGATGGCTCCGTTCTGGTAATTCGCCGACGTCGGTATCCAGTAGGGAAGGGCGGGCTTCCGGCCGGCATCCTTCGGGACGAAGACCTCTCTCAACGTGAGGCTTGGCTCCTTCCGCACTTCGTTCCCGAGGAATTTGTCGTCGAACGCTCTCTCGAGGAAATCCCCGCGGTCGAGCATCCCCCAGGTCCGAGGGTCGAAGATGCTTCCGACCAGGACATGGTGGTAGCCCTTCTCGAGATTTCTCATGATGCTTGGCTTGTCACCGATGGACTCCTCCAGCGCCGCGCGAAACGTGAATTTGCTCGACGGGTCGTCGGGATAGGCCTTCAGAAAGTCACGCAGCTTGCTGATGTAGGCCGCGGCGGCCAGGCCGCCCCCGGAGACTGTGCAGATGTAATCGACCTCGGCCAGAAGGTTTATCTTCACGTTGTTCCGGGAAAACTCCTCAAGCTCGCACATGACGCTGGCCGCGAAATTCGCCGCACGCTGCCCGCCTCCGGAGATAGCCAACGCCACCGCCCTCTTCGGGTCCTGGCCGACTCGGCCCTGGACGGACTCGTACCTGGAGAAGTCCACCCGGGGCTCCTGATAGTCGGGGTCGAACGGATGCTTCGCCGTCCTCGTCGAGCCGCACCCCGCCACGAGCAGAGCGAGAACGATTGCACCGAGGGCCATCCAGCGGGATCTCTTCATGAATGAACCTCCTGGTAGCGTGAATCCACCGAGAGACGTGAGATGGCAGCTCGCGACGCCTGATCCCATCATCTCCAGACACCGAAAGGGATCGGGCCGGGGGGATCTCTTTCGGGAAGTGTGGGAGGCCCGTATTCGCCTCCCGCTCACTTCTTCCTGTACGGGTACTTCTTGAAGAAGGCGTGGATGTGGGCGGCGAACTTCTCGGTTTCCTCGATGAAGGGCATCATCGTGCTCTTCTCGAAGATCACGAGCTGAGAATTCCGGTAGTGCTTGGCGATCTTCTGGGCGTCGGTGACGTTGGACCAGAGGCTGTGCCTCCCATTCATGACCAGGGTCGGAACGGTGGCCCTCCTCTCCTTGAACGTGTCGAATTCGGGAAAGTAGTTGCTCACTCCGGCTTTCAACCGGTATTCGTCGTACATCTCCCGAACGATCAGGTCGTGGGGGTAGTGGAAGTATAGAGCGAAGGACCTGCGGCTGAGGGATTCGGCCTCGTCCGAGTCCCTGGGTTCGCGAAGCTGCTTTCCATCCTGGTCGACCAAGATGGACAACGGCAGGTATTCCAGCTCCGAGTCCTTGTTCTTCTTTCCTGTCGCGATCATTGCCTTGAGGATCCGACGGTAGGCCTCGGTTCCGGAATAGGCCCCGACGAGGATGAGGTGGGAGACCGAGTCCGGATACTTGGTGACGTACCTCTGGGCCACCATGCTCGTGGTTTCGTGGCCCATGATGGCAAACTTCTTGTACTTCAGATCCTTGCGAAGGTCTTCAAAGGCATCGACAAGCTCATCCATCGGATACTTCACGATTCCGCCGGCCCCCCTCTCGAGTCCCTTGAACTCCTTGATCGCGGGGAGAGTCACGTAGTGGATCTTGCAGATATCCTGGATGCTCTGGAGATAGGGCTCGTAGTAGGCCTGATCATACCCGCCCATAGGGAGGACCAGTATGGGAGCCCCGGCCCCGCGAATCTTGATAGATAGGTCGACGGATCGCGTGCGAGACTTTCGTTCGGCGGCCTTTCTTCCCTCTTCCTCGGCCTTCTCTCGCTCTTCCCTCGCCTTGTCCTCGTCCTCCCATTCCTCCTCGAACGAGAACGGCTCCCGATACACCTCCCACCAGTTCCTCCAGTCGACGGGGAACGAGCTGATGAACTTTCCGGTCATTTCCTCCAGGCTGGTCTTGCAGAGGGCCCATTCGCGGAAACTTTTTTTCCGCTTCTCCTTGGCCCATCGATCCAGGATGGCGTCGATCGCCTCCTTGTCCTTCATTCCGGCCAGTGCCCGGATCGCCGCCCTGCGTACGATGGGCTGCTTGTCGTTCAAGGCTCCGCGCAGGGCGTCCAGGTAGGCGGGGTCCTTCTTGCGCCCGATCGCGGCGGTCATCACCTCCCGCACGGGTGTCTTTCCCTTCGCCATCTCCTTCAGGATGAGCTTCAGGGAATCCTCACTGGTCGCCTTCGAGAGGGACTCGACGGCCCCGGACCTGATTCGCGAGTTGGTCACCCTGGGGTCCATCATCTTCAGGACCTTCACGATCGCCTTCACGGCGTCGGGGTCGTTCGTGTCGAGCTTGCGGACAGCCTCGTAGCGCACGCTGCTGTCCTCGCTCCTCATGTTGGACTTGAACCTCTGCTTCCAGGTATCGCCGCCTGCGAAGACCACGGAAAGGGGCAGGAGGACGAGGACCGCGAGAGCAAGGCGCGTCAGTCGTGACATAGGACTTCTCCGACCAAAGTGGAATGTTCCTGGATTCAGGTTAAATTCTAGACTGCCGACCCGCGGAATCAACCCAAACTGCTTTTCGCTCCCAGCCTGGATTCGGGTATACTCTTGCTCATGTTCCGTATCTCACTGATTGCTCTGATGGCTCTGGCGGCATTCTCGCAGGGCAATGGCGAGGAGGACGACTACAAGGCGTACGGCCAGCACTGGCAAACCGTCGAGAAGACAAAGCACTACAAGATCTATTCGATGCTAGGGGGAACGCTCACCGAAGAGATTGCGAAACGGCAGGAGCTGATCCTGAAGGAGTACAAGAGAGTCTTCCCGAAGAAGAAATTCCCCAAGGTCAAGGAAAAGGTCGTCTTTCCCGTCCTCATCTTCGAATCTCGAGGCGGATACGAGGCCTTCTCCCGCGCAAACGGTTTCGATCCCGAGACGGCCGTCGGCTACTATTCACCTTCACACAAGTACACCGTCCTGTTCTATGGGACCGATGAATCGCTGATATCGACGCTCTTTCACGAGGCGTTCCACCAGTTCCTCGACCATGTCCTCCCGAACACGAAGTCGATCCCGACGTGGCTCAATGAAGGCCTCGCCAGCTTTTTCGGTGGAGCCAAGTACGACAAGAAGTTTGGGACCGTCTCGGTGCAGCCAGGGGATGTCAACGTCTCCGATATCAATCAAACGAGAAAAGCGATGCTCACCGACTCGCATGTCGGCCTCGAGGAGCTGATGAAGACTCCGCACGAGAAGTTCCATGAAGAGGAACAGGAATCGCTCTACTACTCCCAGGGCCTCTCGGTGGTCTACTTCCTCATCAACTGGGGCGGAAAGAGGAAGACCGGGATAAAGCTTCTGGTTTCCTACTTCAAGGCCCTGGAGGCAGGCAAGGATATCGAGGAGGCCTACGCGGAGGTCTTCGAGAAGAAGATGCCGAAGATGGAGAAGTACTGGAAGAAGACCGTCCTCTCGATGAAGTTCTGACCCTGCTCACCTTCCGAACGTATCACTTCATCCGGCCTCGATGACAATCTTCACCCCCTCGGCAGGCGCGGTGACGGAGACGGCGCCGGTGCCCTTGACCGAGCCGTTCTCCCAAAACGTCTGGGCCTGCAGCCGATAGGCTCCTCTCTCCGGAACGACGATCCGGAATCGGCCTGCCTCATCGGCGCCGGCGAAGGCGACCGGACCAACCCGGGACTCGGCCATGATCCGGCACCACCCGGCGGGGTTGCCGTCGGCGTCGAGGACGATCCCGCTCATCGAGACGCCCCTCGAAAACCGGACCGTGACCTCCTGACCTTCCGGGATCACCTTGATCGAAGCTTGAGGGAGCGTGTCGCGGTGAGCGTCTGCACTCGTGACGAGACTCACAGATATCGTGACTTCGGTCGGGGCCAGATTCTCGAGCCTCACACGTCCATCGGTTCCTGTAACCCACGGATTATTCGACTGCAAGATACTCGCACTCGTGGCGAAGACGGTGGCCCCAGTTACGGAGTTTCCATCCGGATCGAGCACAAGCACGACGACGGAGCGGTCGAGAGGCAACCTCTCCAACGATATCTCCACACCCTCCGCCGGCGCCGCGATCCCGCGGATCCCACCCTGAAACCATGCGGCCTGTTCCTGGGAGTCCCTGCCACCGGGCATGCTCATCGGGCTTCCCGAGACGCTGATGTCGGCGATGGTTCCGACAGGACAGGAGATCGTGAAGGAGCCGTCTGCACCGGAAAAGCCGTAAGCCGGCTGAAGTCCCTTCCGCTGGAAGCTCGCGGTCAACGTGATCCCGGGGACCGGCGCACCGTCCGGGCCCTTGACGGTCCCTCGAATCAGAGCGGCCGCCTCCAGGACGAATAGCACCTCCTGGCCCGCTGGTATCACCGACTGGGGTGGAGTCTGAAGCAATCCCTCGAGCTGACTCGAGATGCTGACGCTAATTTCCCTCTCCGGTAGCCCCCGGAGCAGCGCGGTTCCGTCCGCCCCCGTGGTGGCGGAGACGTGGGTCGCCCCTGGGATATTGAAGGAGGATACCCAGACGCCCTGCACGGGGGCGCCGCTTGAATCCTGGACCCTCACCCTCAGGGTCTCTCCGGCCAGGGCCCTCAGTTCGACATCGAGGAGGTCGGCGTCCGCAGGAAGCGTAACGGACATTCGGACCTCCGGCGAACCGGCGACCGAGAGGGTCAGGATGTAGCCTCCAGGCGCAAGGCCGGGAAAGCGAAATCGTCCGAGGTCATCCGTCATGCGAAAATCACTCCCGCCGATGATTCCCAGAAGGCTTGTCGCCTCGACATCATGCTGTCCCACAGGCGAGATCGTTACGTTGGCTCTAGGGAGGGGGGCCCCACCGTCGGAGACAGCCTGACCTTCGATGGACCGGGGCGCGGGAAGCACGATCGTCCCGAGATCGATCACCCCATCGACCGCCCGACTGTGATCGAGCCGGAGGCCGAGCTTGCCGAATCCAGTCCTGGAGATCGATACGCTGTGGGCGATGCTGGATCGGAGGCCCTCCAAGGAAAACCCGCCGTCCGTACCCGTGAGGGTGGAGACGCTGTCCGTCACTTGATTATGGTCCTCGAAGCCGCTGCCGCTTGCCCACACGCGCACATCGCCTAACGGGTTCCCGCTGCTGTCCCGGACGGCTCCGATGACGATGTCGCCCCGCTGCAGGGCGAAGTCGAGATCGCCCCTGGGAGGAATCGCCTTGGACCCGGAAGTGTATCCTTCTGCGCGGGCGGTGAGTTGCCACATGAAATTGCTAACGCCGGCCCGCACCTCGTACTTTCCTTCCGCATCGGTCTCCGTTCCACCCGCAGAGCCCCCCCAAGATTCAATGCTGGCACCGGTGATTGGTTTTCCCGTATCGGCGTCCGTCACCCTCCCACGTAGACCACGACTGCCTCGCAGGATCACGCGGATCTCGGCCGACTCCTTCTTCTTTATCCGCACTTGCTGGCTGGCCTGTCCGTGACGTTCATGCGCAACCCAGATCCACCCGAAACCCCAGTGGATATTTCGAAAGAGGTGCTTTCCCTCGGAATTAGTGAGGCCTTTTTCGTTACCTGAGTTCGTCCAGGCAGATCCCTGCTGGTACGACAGCCAGAGATCGATCTTTGCCCGCTCGATGGGCTCTTCATCGCTATCTGTCACCGTGATCAACAGACTGGCTGGTTCCGAAAGGACGACACGCACTTTCTCCCCTGCGTTGCACTGAGGGACAATCGTACGGGCGTGGCCGTCCGCCGTGGCATGAAGATCGACCACCTGCGCTCGTTCGAGGCGGAGTGAGAAGGTCCCGTCGGAGGCGCTTCGCGTGCTCGGACCTGGCTCCGGCTCCGGATTCTCCTCGAAGTCCGCGGGCCGACCCTGCCAGGGGAGGACCGTGAATGTCTCCAGCTCACACCCGGCGATCGGCTCGCCCGACTCATTGACGACGGTGCCGAACAGGTCCAGGTCCCGGTCCGCCGCCGACAGGTCGACAGGTAACGGAGGAGACTTGGCGCTCATTTTCTCAGGGACAGGGATTTCCCTGGTAGGAGGCACGGCAAGGGTCCCGGGCTCGGATCCCGGATGGGATGGGATACTCACAGCTGCCGGCGGCGGCTGGCGGGAGGCGGCTTCTCCCATCTCGGGTCCGGCCGTTGGACGGAAGAGCAGCCAGGCAAGTCCCGCGAGGAGGAAGATCACGCTGAAGATGAGAAGGGTCCTGCCGCCCATGGATTCGTTCTGCACCAGAGGAAGAGGCCCCTCGTAAGAAGGATGATCGGGATCGAGCGGCTGGGTGTGCGGCTAGGGCTCGTGCTCTGTAACTCTAACCTATCATGAAAGGTACGTGAGTCTACGCCGCAGGCAGGTCAAGGCTCTTGCTTTCGGAAGGGAGGGAGATCGGGGAGGCGCTTCTTCTGCTCGGCGATCGATTCCCTGATCAAGACGAGAACATCCGTGGGAACCAGATCGAACTTCATCCCCGCGCCGGCGGGAAATCTCGGATCGGGCATCTTGGGACGAGTCCAGATGACGACTCCATCGACATGGACGACTCGATCGACCGGTTTGAGGTGCAGTTCGATGTTGACCTCCGTCCCCTTGGGGAGTGGGTCCAGCATCTGAACGAAGAGTCCAGTTTCGCTCAGGTTGAGGCAAGTCCCCTCGTGGATGTCCCCCCCGATGGGGACCGTGACACGAACCAGGAATCCGGTCCTGATGCGTTCGTGTTTCCGGTTCTCGGCTCCCATATCCCCCCCCTCCCCTCTTCGAGTCGACTGATTCTGCCTGATGGCGCGGGAAAACGCCAGAGGATGGACCCGAATTGATATAAGGTCCCTTCCCCATGACCGACCAGTCCATGGCTGCGCCGCCCCCTCGGCGGGCATTCCCTGTCCTAGCGGGCGGCCTTCGAACTGAGGCTCGTCAGCCTCCCAGGACGATATCTGAATTCTCCAGGCGGCAGGAGATCGGTGCCCGGCACCGGTCTCCTGCCATTTCCTATTGGCCAAATTGGCCGAAGAGTGCTAGATTTTGTATTGGAGGGGGGCGAGCGGCCTCCTGGATTCCATCCCCCATCGGCAGTAATCGACCCGCGCTAGGCGTCCTTTTAAATCGAGGAGCCTATTGTGAGACGCGCCTTTACGATTCTATTCTGCGCATCGCTGCTCGGAGCCTGTAGCGGCGGCGGAGGTGGTTCGCCCCGCGGGCCCGGCGGAGGTACGCCTGCCGGGAGCCCGCCCACGGGGGTCGTCGCGGTCGCCACCACCTCGCAAGTACTCCTCGGGTGGCTTACGGTCTCGGGCGCCACTTCCTACAACATCTACTGGGACACGAACCCGGGCGTCACCCAGGGGACCGGCAACGCGATCCCCGGCGTCGCGGCACCTCCGTACCAGCACAACGGCCTCACCAACGGGACGGTCCACTACTACGTCGTGACGGCGGTGGACGCGGCGGGCGAGACCGCGGATTCGGCGGAGGCCTACGCCCTGCCCCTCGCTGCACCCACCGGGCTCGCGGCAACGGCCGCTCCAGGCGAAGTGACGCTGAGCTGGAACCCCGTGACGGGGGCGGCGGGCTACAACGTCTACTGGTCGACGTCGCCGGGAGTCACTCGATTCACCGGCAATCGTCTGACGCCGCCGGGGAGTCCCTTGGTCCACGGGGGTCTCACCAACGGCACGACTTACTATTACGTCGTCACTGCGACCACCACCGTCGCTGCTGGGTCGGAGAGCACCGAGTCGTCCGAAGTATCGGCGATCCCGAACGGCGGCGCAGTCGGTCTCGACCCGACGTTCGGCGGACAGGGATGGATCATTCATCACGACGCCGCCGGAGGGAACGATAACGATGCGGGTTCCGACATCACGTTGGATCGCTTCGGGCGGATGCTTGTCACCGGTTATAGCCAGAATAACAGCGGTGATCGCGAGATGGTGATCTGGCGCTACCTGGATAACGGCATCCTCGATCCCACGTTCAATGGACAGGGATGGATCACTCATGACGGGGCTGCGGGCGGCACCGGAAACGACGAGGGGTTCGCGATAGCGCTCGATTCCGCGGACCGCGTCGTCGTGGTCGGCATCAGCGCCTCCCCGGCCGGGGACAGCGACATGGCCGTGTGGAGGTACTTGTCCAACGGACTCCTGGACACGACCTTCGACGGCCGTGGCTGGATCACCTACGACGGAGGCTTCTCCGGATGGGATTGGGGTCTCGACATGCATCTGGACAGCCTGGACCGGATCGTCGTCGGAGGCTTCACTCGGCGGGCGTCAGGAGACTACGACATGACCGTCTGGCGCTACCTCCCCGACGGCAGGGCCGACCTCTCCTTCAATGGGCAGGGTGTGGTCTTCCACCATGACGCCGCCGGGGGCGGCATGAACGACATGGGCTTCGGGATGACCCAGGATGCGGGGGGCCGCATCCTCGTATCGGGCTGGAGCCAGAGGTCCATGCTGAACTGGGACATGATCGTCTGGCGGTTCCAGACCGACGGGAGCCTCGACACCACTTTCGGGGGTCAAGGATGGGTCGTTCACGACGCCCCGGCGGGCGGAGGCGATTGGGATGAGGGCATCGATATTCGCGTCGACGGAGCGGGGCGAATTCTCACGGCAGGAATCGGCCGCAATGCGAACGGCGACTTCGATCTGGTGATCTGGAGGTACGACGCGGACGGCATGCTGGACACGACCTTCAACGGGCAGGGTTGGGTGGTTCACCACAACGCCGGCGGAGGGAATGGGGACGACTGGGCGGAGGGGATCGCCATCGACTCGTCTGGCCGTATCCTGGCCTCCGGCGTGACGGCCAGCGCGACGGTGGGCGAGATGCCCGTGTGGCGCTACAACGCGGACGGCAGCCTCGACTCGACCTTCAACGGACAGGGATGGATCACTCACGACAACGCTGCGGGGGGAACGGGTCCGGATCGTGGAGCGGCGATCACCCTGGATTCCCAGGAGCGGATCGTTGTCACGGGGAACAGCGAGAATGCTTCCGGCAACTTCGACATGGTGATCTGGCGGTTCCGGTAGCCACACGGATTGAACCAAGCAACTATCGGGGCGCAGCCTGATCGGCTGGGCCCCGTTTCCCTTTCGGGGGGAGGGACACCCGCCGGGTGAGTAGGCGGTACGGCGGAGTCATGGGGTGGATCAGGGCCTCCTGATAGAGGTCTCGCATGTCGGGCTCGAGGTCGGGCGCCTCGAGTCGCTGCCTGTACAGGTTGGAGTAAAAGGCATCCGGCTCCACGTCCATAGCGACGACGAACGTCGCCGCCTCCTCCGCAATCTCCCCGTACGAGTACTTGCGGCTCTCACCCGGTCGGAGACGGGTATCGGAGATCTCCCGGTCGGAGGCCATTCCCATCAACTCTATTACCCGCTCGATCTTCCACGCCTTGCGAGAGGCGGGGATCTCCTTCCCCGCCGCGTTCTCCAGCCACGCCATGAGGACGATGCGCGGGACGACATAAGTCGGCACCTGGTGCCCGGCGAGATTCGTGATCGAGATCGTCCCATCTTTCGAGGCCTCCACGCGCAGAGCATCCCGGACCATATCCGGGTCATGAATGCCGCGCCAGAGATGCCGGCGATCCGGCATGTGGCAGGACTGACAGGTCTCCCCCTCCTTGGCGGCGGGGCTCTCCAGATACTCAGCATACGTGTTCATGATCGGCTTTCCGTTCAGCTCGACGCCCCCCTCCTCGAACTGATGGCACCCGCCGCAGAACTTCGAGTCCTCGAAATAGTCGACCTGCTCCGCGCCCCCGTGCGGCCGCAGGGCCCCGAACGGACGGGTGTCGCTTCTCCTCAGAGGGGGGCCGTGTCGACGGTGCCGGCGAACGTGGCAGCCGGCACACGTGATTCCTCTCCGTCGGAGATTCTCGTCGGCGCGCTGTTCGGAGAGCGGGACGTGACACTCGAGGCAGGTCGGGTCGCCGGTGCTCTCCAGCTCGGCCCGAAAACCGGGGCTGTAGGCGCGGGCGTGGAGGGAAGTCTTCCAGTCTCCATGCTGCATGGGATGGCAGACCCCGCACGCGGACGGGCTGAGCGACCCTTCGAGTCCGGTCCACTGCCCGGGCGGATCACCCTGTGAGGGAACAGGGAGGGACCAGTATTTTCCGAAGTCCGTCGGTCCGAAGGCTCCGCCGCCTCCCGGGCCGCCCGCCATCCATTCGTCCAGGGTCGCCCAGACGGCCGCCTGCTCCGCCGCGGATAGGGCGAGCCTGGGGACGTCCGACTTGCCGGTCAGATGCACCCTGAAGCGATCCCGCTCGTGGATGATCTTCGTCAGTTCCTTCCCCTGATACCTCCCGAGCCGATGGCAGGCGATGCACCCCGCCTCGAGGAAGGCGGTCAATCCGGCGGGCGATGAATCGCTCTCCACCTCCGGGTCGCCTCCCACCAGGAGATAGGCGGCGAGGTCTTCCGCCTCGCCGCGTCCGAGAGGGTACTGGGGCATTCTCGCCCCCGGCTGGGCCTCCTCGGGGTTCAGCAGGAAGTCGACGAGCCAATCCCGCCGGATCTTCGCGGGAGTCGCCGATAGATCCACTTCGGACAGGTGGCACGTCCCGCAGCGATTCTCCTCGTACAGCTTCTCTCCCCTCGCTGGGTCGCCCGTGCCGGAGCGCGGTCGCGGCTTGTCCTCTCGAAGAGTTCGAAGGAATCGGGAGATCTGCGACCGCCCCTCTGTGGAAAGGGCATTTCCGGGCATGCGCGAGCCTGACGGGTCCTCGAGAAACGCATCGACCCAGGCGGGGCGAAGCTTGTCCCCCGCAAACTCGAGGGACGGCCCCTCCTCCAGGATCTTCACTCCATCCCAGCGGTGGCAGCGGAGGCATCCGAGTCGCTGAACCAGGGCAGGGCCATCCTCCGCCACCGCACAGGCGTCGGGGAAGTCGAAGAACCAGACGAGAACGACGGCGAGACTGGCGAACAAGGCGCGAGTCACTGACGACCCTCGGTGGGCCGTGCCTGCTGCGCGTCAGCCAGGTCGACGGCGCCCCCCTTCCAGATGGCCGTGCCGATCGCGAGAAGCCAGAGCCCGAGGATCCAGAGAATCGTCAGGGAGAGGCCGAACCCCGCGATAAACATGTGGCTCGGGAACGAGGAGAGCAGAAATGAGAGGTCCGGGGAGGCCGCATCCATGTATCTCCCGATCCCGGTGGCCACGCCGCTTCCCAGGAAGGCCGCCCAGAAGAAGATCAGAAAAACGCTGACCCAGGGGATCGCCACGCGAATCCTTCCCCCCCGCACCACGGGATGATCCGGTCGGACCATCGATCGGATGATGTACGCGGCGCCGGCCCACAGGATGAAGGAGTCGATCCCCAGCATGCTCCCCATCGAGTGAGCGACCACGACGTGGGTCCCATGAATCAAGGCGTTGATCGGCGGGATCGAGATGATGAGCGACAGGCATAGCATCAGGAACGTCCAGATCCCCGCCCATCGGACGAACTTGTCCGCGACGACGAGGTCCACCGCCGGCCTCTCCGCCCTTCGCATGGCCAGAATGTCGATGAACACCTTGGCGAGGATGATCACCTCCAGCATGCTCACCAGAAAGCTGATCCAATGGATCCACGGGCTCTGAGGGAGGTGGAAGGTATGGTGGCCATAGTTGGTGAAGGAGTTGAGGGCGCCGACATAGAAGAGGCTGAATCCGGTACGGGAATGGGCGTACGAGTTGTCTCGCCTCACACAACAGACGATGTACATCAGGCAGCCGTAGGCGATCTGGTTGAACGCCCCGACGAGCATCCCGGATCCTCGCCACTGGATCGACAGGTCCCGGAGCGGCCGAAGGCTGATCGCCTCGAGGAGGTAGAGGTGGATCTCGGTATACGTGATGACGAACAGGATGACGCCGACCGACCACATATAGACATAGACCGGCTGGCCCCTCAGGGATAGGCCCTGTCTGGCGAAGAAATTCCAGGCGAACAGCAGCCAGCCCAACATGATCATCGCGGAGAACGCCGGATGGTATCCGGCGTACTCCCGACCGGTGAAATCCCCCTGCAGGAGTGTGACGAGGATACCGACGCCAGCGATCGTCCAGAGAGCGAGCTGCAAGGCCATCCGGAGTCGCATCGGGCCGGGAAACGGTCCGTGCTCGCGGAAGAGGTAGTAGTAGACGACCGAGACTCCCCCGAGGAACACCCAGGCGAAAGCGTAAGTCTCGTGAATGGGACGGAGATGCTGAAGTGTCAGGCCCGCCGCCCGGAGCTGCGGTTCGAAGTCCGTGTACACGATGGATGCTACGGCGCCGCTGATGACGGTCAGGGCACACGCCGCCAGGGCGAGAAAGAGCAGGTAGCCGAGGAGCCGACACTCCGCCGGAGCGGATCTCAGCGGTATTCGAACCATGGAATTCCGCTCCAGGTGAACGTCTCTCGGTCCAGCATCCGGTTGTTCAGCTCCACAAGCTCGGAGCGATGATCGGCGAACCACTCGAGGTAGGAGCAGAGATCATCGACCTGGGCCGGCGACAGGTCGACGGCAGGCATCCGCCCTCGGCCGGAGGCGAAGAGCTTGCTGAGAGCTTCGACGGATCGATTCACGGCGCTCAACGAAAGATCCGGGGCCAGGTTGTCTCCGATCGCGAAGGGTGTGTGGCACCCGTCGCAGCCGAACCTCTCCCACACCTCGCTGCCCCGCCTCTGCGCCGGCTCGAGGTCGCCGCCGCTCTCATTGCACCATGCCGCGGCCAGCCGGGCGAACGGATCCGGGGCGGCGCTGGGGCGGCGGGCCTGCAGCGGGCTTGGCTGGGACTGGCCCGTTCGATTCACAGCCCTGAGATAGGCGAGGACCGCCTCCTGATCGTCCTCGGAGAGATCGAGAGCGGGCATCCGTCCCGATCCGAACTCGAGGATCCAGCTCAGCTCTTCATCATCGATCTCGTCGGTGACCCGATTCGTGAGGTCCGGCCCCAGGAATCCCCCGAAGCCATATATCTGGTGACAGACCTGGCAGTTGTTTCGACGCCAGACATCGAGCCCGGCCCGCTCGAACTCGGTCAGCGGATCTTCCCCGGGTTTCCGCGGATGATCCGTGTAAGCGACGACGGCGACGAAAAGATAGGCGACGACGATGACGCCGAAGATGATCTCCCGCCGCGCGCTAACGGTTCCCGAACTCTGCATCATTGTGGCGCCACTCCGAATCGGGGAGACTAGCACAACGATCTATGTCGATCAATCTGGGTCGTCTCGGAGAAGCAGCGCCACGGTCGGGGATGATGCAGCGGAGCGAGGCGGCGCGGATCAGAAGTCGACCTGGAATCGCATCTCGAAGATGTTCGCCTCGCCCGGGCCATCGAGGTCAGCGTAGATGTAATTGGCCATGACCCGGAACCGGCGATTCAAGTACCAGTTGATCCCCGCGGTGATGTCCTTGAGCTTTCCGCCGGAGACGTTTTCATCATCCAGGTCGAGGTAGGAGTATCTCAGGCCAAGCTCGACAGCCCCCGGTCCCCTCTCCGCGCCGAGAAATGTTTCCATGGGCTCTATGCGCCCGAACGTCCCGGACGACGTGGAGTAGGCCCGGTGCTCGCCGGTGACAAAATAGCTGACCTGGACATAGTAGCCGAAGAAGCGCGGGTTCGACTCGAAGTCCGACTCGACCCAGGAATGGATGAACTCGCTCTGAAGAGATAAGGGACCCAGGACGACCGCCACCTCCGCGCCGACCAGATTGACCCTATCGACGTCGACCATGTCGCCCGTGTCGACGTAGCGTGTAGCGAGGTGGGCCTCGGGCCGCTGGCTATAGCGAAGTCCGTCGCTCAGGGGATGCCGGTACGAGTAGGCCACGCCGAGGTGCAAGAGCTTCTCTTCGTTCTCGAACCAGGGGAGCCCCGTGACGCGCGCCGTCACCGCGTATCCGCCGTTGTCGTCGCTAACATCCCCGGAGGTGTTCGTCTCCCGAAAGCCACCCAGGGACCAGG
Source organism: Planctomycetota bacterium (assembly GCA_027296055.1). GTDB lineage: Bacteria > Planctomycetota > JAPUJT01 > JAPUJT01 > JAPUJT01 > JAPUJT01. The sequence continues at coordinate 19,291 of JAPUJT010000151.1, read as the reverse complement.
TGGCTCGCTTGTCCCAGAGGTGGTGGTTCAAACCGATCCCCGTGTGTCGGCTCGGGGTGAATACATTGGCAAGCGACCTTTCGAGAAACGTGATGTAATTGTCACTCGTCAGCTCGTCCAGATTGAACGGCTCGTAGAACTGTCCCACGCGGAGCCTCCCCACATACGGGATGTCCTCGAGCCCCACGTAGACGTCCTTGAAATCCGCGTCCCCGCCCGCGAAGTCATACTGCGCCTTGAAGATGTAGCTCTCGAACATCGTGCCGCTGACGAAGAGCCGCGCGCGCCGGAACTCGACTCCATCTTCCGAGTCGCCCACCCGCCCCTTCAGGTCGTCATCCTCACTGAAAAAGGCCCAGTCGATCTGGATCCTTCCACCGACCCTGAACCTGACCTTTCTGTCGGCCGAGTCGATCCGGAGACCCCGATCCCAGTACACATACAGGGGGGAAGCCTCCTCTTCCTCCGCCTGGGCTTCCATCTTCTCTTCGAGAGCGCCGATCCGCTCTTCCAACGTCTCCTGGGCGTGGATCGGATAGGCCACGCATGGGAAGAGAGCGAGCATGAGTGGAATCCGCGTGATCATCTTCTCCCCCACTCGATGGGTCTGCACGACTTCCGAGCCACTAGGATAGGGGACGGTCATGTGGATTCAAGATGGCAGGAGACCTGGGCCCCGCTGCTGGGCGCTCTCGTGTGCCTGGCACGGACGGCAAGAATCATTTTCTCTCGGCGAGCCGGTTCAACGCCCCCTTCGCCTGCGCCCTCTCCCCCTTCCAGGAGGACCGCTCCGCGACGGCCTCCAGGGCGTCTCGAGCTGCCTCGGTCCCGATCCTCTCCAGGATGTGAAGCGCTCTCCTCCGTCGGAGCGGTTCGGACGGAGATGTCTCGTACGGTACATCTTCGGTTGCCAGCCTGTCGAGGATCACCTGGCCGCGCCAGCGGACCTCCGGGGAGTCGGTATCGGCCACCGCCTGTCCCACGGCGCCTTCCGCTATGGCGCCCAGTCCGAGGAGGCCCTGGTGAGCCTTCTCGCGTACATGGAAGTCTCCATGATCCAGCTCGAGGAGGAGCCGATCTATCAACTCCGCATGCCTTCCCGGACTGTCGACGACGCGGGACGTCAGGTAGGCGGCGGCGGACTCCCCCCCTCCCGCCAGCGTCCAGATCGCGGCGTGAGCCTCCAACGTCTCGGAAGGGCCGACCCGGAGGAGCCTGGCCCAAAGGCGATCCATCTCCTCCGCGGAAGAGTCCTGGCCTTGCTCGGGCCGCTGCCAGTTCTCGGGAGCCAGGCTCCAGATGAGGATCGTGGAGTCGACGTTTCCTACGGCCAGGCTCCTTCCATCTCGGGAGAAGGCCAGGCAGGAGATCCCTTCGTCGGGTAAGGGGAAATCGTGAATGGGAGATCCCGAGTCCACCTCCCACACCCGGATGAGACGGCTGGCGTACCGAGCGGCCATCAGCCTGCCATCGCGAGAGAGGATGGCGTTCTTCGCCTTGTCCACTCTGAGGAGCTCGCGTCCTCCTGGGAGGCGGATCAGCTGGGTGCCCCTCTTGCTGCCTACAATCCCCGTGGTCGTCCCCGAGTCATGTAAGCCCAGAGTGAGAATTCCCTTCTCCCACCTGGAAAACTTCCAGATCTCTTCCATCGAGTCCGCGTTCCACGCCTGACAGATCCTCTTACGGTCCTTGTCGATGCCCATGGCGAGGATTGCCTCGCCGTCCTGCGAGAAGGCGACCCACTCCACGTCGCTGTATTTTGCCTCGCTCAGGGGCGTCTGCTCACCCGTCTCGAGATCTCGGATCTGGATCCGGTCACGGGTCGCCATCACCAGGCGCGACCCGTCCGGAGAGATGTCGAGCGAGACGGCGCGGCCGGTTGCCGGAGAGCGACGCAACTCCTCGCCCGTGCTCGGATCCACAAGCAGCGCCCCGCCTTCCCAGACGCCGATCGCGAGGACCTTCCCATCGCGGGAGAAGGCGAGCGGGGCGTACGGATTCTCGTGTCCCGTCAAGTTCAGCCGGTTTTCCCCCTTGGAGACGTCCCAGACACGGACGCTGGCGTCAACGCTCGTCGAGACGAGGGTCCTCCCATCCGGAGAGAAGACGATCTGGCGGGGCTCGGCGATGTGACCGTCGTCACGGTGGATCTCCACGCCGCTCCCCACGTCCCAGATGCGAACCTTCTTGCCGGAACCCACCGAGGCCAGCCTCGCGCCGTCGGGAGAGAACGAGCAGGAATGGATCTCCGTCCGGCTGCCCTCGAGGACCCGGACCTGTTCTCCGGTGGCTGTACTCCAGAGACGGATCACATGGTCTCTCCCTGCCGAGGCGAGCAGCTTTCCATCCGGCGAGAACGTGACCGAGTTGCAGGAAAGACCACCGCTGTCGACCTTGACCGTTTCTTTGCCGGTCTCCAGATCCCATAAGTAGATCCTGCGCTTCCCTCCTCCTGAAACCGCAGCCGCCAACGTCTGCCCGCAAGGAGAGATCGCCACGGAGACGATCGAGTCGCCCAGCTGGTCGAGCCTCCTGCGCATCCGGCGATTCTCGACATCCCATAGGATGACAGCGCCCCCGTCTCCTCCCGTGGCCAGAACCTTGCCATCCATCGAGAACGCCGCGCTCATGACCTCTCCCTGATGTCCCTCGAAGACCTTGACTCGATCGCCCGTCTCCGTCTCCCAGAGCAGAACGGCGTTGGCCACCTCCTGGGTGTGATCCGTCCCGGCCGCCACGTAGCGGCCGTCTGCAGAGAGAGCGACCGCTGTGATCCACCCCTCCTCCACGCTGAACCCCTGGACCTTGGCGCCGCTCTCTACATCCCAGATGCCCACCTTCTGCCAGCCCTGAGAGACGATCCGCTTGCCGTCCTTCGAGAGGGCCACTCGCCGGATTCCCGTCTTGCCCCCCGAGATGGTGCGAATCCGGCTGCCGGTCGCGGAATCCCAGATGATGATCGAGTTGTTCGGGCCGTCCGTGACGATGAACTCGCCGTCACTCGAATACGAGACGGAGTCGCACATGCTCTCGGAACGGAAGCGGAGAGTTCCCAGGCGGTTGATGGCGCCTTCGGGTAGCGGATCGCCGTGACGATCAGTTCTCTCTCGCGGGGTGTCAGGGGGTGGGGACCCGGGAGCGTCCTGGGCCAGGAGAGATACGCCGACGGCGGCGAAGAGGAGCGTTGCCGCCCAGCAGATGGGCCTCAGTGAGAGAGGATGCGTCACGGTAGCCTCCCGACGTCCTGGCCATGATCATAACGGCGAATGGTCTCCTGGCTAATCCCATCGAAATCTGCCGTTCCGACACGTCCCTCCACACTCCGCCTCCTGACCGGCATCTGGTACCATGGCATTCAGGATGCAGAAGCACGACAGATTCGATTTCAGCGGCTTCGAGGAGGTGATGGCGAACGCGCTCCCCCTCGTGATCGTCACCGACCCGTTCGTGTCCCCCGAACGGATGCCCCACGCCACGATCGCTTACATCAACTCGAATCTCCTCGGAACGCTGGGGTACGGCCCCGACCTCGCGAAAGAACCGGCGACCCGGACGGTGAAGGGCCTCCTGTCGCGCCTGGCGGACGATCCTTCGACGGTGGATACCTACCTCGAGACCCTGAAGAGAGACTTCCTCGTCCAGGAGCATGTGATTCCCATGCGAGGGTCCAACGGTCAGCGAGTGGTCGTCCAGGGCTCCTCCCGGATACTCGGGCTGGTCGGAGGATCGTACTACCTGCAGGGAATCTTCCATGACGTGACCCTGCGGCATCAGCTCGAGGCGAGTCTCCGGATGAAGCAGGAGACGATCGACAAGGACCTCGACCTGGCCGGCTGGGTCCAGCGCAGCCTCATCCCGAACTCCCTGTCGACGCCGGAGGTCGACCTGGAGGTGCGCTACGTCCCGGCGGGCCACGTGGGCGGCGACTACGTCGATTTCGAGCATGTGGGCGACGACCTGGTCTACCTGTCGGTCTGTGACGTTTCTGGCCACGGCGTGGCAGCCGCCCTGGTGGCGGCCCGGGTCAACAGCGAGGTGAAGCGATGGATGAAGGAGAGGCTCCCGCCCTCCCAGATCGCGGCTTCCCTCAACTGGTTTTTCAGGCTTCACTTCGGGACGAGGGGGATCTTTCTCTCCATATTCATTGCTCGCCTCGACGTGCGAACCGGGGAGCTTACTTACGTTGGGGCGGGCCACCCGCCAGCGTTTCTGATCAGGGCTTCGGGTAACCTCAGCCGGGCGACTTCGAGCAACCTCAGCCCAGGGGCTTCCAGCAGCCTCAGCCCAGGGGCCCCGGGTGGCTTGATCGAGTCCCTGTCGCCCCTGTATCCTCTCGTCGGCGCGGTGGATCGCTTCGAGCGTCTGCCGGAAGAGATGGGGACCAAGTTCGGAAAGGGCGACAAGTTGATCCTCTACACGGATGGCCTCTTCGAGGTCTTCGACAGGAGGCGAAAGTTGCTGGGTCTCGAGGGTCTGATGAAGATCCTGCGAAGGCATCGGGACAAGGAGGCCAGCGACCTGGCTTCCAGCGTCCTCTCCGAAGTCGAGGCCTTTCGGGTGGGACACCGACAGGACGACATCTCCCTCCTGATCTTGCAAGGCAGGGCCATTCCCAGGAGGAGTCAGTCCGCACCATAGCGCGGCGCCGGGAGGTAAGAGACGTGGCGGCGGAATCGAAGTCCATCGGCGAGACGATCTTCCTATCGATCCCGAGCCATCCGAAGTTCATCAGCTCGGTCCGGGCCCTCGTGACCCGTGTGGCGGCGGAGATGGGCTTCCCGGAGGAGGAATTCCGAAAGCTCGCCATCGCCATCGACGAAGCGTACGCGAACATTATTGAACACGCCTACAAGGGGGACCCGCATCAGAAGATCGATCTTACCTTGAAGATCGTGCCCGACTCGATTATCGTGGAGATTCGGGATTACGGCCTGAAGGTAAAGCCGGAAACCATCCACCCGAGAAAGCTAGAAGATGTGAGACCGGGAGGGCTCGGCACACACTTCATGACTCATTGTATGGACAAGGTGGAGTTCGATACTTCGCTGGCGAAAGGAACGATCCTTCGGATGGTGAAGCACCTGCCCCCCGAGAAAAAGAAATGCTGATCACCAGCGAAAGGGAGTGACCCGATGGCAAGAAACGATCCAATGGGGGGGGGGAAGCCTCTCGAGATCACCGTGAGCAGTCCCAGCGAGCAGGTGGAGGTGGTACATCCGAAGGGGGAGGTGGACATGCATTCATCGCCTCAGCTTCGAGAGGTTCTCAAGAGCGCCACCGACAAGTCGATCGAAGGTATCGTCCTCGATCTTTCCGACGTGGATCACATGGACTCCTCCGGCGTGGCGGTCCTGATCGAGGGGCTCCGCTGGTCTCGCGCAAAGGGCATATCGTACGAGCTTGCCGCCCTGAGTGATGCCGTCCGGGTCGTGATCGAGCTCGCCAAGCTGGATTCTGTGTTCAGTATCTCTCCCACCATCAGCGCAGCGATCGAAGGTCTCAAGAAGAAAAAGACGTAGCCTCCGCCTCCGGATGAACCATGGATCCTCGTTCCGTACCGATTCAACTCCTGGGGACCACCGGTCGATCTACGCTCGTCTTCCTCGGCCACGTCGGTCAACTCTCGGCGATGACCGCTACCGCGCTGAATGGAATCGGCCGGAAACTACGCGGGAAAGGCGGCTTCGGCACCTCCGCCTTGATGGAGGAGATGAACGAATCCGGAGTCCGCTCGATCCCGATCGTCTGTCTCGTCTCCGCCCTGATCGGGACGATCCTCGTCCTGCAGACCGCCTATCAGCTCGAGCGATACGGCCAGAAGAACCTCGTGGCCGCCGGCGTCGCCGTCTCCCTCACGCGCGAACTGGGGCCCTTGATGACGGCGATCGTCGTGACAGGGCGCGTCGGCGCGGGATTCGCAGCTCAGATCGGCACGATGAAAGTGTCCGAAGAGCTCCTGGCGCTCCGGACGATGGCGATCAACCCTGTCTATTTCCTCGTCTCCCAGAGATTGTTCACGCTCCTGATCTTGCTTCCGTGCCTCACGATCTTCGCCGACTTCGTCGGGATCCTGGGGGGGTACCTGGTCGGGATCACCGCCTACGGCATCAATCCGAACATCTACATCCAGAACACTTTCCTTTACATGACCTCCGACGACATCATTTCGGGGATCATCAAGAGTGGCGTCTTCGCCCTGATCATCACGATGGTCTCCTGCCACCTGGCCTTTCGCGTGACGGGGGGAGCCGCGGGAGTCGGGAAGGCAACCCGGCTCGCCGTCGTCTCGTCCATCGTGCTGGTTATAGTGGCGGACGCGATATTCACCGCGATCCTGACGCAATGATAGGGGGCGAAGGCCTTGGGCAAACCGATGATCGTGGCGAACGAGGTGCGGAAATCGTTCGGGAAGCACGAGGTCCTGAAAGGCGTCTCCTTCGAGATCGAGGAGGGGAAGGTCGGCGTCGTGATGGGGCCCAGCGGATGCGGAAAGTCCACGCTGCTCCGGATTCTCATCGGCGCGGACAGGCCCGATTCCGGGGAAGTCTTCCTCGATGGAGAGGAGATCACGAGGATGGACGAGGAGCAGTTGAACAAGGTGCGCCTCAAGTTCGGTATGCTCTTCCAGGGTTCCGCACTGCTCAACTCCATGACCGTCGCCGAGAACGTGTCCCTTCCGATCCGGCAGCACACACCTCTCCCCCCGGAGACGATCGACATCATGGTGAAGCTGAAGCTGGAGATGGTCGGGCTCCGGAATGCCGAGTCTCTCCTGCCGGCCGAGATCAGCGGAGGCATGAAAAAGAGGGTGAGCCTCGCCCGGGCGATCGCCCTCGACCCGAAGATCGTCTTTTACGATGAGCCGTCCGCCGGACTGGATCCGGTGATGGTGGCGGTCATCGACGCCCTGGTGATGGATCTGCGCGACAAGATCAAGGTCACCTCTCTCGTGGTCACCCACGAGATGACGAGCGCCTTTCGAATCGCGGACCATATGGTCATGCTCCACGAGGGAACAGTGCTCAGCTCCGGACCTCCGGAAGAGATCAGAAAATCAGATAACGGAATCCTGCAACAGTTCATCAAGGGAGAGGCCGACGGGCCGATCCCGCTGAAGGTTGCGGGATCGGATTACGAGAAGGCCATCCTGCAAGAGGAGTAGCGAACCTTGGATTTCACCAGGCGCGACATTCTTACCGGGCTCTTCGTGCTGATCGCTCTCGGCGTCCTCATGGCGGGGCTCTACATGGCGGGGGGTGCGGCCGGGGGGGTGAGTGGCAAGGAGTTCTACACCGTACGATTCAAGAACCTCGGCCTCCTTCAGGAACGCACGCCCGTCGCCTTCGCGGGGACGGCGGTGGGTCAGATCACCGAGATCCGGCGACTGCCGGCCGTCTCCAAGGAGGGGTTTGTGGCCGAGGCCAAGATCGCCATCGACCGGGGTGTGATCCTCCGGGAAGGTTCGACCGCCATGATCCGCACCGACGGATTCATCGGCGAGAAGTATCTCGATCTCACGCCGGGAGATCCGAAGGGGGCCGTCCTGCCAGCGGGCGCCTCCCTCACCGGAGAACTGGCCGGGGTGAGCGGCGTGATGAATCAGGCGACAGACCTCATCGAGGAGATAAGGACTGCCCTCGCGAAGGTCGAGGAGATTGCGACGGGTGCCAATGAGGCCATCGCAAAGGCGACGCATCTCCTGGGCGACCTCGACGGGATCGCGGAGACGAATCGGGATGACATCCGTTCGACGATTTCGGGAGCCACCAGGTTGGTGGCGACGCTCCAGGGGCTGATCGATGAAAACCGCCAGGGGATCAACAGTACGATCGGCGGGCTGGAGCAGCGATTGGAGGAGGCCGGCCCTGTCCTGGCAAAGATGAGCGGAACGCTCGACGAGACTCGCAAGGGCCTCAACAACGTCTGGCCGCAGATAGACAAAGTGACCGGCAAGCTCGAGGAGCTCCTGAGGGAGGCGGATGGGTTCATCACGGCGGCGGATCCCAAGGTCCTCGAGCTGCTCGACAACCTCCGGGTGGTCACCCGCAACCTGAACGAGACAATTCTCTTGATCAAGTCCGACCCCTCGGTGGTTCTGTGGGGAACGGGGGAGGAAGCCGAAGCCACCGCCTCCTCGGCCCGGCTCGGGGCGTCGGAGGACAGAACGTTCATGGGCCCGGGAGGGGAAGAGCCATGATCTGCCCCCGAGCCTACCTCCTGAGTCTCTCGGCTCTCGTCCTGCTGGCTGCCTGCGGTGGATCGATCCGTGACAGCCACTACAACCGGGGCGTTCGGCATCAGGATGGGGGCCGGCTAGCCGCCGCCACGCGGGAATACCGGGAGGCGATCGAGGAGGACGACGAAAACACCGAGGCCTACTACAATCTCGGCACCGTCTATCACGAGATCGGAAAGCTGGACAAAGCGAAGGCGGCCTACGAGAAGGCCCTCACGATCCGAACCCACCCGCGGACGCTGATCAACCTCGCCGACATTTACGAGAAGAAGGGAGACCTGAAGAGAGCCCTCGCCTTTCTCGACCAGGCCCTGGAGGAAGACGACGACAGCGCCTACACGTATTGCTATCGCGGCTTCTATCACGAGAGGCGGGGAGATCTCACCAAGGCGATGGAGGACTACGGCGCGGGGATCGATGTGGAGCCCGAAGATCCGTTTGCCCATCTCCGCCTCGGCAAGCTCCGCTGGAAGATGGGCAAGAAGGACCTCGGTCTCCAATCACTCGAGGAGGCGGTCGGTCTCGATTCCACCTACGCCCCCGCGTGGAAGGCTCTGGGAGACCTGTCTCGCGAGATGGGCCAGACGTCGAGATCGATTCGCGCCTATGAGAGGCTGTCGACTCTCGAGCCGGACAATATGGAATCCCGTCTCCTGCTGGGGAAGCTGTACCTGGAGCGAGGGGATGCACATCGCGCTCTTACATCCCTCTGGCGGGCCCGTCTCCTCTCCCCGAAGGATGAACGCCTCTCGGACCTCATCCTTCGAGCCTACGGCGACCTGCTGGCCGAGGAGATCGAGAAACAAGACGGCAATCTGGACCGGATCGACGCTCTCCAGAAGAGGCTGAAGGAGATCCGGGAGAGGGCCGCCTCCCCCGAGTGATCCGCCTGATTCTATTCAGGGAGTGAGCCGGAATCGGATGGGTATCTCCACCTCTCCCTTGACCCGCTTGCCTCCGCGAGTCGCGGGCAGGAACTTCCACGACAGCACCGCCTTCTTTGCCGCCCGGTCGAGCACTCGATACCCCGACGATTTCCTGACGGCGACCGAGATCGGCATTCCCTCCGCAGACACCCGAGCGGTGATGATCACCACCCCCTGATAGCCTCTCCTGCGCGCCATCTCCGGGTAGCGCGGAGGGTGATTCTGGATGGGCAGGGGCGACGTCGCAGCCGCCTGGGGAGGGGAAACCCGCGCCGATGGCGGAGGCGGAGGGGTCCGGGGCGGCTCCTCGGAAGGAGGAGGCGCGGTGGCAGGGGCCTCCCCTCCCAGCAAGGGCCAGGGAGGCTCTATGGGAGGAAGGGGAATCTCGGGCCTCTTGGCAACGGTGAGAAGAGAGGGCTCGGGAGGGGCGGACCGGGTCTGCCTGATCTCCATGACCCCCCACTGGGGGGCATCTGTGTCGGGCTCCGGGTAGAGGAAGAGCCCGAGGGCAAGGCCTGCCCCCGCGTGGATCGCGGCGGAGAAGGTGAGCGAGAGGGCCCCCGTCTTCCACCAGCCGCGCACCTTCATGATCGGCCGGGTCGTCATATCCCCTGTGCCCCGTTAGAATTCCCCCCTGATTCTATCCTCACAGCGACGCCCTGGGGACGATTTCATTGAACCGAATATGCCCTCTCACCCTTGCCATCTGGCTCTTCCTGGGATCGGGGGCTGCTGCGGCCCAGGAGCCACCCACCGCCACCGAGGCGGGCAATGCTCCGACGGACGAGGAGACTCCCCTCTCTCGGCTCGACGAGGTCCTGGTCACGGCCACACGGAGCGAGCACCCCGGCTTCCGCCTCCCCTACTACACCCATTCGATCTCCGCGGAGGAGGCGGTCGGAAGGCGCCTCTCGCGGACGGCGACCGATGCTCTCGCCGAGACGACCGGCGTCATGGCGCAGAAGACCGCCTACGGACAGGGCTCACCCTTCCTCAGAGGTCTCACCGGCTTCCGCACCCTATTGCTCATCGATGGCGTTCGTCTGAACAACTCGACCTTTCGCGATGGACCGAACCAGTACTGGAATACCGTCGACCCGTACTCGCTCGACCGGATCGAGGTGGTCAAGGGACCATCATCGGTCCTCTACGGAAGCGATGCGATCGGAGGGACGATCCAGGCGATCAGTCGGAGCCATCCGGAGTACACCGAGGAAGGCTGGGCTTACAGCAGTCGCTCGATCTACCGGTACGCCAGCGCGGAGCGATCCCACGTCGGGCGTCTCGAGGCCGGAGGGAGCTACGCCGGCGAGTTCGGGCTCGACGTCGGCGTCACCTGGAGGGAGTACGGCGACTACACGGCGGGCCGGCATCAGGGGACCACATCGGAGACGGGTTATGACGAGATCGATGGCGACCTCCGCCTGGAGATGTACCTCCGCCCTGACTTGAAGGTCGTGACCTTGTTTCAGCACGCCGAGCAGGACGACGTCCCGCGGACGCACAAGACGGTCCATGGCCAGTCGTGGCGGGGCACGACGGTCGGCACCGACCGTATCCGCGTCCTGAACCAGCAGCGCGCTCTCGGGTATGTTCAGCTCCACTGGGAGGAGACCGGCCTTCCGGTGGAGACGATTCGCGCAAGCCTCTCCTACCAGCGTCAGGACGAGGAGCAGTTCCGCATCCGAGGAAGCGGCGTTCGCGAGCGCCAGGGCGTCACCGTGAACACCTTTGGATTCTGGGCTCAGGGAGAGATCCCGTCTGCCATCGGGCGCTTCACCTTCGGGGCCGATTACTACCACGACGAGGTCTCCAGCTTCTTCAAGGGGTACGACGCGACCGGGGTCCAGACGAGCACGGGGATCCAGGGACCCGTCGGGGACGACGCCCGTTACGATCTTCTGGGCGTGTACCTCCAGGACGAGGCGACGATTTCCGACGACCTGGTGGTCATACCCGGTGTTCGCTACACCCACGCGGCGGCCCACGCGGAGGAGGTGGAGGATCCCCTGAATCCGGGGCAAGAGATCTCCGTCTCCGACGAGTGGGATCACGTGGGCGGGAGCCTGCGAGCGATCTATTCCGTCACGAAAGACTGGAACATCTACGGCGGGGCCTCCCAGGGGTGGCGCGCACCGAACCTGTCGGATCTCACGCGGCTCGACACCGCCCGAACCAACGAGATCGAGACGCCCTCTCCCGGTCTGGAGCCGGAGCAATATCTCACCTTGGAGATAGGGAGCAAGGAGCGGAGCGGGTTTATCTCCGCTCAGATCGCCTACTACTACACGTTCATCCAGGACATGATCGTCCGTTTCCCGACGGGCAATGTGATCGCGGGGGACAACGAGGTGCAGAAGGACAATGTCGGGGACGGTTATATCCAGGGAGTGGAATTCGAGGCGGAGGCCCACTTCGACGAAGCGTGGTCCCTCTTCGGAGGCTTCGCCTGGACGGAGGGCCGCGTGGACACTTTCCCTACCGCCACCGGAGGCAAGAGCCGGAGACCGGCGGATCGAATCCCGCCGCCGATGGGTCAGATTGGACTGCGCTGGAGGAATCCGGACGGGGGGGCCTGGGCGGAGGGATATGTCCGGATCGTGGGGGAGCAAGACCAGCTATCGCCGGGGAACAAGGTCGACACGGAGAGGATCCCGTCGGGGGGGACCCCCGGCTACACCATCTTCGGCATCCGGGGAGGCCTCCGCATACATCCTCGCCTCGGCGTCACCCTGGCGATCGAGAACCTCACCAACCGAGACTACCGCGTCCACGGATCCGGCCAGAACGAGGCGGGCACGAACGTCATCCTCGGCATCGAACTCCAGCTCTGATAATCAAAGATAATTAAAGGGACACACACTTAATTCATCGGAGATAAGTGAGTGTCCCCTTATCTCTTTACGGGTAGGGCAGCACCGGTCCGACGATCCCGCTCGGGTTGGGGTTCGCGAACGGTGAGCCGCTTACCTCCGAGAGCGATCCGTCCGCACCGTTGATGTCATAGACCCGGATATGGTCCAAGGCGCGGGAGGAAGTGAAGAGGAACGCATCCGTCGCGTCCGTCCTCAGGTAGAGAGTCGATGGACTGATGTTCGAGTAGGGCGATCCCGGCACCGACGTGAGGACTCCCGTCACCCCCACCTGGAATCCGAGCAGGGAGCTGCCCGTCGTCGTATCGGAGACGTACAGATAATCGCCCCTCTGGGTCGTCGTCAGGCCGCTCATGAAAGCCCCCAGGAAGTGTGGAGCGCTGGGGACGAGCGTCAGGGCGCCGGTCGTCGGGTCGATGTCCGCCACGAAGATCCCCGCGTCCAGATCGCCGCAGAAGAGACGGATCCCCGGAGGATCGATCGTCAAGTGCTTCCCCGGCCTGGCGCCCATCACGGTCAGATCGAGCCACGAAGAGAAGCTCACCGCTCCCGTGGTCGGATTGATGTCGTGGACACGCACTCCCCTGTCCCCGCCGAACATGTGCCCCGTGTAGAGGAAGTCCCCCCTCGGATGCACGGTCATGCCCCGCAGGCTGCTGCCCACCACAAAGGGTGATCCGGGAATCGTCGTGAGCGTTCCGTCGGTCAGATTCACCTCGAACGCCTCCAGGTCGCCGATGTTCGCGGTGTAGAGGAACCTCCCGCTCTGGTGGATCGCCAGGGTGGAAGGATTGCCCACCGTAGCGAACGGTGAGCCGGGGACCTGCGTCAGGTCGCCCGTGGGACCCACGGCGTAGCCCTCGACCGCAGTACTGGCGTTGAGCGTGGCGAAGAGGAAGTCGCCCTGCGGGGTCGCGACGAGCCCGCTCACGGACGATTGCTGCCGGCCCTGCCCCCCCGAGGGCCAGGGGGCGCCCCCCATGGGAGTCAACGCCCCGAAGGTGTCGACATCGTAGCCGTTGACAGTGTCCGGTCCCGCCGGATCCAGAGGGATGTCGAGCGTATAGAGCCGGCTCGGGGCCGTCGTGTTGTCCACGGTGAAAACGTTCGACTCCGAGGGGCAGCCCGACAGGACCCCGACGATCGGAGTGATCCGGAATCGTACGAACGTCCGGAGGTTCGGTCCGACATCCGCCAGGGAGTCCCATACGAAAACGTGGGAAATCCCGGCAGGCGATGAGGAGAGGCCGGTGGTCCCCTCGCTGAGCGGATCGCCCGATTCGGTCGCAGGCTGGTAGGTCACACCCGAGTCCGTCGACTGCTCCGTCACGATGTCGACGGAAGCGGAGCCTGGCTCGAAGAGGACGTAGTCGATCACGATATCACCGGAGGCCGGACTCGCGGGGGTCGAGACCGTGGCGGAGGGACCGGTGCCGTTGTCGAGCATGAAGTCGGCGCTCTCACCGGCTATCCCCAGCCCGGCAAGATCGGACGGGGTCACCCGCAAGCGGACCGCCGGCAGCGAGGCAGAGCACAGGTCGGTCGTCGAGTCCCAGACGAAGACGTGTGCGACCCCCGCGGGAGAAGACGTGAGGCCCGTGACGCCTTCACTCGGTGGGCCGATGCTCTCGGTGGCCGACTGATAGGTGATCCCACCGTCCGCGGAGTATTCGACGAGGATGCCCACCGCGTCCGACTCGACATCGATCAGGTCGTAGTCCAACCAGATATCCCCCGAGGCGGGGCTCGCGGGAGTCATCACGATGGCTTCCGGACGCTGGTTGGTGATCAGCGCGAAGTCGAGAGTCTCACCTGCCGTGCCCTGAGAGAAGTCGCTCGGTCGGATCCGCACCCTGACCGAGGTCGCCGCCCCCGGGATGTCCACCGCCGCATCCCACACGTAGACGTGGGGAGTGCCTGCCGGCCCCGGCGATGTGGCGAGACCGAAAGTTCCCTCGCTCGGAGGCCCGACGGACTCCGTCGCCAGAATGTAGGTGAACCCCATGTCTGTGGAATAGGTCACCTGGATGCTCGCCGTGTCCGATTGGGCATCGATCAATGAATAGTCGATCGTCACTGGAGCGACCGACGGATTCGAAGGCGTCTGCACGATCGCCGAGGGGGTCGAGTTGTTGTCCACCACGAACGAACCGGTCGTATCGGACGAACCCTGTTCCCCGTCGCTGGGCGTGATCCGGACCCTCACGTCCGGAACGTAGGCGCCCGGGAGATCCGTCCCCGTGGACCAGACGAAGTCATGAACGATCCCGGTCACCGACGAGGAAGTGAGGCCGGTGAGCCCCTCGCTTCCCGCGGCGGGTCCAGCGTCGGCCGCCATCGAAAACGTGGAGCCGCCATCTGTCGAGAACTCCACCACGATGAAGACAAGATCGCTCTGAGGGTCGAGCAGGGAGTACTGGATGGTGACATCGCCGGACTGTAGCCCGGCGGGTGTGGTGATATTCAATACAGGGGCGTTGCTGCGTTTCCCACCGCTACTGCCGCCGCTGCTGCACGCCGCTATCGCAGATACCGTCAGCCAACAGGAAACCCAGATGACTCTACGCCACATCTTTCCTACCTCCTAGAGGACAAAGTGCCCCGTCTCACTATCCCCCGCAGGGCGATGGATTCACCCTCCCATTGTCTAGGATACGGGCGTCCGATCAAAGGACTTTCCTCCACGGTTCAGACACTCCATTTCGGCCCATCTGATGTTAGGATGTCCGGCCAGGCGCCAAGAGGAGGGGCAGATCTCGTGCCGATATATTCTCATTCACGCATCTCCGCCTACGAGTCGTGTCCCCTCAAATACCGGTACCGGTACATCGACAAGATCCGGACGGGCAAGGAGACGATCGAACCGTTCCTCGGGCTTCGGGTCCACGAGACGCTGGAGAAGCTCTATCGGGATGTCAAATCGGGACTCGTGCCCTCTCTCCCCGACCTCCTCTCCCACCTATCGACCATCTGGGACCGAAGGTGGCACTCGGGGGTCCGCATCGTGAGACCGGGACGGACGGCGGAGGATTACCGGCGGATAGGAAGGGCTTGCGTCGAGACCTATTACAAGAAGTTCGTCCCGTTCGATCAGGACAGGACAATAGGTCTGGAGCACCGGATACTGATCCACCTCGATTCCGCCGGGGATTTCAAGCTGCAGGGGTACATCGATCGCCTCGCGGTGACGCCGGAAGGGGTGATCGAGATACACGACTACAAGACGTCCGAGTCTCTGCCCACGCAGACCGCGATCGATTCCGACCGGCAGCTCGCGCTCTACCAGATGGGCGTGCAAGACGGCGAGCTGGAGGTCCACAGGGTACGCCTCGTCTGGCACTACCTTCGGCATGGCGAGACGCTGACGTCCGAGAGGGAGCCCAAGGTCCTCGCCGACCTGAGGCGGCGTACCCTGGCCCAGGCCCACGAGATAGAAGGGGCGACGGATTTCCCACCGCGGGAAACCCGCCTCTGCGCCTGGTGCGAGTACCTGGAGATCTGTCCCGTCTGGAAGGGTCGGCCGCCTCCCACGGTCTCCCGCGGCCGAATCTGAACAGAGGGCCCGTCCATGGACGCTTCGATATCGGGAAGGGTTGCCCTCATCACGGGGGGCTCCGGAGGGATTGGTCGGGCCATCGCGTCACGTCTCCTCGCCGGGGGAGCTTCCGTGGCCATCACCTACAACACCTCGGAGAAGACGGCGGAGGACTGGGCGGAGGAGGCGAAGTCTTCCGGTCGGACCGCGGCCGCGTTCCACCTCGACCTCCGCGATCCAGAAGCGCCTGCAAGCGTCGTGAAGCAGGTGAGAGGGCAGATCGGCGAGATCGGTATCCTGGTGAATAACGCTGGGGTGAGGAGGGACGGGGCACTCTTCAACCAGGACGAGGAGGCCTGGAGGGAGGTGATCCAGATCCACCTCGAAGGCGCCTACCGGATGACTCGCTCCGTCATCGTGGCGATGCTCAAGGCCCGCTCCGGGGTGATCCTGAACATCGTGTCGGTGAGCGCTCTCCTGGGCACGGCGGGGCAGACGAACTACGCGGCGGCCAAGGCGGGACTGATCGGATTCACTCGCTCCCTGGCCCGGGAGTCGGCTCCCCGGGGAGTTCGATGTAACGCCCTCGCCCTGGGCCTGATCGATGCCGGCATCACCAGGGAGCTGTCCGAGAAGGTCAAGGGGAGAATCCTCGCCGAGATCCCTCTCGGCCGGCTGGGGTCGGCGGACGAAGCGGCGTCGGCCGCCTTCTATCTGATCTCGGATCGATCGAAGTACATCACCGGCCAAGTGGTGCCGGTCGACGGAGGGATCTCGATGTAGGTGGCTAGCGGCCGGTTCCGTTGCAGGCCTGACAACGCAGCCAGCCGTACCCGACACACGTCGAGCAACTCGTTCCCGATCGTTCGCAGTCCTTGCAGTCGAACTTTCCCGTCCCCTTGCAGCTGGCGCAGAATCGGATGCCGTCGCCGAGGGCCGGCCTGTTCAGGGTGGGATCGACAGGACGGGTAGAGGTCTGTTCGCGATTGCTGAGGCTGATCGCGACGACGACGAGCGCCACCGCCAGGAGGCCGAAGCCCCCCAGGATGATGACGGGCCCCTTCGACTTCGGCGGTGGCCGGAACTCTTCATCCCCCTCTTCCCTGGAACGACGGCGGCCTCTTTGCGGGGCGGCGTACTTACCCTTCCGGGCATAACCTCGACGAGGCTTTTGCATAGGGGCTCCCTTTGTTCGGGTCGCGGTGGGCCCATTATAGCGGATTCGAGTCGGCCAACAATGCAAGCGCCGAGCGCCTCTCCAGCGGGCCTCCAGCTTGAACCGGGGCGGATGGGGTGATATACAATGGAGATAGCCAAGCTTGCCCCGAGGAGATTATTTCGAATGTCGGTCCTCGCTAATCGGGCCCTCGTCTTGAATCGATCCTGGGTGGCCATCTCGACCACCCCGGTGAGGTCCGCGCTCTCCCTGGTCTACCAGGAAATCGCCCACGTGATCCTGCCGGACACCTACGAGACGTTCGATTTCAACTCCTGGGCGGATCTCAAACTGGCGGAGGGTGAGCACTCGATCCGTACCGTTCGATGGGAGATCAAGATCCCGGAGGTGATCCTCCTGCGGTTCTATGACCGCGTCCCCAAGCGGGAGGTTCCGTTCTCGCGGCGGAATATCTACAAGAGGGACCTGTATGTCTGCCAGTACTGCGGCAGCCGTCCGGGTAGTCGAGAACTCAGCATCGATCACATCGTGCCTCGCTCCCAGGGAGGAAAGAGCACCTGGGTCAACTGCGTGCTCGCTTGCACCAACTGCAACGCCTACAAGGCGAACCGGTCGCTCGTGTCAGCCAGTATGCGTCTGATCAAGCAGCCCCGCAGGCCCCGCTGGCCTGCTCGGTTCGCCCTGCCGATGGGGTCCGTCCGGACCTCCTGGAGCAAGTTCATCAACGACCGATACTGGAACGTCGAGCTCGCCGAGTAGGCCCAGAGACCCCACCGGCTTACGGCTACTCCGAGATCCGTTCGTCCCCTTGATCGGTCCGGTCCCCCGGGCTACAATTCGGGATTCCTGAAAAGATCCATTTTCGAAAGTGATCGTTGGGGGAATAACGAATGCCCAGCCGGAGGCTGAAGTCTCAGCAGAAACCCGACACCCACACCGACACCAGCCGATTAGGTCTGGAAGAGAAGATCAAGCTCCTCGAGGAGGCCCTCAAGGCCCAGCGAAGTGAGTTCGAGAAGATCTCGCAGTCTCACAGGAGGCTCCAGTCGAGGAATCGTATCCTCGAGAAGATCCTTCATCTTCACGCCAAACCGGAGCGGCCGCTGGAGAACCTCCAGGCGATCCTCGACATGTCGATGGAGCTGATCCCCGGCGAGGCAGGGTCGATCCTCCTCGTGGATCCCGAGAATTCGGAGCTGTATTTCTCGGTGGCGAGCGGACCGGTGGCGAAGGGACTGAAGGATTTTCGAGTGAGGCTGGGCGAGGGAATCGCCGGGGCGTGCCTCAAGACGAAGGAGGTGATCGCAGTCTCCGACGTGGACAAGGATCCTCGCTTCCACAAGGCGATCTCCAAGGCCCTCGGATTCACGGCGAAATCACTTCTCGCCGTGCCGATTGTCCACCGCGGGGAGGGCCTCGGCGTGATCGAGATCCTCAACCGGAAGGAGGGGAACCACTTCACTGGCGCCGAGATCGAGGCGATCGAAATGCTGGCGCGCGCGGCGGGAGTCCTTCTGGGGATATGGACCAGCGCGTCGGGCGCCAACTTTGCGGGAGCGGGCGGGGACGGAACGGAGGGAGCGATCTCATGACGTGGGACATCGGCGCGATCCTGGCTGACATGATCAAGCGAAATGCATCCGACCTCCACCTGAAGGTCGGCCGTCCTCCTCTGATGCGCATAGGAGGAGATCTCCTGCCCACCGAGTACCCGATCATGGACGAGCTGGGGCTGACGGAGATCGCACACAAGATGATGCCGGGGGGCGTCCGAACCCTCTTCGAGAAGACTCACGAGGCCGATTTTTCCTACTCCATCCCGGACCTCGCACGCTTCCGGGTGAACATCTTTCGCCAGCTGGGCCTCCCCGGCATCGTGATCCGGGCCATCCCCCTCGAGATCCCGGCGATCGATTCCCTGGGACTCCCATCCGTCCTCAAGGACATGGTCCAGAAGCGGCAGGGTCTGATCCTGGTGACCGGACCCACGGGCAGTGGAAAGTCCACGTCGTTGGCCGCCATGGTGGACCACGTCAACGCGACCCGCCATTGCCATATCGTGACGATCGAGGACCCGGTGGAGTTCGTCTACACCGACAACCTCGCCACGATCAATCAGCGGGAGCTGGGGAGCGACACGGCCAGTTACTCGGAGGCTCTCAGGAGGACCCTGAGGCAGGACCCGGATGTCATCCTGATCGGGGAGCTGCGCGACTCGAAGATCATGGAGATCGCCATCGAGGCGGCCGAGACCGGGCACCTCGTCCTCTCCACTCTCCACACGAACGACTCGAAGCAGACGCTCGACCGGATCCTGGACTCGTTCCCGCCCGATGAAGTCCCCCGGATTCGAGGCATCCTCTCCCTGGTCCTCGTCGGCATCATGAGCCAGAGACTGCTCAAGCGAGCGGATGGAGACGGGCGAGTCCCCGCCGTCGAGGTTCTCGTGAACTCGCCCCACATCCGGTCGCTACTCGAGGAGGGGAACATCAGGGACCTGGACAAGGCGATGGCCAAGTCCTCCTCCTACTATCGGATGCAGAC
>JAPUJT010000150.1 GCA_027296055.1 Planctomycetota bacterium | reverse complement strand
ATATGCCAGGTTAATCCTCGCGACATCGTGAAGTAAGTCCACACCCAATAGAAGGCGTAGCCATGCTCGACCGTCGGGATCTAGCTCGGACTGTGGATATCGATCGAGGATGTTCTCAATCTTCTTGAACTCAGGATGGTTGCGCCCAAGAGATCGCCGGGACTCGTAAGAATCGTAAAGATAATCATAGGTCACAACGCCATGCAGACGCTCGATTGCCACTACAGCTACGTGCTGGCGGTGGGCACGGAAAGCGATAGTGGCGACCAACGTGAATGCGACGGCGATAGCAGCCAGGCAGAAGAAAAGGGGTACCGTGAACCGCAAGCTTCTTCTCTTGCGGGTTCGTCGATCCTCCTCCGAGTTCCTGGATGTCATGGAGCACATCCGCAATAATCCATGCTGTCACGAGATTGCAAATCCTTGCCTTTCACCTTATTGAAAGGATGGCTACAACCACCATCCCAACCGCCACGCGCCGTCTTCTGGCTTCCATTGGTAGGGCTCAGGCGCGGTGCCCCCTCCGGGTCCGTTTCCTGAGCCCCCCGTTCAAACCGTGCGTGCGGATTTCCCGCACACGGCTTACCGATGGTCTTCTCATGATGCTTTCGCTCCTCCTGGGTAACGTATCGTCCCGAGTAACTTGTAGAGACCGAGCTCGTTCACGAATCGCTCGTGGGGCCACTCCGTCCATAGGAATCTTCGCCGCCTTTGGCTGCCTCTCTTGGTCAGAATACGGAAGAGTCGCTCCCGTACAAACCGATCGACCGCACAAAACTTCGGTGAAGCGTTCCCGGTTCGGAAATACGTACCCCATCCGCGCAGGACAGGGTTCAGATCCCGGATCATAGCCCGGATATCCTTCACCCTGGCCTGGCGACGCCAGTCCGTCAACTCTCGAATGCGGGAGCGGATCGTCTTCATCGACTTCGACGACGGCCACCGATATAGGTATGCTTTGCCCTTGAATATGGACCGCATGACCTTCAAGTGGCAGCCAAGAAACGTGAAGCCGTCCTTGCCGACTCCGAGTTCGACGAGCCGGGTCTTTTCCGGGTGTAGCGTCAGACGAAGCCGTGCTAGGATGACCCTGATGCGGCGCATTGCCTCCTGGGCTGATTCCTTCGTCCTACAGAGTACGACGAAATCGTCCGCATAGCGTACGAGTACCCCCAGTTGTTGACACTGACGATCCCATACGCTGTCGAGGTAATCGAGATACACATTGGCGAGTAACGGCGAGATCACGCCTCCCTGGGGACTTCCCCGAGTGCTCTCCTTCGCTTTCCCCTCCTCCATGACCCCGGACTTCAGCCACTTTCGCAGAAGCTTGAGAACCTTTCGGTCCGAAATCCGCCGCGATAGCCGCTCCAGCAAGAGGTCGTGGTCGATTGCGTCGAAGTACCCCTTGATGTCACAGTCCACGACGTATCGGTGGTTTCGACCCCCCCTGAGGCGGATCTTCTCCAGCGCTCCGGTCGCGCTTCGCTTCGGTCGGAAGCCATAGGAGCTTTCCTTGAAGCCGGCTTCAAAAATCGGCTCAAGCACGATCTTCGCCGCCGTCTGCGCCACCCGGTCGCGCACCGTTGGGATCCCCAGCGGCCGCTGCTTCCCATCTGCCTTCGGAATGTACCGCCGTCGAACCGGTCGAGGGCGGTACGTGCCCGTCCTGAGGCGCTCCTGAAGATCCCGAAGGAACACGAGAACGCCTCGCTGCTCGATTGCCTCGAGGGTCTCCCCGTCGACACCGGCAGCCCCACGGTTACTCTTGACTCGCTTCCACGCCTCTGTCAGGACGTCACCCCGCCAGATCCGGTCGAACAACGCGTGAAAACGTCGATCCGGGCTGAGCTTGGCAGCCATGTATAGCTTGCGCTGGAGTTCTCGCACTTTGTCTATGGGGTGGTTGGATCCTTCGATCATGCCCTCGCGCTTACCCCCGTACACAAGCGTAACCAAAGTAGGGCCCCTTCCCTCCGCCGGGGTTCTCCCCCGACCTCGAGCGGTACTATGAGCCCCTCGGACTCCCTCCCGGCACGGCGCCATTTCACCTTCGGCTTATAGGCGCCGCCTTCGCCTGACATCGGCCGCCGGGTAGGGTCTCTCCTGTTCCGTACCAGACTGTCACCACGTGCCCTCCCCCATACCCCGGGAGCGTCCTGCACCCCTCCGGTCATGTCCGTCGCGGCCGTTTCGCCGCACGCGGCTACTCCAACCCACACGGCTCTCTCGGGTACAGTCTTTTGCCTTCGCTGTGACATGATCAGCTCGGCCACTCCGCCTTTCGGATATCTATATCACGAGGCTGCAGGGTTCACGCTTTCGCATTGGGCCCGCGGCTTTGCTCCCCTCCCAGGGACCGTATGGCCCCCTGAGGGCCTTCGACGCTCCGCTCAGACGAGTCGATCTCTCTCCCCGCCCGGAGCCTGCTACGTGGCGCACCGGCGCTTACCACGACGGGACTTTCACCCGCAAGTCCGTTACAGCATGAAACGGGATCGCCCGTTTCGTCAGGACGCACCATGCTGCCATTATAGCCTCATTCATGTCCCGGTTCATGTTCCCCGCAAGATCGTGAGCAAGATCAACGCTCAACCGTCTCAACCCGGAAAATCACGGTCTCACCCCCCACCACCCGGTCTCCCACCTGAACCAACACACGGAGAACCTTGCCAGCTGGCACGGAGGGAACGAAGAGCTCTGTACGGGAGCCGTACTTGATCATCCCCACGAGACCTCCCCGCGTCACCGCATGCCCCGTGGCCAGCGGGCAGACAATCCTGCGCGCGATGGCCCCGGAGATCTGGCGCATCAGGATCTTCAGACCCGGTGTGCTCTCCCGCTCGTCGAGCCGGATCCCCACTGCCTGGGACTCGTTTTCCCGGCTACACCGGGAACTGCGGGCATCGAGATGCCGCCCAGGACGGTGACGAACATATTCCACCTGTCCGCTGGCAGGGGCGCGGTTGACGTGGACGTTCAGAATCGACAGGAATATGCTCACCTTCAGGGCCTCGCCTTCCAGGTATTCTGGCTCCTCGACAGGTTCCACTTCCACCACCGTCCCGTCCGCGGGCGCTACCATGAGGCCAGGCCCATCGGGGACCTGCCGGCGGGGATTTCGGAAAAACAAGATGAGAAGCCCCCCCAGCGGGAGGACCGGGAGGAGGAGGGCGGCCCAGTAGGGAGAATGCCAGTAGGCCAGGTGGAGGATCCCCGCCGTGGAGGCCAGGGCCATGGCTCCCGAGAGGAGCATCTCCCGACTGCCCCACCGGACCAGGTAGGCCCGATCTGCCTCCTGCAGCAGCCGGGGGTGGAGAGCTGGCTCGTCAGATGAGGTCTTTGTGGATCCGCTCATTGACAACGAGGGAAGGTTTGGCTATACGGCTGATTGCTGGACTCGAGTTCGTTCTCGAGTTCGTTTCGAGCTTACCTGCTCTGGTTAAAGAGTCAAGGACAGATGGAAATGGTGAAACGGTCGATCGTTGAGATCCTGGGGCGACAGATTTTCGACAGTCGGGGGAACCCCACGGTAGAGGTTGATGTCGTTCTCGAGGGCGGAATTCGGGGACGGGCTGCTGTGCCCTCCGGGGCATCCACGGGGGAGCACGAGGCGGTGGAGCTTCGAGACGGCGGCAAGAAATACAAGGGCAAGGGCGTGGGCAGTGCGGTAGAGAACATCAACGGGGAGATCCGGAACGCCCTGGTGGGACAAAACGCCCTCGACCAGCACGGAATCGACGAAATGCTGATCCAGCTGGACGGCACCCCGAACAAGGGTCGCCTTGGCGCCAACGCCATCCTCGGGGTCTCCATGGCGATCACCCAGGCTGCTGCCGCCGCCACGGGTGTTCCCCTGTGGCGCTACCTGGGAGGGCTCGCGGGCCGCCGTCTGCCCATCCCCATGATGAACATCATCAACGGGGGGGCCCACGCCGACAACAATGTCGACATTCAGGAGTTCATGATCCTTCCCGTCGGAGCTGGTAGCTTCCGGGAAGCCATGCGGATTGGCTCGGAGATCTACCACTCTCTGAAGGGGGTGCTCCAGAAAAACAAACTCGCCACCGCCGTGGGCGATGAGGGCGGTTTTGCTCCCAACCTGGGATCCAACGAGGAGGCGATCCAGATCATCATCTCCGCCATCAAGGAAGCCGGGTACACCACGGATCAAGTGAAGATCTCCCTGGACTGCGCGGCAAGCGAGTTTTTCGGCAAGGATGGGTCCTACCACCTCTCGGGTGAAGGCAAGAAACTCGATTCCGGGGAGCTCATCGACTACTACGCCTCCCTGTTGAAGAACTACCCCATCTTCTCCATCGAGGACCCTCTGGACGAAAATGACTGGGACGGCTGGAAGACCATGACGGCCCGCCTGGGGAATGAAGTTCTTCTGGTCGGGGATGACATCTTTGTCACCAATATAGAACGTCTGGAGCGGGGCATCTCCGAACAGTCAGCCAATGCGATCCTCATCAAGTTGAACCAGATCGGAACCGTGCGAGAGACCCTCGATGCCATCGACCTGGCCCACAGGAGTGGTTTCCGTTCCATTATCTCTCACCGGTCGGGGGAGACCGAGGACAGCTTCATCGCCGATCTGGCGGTGGCCACATCGGCGGGATTGATCAAGACAGGAGCCCCCTGCCGGAGCGACAGGGTGGCCAAGTACAACCAGTTGCTCCGGATTGAGGAGGAGCTTGGCGGGACGAGCCTTTACGGGCCGGGTGTTCGAGTTTATGGATAACCCCAAGGAGTGAAGAGAAGACATGCCAACCCCCCGGGCCCGGAAGGAGCCAACTTTCTGGAACGAGATCTATTGGTTTACGGCGATGGCCCTACTGGGCTGGATCCTGGCCGCCCTGGTCCTCCCACCCCGGATTGCCAAG
Source organism: Planctomycetota bacterium (assembly GCA_027296055.1). Lineage (GTDB taxonomy): Bacteria > Planctomycetota > JAPUJT01 > JAPUJT01 > JAPUJT01 > JAPUJT01. The sequence goes on along the minus strand of JAPUJT010000150.1, from coordinate 135 downwards.
AACGCCCAGCTCTTGCGCAAGGAACGGGAGATCATCGCCAACATCCAGGATCTGGAGCACACCGAAAACGTGCTGGAGGGAGCCGCCTCGGCCATGGAAAACGACCCATATTATCGGGAGGGCCTGATCCGCGAC
>JAPUJT010000015.1 GCA_027296055.1 Planctomycetota bacterium | reverse complement strand
ATAGCAGAAGGGCAGGGAGCTCACGATCAGCGTCGGGTCGTTCGGGTTGAGGGCGTTCTTGAGGATCACGTTTCGATCCTGCTCGGAGATCACCTCGTCGTCGACGGCGATGTTCAGGAGATCCAGGAGATCGTCGAGCCCCTTCAGGGAGGCGCCGAGGATCCTCTCCGCGAGCACCTCCGCCTCGGCGAGCGTCACGAAGTCATCCTGGGAGTCCTCCGGGGGCGGAAAGACCGTCGGGTTGCCCTGCAGCCCCACGAGGAGGGCCCGGATGACCCGCCGGTGGGCAGTGTTCAAGTTGACCGGATGCGGTATTTCCGCCTCGATCCTGAGCTGACCCGGCTGATGGCTGCCGGTGAGCTGGGGCCAGAGGGCCACCTGACCGCGTCGCCGCTGAAACTGGCCCGTCTGCATCAGCTCGGGGGGAACCAGCTCCTCCGGCTCCATTCCTATACGGTAGGAGAGCTTCCCTGTGGATTCGTCGACGATGCGGATCCAGGTGCCAATCCCGATCGTCTCCGTGCGGGGGAACTGGACGATCGACGTGTTGTAGTTGGTCCGCATGTCCGCCTGGTACTGGACCTTATTTTGGTTGTACTGAACGTCCGACCAGGCGCGGCTCCGGGACGATGAGACGGTGATGAAGTCTCGTATTTCCTCCAGCTCGCTCGCCTGGATCGCCTCGATGTCCCCCGCCTCGGTGAGGAGCACGACCACGTCCCTGACCGCCTGTGGCATGTAGTCCTTGTGATACTTCTTGAGGTCCTTCATGAAGGCCTCGAACTGTGACTGTCTCTCCTTGTACCGGTCGAGGATCCGGCTTCGGGCCCCTTCCGGGATCCGTTCCACCATGTCCGCCAGCCGCTGCATCCGGCCGGCGCCCCCGAGCAAACGGATCACCTCCGGATCCAGACCCGCATTCTTCAGGGCCTTCTCCGCCGCCTTCTCCTCGTCGGTCCTCTCCACCTCGGGGAGCTCGAGGCGGAGGGGGTTGATTCCGATCTGACTCATCAGGTCCTCGAGATCGATTCCGTAGTCTTCCAGGTCGTCCGGCGTCACCCCCCAGGTCAGCAGCTTCTCCTCGACGTAGCGGAGCAGCGTCCAGTCGGCGATCTGACGGATGGAATTGACCGTCTCGAAAGGAGTCCACTCGCCGTATCGAGCCCACATCTTGTGCAGGGCGATCTTCTGGCCACGCCCGTCCTGCACGATCGTCCCGGCAGGGTGGAACAGCGTCTCGGGCGTCGGGGCGGAGAAGAGGAAGCCCCGCATCAGCCCGCTGATCCGGCCCCCCGCGGCATGTCGGTAGGCGATCAGCTCCGCGCCGACGCGAACGTATCCGTCGAGCGTCATCGGGTCACCGTCGGAGAAGAATTCGCCTTCCACCGACCGGACCTTCATCTCGGTGTCCTTCGGATTCAGGTCCTCCACCAGTTCGGTCACTCCGAGGAGATTTCCGAGGGTGAAGCCCGGGGCGGAGTTGATGTTGATCTTCCCCTGCTCGTCGTAGATCGTGGCCTCGAGGAGGCTTCCCCGTGAATCCCTCCATCGCAGCGTCGCCGTCTGGCCCTCGATATCGAGACTTTGCATGAGCATCTGGAACTCGGAGAAGAGGTCGTAGTCCACGCCTTGCGGATCGGAACCCAGCCGCTCCAGCTGCTCGTGGCTCTCCATCGTCATCCGGATCGCGCGGTTCACCGCGGCCTCCGCCAGGAAGCGGGCCTGGACTCCGGCCTGGATCCGCCGGCTGCCCAGCTCGTGCGTCCTCATCGAGAGCACGAAGGGAGTTCCGATGATGACGAGGGCGGCGAGGACGCAGACCACCATGATCAGGGCGACGCCGTCTTCGGACCGCTCAGCTCGACATCGCGTCTTGCATCGAATCATCGACTCCTCCTATCGTATGTCACCCGACAGCTCCACCGTGATCCTGGCCAATTGATCCTCCGGCAGCGGACGCGCGGTCTCCGAGGTGCGCGTTCGCATCTCTTCTCTCGTGAACTTCCGCCGTTTCTTGTTCTTCCTCCGACTCGCCTCGACCCTCGCGATCTTCTTCTTGATCATGTCCTCGACACCATAACCCTCCGCGTCGGTCAGGAGGATCTCCACGGGTCGGGAATGGTGGATCGGGTCGAGGCGCCCATCGGCATCGAACCAGATGCGTTGGACCCTGCGAGCACCCTTCAAATCCGTCGGCGTGAGGAAGACGACGTCTCCGGCAGGCTGATAGCGCGCCCCTTCCGGAGCATGGATCGCCCCGATCCGAACCTCATCGATCGCCCCGATGAAGGACCGGTCGGGGTGGCTGATAAAGAGAGGTCGACCGAGTCTCGGCTCCATGCGGGGCGGGCACGAGAGGGGCTCTCCACCCACCCGGGGAGCGAACGCGCCGCGGCGAACACCGTTCACGCGGATCTCGATCTCTATTCCGTTGTACGTCATGGCCACCTTCGTCCACCGCCCCGGCTCGAAGGCGCCAGGATGGGTCTTCACCACGTAGATACCATCATCCTCGTTCGAGTCCTCCGGTCCACGGATCCCCGCCTCGACGGCGTAATCGCTCGTCACACGGAGGAAGTAGGAAAATCCGTACGAATTGCCGGGGCGGAGCCAGCCCTTGCAGATCACCATGAACTCCTCCACCTCGTCCACGGCCGGCCCGTTTCCGTTGCCAGGCGGCAGGGAGAGGTCGTCGGCCTTGATGTAGGCCTCGAGGATGACCCCATCCGTGGGGTTCCAGGCGGGTTCGTCTCCCGCGTCGAGGTAGCTGCCGAGGCGAAAGAGGATGGCGTCCCCCAATTTTCCCGGGATCGGGAATTCATCCGGGTCTGCCCGGAAGACCTGTCCATACGTCTGCCTCATGCCACGAACATCGAACGAGGCGCCACCGGTGCCCGAAGCCTTGTCTTCCAATTCGAAGTGCCAGGCCCCCACCCAGTTGATGATCCGCGCCCGGATCTCCTGCCCGGCCGGATCGGGGTCGATCTCCACCACTGTAGGAAACCCCTCACTGCGAGCAGTGTTTCGGGCGTGAAGTAGAAGGGTACGGACGCCCGATTCGGCGGCGGCGAGGCTGTGGGTCGTCGTGAGCTTTCCGAAGGCGCCGATCGACAGTCCCATCAGGACGAGGATCAGTCCCATCACGATCAGGAGCTCCATCAGGGTGATCCCAAGCCGTGAGCGAGGCCCGGCCGGTGTATCAGTGGCCCTGCCAGGAACCAATGTCATCATCCTTCCCGTTGTCGTTCTCCCCGTCCGGACCCGCTGACCAGAGCTGGTAGGACGTGAGCCCGTGGTAGGCCCCCTTCTTCTTGCTCTTCGACGGTTTCGCCCGGACGTTCTTCTTCGTGGCGAACCAGTAGCGGCTGGCGACGTCCGGTCGGTCGTAGTCCCGGTTATGGAAGTAGATGTAAGGATTGCCCCAGGGGTCGAGGTACTCGAAGGCCTTCCCTGTCTTGAAGACCGATCGGTTGAAGTTCGGCACCTTATCGTTGTCCCGGTTGACCAGGAACTCGTCCTCGAATTCGTAGTAGGGACCGTTCATCCGTCCTGTCGAGAGGCAGGCCACCAGGCTCTCGTTCCCGTCGTTGACCCGGTTGGTCGTGATGTCGACATCTCTCAGGGTCGACGGTGGGTAGTCGCCGAAATCGGAATTGTAGGAGCTGAGGGCCGTCGCGAGGCTGAGGATCGCCGACGTGGCCTGAGTCTTCTTGGCCGAGCGGCGGGCGATCCGGATCCCTGGGATCATAAGACCGACCAGCACGACGATGATTCCCATCACCACCAGGAGCTCGATCAGGGTGAAGCCCGAGTCGCGTCTCATGGGGGCGCCTCCCGCGTCGAGCGCTTGGGGGCCTTCCTGTAGATCCGAACTTCATCGAGGCTCATCTTCACATCGGCACCAGCTTCCGCTTCGGCGTAGAACACCACCTTCATGCCCCGACGGTCGTGCTTCATCTGAGGGGCGTTGAATTTGGCGACTTCCTTCCCGTCGAGCAGGATCTGGAAAGTCCATTTCTTGGAGCTGACAAGCGCGATGCCCAGGGTGTGGGTCCCCCCGGGCCAGTCACCAATCTTGCCCGTCTCCCACTTCCGATTGCCGGTGGGCCTCCTCTGCCAGGCGTACTGAAGCTCGTCGTCCTCGACGAAGACGATCACCCTCCCCGCCCGCCCGACCTCGAGACGGATGCCCGACCGAATCTTGTCACCGTCACTCGGAGTCAGATCCACTTCCAGGCGGACGAATCTCTTGGCGTCAGATCCCGAGACGACACGGGAGAGGAGGGTGCGTTCCCGGCTGGAGGCCCCTTGGCCAGATTTCTGCGTTCCGCTCAGGACGCAACGGCCGCCCTCCAGCGCGATCTCGACCCCGTACCTCTCCGACTCGTCCCACCGATATCGGATCTTGCTACCGTCCTCACGATCGAAGCTGTCCGTCCAGACCTGGAGGTCGGCCAGCTCCCGCACCCTGGTCAGGGCCTCGCGGGCGTACTTGTTGTCCGCATCGATCCGGAGGGCCTTCTCGAACTCCTCGCGGGAACCCGCGTAGTCCCCTTCCTGATAGAGGAGATACCCGAGGCCCAGGATCGCCGGGACGAAGTTCGGATTCTGCTCGAGGGCGGCATCGATCTGACGGCGGGCGTCAGACTTTCTCCCCGCATCGAGGAGGGCGTGGCCCAGCCGGAACTGCTCATCCGCCGCGGGGGTCTTCCCCGCGTGGGAATACTCGAAGTACTTGACGGCCTTCTCGACGTCGCCCAGGGATCGGTGGGAATCAGCAATTGCGCGGAAGGAGAGAGACTCGTTCCATCCGCCGGCCAGCGCCGCTTCGAAGAAATCCAGGGCCTCCTCGCGCCGCCCCGCGCTGCTGGTCGCCACACCGCGCAGGTAGGCTACGTACGGGTCGGCAGGCCGCATCTCCTCTGCGGTATCGAGGTCCTCGAGAGCGCCCTCGGGATCACCTCGACTGAGACGGAGGTAGGCCCGCGCGATCGGGATCTCCCCGTTGGCCTCCTCCAAGGCCTCGGCGTCGGCGAGGTCCTGCTCCGCCGCCGAGAAACGCCCCAGGCGTGTACGGATGATCGCGTGATTGATGAGCAGCTTGGCAGGCGGCGATCCCCCGTGCAGATCCCGCGCCTCTTCGAGCAGGCTATCCGCTTCCGCCAGCTTCCCCTGTGCTGCCGCGACGCAACCGAGAAGCTCCTTCGGATCGGGGTTCTCCGGCTGCTGTTCGGACGCGGTCCGGAACGCGGCGGAAGCCTTCTCGTAATCCCGGCCCTTCAGTGCAGCGAGGCCCTGCCCCTCGAGGGCCACGTAGGACTGCCTGGATGAGAGATCATTCTTCTCGATAAGCTCGCCGTAGGTCTTGACGGCCTCCTCGTAGCGACCCAGATCGGAGAGGATGGCAGCGATCTCGAGCGTGGCGTCCGCCTCCAAAGACCACTCCTCGCCCTCTCCGGCGACCAGGGCATCTTCGAAGGCGAGGCCGGCCTCATCGAGCAGTCCCATCTTTCGGAAGAGGAGCCCGAGGCGGAAGAAGACCCCGGGGTCCTCGATTCCGTTCCGCTTCGCCATCAACCAGATTCCGGCCTCCTCATCGGCCAATTCGGCAGGGAATTCCCGGGGGTCCCTCTCCCAGAGGCTCGTATAGATCTCGACGAGGTTTCGATACGCGGGGGCATACTTGGGATCCAGGTCGAGTACGATTTTCCATTCCGCTCTCGACTCCCTGGGCAAGTCGAGCATCATGCAGTTCCATGCCAGGCAGGCGTGATCGTCGAGATTCGCCGCCGCCACCTTCTTGATCTTGTAGACATCCCGGGGCGTCTGGGCCGGATCGATCCGGTCGATTTCGCTCTTCTTGAGAGTCGTCTTCGCAGTCGTCCCCTTGGATGTGAACCAGATCAGGTCCGGGTTCCTGTGCCTTTCGACGGTTCCGACGTAGGGTGCCGTGGCTCCCTTCATCCACACCTCGTCGTGGGATCGGACCTGCCATCTGTCCCACTTCGGCGCCTGCTGCGCCACGGCGGCGGGCAGCCCCATGGCCCACAAGAAGAGGATCGAGGAGATGATCGCCAGATTCCTCGAAAGGAACGACGCCGGTGCTGGCAAAAGGCGAGAGCTCATCTACCCTCCTGTCTCTTCTTCCGGATCCTCTTCATCGCCCTCCTCCGGAGGCGGGTCCACCACTTCCTTGGGGGGTCGGATCTGGATGGCAAAGTCGTCCAGGGGAACTCCTGGTCTCAGGTTAATCCTCGGGAGGGCGAATCCGCCGGGCAGGGGCTCCAGGTCGGGAAGGCCCGCCGGTTTGGGGGGAGCCCACTCGTTTCGTGAAGCGAACGGGTCACGACGATAGGGCACCGGGGCGCCGGCGTAGAGCGCCTGGATCGTCGTCATCTGCGATTGCCCCAGCGCCCCGAGCAGCGGGGGCACCTCGGGCTCCTCGACGACCAGGGGTGAGCGGGCGAGCATCGTCACCATCCCGATCAGGAAAACCGCGACGGCGGCCAGGAAGACGGCTCGCTCCTTGTTCATCAATGATGTCATGATTCGATCACCTGTCCCTCGATGGAGAACGTCTCGATCGCCCCCGCCTGCCTGTCTCCCCCTCGAGGGACGATCTTTCGTGGACCTGGAGCGCCGCGAGCACGAGGTCGGCGTGAACCGGCTGCTGGTCTCCCGGCTTCAGCTCGGCGAGGGCCACCTGGATATAGCTGCCCGTCTCCTGGAGCTTCCGGATGAAGGCCGATACCTCCGAGAAACCGCCATCCACCTGTACCTTCACGGACAGCCGGACGATCGCGCGATCGGAGCCCGGGATCGAGATGATCCGGCGCTGCTCGTGACGGACTCCCCCTATGCCAGCAATACCGACTTCGTCGACAACGGCCATCACGCGGTCGAGCATGTCGAGACGCGCGATCTTCTCATCCACTTCAGCGTTCACCTTGGAGGTAGCGAGGTCTCCGAAATTGGCGACGGAGTCGTCGACGACCATGTTCTTCTTCTCGAACCGTTCCTTCCAGGCGCCGCCGACCGTATCCACTTCCCAGAGCAGGCGGACTGTCTTGTCGTCCTCGAAGATGAACTTCGCCTGGATCGTCTGGGCTACTGCAGAACGGACTTCGTTCCATCGGCGCGCGAGCTCCACCCTTCGGCCCTCCTCCACCCGCTCTGGCTCCCCGAGCTCGTTCGAGAGGATCTCGATCCGGGTCGCCAGGTCGACGTTTCGTCGGTTCTTATCCGCGGCGGAGTCGTAGAGGTTCATGACGATGGTGAATCCGATCAGGACGATCGCCAGCGCGCCTCCCACGCGAATCAGGAACTTTCTGTTTTCCTGCCAGAAGGGCATCGCCTCTCCTAAGGTCTCTCTACTGGCCCAGGGTTGCTCTCACTCGGCGTCACGATCAGTTCGAACTTCCAGACGCCTTTCGCCTCGGCGCGTCTGGTCCGCGTCGCATCGATGCGTACGGATGCGAACTCGGGCATCCGATCCAGCGTCCGCTCGAAGCTCCGGAGCGTGAGAGACCCGCGCCCCGTGGAATCGTCGGACTCCCCGACGATCCGGTACTTGAACTTCCATTTGGCCCTCGATGCTCCCGACTGTCCCTCGTCGTCCGGCTCGAGCCCTACCTCGGAAATCTCGATCGTGGGCGGGGTCAGCGTACCGATAGCGTCGAGGAGGACCGAAAGGAAGTGCCCTGGACGGGTCTCCCACGCCAGGGCCTCCAGATCCGATTTTTTCCGCTCGTTGGAGTCGCGAAGCGCCTTCCAGTCATCGTGCCTCTGCCTCGCGTCCTCGAGACTCTGCTCGAGGACTTCTTTCCGACTTCCCTCTGACCAGATCGCGCTGATGGCCCCGACGATGTTCAGGAGGACGGCGATCCCCGCCACGACGGCGGCGATATAGAGGAATACGGTCCGGGTGCGGAACGTCCGCTGCGCCTTCATCGGTGTCGGTAACAGGTCGAGCTGGAAGCCTTTTTCGCGCTCGGACGACAGGGCGAGGCCTATCGGGACGACCAGCTCGATGGAGTGGGACAGCACCTCCTTGCGAGCATCCTCGGAGAGGCCGCCGAGGCGGAGCTTCCCCACCGGATCGAAGATCTCGACGGGGAGGTTCATCGATCGAGCGAGGTGCTCGGGCAATCCGTTGAGCCGTGATCCCCCGCCCGAGAGAAAAACTTTCTCGATCTTCAGCCCCGAGATCTTGGTCTGCGACCGGCAGAACTTCACGGAGGACTGGATCACGGAGACGAGGTTCCCCACCACCCCCATCAGGGCGTCGGAGACCTGTTTCTCCTTCGGGTTCTTCCAGCCCTCCCGCTTGATCGCGCCTATCTTGTGCTTGGTCTTCTCCGCCTCGGCCTGGGATACCCCGAGGGACGATGCGACCGCCTCGGTGAAATCCTTGCCTCCGAGCTGGATGCTCCGGGCGAAGATCAGATGTCCCGCCTGGGAGATCGCGATGTCCATGTTTTCGTGGCCGATGTCCACGAGCAGGGCCGCCTCCTCCAGCTCCTCCCCGAGGACACGGTAGGCGTTGTACAGGGCCAGAGAGGTCGGGCAGGCCGCTCTGGAGCCGAGCCCCGCCTCTTGCAGGTCAGCGATGCGATTCGAGACCTTCTGGTCCTTGGCCATCCCCACCAGGATGGTGAGGTCCTGGCTGACGTCCCGGGGCACGTTGAGGAGCTGGTAGTCCGCCGAGATGTTCCCGCCGCCCTTCGCCGCAATCTCGCTGATCTCGTAGTCCATGATGAGCTTCATTCGCCACGGGGGCACCGGCGGGACATGCGTGTACCGCAGGATCGAATCGCGGCCGGAGACTCCGTATATGCCGCCTCGGACGCGGAGGCCCTTCTCTCCCACCTGGGAGGCGAGGGATTCGCCATTCCCCTGCGGATCCAGCGGGATCAGGGTCGCCTTGTGCAAGGCCACCGCCTTCCCCGACCATCGAACCTCCACGACCTTCAGGGAGTGGCTTCCGTAATCGATTCCCGATGCCCGACCCATTCGTTATTCTCCCGAGACTTTCTCGATATGCTGCAGATCGATGTCGACCTGCGAGATCACGTCGGCGTCCGGATAGGTCTCCTTGATGTGGGAATAGACCATCGAAGCCAGGTGAAACCTGCCCGCATCCATCTCGGCGCGGCCCTGGGCGTAGAGGCGCGCCGCCTCCGCCCCCGAGCGACCCGTATCCACCTCTTTTTGCATCGCGAGCAACTCCTCCCTCCTGACCCCCAGCTTCGACGCCTCGGTGCCCTCTCCCCAGAGTTCGAGCTGTCGGTCCAGCTTCGCGAGGGCACTTCCGATCAGCTCAGGGACTCTCAGATTCTCGTAGTCGAGGATCAGGCCGTCGATCTCATCCGCTCCCCGGGCGCTCTCGGCCTCGATCTCCTTTCGCATCACCTTCGCCTCCTTGACCACGTCGGGGATGGAAGTCGCCGGGTCCTCCAGCCTGGAGATGAACCGGAGAGCCTCGGCCCAGGGTCCGTTCGCCACGAGGCCACGGGCTGTTTCGAGATCCTTGAAGACTCTGTCCTCTTCCGTCGGGGAGACGGGGCTCGCAAGGATGGTCAGCAATACTCGATCCCCCTGGACGAGCTCGGAGGGATCCGCCTCCAGGGTGAACGCCGCACGACCGTCCTCGATCACGCTCGAGATCTTCAGCGGCGAGGAGAAGGACAGGGCGAGGGTTCGCTTACGAGCTCCGAAAGTCAGATCGGTGCCGACCCTTTCATCGAGAATCCAGGAAACCGTCTCCGGGGGGGAGCTCGCCGGTCCCACTCTGGGTCCCTGCCCACCCACCCCGCGCATCTTCACTGTGAAGCGGAGCCGCAGACGAGGCGGCAATCTGTCCTTGGCGAGCGAATAGATGATGGAGATGCCCTTGTCGCCTTCCTGAGCCTTGAAGGAGTACCCGACCCAGTGGCCCGTCTCCCCGAGGTAGATCTCGCCACCAAGCGAGAGCCCACCGTCCTCGTCGAGACGGCCGGGGGTCGCGGCCTGGAGATTGCCGAACATGCGATCTCCGACCTGGAGGTCCATCCCTTCGACGAAGAGCACCCCATCTCTCCAGATCTCGGCCACACCCTTTTCATCGATCCGGAGACGGATCCCCGTCGCTGAGGATGCGACCTCTGGAACCGGGCTCTCCTCTTCCCACTCCACGAGCTGGACCCGGTCTATCCAGATCGAGCCATCGCCGATCCCGAAGCACTCGACCCGGACCCGGGTGGCCCCTCGGGGAGGGATGAAGCTCCCCTGGACCTCCTCCCAGTCGGAGGGCGCCACGGCGAGGGAGGCGAGGGATACACGGGACTCGTCGCCCTCTTCCTCGGTGAACCACCGGAGTCTCAGACCGCCGATCGACTGACCGTCGGCCTTGACCCAGGCCCTCGCCCGGAGCCGTCGATGGCTCTGGACGGATCTCGAACCGTCCGAATGGCAGGACGCCCCGTCCGGGCCGGCCGCGTCCAGGTCCAGCCTCAGCGAGCGGCGCCCGCTACGAGCCTCCGCCTCGTCGAAGCCGCCGTCTTCGGGCGTGGCAAAAATCCAGCCCCCCTCTTGCTCGAAAGACCAGTTACTGACCAGGTTGTCCTCCGGACTCGGATCCGTCGGAGGCCGGACGACCATGCCACGCAGCACGACATAGCCGAACGAGAGGATCAGGAGGAGAATCACCACGATACCTACCGTCTGTGGGATCGACGTCCCCGAGGTTTCCTCCAGGAGCATCTCGTAGTCGAACTCGATGACATCCTCTTCCGGGGGCGCCACCTCATCCCCGGGATCGGTCGCCGCCATCGACTCGGATGACGCCTTGGCTGCAACCGGTTTCCTGGACGGAGGCTGCTTCTTCTCGACCTCATCGGGCGCCGCGGGCGGAGCCGTCGAGGCCTCCAGACGATTCCGATCGTGGAGCACGAACACAGCCGCCATGAAGGCGACATGATCGCCCGGATTCAGGGTCTGTCGCTCCACCTTCTTTCCGTTGACACGGCTCCCGTTGGTGCTGCTGAGATCGGTGACCGTCGGTCCTCCCGAATCCAGGGTCAGGATCGCGTGGTAGTTGGAGACTCCGGGGTCCGTCAGGACGACACGGTTCTTCTTGTGGCGGCCAAAGGTGATCGGCTCCGATCCGATGTCGATTTTCTTGCCCGCCAGATTCCCTTCTATCGCCTCGATGAAGTATGCGGGCTTCGTGGATGCTTGCGCCGCGGGTGGCTCGAAGAGGATCCGGGCATCCCCGATCTCGATCCGATCCCCGGGCCGAAGGACCGCCTCCTTGACCTGGCGACCGTTGACCCTCGTGCCTATCTCACTCTTCAGATCGGAAAGGTGATAGCTCGAGTCGACGCGGAAGATCCGGCAGTGTCTCTCCGAAGAACGTTGATCCTTCACGACGATCTCGTTCTCCGGGGCGCGGCCCACGTACAGCTCATGGCTTTCCGTCTGAAACGTCTTTCGCTGGCCGTCTTGTTCTATGACTAGCTTCATCTGCAATGGATACAACAGTTTGGGCCTAGAGTGTAAAGCGATCTTTCCATCAGGCGGATCCGCCCTGGGCCTTGCTGGCAGCGGCGCTGCGCTTGCTCCGGGCAATCTCCTCGCCGAGACCATACTTTTCGATCTTCGTGTCGAGCGTTGGCCGCGAGACTCCCAGGATCTCGGCCGTCCGGGCCTTCTTCCAGTCGGTGCTCTCCATCACTTCGAGGATGGCGCGCCTCTCCACCGACTCCGTCGCCTCTCCCACGAGCTCCTTGAGACTCCGGCCCCCCCGCATGATCGGAAGGTCGTCCTGCGCCGTCGTCAGCGATGGGCTGAGGTGTGCGGGAGTGATCACGTCGCCGGAGAGGGCCAACGCCCGCTCGAGCTCGTTCTCGAGCTCGCGCACGTTGCCCCGCCAGTGAGAAGCCCTCAGGATCGAGACGGCCCGATCGTCGATCGTGCGGCGTTCCCCTCCGGTCCTCTTCCAGGCGCGCTCCAGGAAGTGCTCCACCAGCAGGGGAACATCCTCCTTCCTCTCTCTGAGCGGAGGGAGATCCACCTGGATGACCTTGAGACGATAGTAAAGGTCCTCGCGGAACTCTCCTGCCTTCGTCGCCGCCTGCAGGTCACGGTTCGTCGCCGAGATGATCCGGACATCCACGCGGATCGTTTCCTTGCTTCCGATGCGACGGACCTCTCCGTCCTGGAGGACCCGGAGCAGCTTACCCTGCAACTTGCGACTCATCTCGCCGATCTCGTCCAGAAAGAGCGTGCCGCCGTCGGCCACTTCGAAGAGGCCGCGCGTATCCTTGACCGCACCGGTGAAGGCGCCGCGGACATACCCGAAGAACTCGCTCTCCATCAGCTCCGATGGAACGGCCGCGCAGTTCTCCGAAACGAAGGGCTTGTGCTTTCGGGGACTGTTGAAGTGGATCGCCCGGGCGATCAACTCCTTGCCCGTGCCGCTCTCCCCCTGGACGAGAACCGAGACGCGGCTGTCGGTGACCCGATCCACCAAGGCGAGCACCTGCCGCATCTTGGGGCTCCTGGTGACGATTTCCTCGTATTGATACCTGAGCGGGGTCTCGTCGAGAATCTGGCCCCGATGGAGGGCGATCTCCTCCTCGTCCCTTCCCCGCTCCTCCTGGATCTTTCCCTTTAACTGCTGGAAAGCTTCGCGGGCCGAGGTGAGATCCGCCCTGTGGCGACCGCTTTCCTCGAGAAGACGAGCCTGCTCGATGGCGACGGCCGACAGATCCGAGAGCCCCTGCAGGCGCTTCATCTCCTCTTCGGTGAATATCCCCCGCTCGAACCGATGGTCAACATAGAGGACGCCCCGCAGCCGTCCACGAACCCGGAAGGGGACGCAGAGAACGGAGCGGAGCTTCAAGCCATACACGCTCTCCCCGCGGAATCGGGTATCCTCCTGGGCGTCGGAACAGACGAGTGGCTCCCCGGTGTTGACGACGACCTGCGCGATGCTTCGACTGATCTTGAAGTCCGCCTTCTTGATCGTCTCACGATCGATGTTTCTCGAGGCCTTGATGCGCATCCGGCCTCCCTCGGAAAGGATCAGGAACCCGCGCTCGGCGCTGGTCATCCAGACCGCCGCGTCCATGATCCGCTCGAGAAGCGGCCGTAGAGGAATGTCGGCGTTGATGGAACGGAAGATCTCGGCGAACCCGGAAAAGATGTCTTTCTCGGGCACCGCGGCTCGAACCGCGCCGTCGGGCTCGATCAGCAGGACCGCCTTCCCGATCTCGATTCGATCTCCAACTTCCAGGGGAGAACGACTCACGATGTTTCCGTTGACGGCGGTGCCGTTACGGCTGCCGAGATCCACAACCTCGTACTGACCGTCCATCTCTCGAATCTCGCAGTGGAATCTGGAGGAATTCAGGTCATCGATCTCGATCGTGTTCTCATCCGAACGCCCGACGCGAACCACATCATCCGTCAGCATCTCTGTTCGTTCGTGGCCGTTCTCTTTGATCGTGAGTCTGAGCAAGTCTGCACTCCCCGTGAATGTAAAGTGATTTTAACGTTCGGGAGAGGGGAGTCAACGGGGCGTCTCGATTGCTTTCGAGACTTGACCGGGGCCGGACCCGGAGGGTCCGGCCCGATCTCGGCTCAAACGTATGCTATTTCACTGTTTGTGGTGTGGCGTGAGCGGATCTCACCCCGTCGGGGACGACGGAACCACCTCTGTCGCCGGGATGCCCCCGGTCGGTGGGGCAAGGGGAATAAACAGGTGAATGCAGGTCCCATTCCCCTCGGATGACTCGACTTCCAGGCGCCCGCCGTGGGCCTGGACTATGTTGTTCACGATGGCCATACCGAGGCCCGTCCCTCCAGGCTTTCCCGAGGGGTGAAACGGGTCGAGGAGTTTCAAGCGCACCTCTTCCGGGATGCCGGGCCCGTCGTCCCGCACGGATAGGTGGAGTTCCTCCCCCTCCTGCTGGCACTCGATCTGGATCTTTCCCTTCGTGCGGATCGCATCGATCGAATTCGTGACGATGTTCAGCAGAGCGCGCCGCAGTCGGTTCCTGTCCACGAACGCTTCACCTTCGAAGCGGTTCTCCACCTGAAGCTCGATCCCGCTCAAGTGCATGCGAGCCTCGATGAACTCGACGAACTCTTCTATGAACGGCGCCATCGGGGTCGCCTCCGGCCTGGCCTCACTGCACCCCTTCGCGACCCCGAGGATCTCGGATGCCAGATCGGTGAGACGATCGATCTCGAGATCGATCTTCCGACAGTGTTCGCGAGCCTGCGGATACGCCTGGCACAGAAGATAGGTATGGCCCTTGATGATCGTCATCGGGTTTCTGAGGTCGTGAATGATCGAGCTGGCCATCGAGCCGATGAGGGCGACTCTCTCCCGCCTACGGGCATTCTCGCGAGCGCGGAATGATTCGATCGCCAGAGCGACCTCGGCGGTCAGGACTTCCAGAAATACGAGGTCCTCCGCGCAGAACGTGCCGCCGCCCTTCTTGTTGAGGACCTCGACAACGCCGATCACACCCTCCGCTCCTCGAATCGGGGCGCAGAGGATGGACGTGGTCTTGAAACCGGTCTCCCGGTCCACGTCTCCGAAGAAGCGCGGATCGTTCTCCGGGTCGGAGACGAGACACGAGCGTCCTGTCTCGGCGGACCATCCGGCGACCCCCTGTCCCTTCTCCAGCACGAACTCGCGGACCTTGTCCGCCCCGGCGCCGCGCACCCAGAAGAAGTGGAGCTTTCCGGTCCCGGCCTCCTGGAGGAGGACCGAGCCGGCCTCCGACTTCATGATGCGGCAGCAGGTCGTGATGATCTCGTACATGAACTCGCCGAGGTGGAAGGGGGCGATCAACCTCTGGGCGATCTCGCGGATCGCGAGGAGCTCACGGTTGCGGAGCCGAAGGGAGATGATCTCACCTTGCGGGGTCTCCCCATCCGTCAGGGGCTCGATTTCGAAATCCCTGTCCTCTTCATCGTAAATGGTGACGTCGGCCCACCTGCGGATCGTGTCCGGGGTCACTCCGCGCGGCGTCTCCTCGCCGGCCTGGGACGCGGACTCCCACGCACTGGTGTCCTTCTCTGATTTCATCTTGGAATCAATGCCTCCGGTACGGCGGGCAGCCACACCTCCCAGGAGTCACCCGGGCCGATCAATGAGGGGAACTATTGAGACTAGCACATCTGCGAGGATCTGCAAGGAAGGGGGGAATCTCGTGACGCGCTCACCGTCCACGTCGACTCACCGGAGGGGATATCCAACACTCGAAATCGAGTGTTCGCATGGTGGGAGGCACACTCGGTGCGCGTCAGAGACATTCCCCCCGCCGTGCTGAAGGCCCGGCGGCTACGAGATTCCCCACGAAACTACCCCTCACCCCACCGCCCCGGAGACGGGATATGCCCCGGCCGGCGCTCCTCCGCCTTCTTGTGGGCTTGCCGTCTGGCCCACCGCCAGCGGGAGAGGCGCTGCATCCGTTGGAACCGCCTGATATGGAGGGTCGGTCTGTAGCCGTCGAGGAGGGAGGGCAGCTCCTGGTAGGAGCTCAGCCCGAATAGCGATAAGTGACTGGCCCGGAACGTCTCTCCTTCGAGTAGCCTTCGGTGCACCGCTCTGCGGGCGCCTACGATCTCGTATCGCCCGCGCTGGCATCGCTTGGAAGACCTTCCAAATCCTATGATATGCGGTTCGCCATCCAGCTCGACCTCGATTCCCACCTGGAGCCCCGTGGGCTGGAAGAGCCTCTTCATGCGAGAAATCACCAGGGTCGGTGGAAGTCCGCTCTCCCGGAGCAGCTCGGCGGTGACAGAAGTGAGATCGAAGCAGGGGGTGGCAAAGCAGACATGCCCGTCCTGGAGGATTTCCTCCGGACTGCGCATCATGATCTTGGACTCGATGTCGGCCGGGTTCCAGATGCGTCGCTCGATGCATCCATCCACCCTCATGACGATCCCTATCGCCCGGTCTCTTTCGGGGTGGAGTGGATCAGGGTCGCTGGGCGGAAGGGGCCTCGACAAGGACCCCATGAGCTCCTGGATCGCGGAAGTCAACGCCCTGTCTCTGGGACGGCTTGCTCTTCCTCCTGCCCCAGGCTCGACGCCCACTGATCGGCGACGACCTTCGGCTGATCCCCGTAGGCCGCATCGAAGGCCTCCAGAAACGTGTCCTCTTTCTGCATCCTGTGGATGATGAAGCCGAAGCGGCTCTCTCCGTACGTATCTCCCAGATAGGTGACGAAGGAGAGGGCCATCGCGTAGCCCTCGGTGACCTTCTTCCGATCCGCCAGTCTCAGCTTGCTGTCAATTCCGCCGAGAGATGGGATATGCCCCCCGCGGGCAATCTCTCTCGCTACCTTGCTAGCCGCATCTCTATCGCTCCCATCGACGTGCTGGGCGAGACCCTCGTTGAACCACTTGGGGATATCTCCGCATCCTTCACGGATGACGGCGTGAGCCACTTCGTGTGCAATGACCTTCCGGACGGCCTCTTCGTGCTCCTGGAAGTCCCTGACCGGCACGCGGATCTTCCCGTCGTAGACACCCCCCACCCAATGATAGGAGCCTGTCACGTCACGGAACTCCTTCTCCGAGTAGAGAATGGCGGAAATCTGGGCGGTCGGGTAGTAGTCCAGCTCGGAGGTCGCCCTCTGGAAGGCGTCTTCCAGCGCGTGGCGGACGTCGTCTCGAACCGTCGCCGGGATCTCTCCGGAAAACTCGATCGTGAAGTTCGCCGAGTAGGCTCGAATGAAGTCTCTCTGGATCTTCTCTTCACGCCGGACCTTCTGGAGGAAATCAGCGATGTCCTTCTCCCCCGGATCGATGCGGGCCGCCTCCTCGAGGGCGACGATCGCCTCGTCGAGAACCCCCAGCTCGTAATGGCACCGAGCGAGCCAGAGGCGAACCGGGGCGTGATTCCGGTCGAGGTGCCTCGCCGCCTCGAGGCGCGCGATGGCGTCGCGGTACTCCTTCTTCCGGTACAGGGCGACGCCGAGACGGTAGTGCGATTCCGCTTCACCGGGGAGAAGCTTCACCGCCTGAACCAGACGAGAGATCGCCTCGTCGATTTGACCCTCTCGGAGCTCCTCGGAGCCGATCTCGAGGATGCATCGGCCCATGTTTCTCCGGATGATGGCGTTTTCCGGATCGAGGAGCCGGGCCTCCTCGAAAGCCTTCAGGGCGCGGAGATACTCCTTTTTCTCGTGGAGCCTGACGCCCTCATCGTTCTTCTCCAGGGCCTCATCGGAAAGATTGCCGGGCGGGGCGAGGAGGAGAGCCGGCAGCAAGAGCCACGCAGAGAGGTTCACTCGGGATCCTCCTCGGAGAGCGGGGTCAGATGTATTTCTCGAATTTGCCTTTGTTTTCGGCCGCCATGTAAGCGTCTTCCGGATTGATCTTCTTGGCGAGCACGAGCTCCATGAGGGAGTCGTCCATGAGCTGCATCCCCAGCTTCCGTCCGCTCTGGATCGCTGTGGCGATCTCCTGGATCTTCGACTCGCGAATCAAATTCTGCACGCCATGAGTCGCGATCAACACCTCGCACGCCGGAATCCGGCCCTTCCGATCCGCCGTCTTCAGGAGTAGCTGGGACACCACGCCCCGCAGGGACTGCGAGAGCATCGCCCGGATCAAAGTCTGCTTCTCCGCCGGGAAAGAGTCGATGATGCGGTCCATCGTCTTGCCCGCCGAGTTGGTGTGCACGGTAGCGAAGACGAGGATCCCGATCTCGGCGGCCGTCACGGTCGCCTGGATCGTCTCGGAGTCGCGCATCTCTCCCACCAGCAGGACCTCAGGGTCCTCGCGCATCGCCCCCTTGATGGCCAGCTCGAAGGTGAGCGCATCCAGGCCGATCTGCCGCTGGTGGATGATCGAATTCTTGCTGGCATGAGAAAACTCGATCGGGTCCTCGATCGTCACGATGTGCTTGCGGGAATTCGTGTTGATGTAATCGATGATGGAAGCGAGAGTCGTGGACTTCCCGGAGCCTGTGGGACCGGTGATCAACACGAGTCCGGAGCGATACTCCGTGAACTTCTGGATCACGGGTGGCAGCTGCAGATCCTTGAAGTTGAGGATCACCTCCGGGATCTTCCGGAACACGCCGCAAACGCCCCGAAGCTGGTGAAAGATATTGACGCGGAACCGGGCCTCGTCCGGTGTCCGGTAGACGAAGTCGATGTCCTTCCGGTTATGGAAGTAGGCCTGCTGCTTTTCCGTGAGGAGCTCGAAGAGGATCTTCTGTCCTCTCTCCGCAGTCATCACCTCCTCGCCGTGGTCGATGAGGTCCCCGTGAATTCGAAACCTGGGCTTCATTCCCACGGACAGATGGAAATCCGACGCCTCGTTTTCGGCCATCAGCCCCAGGTATTTGTCTAATTCCGCCATCGTTCCTCTCGGACTCGCGGCCCGCTACTTCTCGATCAGCTGCATGTTCATGATCTTGTCCTTGTCGTCACAGCGGAGGTAGGCTTCCTCGAACGAGATCTTTTTCGCATGAACGAGCTCGATCAGCGAGTCGTCCATCAACTTCATCCCGTACTGCTTCCCCGTCTGGATCAGGAAGGGGATCTGATAGGTCCTCTCGTCTCGGATCATCGTCGCGACGGCCGGGGTAGAGACCATCACTTCCAGCGCGAGATGGCGAGTGCCACCGTCCAGGCTGGGGATCAGAAGCTGCGAGATGACGCCCCGGAGCGAGCCCGCGAGCATCCCCCGGATCTGAGCCTGCTGCCTGATCGGGAAGGCGTCGAGGATGCGGTTGATCGTCCGGGTCGCGCCCGAGGTGTGGAGCGTGGCGAGGACGAGGTGGCCCGTCTCCGCCGCCGTGATCGCGATCGATATCGTCTCGAGGTCGCGCCTCTCCCCCACCACGATGACATCCGGGTCCTCACGGAGGGCGGCGCGCAGAGCGCGAGAGAACGACTCGGCGTGGTTGGGGACCTGCCGCTGATTGATCGTGCACTTCTTCGGCTCGAAGACGTACTCGATAGGGTCTTCGACCGTGATCACATGTTCCTTCCGTTCGCGGTTGATCCGCTCGACGAGGGCGGCCATCGTCGTCGACTTCCCCGATCCGGTCGGCCCCGTGATCAGGACGATCCCTCGGCTGTACTTGGTGAACCTCTCGATGATCCGGGGGAGCCCCAGCTCCTCGATCGTCCGGATACGGTATGGGATCAGCCGGAAGAGGGCATCGTAGCCCCCCGTGTGTTTGAATATGTTCCCCCTGTATCGCGCCACCCCCTCCAGGTTGTAGCTGAGGTCGATCTGCTTGTTGTCGACGAGGAACCTCTGTGACTCCGGCGGGAGGATCTGGGCGATCAGCTCCTTGACCCGCCTCGCATCCAGCACTTCCGTCTCCAGGTCGATCAGGTGGCCATTGATTCGCACGACGGGACGGGCCCCTGTCAGAATATAGAGGTCCGAGGCTTCCAGCTCTGCCGATACCTGGAGGAAGTCCACCAGTTTCCCGTTCCTGAGGCGCGTAGCGATCGCCCCCGTGGTGACCTGGGAGGCGGCCTTTCCGGAACTGCGGAGCTGGCGCCGCTGGACGCTGAGGATGGAGCTGAGGGTCTTCTCGGAAATGTGCCCCCTCTCGACCATGATCTCCCCCAGCTTCTTCGGGGGATATATCCTCTTCTGAGCGGTGACGCATTCATCGAGCTGCTCCTGGGTGACGAGCCCGTTTTTCAGCACGATGCTGCCGAAGAGATTCTCTTCCATCCGTTATGCTCCCTCGGTCGGATCGAGCAGATCGCCGACCCGCCAGTATCTGTGGGAGGCCCAAGCGGCCACCCCTGAGCGAGTCTTCACAGGCCGGCGAGCTTCCATAGGTTTATAACTTTCCCCTCTCGCCCTGTCAAACGGGGCCGTGTCACCCCGCTCTTTTTTGGTTGCCCCGACCCGCCTCGCTCCTTAGAATACCGCCACCGCACCGGGATACTCGCGGATCCGATCGCATTCTGATCGCAATCCGATCGCATGGGGGGGGGGTCTGAATGAACCGGAAGGTAGCCGTCATCGGGGTCGGTGTGACGCCGCCTCGATCGCGTAGCTCTGATCTCTCCTACAAGGAGATGATCTATGCTGCCGCGGTGGCAGCTTACGCGGACGCGAGGCTGAAGCCTTCGGAAATCGATAGCTTCGTCACCTGCTCCGAGGACCTCCTGGAAGGCACGAGCATCTTCGATGAGTACACCCCCGACCAGCTCGGAGCCGTCCAACGACCTGTTCATACGATTTCGGGAGATGGTCTTCAGGGGCTGGCCGCCGCGTTCCAGCTGATCCAGACGGGTCTGATGAATCGCGTGGTGGTAGAGGCCCACAGCAAGGCCTCCAACATCCTCACCCTTCCTCACATTCTCAACTACGCGGTCGATCCGGTGCTCAATCGTCCCTTGAACGTACACCCGTACGCCTGGGCGGGTATGGAGATGCAAGCTTATCTGTCGGAGAGCGGGTCGACGACGGAAGATTGCGCCCGCGTGGTGGAGAAGAACAAGCGGGCTGCCCTGGCGAACGATCGGGCCCCCTACGGGGCCGATGTGGGGTGGGAGGCCGTGATGGACTCACCGCCGATGTTCGATCCTCTCAAGGAGTCCGAGGTGGCCCGACACTCGGACGGCGCCGTCATCCTCGTTCTGGCTGCAGGCGGGTATCTGCCGGCCGACGTAGACCCCGTCTGGATCAGAGGGATCGGTTGGATCTCGGACAGCCCGACGCTCGAGACACGTTCCTGGGGAGAGGCGACGTACGCCCGCCTCTCGGCGGAGATGGCGTACAAGATGGCCGACATCAAAGACCCGGCCGATGCGATCGATCTGGCAGAGATCGACGACACGTTCGCCTACAAGGAGCTACAACATTGCGATGCCCTGGGCCTCTTCCCGGAAGGAGCGGCCGCGGCGCTGCGCTCGGGTTCGATGGGCCTGAACGGACGGACGCCGATCAACTCCTCGGGGGGCACGCTCGGTCGAGGCAATCTCCTGGAGGCCAACGGGCTTTACCGCGCGGCCGAGATCGTGCTGCAGATCCGGGGAGTGGCAGGCAAGCACCAGGTGAGAGGGGCGTCGATCGGCATCGCTCAGGCGTGGAGGGGAGTCCCTACCGCCACCGGGGCCGCGGCGATTTTCTCGAAAAAGTGACAGAGGAGCGGATCTGTGGGCATGCGTAGAGTCGCCGTCGTCGGAGCGGGCATGACGAAGTTTCTTCGCCGCGCTCTCGAGACGCCCAAAGAACTGGCCTTCGAGGCGACCCACAGGGCGCTCGAATCCTGTGAAGTCGGCCTCGATAAGGTCGACGCGGTCGTCCACGGCACGGCTCCCGATGCGTTCGACGGAATCCATATGAAGGGGGAGTTCCTCCTCGATGGGAGCGGCGGCTTCCGGAAGCCCTACATGAGAGGATACGTGGGCGGCGGAACCGGAGTCTTCGTCGCCGCGCAGGGTTGGTATCACGTCGCGTCGGGGCTCTTCGACACCGTTCTCGTCGTCGCCGAGGAGAAGATGTCCACCTGCCAGCCTCACCCGCAGGGGGCGTTCCTCACAATATTCGATCAGATCACCGAGCGGCCTCTCGAGCCGAACCTCCTCTGGATCTTCGCCCTCGAGATGAACCGGTACATGCACACTTACGGGATCACGATCGAGGAGATCGCCCAGGTCTCGGTGAAGAACAAGCGGAACGCTATGGATCACCCGTCGGCCCAGCTAGGAGGCGAGATCACGGTCGAGGAGGTCTTGCAAAGCGAGATGCTCGCATCTCCCGTGCACCGGCTGATGGTCAGCCCGACTTCGGACGGAGCCTGCGCCGTGCTCCTCGCCGCGGAGGGTGTGGCGGAGAAGATCACTCCCAATCCCGTCTGGATAGAGGGAGTCGGATGGAATCTCGACAGTTCGTACTGGACCAATCGAGATCTGGCGTATCCGGAGTACGTCGAGAACGCGGCCCGCATGGCCTACGACATGGCCGGGATCAAGGAGCCGCGCAAGGAGATCAACATCGTCGAACCGTACGATCCGTTCGCCTACAAGGAACTCCATCATCTCGAAGGTTTGCTGCTGGCAGATCGAGGTCAGGCCCCGCGGATCACGAGCGATGGGGTCACGGCAAGAAACGGCAACATGCCGGTCTGTCCCTCCGGGGGACTGCTCGGGGTCGGAAATCCGATTGCGGCCGCCGGTCTGATGAAGATCTGCGAGCTCTTCTGGCAGCTACGAGGCGAGGCGGGCGGCCGGCAGGTACCGGGGACGCCCAAGAAGGGGTTGGCCCAGGCGTGGGGGGACTTGATGCAGGTCGGGACCGTAGTGATCATGGGGGTCTAGTAGAGGTGGGAGAAGTGGCGAACAAGCTACCAGATTATCCGGGGACGGGGCTCTCCAGGCAGGATTTCGCGGAGGGGAAGGTTCTTCTGACCCGCGGAAGTCCAAAGGCGAAGTACGCCTGGGATGTGGGCGTGGGGATCTCGCACTACCTGGACGGTCTCCGGGCGGGCGAGATCCGAGGCAGCCATTGCCCTCAGTGCAAGAGAACCGTCGTGCCGCCCCGAGCGTTCTGTGAGATCTGCTTCAGCCCGAGGGTGGAGTGGCGCGTCCTGAAGGACACCGGAAGGGTGAACACCTTCTCGATCTGCTATGTGACATGGGACATGAAGCGGGTGAAGAAGCCGTTCATCCCGGCCGTGATCGAGATCGAT
>JAPUJT010000149.1 GCA_027296055.1 Planctomycetota bacterium | reverse complement strand
GGGGACCTCCCGGAAGAAGTGCGGCCCATCGATGTAGATCTTGCCGTGACGCATCTTCGAGACCAGGCGCACCGTCCGGTCGGGGTTCACGATTCCTTGCTGGATCCGACCGCGCCGCTCGCGCTCCAGGTAAGGCTCCCGGACGACGTATTGAAACTTGCGCGAGCCTAGGGGTAGGACTCGACCCCCGGCCGATTTCACCGCCCCCGTCGACCCGGCGGCGGTGCAGACATAGACGCCGGAGGACTTGTGCTCCTCCTCCTTGCCACCGACCCGGATCCGATATCGAGATGTCGCGGCGGGGTTGGGATTGGTGAAGAGGACCTCGTTGAGCACCGGTATCGACAGCGCCCTCCCCCCAACACGCACCCGCAGGCGATGGAGACGCGTCGACGGCGCTTTTCCATCCAGCGCCTTGCGTAGGAGGGCGGGGAACCCGCGGCGGTCTGTCCCACAGAGAAACCCGACGCTCTCCCTCGCCGAGTTGACGGCGATCACAGGCTTCCTCCGTATGTGGTGAGAGGCCAGTAGCAGCGTTCCGTCCCCCCCTACGGTGACGATCAGGTCGTACCCTTCCTCGGCCGCGAACTCCGTTCGATAGAGGAGGCGATAGTGGAGGCCCTCCTTCTCGAGAAGCTTCTCCACCTCCTCGAGGGTCCGGCGATGCTCACGGTCCGCTCGCTCCATCTTGAGGACAAAGGGGTGTCTCTCCCTACGGAGCCGGCGCAGACGAGGATCCTTGCGTTCCACGACGTGGATCTGGAATGGGGTCTTCTTGTAGATGATGAGGACTCGGTGGTCGGCCATGGGCAGGCTCCGGGTGGCGTCGGACCCGAGATTATAGGGCCAACCTACAGAATTCTACAGGGTGCTGCGCCTCGTCCACTCGCCGTGACGAATTGACTCCGCGAACTTACAATTTATAATACCTTCGACTCATCCCGCAGTGGGAGCGGATCCGTGACGTGTCCCCGATGCGACCGAACTCTGGAAGACCTGGAACGGGATGGCGCTCGCTTTGGCCATTGCCCGCAGTGTGGAGGGGTCTGGTTCGATTTCGAGTTCCTCGATGGGATCACCGAGTCGATGCGGAAGGCTCGCACACCCAAGTCGGGCCGGTTGCCCGTCGCGGATGCGTCGCCTCTTCGCTGCCCGAAGTGCGAGGGTGGCCTGGTCGGCATCAGCCAGGAGAATTATCCATATCACGCCTGCATAGTCTGCTATGGCCGTTGGGTCGACGGGGGAGAGTTGCCGACCGGACCGAGGCTCAGTCGGCGCATCCAGAAGCTGTTTCGAAAGTTCGTGGAAGGAGGCCAGCGATGAAGAATCTCATGATCATGATCCTCCTGCTGGGGGTCGGGCCGCTCGCATGCGTCACGACCGTCGACGGCTTCAGGCTCCCCCCCCAGCCGAAGCCGCAACGAACGGAAGCGGATCTGAAACGCGACGTAGAGGAGAATCCCGATGACGGCACCGCGTACGTGACGCTCGGATACCACTACTGGGCTAACGAGCGCCAGCCGCGGCGCGCCCGGCCCTATCTCGAGAGGGGGATCGAGCTCCAGGGGAGGCGAGTCTACACGTCCCCTCACTACTGGCTGGGCGCCGTCTGCTGGGAGCTGGGAGATTGGGACGCGGCGATACGCGAGCTCGAGGACTGCCTGCTTGTGCCTCCCCAGGAGGAGAGCCATCGGCTCCTGGACGAGTACTATCGGCTGCCCCACTGGCTGCTCACCAAGATATATGCGGAGAAGAAGGGGGACTACGCGACCGCTGAGCGCCACCTCGCCGACTACGAGAGTCTCGGGTCCGACGACGAGACTCTCGCCGAGCTACACATGGTAATGGCCGGCGTGTATGCGACCAAGGGCCAGGACGCGAAGAAGGCAAGGAAGCACCTGAACCGTTTCGTCGAGCTGGGCGGGGACCGCAAGGACGCTGCCCGGATCCGCCGGAAGATCGAGGAACTCGAGAATCCCAGCAAGGATAATTCGTCGGGGTTGTAGCCTGAATCGGCTACCGCTTGATCGCCATGTCCCAGTGCTTCGCTCGCCGTATCTGAACGGATCCTTGACCCTCGATGATGAAGGCGATCGAGCCCCGGTCCTGTGCCTTCCCCTTCTGCCGCACTTTGAGATCGGTCAACTCTCCCGTGGCCGGGTCCACGGAATAATAATTCGAGCCCATCACGAGGAAACGGAACTTCGTCCAGGAGCTTGACTTCCCCTTGATCGGGATCTTTCCGTACGCCCGCGCGCCGAAACCACCGCCGAATCGCATCCCGAGAAATAGATCACCGAGGATGACTTTCGCCTCGAACTCCACCATGTAGTCCTTCCAGCTGAAGGCCTTGTAGTGGATCGTGGAGCCATCGCCCGTCACTTCGGCCACGAGGATATTCTCGCCGCCTCTCTTGTCCGTCTTCCATGCGGACGAATCTCCCCCCATCCCGAAGCTCCACATCAGGAGGTTGCTGGCGATCAGAGGCTCCCCCCCCCGGGCGGCAACCTTCATCACGTCTCCTTTGAACGCCTGCTTGACCTTCTCTTCGATGCCCCGAATCCTGTCTTCGAACCCGGCCTCGCCGTAGGTGCGCCGGAGTTCCTCCAGCTTCCTCAAGGCCAGTTCGTACTCCCGCTCCTCGGGCGAGGCGTACGTGAGGATCAGTGCCTCCTCCTTGTCGAACCTCTCCTGAAGGTGGGCCATGACGGCTTCCCGGTCCTCGTCCTTCCATTCCGCGTTCTGGTACGTCTCGACCAGAGCGGTGAGCCGGGCATGGGCGGGCGTCCCCTCGTACTTGGCCAGATCTACCGCATCGATCGTCCCTCGAGCTTCGACTATCTTTCCTTCCCCGGCGAGCCGAGCGGCCCGCGCCTCGTAGTAGCTCAGGTCATCGTCCGCCTTCTTGTACTTCATGACGGTCGCCTCGAGCTTCTCCACCTTCTTCCAGGCCACCGTCTCCCGCAACTCCCCGGGGGTGTCTTCGCGAAGGATCATGAGGGCGCGGTCATACTCCTCCGCATCCGCCATATCCTGAGCATCTTGCAGCACCTCTTCCAGCCGCTGAGTCAGGATACGGATCGCTTCGCTCTCCGCCTCCTTCCAGATCGACCGCAGCTCATCCAGCAGGCCCGCGTCCTCGATCTTGACCTTCGCCTCAGCGACCAGGTCCCCGATCACCCGGATGTCGTCCGGATAGGATCCGATGTACTCCTTCAGATCGTCGAGCACCTTCTGTTCCGCCCTGAGATCCGCGGTCTCTACGGCCGCCGTTTCCTCTCCAGCCCCGGGAGCCCCCTTCCCCGCCTCGTCGCCTCTCCTGCTGATCAGTATGATCGTGACTACGATGAGGGTGATAGCGAGGCCGATTCCTCCGAAGAGGACGTAGCGGGAGAACCCCGCCTTCTCCTCGACCGGAGCGTCGGCCGCCTCACGCTGCGCCGCAGTCCGTCTCGCCGATACTCCCCGCTTGCGCGTGAGCGGTATCGCGCGGGCCGACGAACGGCCGGATCGGTTACGGGCGCCGGGCCGTGAAGAACGCGTCGGCGCCGCCGAGGTGCGGGACGCCGCGGGAACCTTCTTTCTTCCTTCGGGAGACTGCACCGCGCCGGTCTTGGCCTGGCCAGTCCTCCGCCGCTTCGGGAGGGGCGCCACCCTTCCCGCGTTGCCCCCAGCCGTCTTCCCCCGGGAGATCTTGGCCCGGGACGACTTCGGAACGCCCGAGGAACCGGCCCCCTTCGCGCGGGCCTGCCGTTCCGAGATCTGTGCCACACTCCCCTTGCAGTTCCGGCAGTAGTAGGCCTGCTCGTACTCGAGAGCGTGACCGTCCTCGAAGTCCTCTATCGGGATCTTGATCCCGCACTTGTCACAGTACTTGGATACGACCGGCACGTGCTCTACCTCAACCCTGGTAAGAATGTGAACCGTATTATAGATGCCTCTCCGCTGCCTTTGCAACCGCCCCCTCTTCTGCGGCCCTGCTTGAACGGAGAGGGAGGGTCCACTAGAATCTTGAGGTCGAATCTCTCTACGAATCAATGGACCCATCATCGGGGACCCATCATCGGACTGGATCGGACACGATGAAAGTCACGCTCAACGGCGACATCAAAGAGATCCCGGAAGAGACGACGGTGGCCGAGCTCCTCGGCCAGATCGGAACGACCCCGGAAAGGGTCGCCGTGGAGCTGAACCTCGACGTCGTTCCGCGGGGGAACTACGCCAGCACGGCCATCCGGGAGGGGGACTCGATCGAGGTCGTCACCTTCGTGGGGGGAGGATAATCCGATGCCTGACGACACCCCTCTCATTCTGGGCAAGCATTCGTTCAAGTCCCGGCTGATCGTCGGCACGGGAAAATACCCG
This sequence comes from Planctomycetota bacterium, assembly GCA_027296055.1. Classification (GTDB taxonomy): domain Bacteria; phylum Planctomycetota; class JAPUJT01; order JAPUJT01; family JAPUJT01; genus JAPUJT01. Next base: position 26,867 of record JAPUJT010000149.1, on the reverse strand, counting down.
GACTTCGACACGATGGAGAGGGCACTCGAGGCATCCGGGGCGGAGATGGTCACGGTTGCGGTCCGGAGGATCGATCTCTCCAAGCCGGCGGAAGAATCGATCCTGAGCCACATCGATACGAAACGGTATACGATCCTTCCGAATACTGCCGGGTGCTATACGGCGGAGGACGCGATCCGCGCCTCCCGTCTCGCGCGCGAGGCGGGGTGGTCGGACCTGGTAAAGCTCGAAGTGCTCGGAGACGAGAAGACGCTCCTCCCCGACCCCGTCGAGACGCTCAAGGCGACGGAGCAGCTGGTCAAGGAGGGATTCACGGTGCTTACCTACACATCCGACGATCCGATCATGGCTCGAAGGCTGGAGCAGGCAGGCGCCACCAGCGTCATGCCTGCAGGCTCCCCGATCGGATCCGGCCAGGGCGTCCTCAACCCGAGCAACATGGCGATCATCCTGGAGACCCTTTCCGTCCCCGTGATCGTGGACGCAGGGGTCGGCTCGGCCTCCGACGTCGCGATCGCCTTCGAACTGGGCGCCGCGGGGGTCCTCCTCAACACGGGCATTGCCCATGCCAGGGACCCCGTGCGCATGGCCCATGCGATGCGTCACGCCGCCACGGCGGGACGCCACTCGTACCTCGCCGGACGCATCCCGAGGAGGCTCTATGCGAACGCCTCCAGCCCCATCGAAGGGGTGATCGCCCCCGCCCGGCCCGCCCCGACGAGGCGTTAGCCCGTTGACCCTTCCACCCAATAGCGGCGTCTCCCCTCAGGGGTCGTCGAGGGTCGGCCTCTCGCCAGGGGCGGAGACCTTTCTGCTCGTCGTCATCGTGGCCGTTTTCCTTGCCGCCCCACTCCTGATCCTCATCCTCCCCGCGGAACTGAGCCCGCTGGAAGCCGACGGAGGAGATCCCTTCTCCGATCTGTCTGCTTCCGCCGTGGGGACAGCGCTGGCTGCCTTCGCCCTGATGGGGTGGGGCATGCTCCTCATGCTCGCTCCCGCCCGAAGGCTCTCTGCGCAACGGCCCCTCCCTTCTCGCGCGCCGTGGGGCGCCCTCGACGTGGCCATCGTCCTCTGCCCCATCATCGTCCTGATCGGCCTGCCGGCCCTCCTCGATGAGCCAGAGGGAAGCGCACCTCGCGCGGCGGATGTCCTGGCAGGCAGCGCGGTCCTCTGGTTGATGATGACCTTCGTGCAGCTCGTCGTCCTGCGCCGCCGTCACGGTCTCTCCGCGTCCGCCCTCGGCCTACACACTCAGGGGTGGCGACCCGCTCTCATCTGGAGCCCGCTCTTCTATCTGTGCGCCCTTCCCCTCATCGCCGGGGCCACGCTTCTCGGGTTGCTCGTTCACACCCTTGCCGGTGTGACGATCGATCCACACCCGATGTCGCCCTTCCTCACGGAGCATGCCTCCACCGCAGTGAAGATCTCGGCGATACTTGCCGTGGTCGTCGTCGCGCCCATCGGCGAGGAGATCCTGTTTCGCGGGTTTCTCTATCCTGCCTTCCGGAGATGGGTCGGGCCCCGCATCGCCCTGGCGCTTTCGGCGGCCCTGTTCGCGAGCCTCCATCCATCCCTTGGATACTTCTACTCCCTCCTCATCCTGGGGGGGATCTTCGCCTATCTTTACGAGCGTACCGGAACGCTGATCGCCCCGATCGCGATCCACTCGCTGCACAACGGGCTGATCGTGACGCTCGCCCTCCTCTTCGGCGAATCCATCGGTTGAGTAGTCCCGCCCCTCGGACGCTGGTAAGATTCGTGACGGATTCCTGAGAGGAAACCCGATGAAAGAGGCCCTCCCGTTTCGGCGTTTCGTCACGTCGTTTCACTCGCTGCAGCTCCCCCACCGGTTCACCGACTGCCTCGTGATCGGATCGGGTGCGGCGGGCCTCAGGGCCGCCCTCGAGGCGGCCCGGTCCTGCCGCGTCACCCTCCTGGCAAAGGGAACCCTGGAGAAGTCGAACACGGCTCTTGCCCAGGGCGGGATCGCGGCTTCTCTCTCCTCGAGTGACAGCCTGGAGAAACACCTGGAGGACACTCTCCAGGCGGGAGCCGGTCTGGCTGAGGAAGAGGTCGGTCGGTTCATCATCGAGATGGGTCCGGGGGCGATCCACGACCTGGAGGAGATGGGAGCGAGCTTCGATCGACACGGGGAGGAGATCGCCCTCACGAGGGAAGGAGGTCACACCGAGGCGCGCGTCGTCCACGCCCACGGCGACTCGACGGGTCGCGAACTCTCCTCAGTCCTGGGGAGAGCGGTGAAGCGCTGCGATGGGATCCGTATCCTCGAAGAGACTTTCGTGGTGGATCTGATTGACTCCCAAGGAAGGTGCTCGGGGGCGATCGTCCTCTCGGGTCGGACGGGCCAGCTGGAGATCATCTGGTCCAAGGTGACGGTCCTCGCCACCGGAGGGGCCGGTCGGATCTGGAGGGAGACCACGAACCCGGCCGTGGCCACGGGCGACGGGCTTGCCATCGCCTTCCGGGCCGGGGCCGTCCTGCGAGACCTCGAGTTCGTCCAGTTCCACCCGACGACTCTCTACCTCGCGGGAGCGGCGCGAGCGCTCATCTCCGAGGCGGTGCGGGGGGAAGGCGCCTACCTCCGCGACAAGTCCGGCGACCGGTTCATGACCGCCGTCCATCCGGATGCGGAGCTGGCCCCGCGGGATGTCGTCTCGCGCACCATCGTGGAGAGGATGCTCGACACAGGAGACACCCGCGTGTTCCTCGACCTGTCCCATCTGGATCCCGACCGGGTGCGCCGGCGCTTTCCCGGCATCACGGCTCACCTCGCCGCCTTCGACATCGACATCACCAGCGATCCGATCCCGGTCCGGCCGAGCGCCCACTACATGGTAGGGGGTGTGAGCGTCGATCTGGATGGTCGAACGTCCATTCCCGGGCTCTTCGCCTGCGGGGAAGTGGCCAGCGCCGGATTCCATGGGGCCAATCGGCTGGGGAGCAATTCGCTGCTCGAAGCCCTCGTCCTGGGCCGTCGAGCGGGAGTTGCAGCCGCCCTGGAGGCGAAAGGACAGGCGGATGACTTCCGGGTGAGGGAAATCGAGTCGAAGGTCGAAAACGATCGAGAAGTCTCGATCGATCTGGAGGACGTGGAGAACTCTCTTCGTAGCCTGATGTGGATGAGCGCAGGCGTGCGAAGAGATGGGAAAGGCCTCGAGGCTGCCCGGGAGAGCCTCGCCCTGTGGACGCCCTATGTCATGGGCAGCGACCTTCGAAGTCGACGCGGCTTCGAGCTTCAGAATCGCCTGACGGCCGCCCTCCTCATCACCGAAATGGCCCTTCGTAGAGATGAGAGTCGAGGCGTCCACTACCGCACGGACTATCCCGCCAGAGATGACGCCCGATGGGCGCGTCACCAGCTCGTGCACAGGACCCCCGACGGCGCCCCCTCCTTTGCTTGATGGCCCAGTTCGTACGGGATATAATTCTCGATGATTCCCCGTCTGTGTAAGCCTCGACAAGACAAGGTGTTCGGGGCGAAGGTTCGCTGGAATGGCTAACACCAACGAGATCCTCCTCGGCAAGATCGCCGTCCGGATGAATATCATCACCGAGGAGAAGCTCACCCAGTGCCTCACCATCCAGGAGGCAGGCCCCAACAGCAAGAGCTTGGGGGAGATCCTGCTGGAGAAGGGCTATCTCAACTCCGCCCAGCTGAATAAGGTCCTCGAGGTCCAGAAGCGTGCCCTCCAGAGGAAGGAGGAGATAACGCAGAAACGCCTCGAGGATGTGATCTTCGGCAAGATCCTCGTCAACAACGGATTCTGTTCGAAACGCGATGTCCACCTGGCGCTGCGAGAGCAGGCGAACCAGAAGGAGCGCGGCGTCTCCCGCCGACTGGGGGAGATCCTGGTGGAGCGCGGGCTGGTCCTCCCCTCCCAGGTGGAAGAGACCCTCGACATCCAGGAGAAGAGGATCCTCGCCTGCGATCAGTGTCTCTCCCAGTTCAACGTGGCGAACTTCCAGGACGGGGAGAAGATCAAGTGCACCAAGTGCGGCTATCCGCTGAGCCTACCGAACAAGCTCTACTCCATCTCGGTGGACGAGGCGACCACCCTCGTCGGGGGCATGAGGGACAGCGTCACGGATCGCTTTCCCGCCCAGGTGCAAAAGATCGCCATCGCCGAGGAGGAGAGCCTCGTCGGCCGTGTCGTCGGTGGGTGCAAGATCCTGTCCAAGCTCGGGCAGGGCGGCATGGGGGCGGTCTACAAGGCTCATCATGTCGGGCTCGACAAACCGGTCGCGGTCAAGGTCCTCCCGGTCAGATTCACGGACGACGCCTCCTTCGTGGAGCGATTCTCTCGCGAAGCCCGATCTGCCGCGAAGCTGGAGCACGCGAATGTGGTGCAGGTCCTCAACGTCGGCCTCGAGATGATCGAGGGAAACGAATACCACTACATCGTGATGCAGTACGTGGAAGGTCGTAGCGTCGAGGACATCATACGCCAGAGGCGCCGGCTGAAGGTGGAAGAGGCCACCCGCGTGACCCGCGAGGCGGCCAAGGGTCTCGCGGCAGCCCATTCGCGGAAGATCATCCACCGTGATATCAAACCAGACAACATCATGATCACGTCGGACGGCATGGTGAAGGTGGCCGACTTCGGCCTGGCCCGATCCACGGAGGCTCCCTCGGACATCACCCAGGAAGGCCAGGTGATGGGAACTCCATTCTTCATGTCGCCGGAACAATGCGACAACCAGCAGGTCGACGGTCGTTCGGACCTCTATTCCCTCGGGGTCACCTACTATTACATGATCACCGGCGAGAAGCCGTTCGTAGCGGAGACGCCTCTCCAGGTGATGATGAAGCACATCAAGGAGGAGTTCCGGTGGCCACCCCGCTTCCAGGAGACGGTGCAGATGTCCGTCCAGCGGGTCATCGACAAGCTCCTGACCAAGAAGCCGGAGAACCGATATCAAACGGCCAAGGATCTGATCAAGGCACTGGACAGGATTTTGAAGGGGGAGGACATCACCGCCCCCATGCCCGAAATGAGGCCGGAAGCAATGAGCGAGACCAGCAGCGGATTTTCGAGGTTTCTGGGAGTCAGTGCCCTGCTCGTGATCGTCCTCGGAGGGGGGGCTGGAGTCTATTACTTCCTCGATCAGATGAAGAGGCAGAACGGTACCGCCACGAAAGGCGGTGATTCGAACACCACGGTGTTCAACATCGATACGAACGGGAACGACCGGGACCCGGGAGCATCCGCTCAGGCGAAGGCCAACTCGATCCGGGATCAGGCCGGCCGGCTCCTCCGGGACGGCAAACCCGTCGACGCCTGGCTGAAGTACAACGAATTCGTGCAGTACTACCCGGACGATCCCCTCTGGGAGACCCTGCGCGAAGGGCGCGAACGGCTCGTGACCCCAGAGGTAAAGATGGCCCTCGCCGCCGACATCAACAAGGCGAATGAGAAGATGAAGGAGGGGCGCTTCCAGGAAGCGCACGACCCTCTCGTGAAGTACCGGATGGTCGACGAGGTCTCCGAGGTGGTCAACGACGCCGACGCCAAGCTCCAGGAGATCCAGGGCCGCAAGACGGAGGCGGAGGATGCCGTCGCCACGACGGAGAGGACCGCCGATCCCCAGATCAAGATGAAGAACTTCGATCTCGCCCTCGAGGCCTACCGCCAGCTCGAAGCGCGGTTCTCCGACTTCCACGAGACGCAGCCCCTCAGGGTGAAGGTAAGGGACAAGATCGAAGAGCTGAACATGCGAATCGTCTTTGCCAAGGATCTCGCCCGCGCCGATGAGCTGATCGGCGAGGAGAAGCCGAGTGATGCCTCGAGGCTGGTGGCGAGGTACGTCAGCTCATCGGTCCGGGACATACAGCTCGACGCCCAGGCCTTGCAGGACCGGTGCACCGCCTGGCTCGACTTCCTGCCCCAGAAGGAGAAGGCCTATGAGTTGATATTCACCGAGAACAAGTTCGACGATGCGAAGAAGATCCTGGAGGAGTATCAGGATCACTCGGTCAAGGAGATCGCAGCATCGGCGACGCGCGTGACGACCCTCCTGCAGGCGGCCGCCGACTACCACAAGAACGCCCTCGAGGCGGAGAAGCTCATCACGGAGAGGAAGGACTACGATTCGGCGCTCCGGATCTACGCCCGGTATGTGGAGCAGGGGGACGTCGAGGAGGTGACGAGACGGGCGACGATCGCTTCCGTGGGACTCACCGCGCTGATTCAGGGCGTCCGGTACGACGGTCTGGGACACCGCCAGAGAGCCCTCGGCCTCCTGGAGGAGGCCTCCGGGTGCGCAGATCCGGTCGTATCCGGTGAGGCTCGGCGGCTGCACGCCGAGACGACGCAGGGGTTCCAGGCCGAGCGATTCGCCGGAATGAAACTGATCGCGGAGGGTTTCTACCAGCTCGGGAGCGATCGGAATCGTATGGAACGGCCCGCCCGGGAGCTCAGCCTCCCCTCCTTCTACATCGATCAGAAGGAGGTGACGAACGAGGACTATGGCCGCTTCCTGAAGTTCCTCGAGGAGACAGATGACCACACCTCCTGCCAGGCGGAGGAGGGGCCGAACAAGGACCACACTCCACTCGGCTGGTCGGAGCGCCGGGATCGATCGAGGCTGCCGGTCGTCGGGGTCGACTGGTATGACGCCTATGCCTTCGCAGCCTGGTCGGGAAAGCGTCTCCCCGGGGAGGCGGAGTGGGAGAAGGCGGCGCGGGGTGAGAAAGGGCGGCTCTACCCGTGGGGGAATGCCTTCGAGGTCAAGCTCTGCCATGTCGCCGGCGATGGGCCCGTCGCCGTGGGCTCCTTCCCTGAGGGGAAGAGCGTCTTCGAAATCTACGATCTTGCGGGCAATGTCTGGGAATGGACGGACGGACCTCACGCGACCTACGAGGCCACCTCCAAGCCGCCCGGCCCCGAAAAGCCGGTACGCGGTGGCGGCTGGAACGAGGACGAGCTCACACGCCCCCTGGCGACGATAGCTTCCACCCGGATCCTGAGCGATCCCGGTTCACGGCGGCTCGATCTCGGGTTTCGCTGCGCGGCGGACGAATAAGGGCTCGTTGACACTCCTTCCCAGGCGCGATAGACTCCCGGCGATCTCCAGCGACCCTCCCCCATAGAGGAGACGAAGCACTTGTCAATTCCATTCAAGCAGGCGGTTCGCGTGGGTGCCTATGTGATGAAGCACCGGCTCCTTCGGACCAAGCGGTTTCCGATGGTGCTGATGCTCGAGCCTCTCTTCCGGTGCAACCTGGCTTGCGCCGGCTGCGGAAAGATCCAGTATCCCGAACACATCCTGAACAAGCGGCTCTCCCCGGAGGAGTGCTGGGAAGCGGCGGAAGAGTGCGGCGCCCCGGTCGTATCGATCGCAGGCGGCGAGCCCCTTATCCATCCGGAGATCAAGCAGATCGTGGACGGGCTGGTCCAGCGGAAGAAGTTCGTCTACCTCTGCACGAACGCGGTCCCTCTCAAGAAGAAACTCGATGAGTTCCAGCCCTCCCCCTACATGACCTTCAGCATCCACATCGACGGCCTGCGAGAGCGCCACGACGAGGTGGTTTGTGAGGAGGGAGTCTTCGACAAGGCGGTCGAGGCGATCCGGGCTGCCAAGGCGAGAGGATTCCGCGTGACGACGAATACCACCGTATTCGACGGCGAGGACCCTTCGGAGCTCCGGAAGATGTTCGACTTCCTCCAGGACCTGGATGTGGACGGGATGATGATCTCTCCCGGATACTCCTACGACAAGGCCCCGGATCAGGATCACTTCCTGAAGCGCGAGCAGACGAAGTCGCTCTTCCGCCAGATCCTGAAGGACCGCCAGAAATGGAGCTTCAATCACTCACCCCAGTTCCTGGATTTCCTCGAGGGGAAAAAGGAGTACGAGTGCACCCCCTGGGGCAACCCGACTCGCAACGTCTTCGGCTGGCAGAAGCCCTGCTATCTCCTCCAGGACGGGTACGCCGACTCCTTCAGCGAGCTCATCGATGATACGGATTGGGACGCGTATGGCCGGAAGAGTGGAAACCCCAAATGCCAGGACTGTATGGTCCACTGCGGATATGAAGCAAGTGCGGTCCTGGACGCCACTTCCGGCCCCAGGGAGATGCTCCGCTCGGCCGTCGGACTTCTCCGCCAGCCGGGCGCCAAAAAGCCTTCCGCGACTCCCGTATGAGCCCTCCCCTGGCTTGACCACCACCAGCGTGGGATTTCGATTGACAGCCCCGCCAGGGACGGGGTACCATTTTCATGGACGGAAGTTTCAGGGAGGGGAAAAGAGGCACGATCCTGGGAAGGGTTGCGCGTCCTCTTGCTACCCCGCCTTGGCCATTTAGGGGCCCACAAAAAATGATGAGCGCATCCTCCCAGCGCGGTTTCACCCTCATCGAGGTGATGATCGCCTTGGTGCTCGTCGTCGTCATCTTCGGGGTTGCGGCCGGCGTCGTCGCCCAGGGACAGGCTAGCTTGGGGGGGAGCAGCCTCCAGGGCGAGATGCAGGATCGAGCTCGTCTCACCCTGAACCGCCTTGCGGAGGAGTTGCGCTCCGCGGGGCCCACCTGCCCCGATTGGAGAGTTCCCCTGAGTGGCGACACCCTCTGCGAATACAGGAAGTGCGATGGGTACGACCCGGAGCGGGCGGAGGTCCTCTGGAAGCCGGTGGCTGCCAGTCCGCCGAAACGGATCATTCTCATCGACGATCCCGACGGCCGGGATAAGCAGCTGGTCATCGTGGACGATTCCGAGGGCGTCGAAGTAGCGCTTCAGGGCGGAGTATCGGCATTCTCGATCGTGGTAGATCCCGACGACACCGGAAACGATCGGAAGGTCCTCCTCAGCATCACCCTCAAGCGAAAGGACATCCGTGTCATAGAGTCCGGGGAACCCACCGATCGTACGATCACACGTGAACTAATCATCTTCTTGAGGAACTAGCGATGACCGGAGAGAAAGGGCTGACCATCATCGAGACGATGATTGCAGGCTTCGTCCTCGTTGTCGGCGCGATGGGTATGGCGACGGTGATCTCCGACGTCCTCACACTCACCACCCAGACCGATGAGACGACCCTCGCCGTGCAGGCGGCCCAGTCCCAGCTCGACAGACTCTGGGCCCAGGCGGCGGACGACTTCCCGACGCTTTATGTCCGATACAACGAAGACACGTCCGATGATCCCGACGCGGACTCCCCCGGCAACCGGTTCGACGTCACTGGGCTCGACAAGATCGACGCCGAGCCGAACGTGGGTGAGATCCTGTTCTTCATCAACGAGCACGATGCGGCGGTGGAGCTCGGGCTGAAGAACAACGAGGGGGACCACGACGCGGATGGCGTCTATGATCCAACGGACGGTGCGATCGACATGGATCTCAACGGGGAGTTCAACGAGACGGACGACAAGGTAACGACACCCTGGAGCCCCAATCCGCCGTCCCATCAGATATTGCCCGTCCGGATCGAGATCCAGTGGAAGGAACCGATGCAGGGGACTACCCGGACGTACGTTCTCGAGTCGATCATTTACCCGAGGTAGCCGGACCACCAAGGTCCGTCGGGGGCAGCTCGAATATCGCAGGGAGGCAGCTCGATGAGAGATGTACCGGATAAGGAACGCCGCGGCGCAGCACTCGTGATGGCCCTGGGCGCCATCCTGGCCATCGTGATGATGCTGGTCGGCTTTCTGCACCAGAGCCTCACCTACTCCAACCTGGCGGCGCAAGACCGGGTCAAGGCGCAGGTCCTCGAGATGGCCGAGATGGGCCTCGCTATGACCTATACGCGCCTCAAGAACGGCTTCCCTCTGGACAACATCGTGGAGGACGAAAGGGAGGAACCTGCCGGGCGGTTCTGGGACAAGGGAGAGGTGGACGGAACGGCCAAGGACGGCGCCCACGAGAAGACTTACCACGTGGATGTCTGGTACAGCAACCTGGAGCCGATCAAGGGGGCGGCGGACAGCGGCAGCAACGACACTACGCTCGTCGACTCCGAGCTCCGAGAGACCGAACGGCCCGGGACCTGGTTCAAGGGCAAGAAGTTCATGATGATCTCCGGCGAGCTGGCCGGTCTCGACCTCGTCATCGAGGAATTCGACGGGGCTTCCGGGACGATAACCTTCGAAAAGCAGGATTTTTCCATAGCCGTCGGCGACAACTACGAGGTTCCCGGAGGCATCGAGTACCAGTTCAAGGCGAAGGGCGATCATGACGCCGGCTTCAATATGGGCGACAAAACGGCAAAGACCGAGCGTCACATCGAGACCTGGTGGTGGAGACAGTCGAAGCCCCTCAAGAAGTACAGTCAGCGCGGGGCCGTCGTGGCGAATGGCCTGGTCGAGCTGAGAGGGAATATCGAGATCGATGGAAGGGACCACTGCGCCAACGGTGGCGAGGGAATGGAGGACTTCAGCTGTCCCGAAGGGATCGATCACCACATCCTGGGCGACGGGGTGAAGGGCATCAGCACCACGGGTTCCGTAGACCAGGGGGGTAGCTCCAAGATCGGGGGGGATGGAGACGCCCCCGCGGGCAAGGCGGATGATCCCCCCGGGACCGACTACACCGAAACGTATCCCGATCCGGCCGACATTGACAACGGCACGGATGATGACGGTGACGGCAAGACGGATGAGGATCCGTACAACGGCGTCGACGATGACCGGCTGGCGGACGGGACGATCGAACCGGATGGAAAGCGCGATGAGGACCTGCGGTTCCCGCTGAATCCCGACGAGGCCCTCGGCCTCGAGAAGGGCAGCCTGGAGGCGATCGCCCGTGAGTCCGGGACGTTTTTCACCGACTTCGGAGCCTTCAAGACCCACTACAACAACAACGGTAAGCAGCTAGAGGGCGGCAAGGTCTACTATCTCAACATCGAGGACGTGAACATGGGTGGGTTCGCCGGAGGGATCAAGATGGATTTCAGTGGATCGGATGATCCTTCAGAAGATCCCGAGGAGCTGAAGCCTGTGGTCTTCATCGTCCACTACGAGGACGCTCTCGGGAATCCAATCGCGAACGTAGGACCCCTTCATATCAAGATCAAGGGCCTCCTGATGATCGACGGCGTGAGTCGAATCAACGCCGGCTGTCGGATCGTCGGTGGCGTCCAGACCCTCCGGTCGGACACCAAGGCCAATACCTTCGGAAACGGCCAGGCGAAGATCTGGTTCAGCACCGCCGCACTGGCCAATCTCCCGGATGATCTTTCCGCTTCGAGCTGGAACGCCAGTTCCTGGAAAGAGGACTATCCGGAGAAACAATAGGCTCCCTCGCACGTAGCTGATCGACTCCAGAAGGGCGACCCGGATCGGGTCGCCCTTTCCCATTCTTTCCACCCCGCCTTCCCGTATCGAGAACCCGAGATCCGCATCGTGGAAATCGCGAGATCCGCCGTACCTATCTCGGGCTGGAATCGTTTGCCCCTGCAGAACTTGGGGCATCGGGAGAATTAGCCTCCCCCCGCTCCTCCATGGATCCGTCTTTGCAGAAGAGAAGGCGGGGTGGGGCTGCGCTCATCTCTTGCCAAAAGGGAGGTAACCCGATGAGAGGAGACCAGCGGGAGACCCGCCGCGGAGCGGCCCTCGTGATCGCGATCGTCGTCATCCTGTTCATTATTGGGATGGTCGTATTCTTTCTGGAGCAAAGCCTCGTCTATTCCGCCGGCGCAGTCGAGGATCGGGTGCGCGCCGAGGCCCTCGAGTTGACCGAGATAGGCCTGGCGATCGCTTACCAGCGGCTTCGAGGCGGTCACGCCCTCGACAACCAGGACGACAACTACAAGGTCGTGGCCGGTCGCACCTGGGGGCGCGGGGAGGTTTCGGGCACCGTCGAGAAGCCCGGGGCCGATGGCGGCTCCTATGATGTCGAGGTCTTCTACAGCGCCCTCGACAAGATATCGGAAAGGGCCGACGCGGGGAGCGATGATCGCACCCTGGTCGACTCCACCCTGACGGCGGTCACTCGACCCGAGGTGTGGTTCGAGGGGAAGCGTCTCGTGATGCTGACAGGTGACCTCGCGGGGATCGACCTCACGATCGTCAGCTTCGACAAGAGCGCCGGGGTGATCGATTTCGATACCCAGGCCTTTTCGATCGCTACGGGGGACGTCTATGAGATCCCCGCCGGCATCGAGTATCAGTTCCTCTCCGACGGGAAGTTCCAGGAGAGCGCAAGGAGTGTCGAGACCTGGTGGTGGAGACAGTCGAGGCCCCTGAAGAAGTACACCCAGCGCGGCGCGATCGTGGCGAACGGCAGGGTGAAAGTGTTAGGAAACATCGAGATCGACGGGAGGGATCACTGTGTGAACGGCGGCCAAGGGATGCCGCGGCCGGAGAATTGCCCCTCGCCTGACGATCACCACGTCCTGGATGACGGGGTCAAGGGCGTGAGCACGACCGGAGTCACGGAGCAGGGCGGAAGCTCGGGGATCGGCGGGGACGGGGACGCACCGGTGGGGGACCCGGATGGCCTCGCCTACACGGAGACGTACCCGGATCCAGCGGATATCGACAACGGTGCCGACGACGACTCGGACGGCCGGATCGATGAGGACCCGTACAACGGGGTGGACGACGACCGGGACGCCTCGGGAAATATCGTCCAGGACGGGGTACGCGATGAGGATCTGCGCTTCCCACTGAATCCGGACGAGGCCCTCGGCCTCCTGAACGGGACCCTGAAGGGGATCGCGCAGAGGTCCGGAACCTATTTCTCCACCCAGTTAGCCTTCCAGACCTTCTATGAGGCCAACGGGGAGATCCTGCCCGGTGGGAAGGTTTACTACCTCGAGATCCCGCTCCTCAGCATGGGAAGGATCGAGATGGACATGAGCGGGACGGACGATCCGGAAGACGACGCGGAAAACCTGAGGCCGATCGTCTTCATCGTCCACCATGTGGATGGCGGCGGGACCATGGATGGGAAGATCCGCAACATGTTTATCATCGTGAAGGGCCTCGTGATCATGGACATCCTGGACAAGGTAAACGGCAGCACTCGGATCATAGGCGGGATACAGACCCTGAGCAATGACGACAGCGCCAACATGTTCGGGAACGGAGCAGCCAAAATCTGGTACAGCTCCGCTGCCCTGGCGAACCTGCCGGAGAATGTCTCCGCCGCCGTGTGGAACTCCACCACCTGGCGTGAGACGCACTAGAGCGAGAATCCTTTCCTCCTCCGACGAAACAGGGGCGGGCCTATGGCCCGCCCCTTCTCGCATCGCTTCGAGTGTTTGAATCTACTGGGGGAACACGGCCATGTTGGCGCCCGCATCCCCGAGGAGGACGGGACCTTGATCTCCGCCGTTGAGGCGGGCGAATTTCTTCAGGCGAGGCCCGAGGTAATCGTAAGTCTCCCGCACGGAAACCTGGCCATCCTGATCCGAATCAGCCGCGCCCCGGACGCCCTCGAGGAGATAGTAGGCAAACGCCCCGAGTTCCACGTCGCCGGATTCGTAGGCCCGCTGTCCCGGGCTTGCGGAGGCCAGGAGGACCCGCCCGCTGGACAGCGATTGGCCCTCCGGGAAGATCCGCGCATAAAAGTCTGTCGGCTTGCCATCTCCACCCCCATTACGTCCACCGCCAACCTGAGTCTGCTCGCGATACTCGATGTCCCGTAGATCCATGATGACGACGAGCTTCCCGGCCTTGGCCTGGCCGAGGAACTTTCGCAGGCGCTCGACGGGCAGGGATGTCTGCGCGATCCGATCGTGAGTGAGGACGGAATCGTAGAGAAGGAAATAGGCCTTCGTGCCCTCCTCCGTCTTGATCACCGCCCCCTTCCCCCCGATGTATACAAACAGCGTGTCACGCTCCGTCACCCGCTCGGTCAGGTCCCTCAGCGTGGAGAGGGCCCCGCTGTCGTAGTCTGTCTTAGCGGCCGATCCGGCGGTGCGACCGATATAGTCGTGGACGATTCTCTTGCCCCCTCCCGTCTGATACTTCAGATGGTCCCGGATGGCCCGGGCGTCGTTTTCGACGAACTGATGGGATGTGATGTCCGGATGGAGGTAGTCCCCTACGCCCAGGATGTATGAATAGTGGACCGCCTCGTCGCCCTTCGGGCGTAGGGTCTCCCACTGTTGCTGGCGATGGATCTTGCCCAGCACTTCCTCCAGGGAGCCCGCCTGCGTTCGCGAAAGGAACTCCCCGTGCATGTCCTTCAGGATGGCGACGGTGAGCTTCCTCCAGACATGCTCTCTCAGCTCCTCCGAAACCCGTTCCCACGTCGAGTCACGATACTCGTTCAGCCGGGCGGTGTATTCGATATCCCTGTAGACCTTCCTCATGATGATCCCGTTACTGTAGAGGCTCGTCAGATGTACCTCCGCGGATAGCTTCCCTTCGAAGGTCTCGTCTGCGATGGCGAAGCTGATCGGCCATATCCCGAAGACCGGGTTCCACATGAAGAACGGCAGGTTGAGCAGGTAGAAGGCCGCGTTGTGCCCCTCGTACCGCGACCGGTACTTCTTCAAACGGACTCGCAGGTAGACGTCCGCCGGAAGGAGGCCCGGATCGAAGCCAGGCTTGAGATAGTTCTCCTTCTGCTCCTCCCCCATCGGGACCACGCCTCCCGAAAACGGGCTCGCCGCCTTCATCTCCTTCACGAGGGTTTGCCGGAGCACCTCGGCGTCGAAGATGAGCTCGGAGACGTCGTCGCCCTCCAGATCCTGCTTCTCCAGCGTCGGGGGCAGGACCCCCAGCCGGAGATCGACGGTCCCGCGAGTGATCTTCTGGAATTCCTCGTCCTCCAGGATCGACGATGGAGAGCTTGCGGCCATGCAACCCGAAGCGATGCAGAGGATTCCGATGAGGATGCTCATCCGTCGCAATGGGTGGCAAGCCAATCCAAACCCTGGAGAATTCCGTGATGACGTCATCGAAGCCTCGTATTCGTGGTGTCAGATATTCGCGATGATAGCAACGGCCGCCGCGGCAAGGGCGAGGATACCCAGAATCACAACGAAGATCGATACCGGAAAGCCGCTGGTCCGAGCAGGATCGATGAGTCGAGAAGCCTCCCACCACTGTCCGGGTGTGATATCCCCCCTCAGGATCAGCACCTCGGCCGTCCTCTGCCCCGTCACTTCCGCCTGCTCCTGCGCCTCGGCGGCACGCGTACGTGTCAGGGTCCCGCGCTGGACCAGGACTTCTATCATGGCCTGAGTGGCCTTTTTCTCCTTCTCGGCGTCAAACTCCATCTCGTGGAAGAACATCGCCATGACCCCACCGAAAATCATGTAGGAGCCATCCCGTAAGCGTCGCGACAGGACGCGGGCGTTGTCGACATAGGTGCCGTTGGTGCTGTTCTTGTCAATCAGAGCGAACCCCTCGGGCCCGAACTGGATTTCGGCGTGCACGGACGAGACGGTATGATGAGAGATCACCATGTCGTTTTGGCGACCGCGACCGATAGCCACCCTCCTCCGTTCGATCTGGAGGGTCACGGCTTCATCCGCTTCCCTGCAGATCAGGACCCGCGCTCTCGCCTCCCGCAGCTCCTCCAGGTCGGCCATGATGTCATAATTCGTATCGCCCGAAACCTGGGGCAGAACCGACGTGTCCCCGCTAGGATCGTGCGCCGCTTTCTCCCCCTCCGGCTCGAGCGCCCCGGCGATTGCCGGCTCCGGTTCCGACTCCGACGCCCGCTCCCGGATCGCGTCGAGCTCCGACGTGCGGAGGTCGAGATCGACGGATACGGCCAATTCTCTCTCGGTTTCCGGGTCCTCGGACGCCAGGGCGGCGCGCAACTCCTTCTGCCGGATGACCCCCGTCTCCAGCTCGTCCCCCTGTGAGGGCTCCGGCTTGGGGGGCCATACGCCCCCCGTCTCGGGCACATCCTCGGGCAAGTCCAGTAATTGCTTGGAGACACTGGCGAGCAGGGCGGTCCGATCCTTCTTGCGCGAGCCCCGCTTCCTCGTGGTGGCCGGGGCCCCGGGCACGGCGCAAAGGATGATGTGACTTCCGATCCGGATGCGATCCTGGTCACCGAGGGCGACCTCTCCGTCCTCGGGGCCGATCCTCTTGTCGTTGATATAGGTCCCGTTGCGGCTCCCTAGATCCCGAAGAGTCAGACGGCCCTGACGATCCAGTATCCGGGCATGGGATCTCGATATTTTCCGATCGTCCAGGGGAAGCTGGCACGCCGGATCCCTCCCGATGACGACCTCAGGGCCCTCGATGAGGAATTCTTTGGTCGACTTCTCGGGGTGGTGAACGAGCAGTTTGGGCGGGGAGGACCGCATACCCATCCTAGTATCGCTGCTATCGCATCCCCCTGGGAGACCAAGGGATGGGGGGGATGGGGAGAAATGTCCGGGTCCGATGAAGTCTACCAGAGGGCCCCGATAGTGTCAAGGTCGGCTTGACACGGACGTATCCCCAAGGTAGCATACGACATCGGTAGAGGTCCTCCGACCTCGCAGGTAGCACTTCACCCATCTTGAATATGCCAGAATTGGACCGGAATGGTGTTTGGAGGGAGCGGGCCCTCCTGGTTGCCGCATTGCCTCCCAGCAAAGGTGGGCAAGAGGGCCAGGACCCGCTGGACGAGCTCAGGCGACTGGCTCAGGCCGCTGGAGCGGACGTCCAGGGCTCGGTCGTGCAGAGGCTGAGCCGTCCGGATCCAGCGACCTATGTCGGGAGTGGAAAGGCCGAGGAGATCGCGCTGAAGGCCCGTGAGGTTTCGGCGGATGTGATCATCTCGGGGAACAACCTCTCTCCCGCCCACGTCCGAAACCTGGAAAATATCACCAACACCAAGGTCGTCGACCGGACGGAACTGATCCTCGACATCTTCGCCCGGAGGGCCATGACCAAACAGGCCAGGCTGCAGGTGGAGATGGCCCAGCTTCAATACTCGCTGCCCCGCCTCCGTCGAAAGTGGACCCACCTCTCCCGGATCGAGGGGGGGATAGGCCTGCGGGGACCTGGCGAGAAGCAGCTCGAGGTGGACCGGCGGCTGGCCCAGAAGAGGATCTCCGATCTACGTCGGTCTCTGGAGCAGATCCGGAAGAGGAAAGAAAGGGAGGTCACCGAGAGAAGCCATCAGAACACCGTCTCCCTCGTCGGCTACACGAACGCCGGGAAGTCCTCCCTGCTGAACACCCTCACCGGAGCGAAAGTCCATACGTCCGACACCCTCTTCACCACCCTGGACACCCGGACGAGATCCTGGCAGGCCGCCAAGGGGATCCCGGTCCTCCTCAGCGACACCGTGGGGTTCATCCGGGACCTTCCCCACGCTCTGGTGGAATCCTTCCATGCCACGCTGGAGGAGTCATCCAGGGCGGACCTGCTCCTCCACGTCGTCGACATCAGCCTCCCGGACCCGCTTCCCCTGATCCAGAGCGTGGAAAAGGTTCTGGGCGAGCTAAATCTCGGTGCCCGGCCGACGTTTCTCATCCTGAACAAGCTGGATGCCCTCAGAGACCGCATCGAGATACCGATCCTCGCATCGAAGAACCCGAACACGATCGCCGTCAGCTCTCGCACCGGGGAAGGGATCGAAGAGCTTCGTGAGAGGGTAAGAGACTTCTTCATCAAGGAGATGGTAGAATTTGACATCCGTACTCATCAGGCGAACGGGAAGCTTATCTCCTTTCTTCGCAAGATGGGGAGGGTCACAAACGTCACTTACGAAGAGGAGCTTGTCAGGATTCGTGGACGGATCCTCGAGCGGCACCTCGGTCGCGCAACAAAGATGAACGGGGAGGGACTTATCGATGAAGAATAGTCCGTGGATTGTCCTGTCCGTGGCGGTCCTCTGCATGGGGGGCATGGGGCCCGGGTGCGACACGGAGCGGTCCGAAGCCGTCGCCGATGAATCCGGGATGGCGCTCGTCCAGGGGACGGAGCCCCGGAAGCAGATCGATCGGGCGGCGAATCGCCCGGCCAAACGGCGCCCGGGGCAGCCCGGGTTCGATGCACAGCAGAGGTCTCCGCGCAAACCGGCGGCAGCGCAGGCGCCGGCGGGCCCGCAGCCGAGAATCGTCTTCGATCACAAGAAATACGACTTCAAGACGGTGATCAAAGGCTCGAAGGTGACCCACTCCTATCCGTTCACGAATACCGGGAAGGCCGACCTCGTGATCGAGAAGGTGCAGCCTTCGTGCGGCTGCGTCGCGATCCCGTTGAAGAAGAACCGTATCGCCCCGGGAGAGTCGAGCGAGATCGAGGTGAGCTTCGATTCGACGCAGAAATCCCCGGGCTTGCAGCGATTCACCATCGCCGTCCACACGAACGATTACCTGGAGAGAGACCGGGGCGTGAAGATCGCGGTGCTGGCGCTACAGGGCGACGTGATCGTCTTCTTCAAGGCGGTTCCCCCTCAGTTCTACCTCCAGGGACTCACACGGGGAGAAGCGACCATGCGGCAAGTGACCGTCCACTCGACGGGTCTGGAGGGGGAGATCCTGGAGATCGATCGGATCGAGGTGTCGAACCCCGCGGCGCTGTCGGTGGAGATGATCAAGCCTTCCCGCCGGGCCGGGACGGCGAAATTCGGGCCGGATGCCGTCGACCTCAACCTGTCGTACACGCCCGACCGGATCGGGTATGTGACCGAGACGATCACCATCCACACAAAAAGCAAGGAGCAGCCCACGATCCTGATCCCCGTCCGCGGCCGGATCCAGGGGAGCGTCAAGGTCACGCCTCCGCAGATCTACGTGAGGAAGTATCAGAGGGGACAGAAGCTCGTCCCGAACCAGATCACGGTGAGCCGGACGGGTAAGGGGCCGCCGCTGAAGGTCCTGGAGCTGTCCTCGACCGAGGGACTGAACGTCGATCTCAAGGAGATCGTCGCGGGGAGGCACTACGCGGTCCAGTTGAATCTCGACCCGAGCCGGACCCCGGGGCCCTTCGCCGGGGAGGTTCGAATCCTGCTGAATTCCGAGGATCAGCCTATCGTCCGCGTTCCGGTCACCCTGTACATGGACCCGGCCGTTCAGAGCACCCCGGAGGCGGTCTACTTCGAATCTGAGGCGGGGAAACCCTACGTGAAGCAGATCATGGTTCGTCGCCTCGGCTCCCCCGATCTGCAGCTCGAGCTCGGAGAGAAGACCCCGGCACACTTCGACGTGGCGATCCTGAATCCGCAACGCCCCAATCTCCCTTACCGGGTCACGTTGACACTCAAGCCAAACACCCAGCCGGGAGAGATCAAGGACTCCCTGGTATTGAAGACGAACGTGGCGGGGGAGGAGGAGATCGTCATCCCCATCAACGGGGTGATCTCTCAGGGAGGATGACCGGTCGGCGCCTGCTCGTTGTGGCGTTTGTCCTGGCGGCCGTGGGAGGCGTCTTTCTCGTCCTGTCGCACCGTCAGGATCGAAGAGCCTCGCCCCGATTCTCACCATCCTCTACACGGGAGAGAGGCTCGGGTACCTGGAGCCGTGCGGGTGCGACGACGCTCTCCTCGGCGGGTTTCCGCGCGCACAGAGCGTGATACGCGGCGCTGCCCACCTGGGCGGCCCCACGCTGGTCGTCGAGAACGGTGATCTGAACGACCATCCCGAAGAGCAGGACCGGCTCAAGTACCAGTATCAGATCCAGGCCTTGAACAAGATAGAGTGTGCCGCCTTCAACCTCGGTGAGCAGGACCTCTCGCTCGGATTGCCATTTCTCCTTCAAAGGGCCGACGAGGCCGACTTTCCCTTCCTCTCCGCTAATCTCGCCGATCCCGAGGGGGCCGCCCCGTTCGCCTCATCGGTGACCGTCACGAGAGAGGTCGAAGGGGTCCCGAGGACCGTCCAGATCGTCGGCGTCATCGCGGAGTCGATGGACCTCTTCATCCAGGAGACAGGCCTCGTCATCGGCTCCGCCCGCGAGGCGATCCAGACCACGCTCTCCGAGTCTGCAGACGCGCGAATTGTCCTCTTCCATGGGGACAGGCAGGAGGCCAGGAAGGCGGTGCGCGGGCTCATCGGGATCGACCTGGTGATCGCCACCAGCCACGAGCGGGACGAGCCGTTCGAATCGATCGAGGAGGGGTTCCCCCCCATCGTGGGGAACGGACTGAAGGGAAAGCTCCTTGGTCGCATCTCCATCCGCTTCGGCGCGGATGGGCCGGAGGTCGGAGCGGCAGCGCCGGAGACGCTGACCCATCTCGTTCCCGACTCGCCCGACGTCGTCCCGATTCTCAAGGAATATTATCAGGAAGTGAAGACTCGAAATCTCATCGATGATGTCGCTATCGTGAATCCCGCGGGGGGGGGCTCTACATCGGTAGCGCGGCGTGCGGCGAGTGCCACGAGCGGGAGTACGATATCTGGAAGAAGACCAAGCACACCCTCGGTCTCGAGACCCTCATCGAGAAGGGCAGGGAGGCCGATCCCGAGTGTGTCGTATGCCACGTGACCGGCTTCACGTACGTCTCTGGTTTCTCGAACGCGAAGGCCACGCGCCACCTCGGCGTCATCGGCTGTGAGAATTGCCACGGCGTGGGGAGCCTGCACCGGGACAATCCCGCATCCGGATTCGGATGGGCCGGGGGGGAGAAGGCCTGCGTCGGCTGCCACAACCCCGATAACAGCCCGAACTTCGATTTCTCCAGCTACTGGGACCAGATCAAACATTAGCGCCCCCTGCCACCTCCTCCGCCGAACCTTGGCCGGTGACGGTTCCCTGCCTAAAATGGTCCTATGGGCCCCAGCGGTGGTGAATATCCCGCGGCTAACCTGAAAGGCGGAACTGTCTTGAGGCGCCCAGCGTCCAAGGAAGCAGAGGTAGGAGGGCAGTCTCGACGGTCCATCGAGGACGAGCGGACTCTGGAACGCATCCGGTCCGGCGACCGGGATGCCTTCGGCGATCTGGTCGAGAGATACCAGGAACGCCTCCACAGGGTCCTCGTCCGGATCTCGGACGATCACCACGACGCTGAGGACCTGCTCCAGGAGGTCTTCGTGAAGGCGTATCGGGCGCTGGACAGGTTTGCAGGCGAGTCGCAGCTCTTCACGTGGCTCTACCGGATCGCCATCAACACCGCCCTCTCGCACCGGAGAAAGGGACGGGGTCGACCTCGACCCGTTTCTCTGGAGCAGGGGCGCAACGAAGGGGGGGCCCTGCCCGAGCTTCCCGACACGAGACGTGGGGCCCCCGCGGAGCTGGAGGCGGCCGAGGAGATCGATCAAGTGCGGCGGGCGATCGCCTCCCTGGATGATGATCATCGAACGGTGGTCGTCTTGAAGGACATCGAAGGGCTTCGTTACGAGGAGATCGCAGAGATCATCGGGTGTCCCCGGGGGACGGTCAAGTCCAGGATCCACCGGGCCCGGATGGCTATCCGAGACAGGTTGCAGAAATGAGTGACCCGGATCGCAAAGCATGCAGGAACGTCGAGGATCAGCTCTCGGCTTACCTCGACGACGAGCTCGACCCGAAGGGAAGGTCGGAGGTGGAGGGCCACATCCGCGATTGCCTGCGGTGCGCCTCCCTCCAAGGCGATCTCCGCTCGGTCGTCCGCTCCGTCGCCGCCGTGCCCACGCCGGCGCCCTCCCCCGGCTTCAAGCAACGAACAATGGACAAGATCCGGATGGAGGGAGGGCGCCAGGCCCCGCGAACGGCGCCCGCCTGGTTGCGCATCGGTGCCGTCGGCCTCGCCGCTTCCTTCCTGATCATCCTTACCTTGAGCGTCTCCGGGATCATCGGCGGCCCCCGGTACCTTCCTGCCGAACTGGCGCGCCTGCCAGCGAAGAATGAGGCGGCGCGCACCATCATGGAACAGACGATCACCGACGAGACCGCCGTGCGGACCGGAGGGGCTGTCGATAACCATCGCGGCATCGTTGGGGGTCGAGTGGACGAGGTCGGCCTCGATCAAGCCAGCGACGAATCGGCGGGTCTCCAGAGGGAAACGGACGACATCGACCCCGGCCGGGTGATACTGATTGCTGAATCGGAGGCGCCCCGCCCGGCCAGGTCGAAATTCAAGAACATGGGTGTTTACACCTCCGAGGACCTGGACGCCTACTCCGACTTCCTGTCGAACACTCCCGAGACCCAGGCGGTGTATCTCAGCTACCAGGCGGGAACGGACGCCAGGAAGGCTATCGACAAGCTGGTGGCCTCCTTCCAGCTCTCCGGAGAGAAGGAAACGGCGCCCTCCGAGGAGAAGGAGGGCGCAGCGGCCCCGGACAGGATCGGAGCGAAGTTCGGTGAGGAGCCGGACCGCCCGGCGGAGGGCAAGAGATCCTACGAGAGGCGCGACGGTGAACTGGCGTTCCAGAAGTGGAATGGAACGGCCCCGGAGGAGATTCAAGCGCAGGTCACACTGCAACAGTACGCCGACTTCCGGATGGCGCTCGAGAAGCTCGAAGGTGTCATCGAGGAGGACGGCCCCGAGAGGCAGCGGTGGCTGGCGAATCGAAGGCTGGTGATCGGTTACCTGAAGAAGACGCAGGACGCCGACAAACAGGATCTGGGCGACCGGGCGGGGGCGGTGAGAGGCGAGGAATCGGCCCTGGGAAAGATCGCCAGGAAGAAGGATCGGGATGAGACAGAGGAACAGAGAGGAATCGAATCGGATACTGTCACCAGGAAGGGAACCAAGATTCACAGGGCACGGAAGACCGCCGGGGACGGCGTGAAGGCTCGTGCGACCCTCGAAGAGAATAAGCTGGATCAACAGGAGAAGCGGGTCATCCTCGTGATCCAGATCGTAAAATAGACGCGCCGCTGCGGTGGGCGCCTTCCGATTTGCCCGATCGTGGTTTCTCATCTAGAGGGGGGAACAGGGTTGGAGATAGACGACTTCCAGGGGCTGGTCGAAAAGATCTACCTCGATCGTGACAGGGAGAGGGGGATACCTCGGAACTATATGAGATTCGTCGAGGAGGTCGGTGAGCTCTCCGAGGCGCTCTTCCACGACGATCGCGACAACTTACCCGGAGAGTTCGCCGATGTGTTCGCCTGGCTCTCGAGCCTCGCGTCCCTGTCGGGGATCCGGCTGGAAGATGTCATCTCGAAGTACCGGGAGGGGTGCCCCCGCTGCCATGCCGTCCCGTGCTCCTGCAAAGAATAGGAATTCACCTCTTTGCTGAAGACGATCCAGAAATACGTCCTCAAGGACGTCCTCCTCACCTTCCTGCTCGCCGTCCTGGTCTTCACCGGTGTCGTCGTCCTGGGCATCATTTACGAGTTCATTCGCGCCGAGCTCTCCCTGGAGCAGATGCTCTGGCTTCTCCCCTACGGGATCCCCTTCACGCTCCCTTTCACGCTCCCTATCGCCACTTTGCTGGCCACATCCCTCACCTTCGGCCGCATGTCGGTGGACAACGAGATCACCGCCATCCGGACGGGCGGAGTGCGCATCGACTGGATCCTCTCACCGATAATCGTCTTCGGGCTCCTCGTCTCCACTGCATCGTTCTATCTGCAGGACAAGATCATTCCTCCCATGCACTACAAGCTGAAAGATACCCGTATGCTCGCCGCCAAGATGCTGATGAACCAGAAGCAGGGGGAGAACTTCCGCCGAAGATTCGGCCGGATCCAGATCTTCGCGTCCTATGTGCGCGGCTCGGAGTATCTCGGCTTTGTCGCCACGATCCGGACGAGGGATCAACGTATCCTGAAGTTCGTGGCACGAAGGGGAAAGATCGGAATCGGTGCGGAGGCAAACACTCTGGACTTCACCATCTACGATGGGAGCCTCACCACTTACAAAACGAAAGTAGGTGAGAACGGACAGGGGGCGGGGGATCAGGTTCCACTCCGCGTGATGTTCCCACGGCACACCTTCCCTATCCACATCCCCGCGCGCTCCAGGCGACAAAGCGACAAGACGACCCTCGACCTCCTGAAGGAGGCGTCCTTCCACCGAGTAGAGGCGGGGATAGCCGCTGAAGGATCCAGACTGCCCGTGGTGCGGGAGAGGATGGCGCTGTCTGACCTGGAGGAGTCCCTCACCCTCGCGCAGAGCCCGAGCGAGCGAACGGAGATCGAGACGGAGATGGCCACTCGCGAGAAGAACATCGCCGAACTCCTGAAGCCCGAGAAGTACTTGCTGAAGGTCTATCGCAAGAGCGTGGCGGAGGCGATCGGGCGCTGGTCTCTGGCCTTCGGCTGCCTGATCGCTGCCGTCCTCGGCTCCACCCTCCCGATACTGATGAGACCGAAGAACGCCCTGATCCCGTTCTTCGCGGGAATCCTGTTCGTCATGATCGTCTACTTCCCTCTCCACCGCCTCGGTCTGGGGCTCGCCGAGAACGGGACACTCTCGCCGTGGATCGGCCCGTGGATCTCCGATCTCGTCGGAGGCGGCGTGGGGGGTTATCTCTTCTGGAAGGTGCTGAAGCGATGAGATGGCCGTCTCGTCTTCGACCGCGCATCCTGGATCTCTACGTCCTGCGGTACTTCATCGTCTCCTACATCATTTGCTTCGTCTCCTTCGTCGGATTCTTCGTCCTCATCGATGCCTTCACTCACCTGGACGATTATCTGGAGGAGAAGCACGGGCTCATCGAGATCATCCAAACCTACGCCGTCCGGATCCCTGAGATCTTCCACCGCCTGGCTCCATACCTGACGCTGGCCGCGGCGGGATTCACGGTGACCCGCCTCCACAAGAACAACGAACTGGCGCCGATGAAGGCCCTGGGCCTCAGCGTCTTTCGCATCCTGCTGCCCGTCTTTCTTGCCGCCATCTTGCTCTCCGGCCTCATCGTGCTCGACCAGGAATGGATCATTCCCATGGCGGAGACGGCTCGAAGGAACCTCGACTTGAAGGAGAGCCGAGAGTTCCGACCGCGGAATCTGATTCCCGATTCTAAAGGGAACGTGATCGCGATCGATTCCTATGATCCGGTGTTACGACGGATGATCGGGATGCGGGTGACCTACCTGGAGGCAGACCCGGTGCACCGGAAGCTCTTCACGGTGGAGAGAGCGAGCATCATCGCTCGGCAGGGGGACTGGGACGAGACGGGAGGAGGCAGGTGGATTCTGAGGTACGGGCGGGTCGAAAGTTTTTCCACGGGAGGGAAATTCGATATCGATCCGGACAATAGATCCCTGGTGGGCGCCTTCTCGTTCGGCGAGGAGGGGTTCCAGCTCGACACGGACATCCGTCCGGAGGACATCGAGAGCCACGACCGCGAGATCTATCACCTGACCTTCAAGGACCTGAACCGGCTCTACATGCGCCAGAGGCTCCCCCACCTTCGCGTCAAGCTCCATAGCCGCCTCTCCTACCCGGCGGCGAACCTGATCCTCCTGTTCCTCGGGCTCCCATTCTTCCTCTCCCGAGCCAACAGGAGCATCTTCATCAGCACGGGAATCTGCGCCGCGATCGGGTTTTCCTTTTTCTTCATCAATTTCATGTTCCTCAGCATGGGGGACAGCGGCACGATCGGACCGATGACCGCCGCCTGGATGCCCACGATCTTCTTCGGCTGCCTGGGGATCACCCTCTTCGACCAGGTCCGGAGCTGATCACCGGGGGCCCGCCCTGAGGCCGGTCGAAGGGCCGTTGCATCCCGGATCCCCAATTGATAGACTCGCCTCGCCCGCGGACCAGGACGGAGCGTCGCATGCAAATCAAGTTGCCACAACCACTTCCGTTGGCCGCCATTGCCGAGATCCTCGAGGGATCCGTGCAGGGAGATGGAAAGATTCCAATCGCGGGGTTCGCCCCCCCCGAAGCAGCCGCGGCAGGTGATCTCACATTTGTCCTGAATCCGGACGCCGCCGAGAGGGCCGCCGCCTCAGCGGCTTCGGCGGTCGTGGTCCCGATCGGAGTCAAGTTCGCGGACAAGGCTTCGATCGCGGTCGAAAACCCCCGTTACGCCCTGGCGATGGCCCTGAGACAATTCGCCCCCTCGGTAAGGCCTCCTTCCGGAGCCCACGCATCAGCCGTCATCGCCGACGACGCCCGCTTGGGCGAGGAGGTGTCGATCGGTCCTCTCGTCATGATCGGGGCGAAGTCGACCGTCGGTGATCGGACGTCGGTCGGAGCCGGATCGATCGTCGAGGGGGACGTCGTGATAGGATCGGACTCGACGATTCACTCAAACGTCACGATCTGCAGAGGCAGCCGCATCGGATCCCGTGTGGAGATACACCCGGGGACGGTCATCGGATCCGACGGCTTCGGTTACGTCCAGAAGGGGGCAGTCCCCGGGACGGTCAAGGGATACAAGCGCTACTTCCAGAAGCAAGAACCCCACCTCAAGATCCCGCAGATCGGAAACGTGATCATCGAGGACGATGTCGAGATCGGAGCCAACGTCGCGGTGGACCGGGGCACGATCGGACCCACCCGTATCCTCAAAGGGGCGAAGGTCGACAACCTCGTACAGATCGCCCATAACGTGACCGTCGGTGAGCATGCCCTCGTGATCAGCCAGGTCGGTATCTCCGGGAGCGCCCGGATCGGCAAGCACGCCACCCTGGGAGGCCAGGCCGGGATCTCGGAGGGTACGGAAGTGGGAGAGGGGGCGCTCGTGGCCGCCCAGTGCGGGCTGCCGCCCGGCAAGAAGGTGGCGCCGGGAATGGCCTTCGTCGGGACTCCGGGGAGACCGGCGAAGCAGTTCCGCCGGATCGCCGCCGCCACCGCCGTGCTTCCCAGGGCGGTGAAACGGCTGCGCGCCCTCGAGAAAGAACTCCGGGAGCTGAAGAAATCGATCCGCTCGCGAAGGCCGGACTGATCCTGTTCGCCTCGGCTATCCTCCTGTTCTCGGCGATCTATGCCTACGGGAAGGGATCCAAATGGATCCCGTTCCTCCTGCTCTTTCCTTATCTCACTGCAAGCGTCTACCTCGCCGGCCTGGTGATCCACCCGTGGAGCCCCGTCGCTTACTGGATTCTCATTGCCGCAGGCGCCGGCTTTCCCGTAAGCGACGGGGCCTCTTCTGCCTCGATACCTTCTTCGGAATCG
>JAPUJT010000148.1 GCA_027296055.1 Planctomycetota bacterium | reverse complement strand
AGAACCCTTCCCCGAACCTCGGGACTCTTTGGATCCATCTGGGCCATCGCTAAGCCGGAGATCAGGAGGATGGCGGCAGCGCGTAATAGGCCAGACCTCAGTTGCAGGAAGCTCATCACCGAGGCTCCAGAAGAATCGTCGTCGTCGTATCAAAGTGCCCCTAGACCTCAAATCTGCCGATGATCGGGGCCCAGTGGCAAGTTTCGGCTACATCGACCCCCAGAAACTCATCCGCCTCTTTGAGTCCTAGGATCCGCCTATCTTCCAGAGCGCTGGATCCAACTCCAGAGGCCCAAGATGCCCTTCTCCGACCAGCATCATAGGATCCAAGGGCGATCTCCCCATGATGAGCATCTTGACAGGAGGCGAATGGGAAGCACTTCTCTTCCCTAACCACAGACACCGGAACAAAGTGGAAGCGGTAGTATTCTTGAGGGCCATTGAGGCCGGCTTGGGCGGCCGATGGAGCTGTCCATGAGACAAATACGGGCGCGCCTGCGAGACAACGAGTTACGGCAATCGCGGTATCAGCGGCGAGTACGGCTCGACCGACTCCCAGCGAACATTGTCATCTGGCTCCGGGAGCTCGCCTGGGAATCCCGCCGAATTATCGAGGAGCGTCCCGGACTGGCGGCGAAGCAGAGGTGAAATCGTGAGCCGCCCTCACGGGTCCTTTTCGACTGGGTTTCGGTTGACCGCGCGTTTCAACGTTTGCTTCAGATGTTCGATGTCACCGGTCGCGGGGAGGACATCCGATAAGGTGTTTTTGACCAAGTAGTTGTGACGATTCTGCCCTCGTGACCTAGGACAAAAAGGACACGTTTTCACGCGTCCCCTGGTCCCCATATGGGGCCCCCGCTACAAACCCCCGACCCTCACGGGAGGATTCGGACTCTCTGGGACTCGGCAACCTTATATATAGACATTTAGACCATACGCCGGACGGGAAGCCTGCCTCGGTGACTCCTCCAGTCAGATGGCAGGGAGACCCGGGCTCATCCCCAGGAATGCTAGATCGGGGGTGGATCGTCCCTGGAGCCGCCCCCGCGCGAACCTGTGCGACCCCCGATGGGCCTCCTGGTGGGCCTCCTGGCAGAAAAGACTCTTCGCAAGTGGCTGCACGCCATGGGCTTCTTACATCTACGCACCGGATTGGTACTCCGGGGAGGAGATACCGTTTACGGGCACTTCGCAACTGGTTGGACTGACTTATAGCTGCGGCGATGCCAGCACCGGATTCCCGTCGAATCCGTGCGGCTACTTCTTCCTGGATTTCTTGCGCGAGCGTTTCGGGCCCTTCCGGATCGATCGGCCTTTCTTGGCGGGCTTCGCCTCCGAGGCCACCTCCAGGAGTCTCCGCGCATCCCTCGCCCCTAGCTTTCGTAGCCCGACAAGCACGGCCCGGCGCTTCTCCTTCGGCGAGACCTGCCCAGTCTCCCAGAGGTAGATGGTGTTCTCGCTCACCCCCGCCAGTTGAGCGAACTCGGCCCGGGTCAGTTTCAGGCGCTTGCGCTGGGCCTGGATGGATCGGGGACCGATGCGGACGCCTTCGAGCTCCTTCGATCCCGCCCGGACACCATGGAGCCTTCGGGCCTCGACTTCCTTCTCGAGCTCGGCCACGGCCTTCTCCAGGGCAGGGACTTTCTTCTTCAGGTAGGCATTCGTGCGTGTGAGCTCGATGACACGTTTCTTCAAGGGTCGCACGGTGGCCCGGATCTCCTTGCGGGCGAGGCGGATGATCTCTTCTCGGAGCACGGCGGCGACATTCGGCATGGCGCACCTCGTTATGTGGGCCTGGCTCGGAATCGGTGTTCGTAAGCGATCGGGTTGGATAGACGGCTTCCCATTGTAACCGCAAGCGGAATAGATGGGACTTCATGAGACCCCTACAGATCCCAACACGGCTCTTGAGGGGGGTCGGATTGGCATGGTATCCTGACGGGACTTCGTAGCAACTCCGGTAGCACCTTTTGCAGGCAGGCGAGAATCAGCCACTCTGCAAGGAGGTCCATGACGTAACCCCACGGATCTGAACAACTGAATTGAAGCCACTTCGGCTTCTTCGCCTCTCCAAGCAAACTGTGACCAGGAGTAAATGCTCCTGACTGTTCCGGGGCGGTCTGGACGCCGGGTGGCGCTCCTCTATGGAGCGTCATCCTCGTGTTCGCAACCCCCGGATTGCCCTGTCACAGGGGTGCTTGGAGGGAGCGTCACGTGTGTTGGCGCTCCTTTTCTTATTGGAGATTCCGCGAGAGCGATCCGTTCTTCGTTTCAGCGGTGACAGCGTGCTACGGGAGGTATTCCATGAAGGCCTTCTTGATTGTAATTCTTTCCGTTTTCTTTGGAGTGGTTTCGGCTTGCGGAGACGACGGCAGCAGCCGTCGCACGTCCCCCCAGGGGCTGTTTTTGCCCTCCGTCCCCTATCCCGTGGGCGTCCAGTCTTCGTTCGTGGCCATCGCCGATCTAGATCGTGATGGGATCCTGGATCTTGCGGTCGCAAACGTTATGTCAGACGATGTATCCATCCTTCTGGGATGGGGAGATGGGTCGTTTGGCCCTGCCACCAACTTCGGGACCGGGTTCGTCACCGGGCCCGGCTCGGTAGCCATAGGGGACCTCGACCGGGACGGGGTTCTTGATCTCGCTGTCACCGTCGGAAATGTAGGCGGCGACGTGGCGGTCCTCCTTGGCACGGGAACCGGGGCGTTTGGCCCGCCCACGAACTTCCCTGTAGCGAACACCGAGCCTCGACAGACCATCATCGATGACTTTGACCGAGACGGGGCCCTCGACCTGGCCGTCGCGTGCCGATTCAGCGGAGTGTCGGTACTCCTCGGAATGGGGACGGGTTCGTTCGCCCCTGCCACGGTCTACCCCGGGGGAACCGACCAGCCGGTCTGGGTCGCCTCAGGAGACTTTGACCGGGACGGTATCCTGGACCTCGCCGTGGCCAACACGTTCTCGGACGACGTGTCGGTTCTTCTGGGGACGGGAGTTGGCACGTTCGGTCCACCAACGAGCCTCCTGACAGGTATGGGGCCGCAGTCGGTGGCGATCGGGGACTTCGACCGCGATGGAATCTCCGACCTTGTGGTAAGCAACGGTGGCTCCGACGACATCTCCATCTTCTTGGGAACAGGGACGGGGTCGTTCGGGACAGCGACTGCGTTTCCAGCCGGAACGAGTCCCTACTCCGTGAAAGTGAGCGACTTCGATCGGGACGGAATCAGTGATCTCGCCGTCGTGAACTTCGGCCTCGACAGGCTGTCGGTCCTCCTCGGCACGGGTACGGGGAGCTTCGGAATACCGCAGTCTTTTCCCGTGGGCGCCGGAGCCATCGCGCTCGCCGTTGGCGATCTGAATAGGGATGGAAGACTGGACATCGTCACTGCGGATCGCGGGGACGACACGGTCTCGGTGCTCCTGGGGAACTGATAGCCTGGTCCAGCCCAGCGTGCGTACAAGTCGAGGGCGGTCGGACGAGGTTCCGGCCGTCCTCGGTGCATCTCGCTCATGGCAAGCGGACCACGCGCCTGGACGACGGCGCATCCGGCGATCATCCTCGTCGCCGGCATGGTCCGGTGGCCTTTCGAAGGATCATTCTCGCTTCGAAGCCCAAAAATCCGCCGATCGCGTCGAAATCTGTGATAAAGATGATGAAGCTCTCGATGCATGCTATCGAAGGCTTCCTCGCGGCCCTCGTGAGCCTCGCGCGGGCCGTGTTTTTCGTTCTCATCTCCGCTCTCACACCGCCCGTCCGGATCCACGTCTTACTCCAGGCGGGGTGGCACTACCCGAGAGATACTCATCAGTGCAGTTGTGAATCCCATCGGCGCCGCCAACGTCGTCACTTTGAAGGGGGGGGATTCGTGGCAGTGTGAGAGTAGGGATTTGTCCGCCGGGGTCTCCGGACTTCTCCCAGGGCGCCGGAAGCTGACCCCCCAAAGTGCGCCCCGAGTATCCCGTTCATCGCCGAGGGGCTATCCCACTGGACGTTCCGAAGGCATCCAGTCGGCCATCGCACCCCAAAACCCGCCGATCGCGTCGAAATATGGGATAAACAAGATGAAGCTCTCTATGCATGCTATTGAAGGCTTCCTCGCGGCTCGCGCGCGGGCCGTGTATTTCGTTCTCATCTCCGGCTTCAAATCCCGTCCCACGATCCAAGTTCCACACTCCAAGCGAGTCTACGCATCACGGTAGCGCTCGCGTACGGTCCGTAGTCACTCACTGGACAAGTCAAGGAGGTGCAATGAAGACGCTCCTGCAGGCACTCGGTGCCGTCATCGAGGCTCTGCTCGACCTCTTATCCCGTGTCCCGCCCGGCCCTGGTCGCCGCTAGCCCGCTCGTAGCTTCCGTCCAATGCGATCCGTTGCAGACCTCTCGCAAAGTAGGTGACGCATGAGCGATCGCGCCTGGTGTCGTCTCCGCATCGGAAGGGCCTTGCCCTACGACTCCCTCCGGGAAGCCGTGGCCGAACACCTCGGCCAGGACCTTCCGCCCGATCCCATGGACATACCGAAAGGAGATGACGCCTACCGGCATGGATTCGAGCTTGTGGATGGATTCCTGACGTTGGAGGAGCCTGATGTCACTGGGGGCTGGTTCGAGGAATTCGAGCAGTGGCTCTGCCAGAATGGCATCGCCTTCGACCGGGTGAACGCCCCGTACCCCGGTGTCTGGTCGGATGAGACCTGCAGCTTCCGACCCGGCATGGACTCTCCCTACTCCACGATCTCCGATGTCCACAACGCCCACTACTACGTCGAGGTCTGCCAGGTCCGAGGAGCCGCCAGGACGGCCGCGACCATCGATGAGCTCCTGGCCTGGCTGGACAGCCACCACCCCGAGATCCCGCCGCTGGAACCGGTGAAGTTCGCCTAGGGACCGTCTCCGATCCGCTGACATCCAGAATTGCCCTACAGGAGGTGCAGATTGATCAAGCTCCACGCAGCCTACTCCAAGAAGATTCCTGCAGAGAC
Source organism: Planctomycetota bacterium (assembly GCA_027296055.1). Taxonomy (GTDB): domain Bacteria; phylum Planctomycetota; class JAPUJT01; order JAPUJT01; family JAPUJT01; genus JAPUJT01. Next base: position 309 of record JAPUJT010000148.1, on the reverse strand, counting down.
CCAGTACTCATCGAAGTCCTTTCACGCTTCCCTCGAGGTCGAGGTCTCCGACGACATTTCCCGTGACGGAACCCGGCTTCAGGAGAAGCTGCGGTCCCTCTGGCTCGACCTCCAAGATGCGGTCGAGGCCCAGATCCGGGAATCGAACGGCAATGGTGCTCCTCAACGGGAGGAGGCCAGGACTGAGGCCCCATCGAACAGCCCGGACCGGGCATCGCAGAAGCAGGTGAACTACCTCATGTTCCTCGCCCGTAGGGCGAAGGGCTGGGGTCTCCCTGAGCTGCAGAAGTACGTGAAGACGAGAGTCGG
>JAPUJT010000147.1 GCA_027296055.1 Planctomycetota bacterium | reverse complement strand
CAGATCAGCCTCACGTCGAAGTTGATCGTCTCGTCGCCCCCCAGCCTCTCATACTGCTTCTCCTCCAGGACCCGGAGCAGCTTGGCCTGCACCGCCCCGCTCATGTCGGCGACCTCGTCCAGGAGGATCGTCCCCCCCGATGCGACCTCGAACTTCCCGTGTCGGCGCCGCTCCGCTCCGGTGAATGCCCCTCGCTCGTAGCCGAATAGCTCGCTCTCCAGAAGCGTGTCGGGGATGGCAGCGCAGTTGATCGCGAGGAACGGCCCTGCGCGACGAGGGCTGTTGTAGTGGATCGCCCGGGCGAACAGCTCCTTCCCCGTCCCGCTTTCCCCGAGCAGGAGGACCGTCGTGTCCGTGCTGGATACCTCCCCGGCGAGGCTGAGCGCGTCCAGCATCGCCTTGGAAGTGCCGATGATCTTGTTGAAGTTGTATTTTCCCTCCAGCTCCTCCCGGAGAACCCGATTCTCGGTGAGGACCGTGGAGACCCTCAGCGCCCGGCCGATGATCAGCTTGATCTCATCTTCCTTGAACGGCTTCGTGACGTAGTCGAAGGCCCCCTCCTTCATCGCGTCGACGGCAGTCTCTATCGAGCCGAAGGCCGTCACGATGATCACGGGCGTGTCGGGAGAGAGGTCCTTGATCTTCTGGAGGAGGGTCAGCCCGTCCATGCCGGGCATACGGAGGTCGGTCAGCACGACGTCGTGCTTGCGCCGGGCAAAGAGGTCGTAGGCCTCCCTCCCCTCGCCCGCCACCTCGATGTCGTGGGTGAGATCGCTGAGCAGCAGCCGGAGCGACCGTCGCATGTTCTCTTCGTCGTCCACTACCAGTATGCGTGGTGGCACTTCTACCCTCCTATCCCGTATCGATTTTCTACTCTTCCGTCGCCGCCCGATCCGGCAGACGAATCCGGCAGGCGGCTCCCCTCGGGGCTTGATTCTCCAGAAGGATCTCTCCGGAGTGCGCGTCGATGATCCTCTTCACGATGGACAGTCCGAGCCCGGTCCCCGCTTCCTTCGTGGTGAAGAACGGTTCGAAGATCTTCGGGAGGACCTCCTCCGAGAATCCAGGTCCATCGTCGATGAACGACAGCTCCACCCATCCGTCCTTCGTGTCCTTTGTCCGGATGGTCAGCTTTCCACCGATTCCTGTCGCCTCGTAAGCATTGATCAGAAGATTCAAGATCACCTGGCGCATCTGATCCTGATCGATGAGAACGCGAGGCTCCGTCGGATCCAGATCTTCCTCCAGGCAGCGGACGCCTCGCTCCCCCCTTCCCGCGGACCAGATGGAGACGGTCTCGTGGATCAGATCGTTCAGATTGCAGAGTGAGCGATGCAGAGGACCCGGCCGGGCATAGCGGAGGAAGTCGTTCACGATCTTCGAGAGGCGCTCCACCTCCACGGTGAGGATCTCCGACGCCTCCGCGCGCTGCTCCGCCGGCCTCCGAAGATTCGTGAGGATCTGGGAAGAAGTCAGGATGATTCCCAGGGGGTTCTTGATCTCGTGCGCGATGCCGGCCGCCAGTCTTCCCACCGCGGCGAGCTGCTCCGAAACCTGATATCGCTCTTCGAGCCTCTTCTCCTCCGTCACGTCGCGGATCAACTCGATCACGTTGTCGACACTTCCATCCGGACTCTTCAGAGGAAGAGCGTGGATCTCGTAGACCTTTCCATCCCCGTCCCTCGTTTCCAGAGGGGTGACGATCTTCTCGGGTAGACCCGTCTCGAAGACGGTCTTGGCAGGGCAGAGGGGGCACGGATCCGTGAAGGAGAAGAACTCCTCGTAGCGGGCGTCCTTCGTCTGGAGAGGACGCCCTCCCCCCTCCCGGGATACGATCTTGAAATCGGCTCGGATCTCTCTGAGGCTGGCCCGAACTCCCGCCAGGATCGTCCTCAGGAACTCCTCGGTCTCCCTTCCCCCACCTTTTGGCTCTCTCGGCTCCCGATCGGAGGTCTCGGTGGTTCTCTTGATCATCAAGGCCCTCCCGGGAGGATTCGAAGTCCATCCCGCCATCTTCCCGTGCTGGACGCCGGCTGACGTAGGGGCAAATCGCGTTCCGATGCTTCCGCGGGCCGCAGGATTCGCAAATTAGTTCGTTTCAACCAGTTGCGACGCACGTTCCGGACCGACGCCGTCGATCTATTCTACCTGGAATGTACCATATGATCAACCAGATGAGTACGACAGCGGTGCGTGACCCCAGCCGGGAAGGTGCACTTTCGACGCGTTGATGAAGTTGCCCGGATTTGCCAGAATACCCGCGGAACCCCTTTCGGATGCACCCGGGCAGTTCCGTGGCGCCCCTGCAGGGCGCCCTCGGCTCTCACCTCATATCGACGGCACCCCGCCTGCGGTCCGGAGGGGCGAAGGAAGACCATGACGACCCTGGACACATTGCTCCTCTTCGCCCTCGCCTGCGCCATGGTGCCCGGTTTGCTGCTAGCTCTCTCGATATGGGCCGGCCCGAAGAAGACGACCCCCGAGAAGCAGGTCCCTTACGAGTGTGGCTTCCCTCCGGCCCAGACCGAGGCGGCCTCGTTTCCGATCAAGTTCTATCTGGTGGCGATCATCTTTGTGATCTTCGACGTGGAGGTCGCTTTCCTCTTTCCCTGGGCTGTCCTCATCCGCGAGCTCGGCTGGCCTGGGTTCGTTGTCGGAACGGTGTTCCTCGGCTACCTCACCCTGGGGCTCGTCTACGCGGCAAAGAAGGGAGCTCTCGAGTGGCACTGAAGGACCTCTTCCCCGGCTTCCTGACCAGCCGGCTGGATCGGGCGATCGGCTGGGCGCGCAAGTACTCGATCTTCCAGTATCCGTTCGTCACGGCTTGCTGCGGGATGGAGTACATGGCCGTGGCCTCGTCCCACTACGACGTGGATCGATTCGGGGCGGCGCTCCCGCGCTTCTCGCCCAGACAAGCCGACGTCCTGTTCGTGGTAGGGACGATCAGTCACAAGCTCGCGCCGATCCTGAAGACGATCTACGACCAGATGTGCGAGCCAAAGTGGGTCGTGGCCTTCGGTGTCTGCACCTGCACGGGGGGGTTCTACGACAACTATGCCACGCTTCAGGGGATCGACACGATCATACCGGTCGACCTCTACATTCCAGGATGCCCCCCGAGACCAGAGACCATCCTGGATGGATTGATGAAGCTTCAGGAGAAGATCCAGACCGCCAAGCAGGAGTATTGATATTCAGGAAGAGGAACACAAAGAACGGAGAGAGGGGAATGAGGAGGGAGACGTCGAGAGGGGCGAGTCGAGACCTATGACAGACAACTCTCTGCTGAACCGGCTCCTCGAACTGTTTCCCGAGGACCTGATCGAGACTCACTCCTTCCGGGGCGATCTGACCGCGGTGATCCGGCCCGAGGGACTGGTCCGCATCGTGAAACGCCTCCGCGCGGATCCGGATTTCCAGTTCGACGTGCTGATGGATCTGACGGCGGTCGATCTCCTCCAGAAGAAGTCGTGCTTCGAGGTCGTCTACCACTTCTACTCGATTTCGAAGAATCACCGACTACGGCTCAAGGTCCCGGTCCCGGAGAAGGCGGCGGAAGTCGACTCCCTGGTGGGCGAGTATGCCGCCGCCGATTGGTACGAGCGGGAAGTCTACGACATGTTCGGGATCCGGTTCCGCAATCACCCCAACCTGCGCAGGATCCTGATGTACGAAGGCTTCGAGGGACACCCCCTCCGCAAGGACTACCCGATCCGCAAGCGACAGCCGATCATCGGGCCCATGAACTGATGCCCGGACCGACGTCTCCCCACATCGAGTTCGAAGAGAGCGTCGCCCGCGACGGCAAGAGGAAGGGGACCCTCCTCCTGAACATGGGGCCGGCCCATCCGGCGACGCACGGAGTGATCCGGATCCTGCTGGACCTGGACGGCGAGACGGTCCAGAGCGCGGAAGTCGAGATCGGTTACCTCCACCGAGCCTTCGAGAAGTCGTGCGAGGAGGGCAACTACACCCAGGCGATCCCGTACACGGATCGCCTGAATTACAGCTCCCCCATCATCAACAACGTCGGCTACGCCCTGGCGGTGGAAAAGCTCCTCGATCTGAAGACGACGGAGCGCTGTGACTACGTCCGGGTGATCCTCTCGGAGATCTCACGCATCTGCGATCACCTCACCTGCATCGGCGCCTCGGCGATGGAGCTCGGCGCCGTTACGCCCTTCCTCTACTTCATGAAGGCGAGGGAGTTTCTCTGGGAGCTCATCGAGGACGTCTCCGGTGCGCGGGTCACGGTCTCGTACGTGCGGATCGGGGGCGTGAAGGCGGATCTCACCCCCGACTTCCCGGAGAAGACGAGGACCGCTTTCGACAAGGTTCGGGAGACGATGGACGATGTGGATCGATTGCTGACACGCAATCGCATCTTCTGGGACCGGATGGCCAACGTGGGGGTGATCTCGAAGGAGATGGCCATCTCGTACGGCATCACGGGGCCCTTCCTCCGATCGACCGGGGTAGAGTACGACGTCCGGAAGGCGAACCCGTATCTGGTCTACGATTCACTCCCCTTCGACGTGCCGATCGGAGAGAACGGGGACAACTACGACCGGTACCTGATCCGGATGGAGGAGATGCGCCAGAGCATGCGGATCGTGGAGAAGGCCCTGGACGAGATCCCTGCGGGCGAGGTGCAAGTCGATCTGGGAGGCGGCGTGGTGTCGGGCGCCGAGATGGTCGACCGGGCGAAGAAGATGGAGACGAGTGGGTTGATCCGCGAGGACGTAGAGGTCGGTCCGACGCTCGGCGGTCTGGAGAGGAAGGCCCGCGAGGCCGTGATCGTGCACGACCGAAAGATCTCCCTCCCGACCAAGCAGGAGGCGTACAGCACGATCGAGGGATTGATGAACCATTTCAAGCTCCTGATGGCCGGCCATGGTCTCCAGGTCCCGGAGGGCGAGGTCTACTACCCGGTGGAAGGCGCGAACGGAGAGTTAGGTTTCTACATCGTCAGCGATGGGACCGACCAACCCTACCGGGTTCGCTGTCGCCCCCCCTGCTTCCCGATCATGGCCTCCTTCTCCCGGCTGATCGAAGGGGCGATGATCGCCGACATCATCCCGACGTTCGGGTCGGTCAACATGATCGCCGGCGAGCTGGATCGATAAGAGGATCATGGCCAACCGTATCGAGTTCTCCCCTGGAGTCAAAAAGGAGTGGGAGGGGATCCTCACCCGCTATCCGGTCAAGCGGGCGGCCCTGATCCCCACGCTCCATCTCGCCCAGAGGGAGTTCGCCGTCCTCACCACCGAGGTCGAGGAGTACGTGGCGGCTCTCATGGACCTGTCGGTGACCGACGTTCACGAGGTCGTCACCTTCTACACCCTCCTCCCCCGCCGCCCGAGGGGAAAGCGCCACATCCGCGTGTGCCGCGACCTTCCCTGCCACCTCCTCGGCAGCGCCGAGATCATCGATCGACTGGAGAAGCGCCTGGGGGTGCCGCCCGGAGAGACAACCGACGACGCCCAATGGTCTTGGGAAGAAGTATCTTGTTTGGGATCCTGCGATGTCGCCCCGATGATGCAAGTGGATGAGACCTACGTCGGCCCCCTGGAGGTGGACGGCCTCGCGGATCTCTTCGATCGGATCGAGAACGGGGAGACGCCGCAGGCCTTGCCACGGGACTGCGATGTCCCCGAGAAGATCGTCTCGACCAACTTCGGAAGGAAGGAGGCGTGTCGCCTGCGGACGTACCGCGCGTCGGGCGGCTACGAGATGCTCGGGAAGATCCTCACGGGCATGACCCCGGTCCAGGTTCGGGATACGGTGAAGGCCGGAAATCTCCGGGGACTGGGAGGGGCGGGATTCCCTGCGGCGGTGAAGTGGGGCTTCATACCGAAGGACACGGACAAGCCGGTGTACCTCGTCGTCAACGCGGACGAAGGAGAGCCAGGGACATTCAAGGACCGCTACATCCTCGAGTGGGATCCGCACCGGATGATCGAAGGGATGGCGATCGCCGCGTATGCCATAGGAGCGCATCACGCATACATCTATGTCCGCGGGGAATACCGACGTCCGACACAGCGTCTGCAGGCGGCCATCGACGAGGCGGAGGCGGCGGGGTTCCTCGGGGAGAAGATCCTGGGGACCGGATTCGATCTGAAGACGGTGATCCACGTTGGAGCGGGCGCCTACATCTGCGGGGAGGAGACGGCCCTCCTCGAGTCCCTCGAGGGGAAGAAGGGGTGGCCAAGGCTCAAGCCACCCTTTCCCGCCGTGGTCGGCGCCTTCGGCAGCCCGACGATCGTGAACAATGTGGAGACCCTGGCCTACGTGCCGGAGATCTTTCGCCGCGGGCCGGCGGCGTTCGACGAGATCGCCGACGGTTGTGAGCGCAGCGGTGGGATGCGGATTCTCTCCCTCTCCGGAAGGGTGAAGCGTCCCGGACCCTACGAGCTTCCCCTGGGAACCTCTCTGCGGAAGCTGATATTCGAGCATGGTGGCGGCATCTCCGGCGGCCGGAAGCTCAAGGCGGTGATCCCCGGCGGCGCATCGGCGCCTGTCCTCACAGCGGATGAGATCGACGTCGGATGTGATTTCGACGATCTGAGGAAGGCCGGATCGATGGGCGGATCGGGAGCCGTGATCGTCCTGGATGACTCGGAC
>JAPUJT010000146.1 GCA_027296055.1 Planctomycetota bacterium | reverse complement strand
CATGCATGATGATCCGACGGGCTCTCCCCCGCCGCCGAGGACGATTGCCGAGACCTCCCCCTCAGGGCCTGCCGGGCTCGCCCGTTCCGCGCGTTGCTCGAGTGGTCGACGGGGGGAGGCCGGAGCTCGGGCACGGGGCCGGGCATCATCTAATGATGCTCCTGTGAGAACTCCCCCGCCGCCGAGGATGGCCGAGACCTCCCCCTCGAAGAGGACGTCCCAGTGCTGGGCAGCTCTTGAAGGTGCCGACCTCGAATGTCCTTCGGTAGCCCTTCGCCTCCCCACAGCCGCACGGTGAGAACGCCCCGGCCGTGGTTATTCCGGGGCGTAGTCCGTAGTACGGTAGGGGATGTCCGCGCGGACTACTGGTAGGTGAATGCGTCCGGCTGGGCACACACGCAATCTATGCCGCTAGCGTCCTTGCCGGAAACCAACACCTCCACCGGTCCGAGCGCTGCACCTTGAGGGGTAATGCACCCCAGCTGTGTGAAAGTTATGAAGGTGATGTTCGGCGCTAAGACGCCACCGAATGTTACAGTCGTCGGGTCCGACGGATCCAGGAAACAAGGGCCAAGCATCGTGATCGTGACTGCCTGCCCACCAAGAACGGTACCCGTGTTCGGGGTGACTTCCAAACAGGCGGCCGAGGGGACCGTGAAAGTGAATCCGGCCACAAGGGTGGCCACCTGGAACCCGCTCGCCGACTCCACACGGACATCCACCGTCCTCGTTCCGGACGGGTTCGGGTCAGGGGGAGTCACGACATCCACGCTGGAGGCGTCAACAGCTGTCACCCATGTCTCGACCGAGTCGAAGAAGACGCGCGGCAGGCTCAGCGTGAAGTCGTCCTCGAACCCCGTTGTGACAACGGTCACCGTATCTCCGCCGCCAGCATCCCCGGAGTCCGGGATGATTCTCATGATCTCTGGGTTTGCTGTCGAAGACCCTCCCTGTCGCCCCCCACTGCTGCCTCCGTCACAACCCGGCAAGAAGAGGCTAACCATCACAGCGACGAATAGCAGCACCTGTCCCGGTCGCACAGTCCTAACTCGCATGGCTCGTCTCCTCCCCGCCCCCCAGGAACCGCATACTCCCGAATCCGTCCCATGATACATAGGACGGTCGAGAGGTGTCCATTCTTTGCGGCGGGCCTGGGATCGTGGCAGCAGGATAGCCACGAGCTGGCGTGACGATTCGGCGCGAACTCCCCCGCCGCTAACGAGCATCGCCTTCTTCCGTAGTCGTCGGCTCACAGACCGACGAGTCATCGGGGGGAGGCCGGAGCTCGGGCAGGGGGACGATCATGCGCGATAACCCGCCGGGATCTCCCCCGCCGCCGCCTATCATCGCGCGGACCCCCCACCTCCGGCCCTGCAGGGCCCGCCCATTCCGCCGCTAGCGTTTCGCCATTGGCCCGGGGGCCGTCAGCTTATCACCGGGAGGCCGGAGCTTCGGGCACGGGGGGGCGCTGATGATCGGGCAGGATCTCCCTCTCCGCGAAGTCCGCGAGCTGCTGATCCTTGTCGTCTATGCGGCGCTGATCGGGCAGGCACTCCTCGGAGGTCTCTGAGGGGCCCCCGCCCGCCGAGGATGATTGCCGAGACCTCCCCCTCCGGACCTGCCGGGCCCGGCCGTTCCGCCCTTCGCGATCGCCTTCGAATCGGGGCCGTTCGGGGCGAGGCCGGAGCCCGGGCACGGGGGCGATCATGATGACAATCCGCGGAGAACTCCCGCTTGGCCGTCATCGTTGGCCCGGCGGCGCTCCGCGCGGGCCGGGGGAGGACGGAGGTCGGGCATGGAGGCGATCATCATCTAATGATGAACCGGCGCGAACTCCCCCGCCCCCGCGGACGAGCATCGCCGAGACCTCCTCTGGCTCCGGACCCGCCGGCCCGGGGGCCGTTGGCTTACCACGGGGCGGCCGGAGTTCGGGCACGGGGCAGATCATTATCTAATGATGATCCTGTCCGAACTCCCCCTCGCCTCAGATCATCGCCGAGACCTCACCCTCCGCCTCCGGACCTGCCGGCCCCGCCTTTATCGCCGCTCACCCATCTCGTCGGACTGGAGGCGTTTTTTGGCCGGCTGGGGGAGGCCGGGGCTCGGGGGCAGGGGCGATCATCATCTAATGATGATCCTGTTCGAACTCCCCCGCCGCCGAGGAGCATCGCCGAGACCTCTCTCTCTTGATCGAGATCTTCCGGCCCCGCCCCTCTAAGCCGGCCTCCGCCGGAGGCCCGGGGCCGCTCGGACCTTCGTTGGGGAGGCCGGAGCTCGGGCACGGGGTCGATCATAAATCATGATCCGCCGGGGTCTCCGCCGCCACCGCAGAGACCTCCCCCTCCAGCCCCGGACCCGCCGGGCCCCCCCGCTCCGAGAATCGCCGCGGTCACTGGCGCGCGGGGAGGCCGGCGCTCGGGCACGGGGACGACCATCTTGTAATGATGAACCGGCGCGAACTCCCCCGCCGCCTCGTAGCATCGCCGAGACCTCCCCTCTGGCTGGGGACCTGCCGGGCTCGCCCCTTCGGCGCCTCGCGATCATTCTCCGCCTCGGAGAGGGAGGTCGGAGTTCGGGCACGGGGGGCGATCATGATGAAGATCCGCGAGAGGCTCCCAGGCCGCCAAGAGTGATAGCCGTGAGCTCTCCTTCCGGCACCGGACCCGCCGCGCTCGACCTTTTCGCTCAGATCGGACGCCGGCCAAATCACCGCGGCCTTCCCCCAGTAGACCCAGGCAGGTCTAAAGATGCCGCCTGTGATGGGCGATCCCATCGGCTCTGAGCGCGCGGGCATTCGAACACTTCACAAGGCAGAAGTCGGCGCACATGAACGCCGACTTCTGATCGGCCACGCCGGTCCACTCGAACGTAAAATTGCCCATGACCTCAAGGATCCGGCCGCCGGCAAGCTCCGTATGGACGAGCTTGGCGGACATCGGACCCTCTGTTCCGGAGAGCCCCTCGGGATGCGCTGGGGTCTTCACGCCCTCCCAGGAGTAACGGGTCTCGACCCGCATGCAGTTGACGATGTCGTAAGAGTACGAGGCCGTGCTCTCGTCGATGGGGGCAACGAGGCTCACGACAAACACCGCAGGCAGCTCGATCTCGCCCTCCGACCGGAAACCGGAGATCGTGCCTCCCGCGTAGGCCGGCCGACGGCATAGTCCCCCGTTCAACGGAGGGATCGAGTCCTAGTCGACCTTCTCCCAGCGATCGACGAACTCGCCCTCCAGGGTCGCGGTGAACTTGTCGCCTTGAAAATGGACCATCGGCTCGTCGTAGAGGGGAAGCTGAATCTTGAACCCACTCTCCGTCATCGTGATCGGGTTTCCGCCACTCTTGTCGGAGAGGTCGTAGGAGATCCCCTCTCCGGTATCGCCGTTGTTGATCGCCGTGTAGATGTTCTTTTCCGTGTACTCCTTGTCCGTGAGCGTGTACTCGCGAATGGCGCTGATCGAGAAGTCCTTTCCCGTTGGAGTCTTCCAGTAGATGTTGAAGTTCCGGTGATTCTCCGTGAAGCTGATCAGCCCCACGATGTTCGGAGGAACCACCTTCTCCCCGTTCGACAATTCGCGGGAGACGAACTTGTAGGTGCCGACGATGTTCGGCGCCTTGGGTGAGTCCCCGGCAGCGCTTCCATCGGTCAGAAACATGAAAGCGGCGGCAGCGCCGAACAACAACAACAGGGAACCTAGTCGGAGACTTGCCTTCATGGCATCTCCCTCCTCTCTTAAAAAGGGGAACTCATCGCCGGGCCACGCCCAGCTCTTCGAGTTTCCCCGCGACATCCTTCCCGTGATGGACCGCGTGCACGTCCTTGTCGACCTGGATGATTCCCCCGTCGGTGCCAATGTAGAACGTCCACCGCTGAGCATACTTCTCATCGGGGGAGAGCACGCCATAGGCCCTGGCCACGCTCTTCTCCGGATCGCTCGATTTGAGGAAATCGATTTCCAAAGACTCCGCGAGCTTTCTGTTCGTCTCCGCGTCATCGATGCTCGCGGCGAAGTAGGTCACACCGAACGCTCGGAGCGCATCCTCCCTCTCGCGGAGCGATTTGCACTCGGCGGTTCAGCCCCCGGTGAACGCCTTGGGAAACCGGGCGAGCACCACGGCGTGCTTGTCTTGGAAATCCGCCAGATTGTATGTCTTTCCGTCCGAACCGGCAAGGGAGAACTCGGGAGCGGGGCTGATCAGGGAGATGATCCGGGGGGAACTCCCCGTCCCGGCTGCGGAGATCGCCGCCCGCCGGATCCTCGCGGGTGGGTACGACCGAGGGAGGGATCGCGACCGCGCACACAGATGAAGCTGGGTCAATCCTGCGCGAGCGCGCTGAGGTCTCCGCCAGGGCTCCCCCGCGAAGCATGCGCGTCGATGAAGGCACTCAGGATGTTCCCCTCGTGTCCTTGGAAGCGAACCCACGCTGACCCGCCGGCGGGATCCCCGATACCGTCCTCACGTGGGGCGGGGTCCGAAGGCTCGAAGACCAAGCCGTCCATCGAGTCTGGGGCCACGAAATAGTACTTTTTCCCGGAGTACCCCACTGCACCGAGGTGGCCCATGAACCCTCTGCCGAACAATAGGTCGGGCCCCTTTCGATTCCGGTCAACGAACCCACTCAGGATCCTCTCCCGGTTGCCAACCACGTAGAGCAGGGAGGAGCTGCTTAGGAGGAGGCGCTTCTTGTCGTCTAGAGACATGGATTCGGCGGGAATCGGTCCACTCTCATCCTCGACCAGCGAGTGGCAGTCGGGGCAGATGAACACCACTTCGCCCGGTCGTGTACGTCGGCCGCGGGTATGGTGTTCGACGAGAGGACCATTCTGGGCAGACGGCCGAAGACAGCGCAAGCAGAAGTCGAGTCGCCTTGGGTCATTCTTCTTTCTCCGGCTCATGCAGACCAGCCTACTGCTCCCCAGCGCAGGTGACAAGCACGCCCGGTGCTCAAGTACCCGATTGCCGGTGCTAGGGTCTGGGAGTCAACGGTACCCCGGCTTCGCCGATGGAGATGCTTGTGACGTCCGCGGTTTCCTCCTCCCATCTCGGCCCCCGCCGAGCCTCCCCGAGACCCCTGGCTCCGGACCTGCCGGGCCCGCCCGCTCGGCCCGCCCTCGTTGTCGGCCCTGAGGCGAGGCCGGAGCTCGGGCACGGGGGCGATCATCTAATGATGATCCTGTGCGAACTCCCCCGCCGCCGCCGCCGATAGTCGCAGAAACCTCCAGGTACAACCCTGTCGGGCCCGGCCGTACCCCGCAGTACTGTGGCCATTCCATCGGGAGTTTGTTGGCCTTTCCTACGTATCAGGCCAGGCATTGCATCTGGGCCAGGGCCTGCCCCGTGGGGCTGATCTGCCCATTCCCACGGCGGGGGGGGGGTAGGGCTCGGTTCGTTCGTCTCCGTTCCAAGGTCGGTTCCTGGTGAGTTGACCCTGAATTTATCCTCAGTTCAAGCTGAGTTCCTCATCCAACGGTCGGACCGAGAATCGGGGTATCCACTCGGGTCATATCTCCCTTACCAGCAATGCATTCCGGACTTCCGGTCGTCAGGATGACTCCCGTCAAACGGGACTCTCGACTGCGTTCCTTGAGTTCAATTCTTCGTGAAGTTCATCTTCTCCCCGTCTACGGCGGGTCCGTGGGCAGATCCAAGGGTGGTCGACCCTCCTGAACCTCCTATCAGATGCCGGTGCCTTATCGTTCCTGTGGCTCCCGGTCTGTCCGGACGCGAGGCCCTGCCCCTCCGAGGTCGAACTGACCGACCCGCTACCGGGCGTGCTGATTGCGGGGATGCTCAGTCCAGCACGATTCATGTATTCCTTCAGCGCGCCCCCGAGACTGACAATTGCAGCGACCTGGTACTCGAAGGGATCCACCACCAACGATCCCTCGACCTTCCTCGGCATTGGGATCCGCGCCCTCCCGCCATCGACGCACACGAGAACGACCTCACGCACCACCGTCTCACCATGGAAAATCTTGAACCGGACCGCCTCCGCCTTCGGATCCGGAAACCTCGTCGCCCACTCTTCCTCGACTGGCCCAGCGGATGAGTTCTCATCTGCATTGTCACACACGATGCGAAGCCCTGGATCTCCCCTGAATCTGTGGATCTCCTCGAGCCTTTCCGTCTCGTCGTAGTCCCAATCAGTGCTTGCGTCCGATTCCTGAATGACCCTGAGGTGGTTCTCGCTCTCCCCTGCTGTGTCTGGGAGGCCGTCCGGATGGAGAAGAGCCGCGCCATCACGGTTCGCTAGAGGATCCATGCCCCGAAATAGCTCCTCTAATTCGGGGGGAAGCACATCCGCCCCGGGATCGCCCCAGGCCCGAGGCACGTTAATCGTCGGACGAGGTATCGGCCCGCTCTTGAGTGCCTGCATGTATTCGAGGATCTGCTCGTCGGTGTAGGGACCGTCGCCGTAGCCCTTCTTCTTCATGTTCGGACCCACCACGGGCCACCAAAGGCAAGCCACCTTCAACGGATCCCTCGTCCCGTAGCGACGGATGAAACGGTACAGCTCGCGTTCACTCGGAAGAGCCATCGCAAAGGCGCGGACCCTCTCCTCAAGCTGATTGAATCGCCTTACCATTGCTCGGTGTCCCATCAACCCTGCCTCCTCTTGCGCGGCATCTCCTTCAGCTCCATGAGGTGGTCGACAAGCTTCCAGGACTCTCGCCCCGCGTACCCAGACTCGAGGGCAACATCCTCGAGCTGGTCCATCCTCCACCCGAGACTCGTTGCCTCGAATTGCTCGACATGATCTCTACATGCCTGTAGCTGGATCCTGGCCATGCGACAATCGATGCGTCGCGCCCGGAGCTCGTTAAGGATCTGCTCACGAAGAACCATGGCATCCGCCAACGATTGCAGCCTCACCGGGGGAAGGACTTCAATTTGGCTCGCTCCGTTGCGGCGTCCGTTCCCGGATGCAATTCCTCCAGTCTGCCCCGCGTTCGACCTCCGGTTCGCTGCCTCCAAACTCGGGTCATGCCGATGGCAATAGCCCGAATCGTTTGCCGAAAACCGGCACGGGGTTCCGTTCTTATTTGTCCCTTCGCACTGGCCTGTCTTCATATCGATCATCTCGGGTTTCCTCCTTTACGAATCGCTTCCTTTGCTTCCACCATGGGCGACAAGTGCTTCCGCTTGAAAGTTGACAACAGCTTTGCGTCCCCTCACCCCAGGTTGGGACAACGCCAAGCCGTCCGGGGGGCGGTCGGGCCAAAGGAAACTCCTGTCTTCTTAGCGCACGGTGCCGTTGCCGTCCTATGCTCCTGGCCCGGGATCGTCGACGTAACTTCTTAGGCTCCTGCGAACAATCGACGTAGCGTGGTGTCCATATAGGTGTCCATCGATGGTCCACAACAGTCCCAATCGGTCCCAAACCATCCTCATACGGAACCGACGTAACCGCCTGGGAGATAAACGTATTACATTGATTGGCAGGAGGTTGCGGAAACGGCCGGAAGTGGATTATGAGTCCCCTGCTCTGCCGATTGAGCTAAGGGCCCTTTGTCTTGCCGGGCAATACGTTAGGGAATAGAGGTAGTGACCGCAAGGGACCTCGGTGACCATGGAGTCACCATTGCCGAACCCGACTTTCAGACTTGCGTCGAACCCGTTTCCTGCCTGGTTCCTCTCAGGACGACAGCCTCTTTGACTGGGGTCATCCCGACTCGCGGCCCCTCGCAGACGATATCCCCGGCCCATGGGAATGCCTCTAGATCTCGAACCTGCTGACGACCGGCGCCCAGGCGCCACATGGGGTGCCTGATGCACAGCCATCGGAGGCGGCGTCAATCGTCCCGCTTGAGGAGCTTGGAGCGCGTCGACCGAACCGTGCTGCGCAGCTCCGCCTCCCCCTCGGGGAGGGTCAGGAGGTCAGCGCGGGAGAGCTTGGCCTGGAACATGAACCCGCCGTGTCGGGTGCCCATCTCGGTGAGCTCGTAGATCCGGGCGAATGCTTCGTCGGCCTGGTCCGCAGCGACGATGACCGAGAAGATGTCCTTCTCCACCTCCAACCCGAACTGACCGAGGCCCGGGGCTCCGGTTCCGGTGCCTCGCGCCGTGTGGATGCTGGAGGAAGTGAGGTGCAGCTCGTCGCGGAGCGTCGCGACGAGCTTGGTCGCCGTTCCATCCTGCGGGAGGACGACCGTGATTTGACGGGGGCTCCCTTCGGACATCAGTCTGCCTCGTCCTTGGAACGCAGGAGGTTCTCGCGCACTTCCTTGGGGATGTAGGTCGCGGCCTTCTCGAGGGGGGTCACGTACATGAAGCCCATGCCGGGTGTGTCGAGGCTGCCGGCAAGGTACATGTGCTGGAAGATCCGATCCACCTGGTCGGAGGCGACGACGATGTTGACGACCTCCTTCTCGACATCCACCGCGACCCCGAGCAGCCCCAGACGCTCGCGGACCCCCATCCCGCGCGCGTAATAGACCGTCGCTCCCTGGGCCCCCCCTTTTCGGGCGGCGGCGACGATGGCGTCCGCGACGCCGCGCTGGACGATGCAGGTGATAAGCGCCACATCAGTCAGAACCGTGAGGCTGCGTCGATTGACCGTCATATCGCTGAAACCTCCAAGATGTTGGCGCCCTCGACTTCCTCCTTGGCCTCCTGCCGCCGCTGTCGCGACTGGACGACCAACCCGACGGTCATCACGGACAGGATCGGACAGATCGAGGCCATCGCGAGGATGCCGAATCCTTCGACCGCGTCGACCGCGGACCCGAACCCGAGGCCCATGGCCAGGACCAGCGGAACGGTCACCGGACCCGTCGTCACGCCAGCGCTGTCCCAGGCGACGTTGACGAACTCCTCGGTCGAGAGGAAGGTCAGGACCACGCTCAGCGCGTAGAGCGGGAGCAGGAGCCAGGCCAGAGGTATGTCGAAGATCAGCTTGGCGACGCCAATCGCGAGCCCGCAGGCGACGCCGAACGAGACCGCGTAAGTCAGGAAGGATTTACGGAAGGCCCCGTTGGTCAGGTTCTCGACCGTCATTCCCAGGGCGTTCAAGGCGGGCTCGGCCAGCGTGGCGCCGAAGCCCAGGACCCATGCGAACCCCAGGGCAGTGCCGACGCCGACCACGATCCCGTAGAGCGGCGAGCCGCTGACCGAGTCGAGTTGGGCGAAGGCGGCGGGGACCAGCCCACCGGCCTGGGCGCCGATGTATGACAGCCCGTAGGTCAGCCCGAGGTTGAACGTGCACATGCCTACGACCGCGAGCGTGATGCCATAGATCAGCAGACCGGGGTTTCGGAATGGCTCACGCAGGATCACCTTCATCACCAGGACCAGGAAGATCACCAGCGGGACGATGGCGCGCCCCCCCAGCACGATTTCGACCCATGGCGAGCGCTCGTACCAAAAAAGCTCCGGGGCCGCGCTCGCAGCCGAGGCATTGGCGATGATCTCCTCGATGGGCACCGTCGACGAGACGTAGAGCAAGAGGCAGAGCACCGCACAGATCGGGAACAAAGACGCCAGCGTGACGATCCCAAACCCGGAGAGGGAGGAGGATCGCTTGCCCGAGGCGGAGGCGACTCCGATCCCCAAAGCGAGGACCAGCGGCACGGTGACAGGCCCGGTCGTGACCGCTCCGCAGTCCCAGGCCAAACCGATGACCTTGCCGGTCTCCTCGCCCATCATCGCCACGACCGTCAACCCGATGGTCGGGATCAGCGAGAGGTAGATCAGCGGCTTCAGGCTCCAGGCATACAGGAACCGGAGCGTGCCTATGATCGCGGCCAGGCCGACCCCCGCGCCGACCATCAGGACCAGGACATCCGACCAGTCCGTGAGCAAGGCGAACAGGTAGGGCGCCTTCTCGACCTCCACGAGCTGCCCGGCGGCCTTGAGCGCGCCGATGGCGGGCTCGGCGAAGGTCACCCCAACTCCGAGGAGGAACGCGATCATCAGCACGACCCAGAGGGGAGACTTGTGCGGGAGCCTGTTGCCGATCGTCTCCCCCAGAGGCATGAGCCCCAGCTTCAACCCCTCCACGAACATCATGAGTCCGACGATAACTGCCAGAAGCCCGCCCGTCAGGATCCCTGCGCCTTCGACGCTCTGGCGCAGGATGAGGACTTGGAACAAGACCAGGTAGATCGCCAGCGGCACGACCGCCTTGAGCTGGTTCAGGAACCGAAGGGTTACGTAAGGTCGCAGCAGGCGGAAGACGTCGAGGCCGCCCAACTGGATGCGGGGAGGCTGATAAGGGATCTCCTTCCCCTCCGTGTCCAGTGTGATCTTCGGGGTGATGTCGTTGTAGCTGATCTCGAATTGCTGCACGGAGATCTCGTGCACGAGATCTCCGTACCGGATTTCCTGGTCCATCGCGCCTCTACCGATCCAGGGGGATTCTCCTGATTTCTCTGAGCGATGTCCAAGGAGGCTCCACGCTCGCTCCGGGGCCACCGCGCCGAACCAGGCCTGGAGTTGGGGACGTTACGGAACTCCCCGGGCCCAAAAGGTGGACGCAGTTCCAGCTCTACGTGGTCAATTCTGAATACCTGGATAGATGACAGCAGGTCCCACGCTCTGATTCCCAGAACTAGAGAGGCGCGATCGCCCGCCCCCCTATTGCCGGACTATGCCTCATTTTGTAGGATTAATCAATGGTCCCCTCTCAGGAACGCGGAATCTCTCCCTACACGCGACCGGCATTGCGACGCTATTCCGCGGCTCTGGTCATCACCGCTATCGCCGCAGCCGGCGTCGCTGTTAGTGTGTGGTTCCTCTCGCTTCCCTTCTTCCTGCTGTTTGTCGCAGCCATCTTTTTCGCTCAAGCCTACGGAGGCATCGGTCCGGGAATCCTCTCGGCATCAGTCGCGCTCGGCCTGAGCCTATATGCTTTCCTGCCGCCTCACCTCAACTGGGCGACAGAAGGCGCTCCGTGGCGGCTTGTTGGAGTCTACTTCGCTGCGGTGCTAATTATCTATCTGGCCTCGAACCGAGCGAGGTCGAATCTCCGGCACCCGCATGATGAACCCGGAGGGTCGTCATCCGCACAAGTGGATGGCCGCGATCCTGCATCAGAGCTACGTTAAGCAAGCCGTCGGGCCGATCATCTTCACCGCGGGAGTGGCAATACTCATAGTTGTTCGGGTTGAGCTGGTTCGCGTGATTGACCAGGTCGCCCAGGCTCGGCTCCCTTCGGATCGGGCATGACTCCTCCTTTCCGTCATTGCTCGAGGGGACCTATCCTACCAGACCATCCCTGCTGCGGGCTCGGGGAGACGCTTCGGGCGGGAGACTTTCAGGACGGTTGCGTTCACCCGTCATTTTGTACCGGAATTCGCCTCCCTATCAGCACGGGCAACTCAGGAGTACGACTGCTCGGATTTATCCTCTGGACCGTCGTCGATGTTCCTGCGCACCCGATCGATGATTGCATCCGCCGCCGCGGTTTCCGCAGCGATGACATAGGTCGCGCCGGCCTCCTCCAGGCGCTTCACATCGGATTCGTAAGTCGTTCGCACGGTGATCCGAAGATCCGGCGCCACAAGTCGAGCCGCCGCCGTTGCACGAGCCGTTGCGTCGGGATCGTTGATGGCGATCACGAGCTCGCTGGCTTCGGCAGCCCCGAGATGCTCGAGCACCTCAGCGCTCGTCACGTCTCCGAAGGAGGCCGGCTCTCCCTGCCGAGCCGCGTCCCGAACATTCTCGGTGTTGAGGTCGACGATAATGTACCGAGTACCCATCTGCGTGAGTGAGCGGGCCAGGTTCCGGCCGGTCAAGCCGTACCCTGCGATGATGACGTGATTCTGCAACGGTTCGGTCTCCCGCATCTCCTCTATCGTTCGCACCTGGAGAAGACGGGTCAGGGGGGTGAGCTTCCCCAATCCAGCCGCCAGGTGGGGCCCCAGAGCGAGCCCAAACGGCGTGGCCAGCATCGAAAGGATGATCGCCACGGTGAGATTGCTCTGAAAAGGCTCCTCCAGGAGGCCTGTCCCTCCCGCCGCAAGGAGGAGGACGAAGGAGAACTCCCCGACCTGGGACAAAGAAGCAGCGGTCAGGACTCCCACGCGCGACGGAAGCCTCAGTACGGAAGCGGTCAGGAAGATGATGATGAACTTGCCGCCGATGATGGCCACGAACAACCCGAGAATCGGCAGCAGGTCCTGGAGGACGTTGCGGAGATCGAGCAGCATACCGATAGAAACGAAGAACACGCTGGCGAGAACATCGCGCAACGGGACGAGATCGGAGATCGCCTGCTCGCGATACCGGCTACCCGAGACGACCAAGCCTGCGAGAAACGCGCCGAGGGCGAGCGAGACGCCCGCCTTTGATACCACCCACGCGGTCCCGAGGCAGATCAGAAAGAGGGAAAGGACGAAGAGATCGCGCTTCCGCGTCCGGGCTATCTCTTCGAGAAAACGTGGCACGACTAGCCGCGCAGCCACCAGCACGCCGGCGACCACTGCTGCAGACGTCAGTAGTGGGACCAACACGCTCGTGCCGGCGCTGGACGTGTCACCAAGGACCGGGATGACCATGACCATGGGCACGACACAGAGGTCCTGAAAGATCAGAATGCCAAGCGCCAGTCGACCGTGCGGCGTCTCGAGTTCTCCCCGGGTCGAGAGGCCCGCGAGGACAATGGCGGTGCTCGATACCGCGAAAATGAAACCAAGCAGCAGTCCCGATCGGATGTCTCTCCCGAAGAGAACACTGAGCCCAAGTACAACCAGGATGGTGGCGCCTACCTGGACGGCGCCTCCTACTGCGATCGGCCGCCAGAGCCGACGGACCCGGCTCAAGGAGAGCTCGAGCCCGATGCCAAAGAGGAGCAGCACAACTCCGAACTCGGCGAGAAGCTCGACCTGGTGGAGATCCTGGACAAGTCCAAACGCGTTGGGTCCGACCAGCGTTCCGGCGACGATGAACCCCGCGATGGACGGCAGTCGCAGGTAGCGCAGAGACGCGACCACGGCGACGGCCGCCGCAAGGATGACGACCATGTCCTGTAGGAAGACCAGCTCAGTCATCGCCTATCCCTTAGCCACATGATCGTTGGCGTAGGTCGCCGCCGCGTCCCATGCATCATGAGCCTGGCACCCGTGGCAAAAGGTCGAGGCCACACCTCGACGCAGCGATGGCGACCTGTGCTCAGCAGGGCCGTTCGGCCTTCCGATTCCTGGAGTCCGCCATCACGGCTCACCGGCAAGGACGCGACCCTCCTTCGTTGCTTCCGGCGGACACCTGATCAAGAATCATCGGCCGGCGAGGACCTCGGGAGCGGCTACGCGAAAGCCCCGATCCCGTGAATCGTTACAAGAAACCATCTAAACATAGTTCGGCGTAGAAGGACAATATGGATCGGCATTCAATAGTTCTGAGGGCCGCTAACCCCAAGTTCGATGAAGGTCTGGCATTTGCCCGCTACCTTGACGAAGCAGCCGAGGGGTTCTTTCGTTTTATGCTCGGTCGCCGCGCCGGGTACATAATCGCCACGGCGTTCGCCCAGCCCGACCACGACCTCTCCTACCAGAATGT
>JAPUJT010000145.1 GCA_027296055.1 Planctomycetota bacterium | reverse complement strand
AGAAAAGGGATAAGGGGGAAGCCAGAACAGGTTCCCTGCCTCTTGCGCGCGCGCCGCGTGCCCTGCAGGGGACCCAGGAAGGATCTGAGGAAACTGCCCGGTTCGAGGTGACTATTGAAGACAGTGGTTGCAGTCCTTTTCTCGCTCGTCGCGGCAACGGCGGCGGCGGATGACTTCAGGAGCACCGCTGTTCCACCTTCCGAAATCCCGCAGAATTCACCCACCCGACAGCCCAATCTGAGATTCGAGAGCAGTCTCGAGGAGCTCTCCTCGCCGGACAGGATCCCCGAAACCACCGCGCCGGAACGGAGCCGCGATGAGTTTCTCTGGGACCCGATGCACCCGTTCGCTGCGGCCGCCACGGAGCGGGTCGATTGCCTCGACCAGGTGACCGAGAAGAATCTCGTCCCGCGGAAGCGGCAGGGACTCTATCGCTACCTGCGGAAGAGGGCGGTCCGCTTCTACAAACGGTACCACAAGGGGCAGATCCGGCGCGCGCGGCGTACGGACCCTTCGTATACTTACGATGACGAGGTTGCGGACAGCGGCGCGTGGTACAAGGCCGCCCGGCGTCAGGCGTGGAGCGAGGAGCCCCCCCGCATCTCCGGCATTTCGGGGGGACCGCCCCGGGAGCTTTGCGCCCGACAGGCGTACGTGGCTCGTCTGGGACCGCTCCGCATCGACGAGGGATATCGGCTGGAGATCGATCTACAGGACCTCTGGTCCCCCGAGGACCCGGAGTACGACCCTGTGCCGGGGCAGGTGGCCCCCGCACGCTCCCTTCGTAAGACCCCGGAGCGGCGCTGGGTCGACGTCAAGATCTCCCCCCGGGTCAACCTGCGCGTCGGGAACGGCTTCAGGACCGAGGATCTCCTCAGCAATTACGGGGGACGTGTCCGGTTCAGTTTCCTCCCGAACGGTACCGAGGGCCCGCTCTTCTCCTCCTCGATCCGCCTCAAGGTTCGGCTCGACGGGCGCGCCCAGATCACCCTCAACATCATCGAAAAGCGCTTCTAGGCCCCCCCGAGTTTCATCACGCGCACCGATTTCACCAAACTCTGGATGGCGCATCGCGCGTCACGAGAGGGGTTTGCATTCGAGGGCGCTCCTGTTACGATCACGCCGATCCTTGATCTCGAGTGTGGGGGAGACCTTTGCGTCGCGCCATTCTGGCCCTGGAAGACGGCAGGATCTTCGAAGGGATCGCCTTCGGGGCGATCGGGGAGGTGGCCGCAGAGGTGGTGTTCAACACCGCCATGACCGGCTACCAGGAAGTGATCACCGATCCCTCGTACTGCAAGCAGCTCGTCACGTTCACCTCCCCGCACATAGGCAATGTGGGCGTCAATCCAGACGATGAGGAGAGCGCCGCGCCCCAGGTCGCCGGGGTCATCGTCCGGGACCTCAGCGCAATTGGCAGCAACTATCGATCAACCGGGGAGATATCGTCTTACTTGAAGGAGGCGGGCGTTCCCGGGATGGCGGAGGCGGACACGAGGGCGATTGCCCGGCACATTCGTCGCGAGGGAGCGATGCGTGCCGTCCTCTCGACGAACGGGGGAGACGCCGGATCGCTCGCGAGGAAGGCCAGTGAGTCACCGCTGATGGAGGGACGGGACCTCGTCAGCGAGGTGACCTGCAAAGATGTGCGAACCTGGACAGACGGCTTCGCCACACCTCTCTCCCCGCGGTCGGATGAAAAGCCCGGAGAGGGCCTGAAGGTTGTCGCTGTAGACTACGGGATCAAGAGGACGATCCTCCGCCACCTCGTGGAGGCGGGCTTTGCAGTGACCCAGGTCCCTGCGACCCTCCCGGCGCGAGAGATCCTCGATCTCCAGCCGGACGGCGTCTTCCTCTCCAACGGCCCCGGCGATCCGGCGCCCGTGACCTACGGCGTCGAGATCGTTCGAGACCTCATCGGAAAGGTCCCCATCTTCGGCATCTGCCTGGGCCACCAGATTCTCTGCCTCGCGCTCGGTGCTCGCACCTACAAGCTGAAGTTCGGGCATCGTGGGGCGAATCACCCCGTCCTGGACCTCGAGACCCGGAGGGTGGCGATCACGTCTCAGAACCACGGCTTCGCCGTGGACAAGGACAGTCTTCCCGACACTCTCAGGGCGAGCCACGTGAATCTCAATGACCGGACCCTCGAGGGAGTGAGACACCGAAGTCTTCCTCTGTTTTCCGTACAGTACCATCCCGAGGCATCCCCCGGCCCTCATGATGCCAGCGACCTGTTCGCGCAATTCGGGGATTTGATCCGACAACGCTCCTGACCAAGTTGATCACCAATTTGGCGGTAGGTAGAATACGCCGCTTCGTGTTGTCGTGGGGAGAATGCAGCAGGGGGAGTCCGAGTGCCTGTCACGGTCGTAGTCGGTTTGCAGTGGGGAGACGAGGGTAAGGGAAAGATCGTCGATTCTCTTGCCCGCACCTCCGACGTCGTGGTTCGCTTCCAGGGAGGGGCTAACGCCGGGCATACCGTCGTGGTCGGCGAGCAGGAGGTGATCTTCCACCTGCTGCCCGCCGGTGTTCTTCATGAAGGCGTCGAGAATGTGATCGCCAACGGGCTCGTCGTGGATCCGGCGACGCTCCTCGGAGAGATAGACGCGCTCTCCAAGCTGGGTCTGTCGCTGAGTGGAAAGCTCTTCCTCAGCGACAGAGCGCACATCGTCTTCCCCTATCACCGCTGGCAGGACAAGGCGACCGAAAGCCGCGCGGGAGAGGCCCAGCTCGGCACGACGCGCCGTGGCATCGGTCCCGCCTATTCAGACAAGGTTATCCGGCACACGGCGTTCCGCTTCTGTGATCTCTTCGATGAGTCGAGCTTCAGGAAGCGTCTCGAACGCGTCGTCAGCGAGAAGAACAGGTGGCAGGAGTTCTTCGGCGATGGAGAGTCCATCTTGGCGAAGGAGCTCGCCGATGAGTATCTCGATTACTTCGGACGATTGAAGGAATACATCTGCGACACATCCTCCCTCCTTCGGGATCGAGATTCCTCCGGAAAGCGAATCCTCCTCGAAGGGGCCCATGGGACCCTCCTCGACGTGGACTTCGGCACGTACCCCTATGTCACCTCATCGAACTGCACCGCTCTCGGGGCGCTGCAGGGGTCGGGTCTCCCGCTCAAGACCATGACCGAGTCGATCGGCGTGCTGAAGGCATACTCGACGCGGGTCGGGTCCGGGCCGTTCCCGACAGAGCTGGAGGGTAAGGATGGGGAGTGGCTTCGCGAGCGCGGGAGAGAGTACGGCGCAACGACAGGACGTCCGCGGCGGTGCGGATGGTTCGATGCCGTCGCCGCCCGCTACGCCATCGAACTGAACGGGATCGACCGGATCGCCCTGACCAAGCTGGACGTGCTGGATCAGGTGGACCCGATTCGAGTCTGCACGAGTTATACGTCGGAGGGCTCGGAGGTGTCGTCGTTCCCGGCAGAGGCGAGAGTTCTCGAGAAGGTGGAGCCCGGATACGTGGACGTGGCCGGCTGGACGAAGGCCACCCCGGATGTGACCCGCTTCGAGGACCTCCCGCCGCAGGCCCAGGGGTATGTCCGCCGTCTCGAAGATCAGACCGGCGCGCCCGTCTCGTTGATCTCTGTGGGACGAAAACGAGACCAGATCATCCATCGGTAGCAAATCGCATGGAAGACCACCATCAGCCAGTCCACATCGCGATCATCATGGACGGCAACGGCCGTTGGGCAAGCGACCGCGGCCTGCCCAGGGTCCAGGGCCACGAGAGGGGGGCCGAGTCCGTCCGTGAGGTGACAAGGGATTGTGCCAGGAGAGGCCTCGGCCACCTGACCCTGTATGCCTTCTCATCGGAGAACTGGAGGCGGCCCAGGGAGGAGACCGAGATGCTGATGGGCCTGCTGGAGCACTACCTCGTGTCGGAGCGAAAGGAGATCATGGAGAATCAGGTCCAGTTCTCCGGTATCGGAAGATTGAATGAGCTGCCGGAGCGGGTTCAGAAGGAGCTGAACAAGACGACGGAGATGAGCCGGAGCAACACGGGGCTGCACCTGCGGCTGGCGCTGAACTACGGATCCCGCGGCGAGATCCGGGACGCCGTCGTCCGCCTGGCTCGCCAGCTCAGCGAGGGAAAGCTCCAGGAGGATGATGTGACCGAGGAGAGCGTGAGAGATTTCCTCTATGATCCCGGCATGCCCGATCCCGACCTCTTGATCCGGACGGCCGGGGAATATCGACTGAGCAACTTCCTCCTCTGGCAGGCCTCGTACGCCGAGATCTGGGTGACCCCCACCCTCTGGCCCGACTTCGGCAAGGAAGACCTCGATGAGGCGATCCGAGCCTACTCCAGCCGCGAGAGAAGATACGGCGGCATTGCCCCCCGGAGCTCCCCATGAAGCGACGCATCATCTTCGGATCCCTGCTGGGCGCGGCCGCGTTGATCTTCCTGGTCGTCGATCTATCCAAGAATAACTCGTTCGGGCTCATCGTTCTGCTCGCTGGCTTCACGGTTGCTGCCATGGGGGAGCTATACGGGATGGCCCAGAGGAAGGGGATACTGGCTCTCCCGCGGCTCGGCATGTTTGCCGGGTTCGTGCTCCTCTACGGATGGTGGAGGATCCTGAGCGATCGGGCCGAGCCGGTAAAGCTTGGGGTCGGCTCCTTCGAGTTGGCTCTCGGCCGGCCTCCTCCGGGACGAGGGAACGAGTTGTTGCTGCTTCTCGCCCTGTGCATGGGGGTCTTCGTGCTCGTCTGCCTGTTCCGGAAGAAGGGGGAGAAGGAGATCACAGGCCTCGCCTTCACCGTCTTCGGGTTCTTCTACATAGCCTTCCTTTCGGGCTTTATCCTGGAGACGCGGTTTCTCCGGCTGACCAACGACGTCTGGCCGGGCCGCACTCCATGGGTCGGGGCGTACCTTGTGCTCCTGTTGCTGATCACGACCAAGATGACGGACGTCTTTGGCTACCTGGTAGGGAGCCGGATCGGGAAGAGGAGAATCGCTCCCCATATCAGCCCCAAGAAGTCCGTGGAAGGGCTGGCTGCGGGAATCGCCGGAAGCATCATCGCGGCCGTGATCTTTACCAGCTTCACCCGCCTCGACCCCGTCTTTACTATCTGGCAGGCGGCCCTGTTCGGTATGGTCATCGCCGTGGTGGGCCAGGCAGGCGACCTCGCCGAATCCTACATCAAGCGCAGCCTTGGATCGAAAGACTCCAGCGGTCTCATTCCCGAATTCGGTGGAATGCTGGATCTGATGGACGGTGTCATCCTCGCCGCGCCATGCGGATACGCGTACTTCTGCTGGATGGGATTCGGAGCCGGGTAGCCAGGGGCCGTAGGCCCCCTAGAGGAGCCATCGGTTGGAGAGAGTGATCGAGTTTGGGGATACGGCAGAGGCACGTGCCCTCTTCGGAAGCGCCGATCGCAATCTGAAGGCCCTGAAGAAGGGCTGCGAAGTAACGCTCGTCGCTCGCGACGGCAGACTCCTGATCCGCGGCGGGGATGAGGCCGTCGAGAAGGCGGCGAACGTCGTGGAGAGGCTTCGGGAGCGCATACGCCTGGGTAAGGAGGTGCTCCCCGAAACCGTCGAGGAGATCGTAGGCCAGCAGGATGACCCCACCGGCGAACTGAGGATCACCCAGGTCGAGACGATCAGCACGCGCACCGCGGGGCAGCGGAGATACGTCGACGCCATCCTGAAACACGATCTCGTCATCTGCTCCGGTCCGGCGGGAACGGGAAAGACCTTCCTCGCGGTGGCCAAGGCGGTGGAGGCCTTCCAGGCGGGCCGGGTCCGGCGGATCGTCCTGGTCCGTCCCGCGGTGGAGGCGGGCGAGCGCCTCGGGTTCCTTCCCGGCGACATCCAGGCCAAGGTCAACCCGTACCTCCGGCCGATCTACGACTCGCTCAATACCTTCCTGGAGTTCGGCCAGTTGAAGCGGTTGATCGACACCGACGTGGTGGAGATCTGCCCGCTGGCCTACATGCGGGGGCGGACGCTGGACGAGGCGTTCATCATCCTGGACGAGGCGCAGAACACGACGGGCGACCAGATGAAGATGTTCCTGACCCGGATGGGCGCGCAGTCCAAGATCGTCGTGACCGGAGACATCACGCAGGTGGACCTGAGCCCGGGCAAGGTGAGCGGGCTGGTCGAGGCGCGTGACCGGCTGCGGGGGATCGCCGGGATTTCGATCGTTTTGCTGACCCAGGCGGACATTGACCGCCACCCTCTGGTACAGAAGATTGTCGACGCCTACGAACACCCTCGACGCCGCTAAGCGCGAGTCTCCCCTCGAGCCCGGCGCGAAGCTGGAACGGCGATTGCCGCCGTTCTATGCGCTCTTCTTCTATGCATTCGCCGCGGTGCTGGCGTGGATCCTGCTCTACCACAACAATCCGGGACGGTCGCTCGAACTCTGGGCGCCGCCGAACTGGGCCTCGTGCCTGGGGATCGGGATTGCCGCGGGCGCGATCCTGGTGGGGCTTTCCATCCTCGTGGTGAAACGGTTCGCCTGGGCCCGGGCGCTGGAGGCGGAATTCGGCTGGATCCTGGGCGCCCAGCGGGGATGGGAAATCGCCTGGGTGGCGCTCCTGTCCGGCTGCGCCGAGGAGTACCTCTTTCGCGGGGCGCTCCAGGAGGTCTGGGGGGTGTGGCTTGCGGCGGCGGTCTTCGCCCTCATCCACTGGCCGGTGAACCGGAACTTCCTGCCGTGGCCCTTCGTGGCGGGCGTGATCGGGTTGGGGCTGGGCGGACTGGTCCTCTGGACGGGATCCCTCCTGGCGCCCGTGACCGCCCATGTGATCGTCAACGGCGTGAACCTCTGGCGCATGACGCGCCGCTACCGCACCTGGGACGAGGCCCGCGTGAACGCCTTCGTGGAGACCGGGAAATGGTCGTAAGCGACACCTACGTCAGTCCCTTCGCGGAGCGCTACTCCTCCCGCGAGATGCTTGGGCTCTTCTCCGCCGACCGGAAGTTCCGGACCTGGCGCCGCCTGTGGATCGCGCTGGCGGAGGCCCAGAAGAGA
>JAPUJT010000144.1 GCA_027296055.1 Planctomycetota bacterium | reverse complement strand
ATGAATTGGGCGATGCGAATTCAGAAACGGTCAAAGTTCTAAGCTATTTGATAGATCTTTACGACGCGTGGGGAAAGGAAGAGAAAGCAGAAACGCTTAGGGGTCGCCTGCCGGTTTCAGAGACTCCAGGCATTCTCAAGGATAACTGAAGCCCGGCGATTGCTCACAGGAACCATAGATTCTCTTACCCTTCCGTCCGATCGAAGCCACCCTGCAGCTTGAACTGGGATGGGCGGCTGTGCAACCTCATAGAGTTCCCATGCGACGACACCTCACATCGATGCGCCAAGTTGCGGATGGATGACAGATAACGTCCAAGGCAGAACCTGCGGTCACCTGAACTGGGGAAGGCACTGCCAGGAGATCAGGATTCGGACAAGACGGGGTCTGCCGGACGGTTACGGTATAAGAAATCAGCCGCTCCATTCCCCAATCGGTTCGTACCAGTCAACTGATGATGATGATGGGCTGATCCCAACTCGTGCTGGCCACCAGACCACCTATCTCGTGATCGTTTGAACCCACACCGCTCGTACTGCGGACCGTAAGCGGGAGGTCTTGCCAGGAACCTCCGGAGAGCTGGTACCTTGCCGTCAGCTCCACGATTCCATCGATCGCGACCCGGTCCGCACTGTGGATATCAGTTGCGTTCAATCCTTGATCTATAACGTGTGCGGAATGGGTGGAGCCAATGCCAGCACAGGTGATTTCCACCTTGGAGCCGGTTGGCATCTGGTCCGTCTTCACCTCAATTGCACGATCAGAGTCGGCTTCGCACTTGATACTAACACAGTTGCACATCTCTCTCTCCTCGCTTGCTGGTGGGGGCTGTGGTGGTCCAGCGAAAATGCCCGCGAGCCTTCCGGCCCCTAACGATAAGGCCCGCCAAGTTACCATCTCCGTGAGTCAATTACATTAGGATCTTCACGGAGGCCTGAATGCGCAGCAAATTCGTTGGGTGAAGGTATTCCGATCGTCCCCATCGCTTTGGGATCCGGTGATTCCATGCCGGAATCGTCTGGTCCGGGCTCCAACATCTCATTTGACCTCGTCCTGGCAAGACGCTCGCCCAGCAGAAGTCGCCATCGCCTCGGAGCCCTTCGAGCCTGCGGGGGGAGGCCGGAGCCGGGCACAGGGGGTGTGGTGGTTCATCGGATCCTTCAGGCCAGATCGAGGGTTATGATGCACTTCCGAGTCGACCCTGGGTGACTGCTTTGCTCCATTCGTTCGTCCCTGGTTGCCCGTGATCGCTGCCATTGCACTGGTGGTCATCGACGTCGCCCCCGTCGTGAAGTACCGGGAGCGTGGTTTGTCAGCACGTATGGAGAGAGCCGGAGAGCTATGCAGCACGCCGAAGCGAGACGACCGGCAGATGGCACCGGCCTCCGAGGAAGGTCACCTCGAACCGGATCGCCTTCCCTTCGTCACCGGCCACGGGCGCCTGCGGCGACGCGCACCTGGAGTTGCGCGGCCATCGAGGCCGCAGTTCCAGCCGTGGTTGTTCGCAGGCCGCCGGGAGACCGTGATAGACCTCCTCGGGCGTTCGGACTCCCAGGGATGTGTGAGGGCGTTGGTTGTTGAACCAGCCGACGTAGAAGGACAGCTCCCGTCGAAACCGCTCTCGCCCAAGAGGGACAGGAATCACTCGAGTCCATTCGCTCTTCATCGAGAGGATGATTCTCTCGACGATCGCCACGCTGCCGTGCTTGCCCACCGCGCCGAAGCGAAGGTGAATGCCGTCCTATCAAAATGACCCGAGACCTCAATTCGGCTGACGATCGGCGCTCAGGTGCGAGATTCGGCCGAATCGCCTCCCGGCAACTCATCCGCGTCCTTCGAATCCTAGGATCCGGCCCTCATTGAAATCACGGGATCCAAATCCAGGGGCCGAAGGTGCCCTTCTCTTGGGGGAAACATGGGTTTCAAGGCCAATCGCGGGGCAAGGGTCATCTTGATAGGACGGGCGTAGAGATGCTTGGTCCGGGCGAAGGTGGATCCAATTCCTGGGGCCCAAGATGTCCTTCTCTGATCGGAATCGTGAGTTCCAAGGCCGATCGCTGCGGGAAGGTCATCTCGATGGCCCGAGACGAATTATTTAGATGGACAGGTTGCACGGTAGATCTGATAGACGTGTAGAGTAACGTGGTTCACAGCATTATTCACTCGCCTGTAGCGGTGGAGGTGGTCATTGTCGCGAACTGAACGACTACCGTCACCGATGGTCATGAAGGAGCCAGGCTTATGACAACCCCAGGGGTAGCGTTCATTTTTCCGCCTCCTTGTCCCGTTCTGCTTGCCCATCGAGGTGGTGCCGGTGAAGCACCGGAGAGCACTGAGGCTGCGTTCAGGAGTGCCATAAATGCCGGAGCCGATGGCCTAGAGATTGATCTCCAAATGACTTCTGACAGGGAGATAGTCGTCTGGCATGGACCGGGTCTAAGGAACGTCAGGAAGAACTCGGGCGAGACATATCGGAAGAGAATCTGGGATCACAAGTGGGTTGGTGCCCGGAAGCGAGTACCTTCGGGCCCCCGGAATCAACCGACGTCCGGCGAGCAGAGAATTCCGCATCTCGGGGCCTTCATCTGCCCATTTCAGGCCGGTCAATCTCGATGGACCAGTACACCAACTCGCGACGATGCGCCGGTCACAGGCTGATCAACATGGCCACATGCCTCGCGATTGACGCCCATCTTCGGCTTCGACGCCCGTTCGGAGATCGATGGACTCTTGTTCCAGGACAGGGCGCATTCATCATGCGGAGTGGATTTGTAACATGGACAAAACGAAGGGCGACGGCCGACCAAACCGCTGGATGTCGGAATCGGAATTCCTCATCATGTGGATAGGTTCTTTCGAATGGATAGCCCGGCGCAGTCGTGGAAGCCGTCGCGCTCGTCGTGCTCGCAACACGTGTCGGCGGTAAGCTTGATAGGGGTGGGGGAGACGCCTTCTAGACAATGATTACGCCCGTTGGACGCATCGTGGTCGACTCCACGGCATTCGTTGGCGAACTCTGTTCCTCTGGCGCAGCTCTCGGCATCGACAAGACTCCAATTCATCACCGGCCCAATGCACACCGTCATCCCTACACGGCAGTGTACACGATGCTCTTCTCCCCCTTAATGCATCGCTCGGTCCTGTTTGCGGAGATTGGAATCGCCGGCGGAGGCAGCGCCTTGCTATGGGAAAGCTATTTCAAACATCCGGATGCGAAGATTTGTATGTTTGATTGTGATGCGAAGTCTTTGAACAACGGACGGCGTATGCTGGGGAACCGTGGGCGCGTGGGGTACATGGATGTCCGCGTGGACGGAGATGTTGCACGGGCGTTGCGAGAGCTCAGCGGAGGAGAGCTATACGATGTGATTCTCGATGACAGCAGCCACAACTTTGAGGATCAGGTGCGCATCGTACGAGAGGCCTTACCGTTGCTCAAGACAGGTGGGATGTTGGTTATTGAGGATGTGTTCCGCGCAACGCCCGAGAACGAGTACCTTAGAGCCCTGAAGGATGTCTTTTCAGATTGCGCTGCTGCGTACTTTGTAGACTGTGAGCATGTGCGACGGTGGTCACCTGGGTGGGATAATGACAAGCTCCTCATCCTTGTCAATGGGTAGGCAGCGCATCGCGGACGGGCAGGCACTCTCACGCATAGAGGTGTTTGTCCACTGCCGACCCATGCCTGCCACTCTATCCTCTTGGCCGTCATCGATCTCCATAAAGCGAGAGGTATTCGGGTGGACGTCAACGAAGTTCTGGTCCTGGTGGGTTGTCACGTCGACAGCGAACTGCTTCTGAGGAACGAATGCCTGGCCGCGGAAAGCGAAGAGCCTGGGCTCTCGGCTCACGGGCCGCCTTCTTGTGACTCGGGCGGGGCGGGTCCGACTCGCAGGGCTGATCCATTATCACGGTGAAAGGAATCAATAGGGCGCGGGAAACCGGTTCCTGCATCCCGAAGATGAACCTCGCCAGACGGAGGCGATTTCGACACGGGAGTGCCCGGGAGGCCTGCTCCAGGAGTACTACCGATAGGCGGCCTAGAGATGAAAAGCGTGTCGCAGCAGGTAGGAGGAAACCCGGTAACCAGAATAGAATGATCTCGGTCCGCAGTCACCGGCTCCGGACCCGATCCGGACGATCGGAATGTGTTCACTCCACGACAAAAAGCGCGCCGAAACGGCTCTGACCGACCGGGAGCTCAACGGAATTGGCCTCAGCAGAATCTCAACGCGGGCAAGAGAAGCACCCAGCTCTGTCACGAGGACTATTGGTACGCGCGTCCGGGGGCCTGAGAAATGGGGCGGTGAGTGCCCTTCGGTGGGTGCGTCGCGGGTTTCAGAATCGCGTACTCGAACCCTGCGTACGCCGTCCCTGGCCGATTCAGCAAGTTGGGACGGACCGGATCGCAGGCAGGCTGTCCGTCGTTGTAGTCAACTACAACACTATGGACTTAATCGCTCATCTGCTCTTCACCCTCTATCGGGTTCTGCCGCCAGGCTCCATCGCAAGAATCGTAGTTGTCGATAACGGCTCTGACGATGGATCCGCTCATCTACTAACAGATTTGTGTCGGCTTCGGATCATCGATCTTCTCCTGAACAACCGGCAGATGTACCATGGCCCGGCCCTGAACCAGGCCCTGTCATACTTAGCATCGCAAGAGGAGTCCGCATCCCCCGATCTAGGCATGCCGTACGTCTGGATTGTGGATTCTGATGTGGTCGTTCTCCGACCCGACTCGATCTCGAGACCGCTGTCATATCTGAGAAGATTCGGAGCGGGCATGCTTGGTGAGACCTCCGGCGTAGGCCTTCTTTCGCAAGGGTATCTTGAACCGCGGTCACTACTGATCGACCCTGCCCTGGTGTGGCGGAGGTCAGTACCACCATTCCACGAGTCTGGCGAACCAGCGTCGGCCATGCAGCTAGCACTGAGGAAGCAATGTATTCCCCTGTTGAACTTCCCATATTGTCGGGACCAGTATCTTCTACATCTGGGCGCGGGCACGCTCAAACAAATCGCTCGGGGAAACCGCAAGGAGAACAGTTACTATGACTGGGCAATTGACTGGAACGATCTATGGCCACACTACTCGGGCAATGAGAACGGGAAGCAAATTCATGAAAGGTTTTTGGACTGGTTCCATTATGAGGTGCCAGAACTCTCGGCGATTCAGCTCGCTAGAGCCTGTAGGAATCGTGGACGTACGAGACCGCAAGTAATTCGAGTCCCCTGGAGATAGCGTCCCTGGTACTTTCTTCGCCAGCAGTTCCCAGGTCCGGATATGGGCGGGAGCCCTTGCTCAACATCGCATATTCAACGGCGGTCAACCTGCGTGATCCGAGAGCACATAGCGGAGGACAGTGTCGAGCTTATCCATGCAGCCGGCTTCCTCGATGGCATTACCGCCAAGCTTCTCACCGAACTTGGGGAGGGGAGTCCGCTCCGTTCGTGTCGGTGGGGGCGGCGGGAGCTGGGAGGGGAGGGTTCCGTTCTCCGAAGCACGGCACCCAACTATCTGGAGCAGTTCACCGCCCACTTGCCCATCCAAGGGGACCAAGACCTCGTTTACGACCACCCAACCATCTCCAGCAGGATAGAAGGCGATGAGGACAAGGTCTCGGGCATGAGGATGGGAGGTACTGTACCGGCCATGTCAGCCTGAGGCGAGGGTTGCCGGTCTCCCGGGCAGGGGTGAACGAGATTCCGGCGAAGGGTCCTGGTGATCTCAATCAGGAGGGCAGCACTATGGCACTCTGCGGTGTCCCGGACCGTCGGAGTGGCATCACCCCCCGGGAGACTTGGCTCACGCCACGGATTCGGAACCACTCAGATTGGGAAGACTTGAGCTAACCTCCTCGGGAAGTGAGAACAGGATCTCTTCTGCCGGGCCCGGCACTTCTTCCACTTGCGCTCCAAACTGTTCTAAGAGGCCCACCGCCCGCTGGACAAGGAGCTCGGGGACAGAAGCCCCGGCAGTGATACCCACCCTTTCCGCCCCCTCGAGCCAATGGGCCTGGATGTCCTCGGGACAGTCGACCAGGTAAGCGGTTATGCCGAGGCTCTTGGCAACGTCACAAAGGCGTCTCGAATTCGAGCTGTTTGGGGACCCCATAACGAGTAGGACGTCGATCCCTATCCCGACGAGCTTCTTGACCGCGTTCTGGCGATTCTGGGTGGCGTAGCAGATGTCCTCCTTTGCGGGCAGCACCATCCTGGGAAACTTCGATCCCAGCAGTCGTCGAAGGGAGTCAGTTTCATCCACGGAGAGGGTCGTCTGAGTCAAGCACACGACTCTATCCGGATCCGGGACCACGAGGGCCTCTATCTGATCCGCATTCTCAATCACCTGGATGTGTCCCGGTACCTCCCCTACAGTCCCGACAACCTCTTCGTGACCCTGATGGCCTATCAGAATGATCGTGAAGCCCCTGCTCGCGAATCTTCGAGCCTCCGCGTGGACTTTGGTGACCAGCGGACAAGTGGCGTCGACCGTCCGAAGGCCACGAGCCTGGGCCTCTGCGCGGACTTCAGGAGAAACGCCGTGCGCGCTGAAGATCACGAGGCTGCCTGGCGGCACCTCTACGAGGTCATCAATGAAGATGACGCCGCGTGATTCGAATTCTTTCACCACGGACCGATTATGAACGATCTGCTTCCGCACGTATATCGGAGGGGGAAATCGCTGAAGTGCGAACTCGACCGTTTCTATTGCGCGGACCACGCCTGCGCAGAAGCCGCGCGGCGCTGCCACATAAGCCCTCATGGAAACTCCTTGCCGCCTGGGAGTGGGGGGATTCCAAGCCTCTATCATACTTCCAGGAATAGTGAATTCAAGGAGAGCTGACAGCAGATCCTGGAGCTGTTCCAACGTATCCAGAGCAGCCGGAGACCCCATGTCCCGCTGGACGAGAATTCGTCCCGACTACTCGGCCCAACTGTGCAATCCGTCGGCGAACAGATGAGGCAAGATAGCCGATACACGGGACATCCCGCATCAGGGTAACCTGGAACCCAGGGATGTCGCCAGACTGAATGTTGAATGCTGGCAGATTCCGGGAGGACAGCATGGCGAAGAAAAGGCGCACGCCGGAGCAGTTCACCCGGAAGCTGCGTGAGGGCGAGATCGAACTACCCAAGGGCCAGCCGATTGAAGCGGTCTGTAAGATGATCGGGATCACCGATCAGGCCTACTAACGCTGGAGGAAGGAGGACGGGGCCCGACGAGTCGACTGAAGGAGCTTGAGAAGGAGAATGCCCGCCTCAAGAAGCTGGTAGCCGAGAGAGCGCTGGTTATCGCGATCTTGAAGGACGCCGCCGTGGGAAAATTCTGCGCCCGGCACGCTGGAGAGAGTTCGTGAGTCACGCCCAGAAGAAGCCGGGGGGGTTGGAACGAAGGGCGTGTCGAGGGCTGGGCCAAGATCGAACGACACAGCGGAGGGAGCCTCGGGTTCGCCAGGATGAGCCCACCTTGTCAGGCGCCTAATCCAGGTAGAGATAAGGTACAGAAGCTACGGCTATCGCAGGATGACAGCCCTGCTTCGAGGGCAAGGCCAAATGGTGAACCCGAAGAGGCTTCAGAGGATCTGGAAGCAGGAGGGACTCGAGGTGCCCCAGAAACAGCTGGTTGATGTCCCATCAAGAATATAGAGGGCACCAAATCCGGCTGCTGAAGTTTGTCGACCCTTTGAGTAGAGAGATTCTGGCCATCGAAGTCGGCCAGAGCCTGACCGGCGGCGACGTTGTGCGGGTTCTCGGCCAGGTGGCTCGAGACTCGGGACCTGGCCATGCTCGATAACGGTCTGGGATTCATGGCGGAGGCCGTGAGCGAGTGGCTCCCGAAGGTGGAGGCGAAGTCGCTCTTCATCAAACCTGGCTCCTCTTGAGGGAACGGCTACGTGGGGAGCCTTGACGGGAAGCTGAGGGACAAACACCTAAACGGAGAGATCATCTACACCCTGAGAGAAGCGAAGATCTCGGTAGAGCACTGGAGGCGGCAATACAACGCGGTGCGTCCAACCAGCGCCTTGGGATACCGACCACCTGCACTGGAGGCGGTCGAGCCAGGGATTGAATGGCTGAGGGCGAATTTGGGGTCGGGTTACTAAGACTCTGCGCGTCATACCTGCCGCGCCTCGTCACCCAGCCGTGAATTTTGCTAATATGTGTACTTTTCTCGTCGTAGAATGTGAGCGGCGGCCATAATCCTGAAGCCTGGTGCGGATAGCGGAAGGGATGGGCCGTCTCGAAGACTTCAGGCGTCGATTGTGGAACCGCAAGTCGATCCCGAGGAATCGGGTTCTGGAGGGTTCACGCTACCGAGGCTGCTCTGCGATAGTGGGCGACCGACCAAACCTGACGCTGGCCGGATGGAACTGGATTGCCACGAACAGGTGCCTAAATTTAGAATCACGATCCCATCTGGGCCACATACACCGACCTCTCGAGGGGTTCGCCATGGCGAAACGCCCGTGGTCAGACGTCAAGTCAGAGATACAAACCGCATCCGACCGGCATCGTGAAGCGGCGAAGGACATCCTTAAGGACTTCACGGCCACCTGCAAGGCGTTCTATGAAGGAGAACTTGACGACTTCTTGCAGGGTCTGGAAGGGGGCTTCCCGCTCTCCGCGGATGTGCCTCGATTGCTCGCTCACCTGAGAGACTACCTGTTGTGGATGAGCTGGACTGGCTGGAACATGGCGAATCTCGCGCCTCTCGTCGATGGAGATTGGACTCCCGCGGCCCGAGACCTCAGCAAGGCGATTCTCGCGCACGTCGGGGGGCGCCTCATCGATGATGGGCTCGATCATCATTTGAACTTCAAGGGCAAGAAGGAGACGCTTCTCGGTTATATCATTGCCACGGGTACGCGCCTCTCTCCCAGCTCAGCCGGGGCCCATTCCGCGTTTGTGGGATTCTGCGCCTATGAGCACGCCTTGCGGAGGATGCGCCAGGCCGGAGCACTCGGCCTCGCCGAATCGATCGATCGCTACTTCCGTCGACTGGCAATCGGAATTTTGCGAGAATCGTACGGTCCTGGTCGACCGACCAGTGTCGAGTATCGCCGTCTCGTTCGCCGCAAGACGTCGCCAGCCAACATGATTCTATATCGCCCATTGCTGACAAGAATGCCTGAAAAAGCCACGCGGCCGATCCTCCGTGTCATCGCCACCCTCGACGCCCATGCACAGCTCATCAATGATTTTCACGATCAGGATGACGATGCCTCGAGAGGCCAGGTCAATGCCTTCCTGGCAGGTCTATACACTCCAGAGTCCGCCCTAGAAGCTATCGTGAATGGACTGACACGGGCTTGGGAGACCACGTCAAAGTGCGAGAGGCGCGTTCGCGATGCTCTCGCATCGTTGATTGTAGATGCGGGGCTCATCTCCCTGGAGAAACGGTTCCTGCCACAAGGCCCTTCAGCAAGCCCGACTGGGAGGCCCGGACCGGAGCAGGTGACGCGGGCCATCTCCGCTGGCGGGCGTCACCTGCAATCCGCGCGGCTCGAGAGCGGTCCCTTCGTCATCTACCACTCGCGATACAGCTCGCTATCACGAGTATCCGGCGTCGAATCACCGTTCCTCACGGCTATGATCCTCAGCACCCTCCGACGCATTGACTATGACCATGAGTCGTGGGCCTCAACATCTTACCAGTACCTGTCCAGGGCCACGCGAGAAGACGGCTCGGTCGTCGGGCCCGAAGTCAAGGCCGATCCGAATGTCGATGAAGCAAGCCTGGTAAGTTCCGTGCTGCAGTCCTTCGGCATGAATCTACCCTTCGAGGAGTTTGCCAAGCGCGTTGCAGACTTGCCGACTCGGCACGGGCTCTTCGAGACTTGGATTCGATCGACCGACGAGAGACTCGATGATCTAGACCCCTGCGTTTCCGTGAACGCCCTACGCTTTCTACACCAGAATGGAATCATCCCGGATGACGTGATCCGTGGATTGAGGCAGGCCCTTCGGGAGGAGGACTATCAGCACGGCACTGTCTTCTACGCTCCTCCCCCGAGCCTACCTTATCTTGTCTCGACCCTCGCGCCGGGTTTGCGGTCCAGGATTATTGACGACAAGGCGTGGAGAGAGCTGGCCCTGGGGTGGCTAGATCGAGCCCGACAAGTAGGGACCTACGACCCGATCGGCACTGCTATGTGCTTGAGCATCGCCTGCTCTGCAGGCGTTTCCGGGCTACAGTCCAGGTTTCTGCTGAATGACCTGATGGAGTCACAGCAACCTCACGGCGCCTGGGCGATCTCGCCGATGTTCAGGGGGCTGTTATTCTGGGGATCCCCCGAGCTCACAACCGTTCTCGCTCTGGAGGCTCTGGCTTCCTGGAACGCTTCCTTCTAGGGTCCGCGTAGCGATGGCCCCCTCGGCGTTCCCTCGGAATGACTACGTGCGGAATGGAATCGGACCATAAAAGCTCAACGTTTCTCACCTTGCGCACGATAGCACGATTCCAGTGTAGAAGAAATGCTGGGCTGCGCATAAGATCGAAGATATCGTATTGAATGCCGACGAAATCTCGACGTTCGGTATCGAGTTTCTCCCTGAAGGCGAGGCAACCTCCCTCAAGGTCGACCAGCCAGCGATGATCGTCGGCGCAGAAAGGAAACTCAAGCCAGCTGCGGGGACACTCGATATACCCTCGGGGGGCTACCCGCTGGAGCTCCCTGCATGCCGCTGCAGGATCTCGAACGTGCTCCAAGACGTGCGAACAATAGACAAAGTCAAACGCGTTGTCCCTGAAGGGCAGGGCCTCGACTGAGCAGCATACGGTGGGCCGCGGCCCCCGGAGCAAAGTCAAGAACCCCTTACGACGGTGGACCCTGATATCAGCCAAGTGCGTAGCATGAGCATACGGACGGGAGCCGCAACCGACGTCGAAGACCTTGTCGCCCGGCCGAATGCCGAAACGGCGCAGATGATGCAGCACCTATCGGGTCCCTTGGATGAGAATCTTGTAGAAGTTGCTGCTTCGCCACCGATGCAGGTAGGAGACGAGCCGTCCTCGCGATACGGGCTCGCGTCGAAACGCGGATACGAGTCGAGACCAGAACATCAGCCATTGGCGCGCCCAGGTCTCGAATTGCGGGCGGGACCCGGGAAGTTCTGCGTAGCGAGCTAGTTCACCAATGATGACCATTAGGTCTCGGGTGTCCGTCGACGAGCTGGTAAATGCCTTCTCCGTTGCTCTCACAACTGCCTCCCCATACCGCAGTTTCGCGTCCTCGGATGGGGAGCCCAGCAGGTGAGAAACGGTAGCCGGTAGTTCCTCGTGGACTTGTCCCAGCGTGAAGTAGAATGAGGTGGGGCTGGGAACCCAGAACGCTCGGCTATCTTTAAGCTCGATGACTGTAGTGTTGACGCCGAAGAGCGGAACCATGTGCGCGGTGAACGTATCAACAGTTATACAAAGATCGACGTCGTCCAGGGCGCGCACTAGAGCTAGGTTCCCATCATGGGGCGTGATCGGTCCTCCGGATAGTCCCATCAGCAAACCGGCAGTCACCCCCTCCTCCTCCCCCAACGCTGCAACGACATCTCTGGCAAGCGAGGAGCTCGACGCATCCAGCCCTGGGAAAACGATCGCGTGAAGACTCGCTCTCCCGCTGATGCCTTCGAGGATTCGCCTGAAGATCACGCTCCAATCGCCAGGCGCAAGGGGGACCGGTTTCGACGAGATGGGATTGAGGAGGATGACCCTCCTGCAACGATCTCGCTTCCTTGCCTTCGATGGCTGCAACGTGGCCCATGTGTTCTCGGCTGGAAAGTCGACCAGGAGCCGACTCCCTGCGATCTGAAGGAAGGCATAGTTGTCCACCGTACGGGGGAGCGCAAAGTCCTCGGTCTCGACCCAGGGCGAGTCACCTCGCGCGAACCACACCTTTCTCAGCCCGAGAGAGAGCTCCAAAATATCCAGCGAAGTGTGTCTCAACAGGCGAATCCGGTGGTAGTCGTATCCGTCGAAATCGACCACTAGGAGCAATCCGCTCTCCGAATCCCTCATTCGTCTCGCGTGGCTCGAGATGTGCCGGAGCGGTCTCAGCGGCTTCGCCCGGTAATGGAAGCTGCGAACTTCCGGAAGGAGGGTCTGCCAGAGATCAGGGTAGATGCTAAATATTTCACGCCGAGCGTCTTGGTACTGCCGGAACAGGGCCCGTAGGAACTGGAGGAAGGAGATCTCATCTCCCATGCCAAGCCCCGCGCCGAACATGACACTCACGTGTGAATACCGCCGAGTCAGGGGCGACACCTCGCCATCGAGGTAGAGCCTCTCAGTTCCCTGCGTGGGTAGCTGACGATCGCATATCAGATCCAGTTGCCGTAGCGCCATTCGCGCGATAGCCGGCACGCTTGCCGCCCCAGCTTGCCGAAATGTCCGGATCAGGGAGCGTATGTCGGATGAGATGGAGTTACCGCGCAGACGAGCCACAGCGCTCCCGCCCAGTTGGTCGATCGAAGAAAGCAGAGATGACAAGTACTCCTGGTTTCCCTTGTCGATAGGCCGCGACGCGACAATAGAGATGTACTTTCTGAGAAGCTGAAGGAGATCCTCAGCCTCCGGTTCCGCCGGAAGGCGTCGGTCGGAAGCCTTGCTCGCCGCGCTGGGCATCTGTCGCCACACCTTCCCGTGCATTATCGTCAGGGCCGAGTCGCCGACCAAAGAGAATCTCGGGACGCACGAATCCCGGCGTCAGAGGACCGCGATGCTGCCTCTAGGAAGACGCGGCAGGAGTACGGCCCGTGCCAGTACTCCCATCGACTAGTACCAGATGTCCCAGGGGCTGGCGCTACCAGTCCCGATCGTGTCTACGATCACATCGGCGGGGAAGGGAGTCCCGGGGATATGCGGCACGCCGGGAATGAGACCTATCGTCAGACCATCTACCAGGAAATCATCTTGCGCGGACGCTCGCCCGAGTTCCAAGCTCATGCTGAACCTATGAGAGCGCTCCTTGAGGTCCTCCTTCGAAACATGCGCGGCCTCCATTTCGTAGACGGCGAACGCCTTCTTTTCATCGCCGTGAAGATCTTTCACCCCCAGAATATCAAGAAACGTCTGGTTGCTGTTGTCAAACAGGACCTTGAGATCTTTGCTGATCTTGGCCCAGGCCAAGAACCGACCGTCAACGTTAATCTTTGCGCCCACGTGAAACACCGATTTGATTTTTCCGACCTTCTTGTCCTCGTATCCTTCCTTAATACGCATCACCACATCGGTGGCCGCCAGAGTCAAATCCTCGCCCCTAGGCATCGGGTCTCCTCCTCTCAGTTGGCCTGCCATTCGCAGGTCCTGGCTCTCCTGAACAGGTTTCTCGGGCAGGGTCGAACACACTCTCCGAAGGCCCCCGCTCGACTGTTTCCTTCGTCGGACCGGTTCCAAGCGCCTCTGGCACGTCAGAGGAATTCCAGATAGCTGAATGAACTGCCAGTAAGGCTCTAGAATTCACACAGCTTGCAAGCACCCCCGGCTCCCCAGCAAAGAAAATCTTGGAACTCCACAAGGAATCATGCCGACACCTCAGTGGAGCCTTCGACTAAGATAGCGAGAAAGGCGTATCAATCGCCTCTTCGCAGGGTTGTTCGGCAAGTGAATGAGATGCCGGTACGCCTGACGCAGCATCGTGTCGATAACTCCATTCGCGTACTTCAGGGCATTCGTTTCACGGTAGAGATTGATTACCCACGCCACATCGTCGGTCGTGGTGCTCCGTCGGCTCTTTTGGAGGATACTTCGAAGCTTTTCTCTGCTATTTACGGGGGCGTGAGAGAGCGCATACGTCGCCGGCGCCGTGATCTTTCCCTCTAGTATGTCCGAACCCGTAGGGCGACCCTTGACACCGTAAATATCGATGAGATCGTCCTTTATCTGAAATGCTATGCCGGCGTGGAGAGCATAACCGCTCAGATTCCTCAAATCAGTTTCTCCGGCCCCCCCGATGATGCCACCCCCAACAACGGCCATGGCCAAGAACGCGCCTGTCTTGCGTTTGGTACATTCGACATAATTCTCGATCGTAGGCATTGGAGCCGTCCGAAGATTAATGTCCAGGCTCTGGCCCGCCACCATTTCCAGGCTATAAATGGAAATGG
The DNA here is from genome assembly GCA_027296055.1 of Planctomycetota bacterium. Taxonomy (GTDB): domain Bacteria; phylum Planctomycetota; class JAPUJT01; order JAPUJT01; family JAPUJT01; genus JAPUJT01. The sequence goes on along the minus strand of JAPUJT010000144.1, from coordinate 11,602 downwards.
TCTCCATGAGACGCAGCTTCATATCGTCCGAGTAGTACGATCTGAGCACGGCCAGGGAGCTCAGCGGGACGAACGCATCCCCGATGTTGATCGCGTGAGGGACGCCATGCTGTTTCCACATGGAAGGAAAGGACCGCCTCTCGGTATCTCCATCCGCTATATCATCATGGATTAGCGAAAAATTCTGAATATGCTCGATCGCGGCCGCATAGTGCAACGCCCGCATATAGTCGCCGCAGAACAACTCACAGCTGAGGACCGTCAAGGCCGCCCGAATGCGCTTCCCACCCGTCCCAACCTGGCCCCTCACCCCATCGTTCAGATGCTCTACGTGGGGAACGAGTTCTACCGCGGCCCTCATATGTCGGACCAGCCTGCGGTCGACGGTCCGAAGGTACTGCTCCATATCGGGATCGTATTCCGAGTCCTTCCGGACTGTATCAAGAGCGATCCGGCGAGGAACGGAAAGCGCGAGGTTCTTGCTTCGCAGAGCTCGAGTACGGGGGCCCGGTTTACTGGAAACCACTCCGGGGCCCGCGGCTCTAGGAAGCGGGGCGTCCTTAAAATCATTTCCACGAGCGGGTTGCCTCTCCATGCTCAGACGCTCACATCCTACTTGCCGACGCAGCTAGGGAAGCCAAACGTCTCAGTAAGCGAGCCGTGGAAGTAGCGCCACCCACCACGGAAAGGCCGGCCGTGAGAATCGCAAGGGCTGACAGACTCCCGGCCCTCGAGGAGAGAAGCGGGAGCAATTTCTCGATGCCCTCCGCGAATGCCTGGACGTCACGCTTCGCGGCTTGGCGATCCGACTGTCCGATAAGAAGGACTCGACTTCCGCCAACTCGCGCAATTCTGAGGGCGGAGCGAACAGTCTCTTCCGCCAAGACCCCCCCCACAAGCGCGAATTCTCGCACCAATCGATCCATTTCGCTGGGCATGTCACCACCAATAAAAGAAGGACGTCAATTTGTGAGCTACACCAATATGCATGCTGGGCGCTTGGCTCCGACCCTTGTATTCGAGAATTCCTTGAGTCATTGCAGATTCAGATTGGTCGAGCAAGAAAACAGTACCAACCACCCAATCATTGCCAGATATTTGGTTCTTCCATCACACCGAGGATGCGCAACACTTGACTCTGAAGCGATCTATCCCAGAGGGCCTCCGCATGGTTAACCTGATTGACCGTGTGGACTCCAAATGGTAGGCGACAGTTTGAATCCGCCGTAAGAAGGTCGCCGCTGCCTTCGGAGACTTCCGGCGTGAGATTCGGTAGAGAATCAGCGATGGGAGATGCAATGGGCATTTCAACCGCCGTAGTCCTGTGAAAAAACGGAGGCCAGTGCCACTGGGGGAAAGCGCTACCGAGAGTGTAGTGCCAAACAATGATGCGGGTATAGCGAACACTGGTTCCACCGAAGGTGAAGTAACTGACGCCCGGGACCGGTGCTTCCCCTTGACGAAGATCCACGAGAAACGGACTATTCACAGCCAGCTCTCTATAGGCATCCGTGTCGACCAGATTCATTAGCCAGCCAAGCGCGTCATCGACGACGCTGCCAGCAACGGATTCCAGCGTATCGATTGCATCCCGAAGCGAATTTGCCACGTTCGCCAGGCGGCTCCCGTCGTGCGGAGAGTGCAGCGTGATCACATGGGACACCCAAGAGGCGGTCCGGGGCCGCGTCTTGAGGTAGCTCCTGACGAGGAGGCCGCCGCGACTGTGAGCGAGAAGGACGAAGCGAGGCTCTATCATTCGGAAGCGCCCTATCAGGATCATCATAACAGTGTCGAGCTCGCGCACGGGACGTTCCAGCAGCCCTTCAGGATCCACCTGGTCGTAGGCAACCGTCGAGAACCCGTGCTCCTCGAGGGCATCTTGCCAACTTCTCACGGGCTTCTTTGCATCGAGTCCCACATCGGTGATGCCTATTCCCGGGTAACTTCTCCAACCGATGTCTTTGTCCGGCGATAGGGGCGACTGATGGTCAAAGTTATGGTCGGGGTTCGTTGCCGGATCCATCATGTCGTGCCGGTTACCTGAGGTTCCATGTAGAAGCACAACCACGGGCCTATTTGGATCTCCCTCGGATATTTGGAGCGTTCGAGCCTCACCATCAAAGGTATACTGCATGACTTCCATCTCAATCCACCCGCACCACTAGGATGTCCGTGGAGATTCGAGCCTCATCGCAGGTATTCATCGTCAGCGTACGGCCAAGTACTAGCAGATGCTCTTCAGCGGGCAAACCCTCTTCATCCTCAACCACCTGAACCGGTCTGCCGTTGATGAGATTCATAAATTTGACAGGTATGAATGAGCGTTTGGGAGAGGCGGCACGAGCTTCCTTCAGCAGCGTCCAAAGTTCCTGCGGGAGATCAGCTTCCGTGATCGGAGAATCCTTGGCGCTCCGGAGCTTCACCTCCTCCGGAATTCTCCCCTCCGTCTTCCACAATCGAGGGAAATTCGTGTACGATTGGCGGAAGTCGCCAAGCATCTTCCGCGGGTCCGGTGATGGAATCTCGTTGGACATGGCTAACTCCTCAGTTTTCCAAGCACCTCATGCGGTCGCTCTTGCGCGGCAAGGGGCATCGCACGGACGGCCAAAGCTGGCCCCGACGGAATTCGCAGCCCCCTTGCAGGCATCAATGCCCCCCCTCGAAAGCGGGGGCCTTTGAAGACCGACGATTGCCCCGTGCTAGAAAGCCCTCGCAGGGCTGCGTACGTGCGAAGTCACCCTTTGGAATCCCAGTCCGCGCTGCACTCGGAGAGGCCCATCTCCCGCAGATCGATTTGGTTGAGGATACGCGCCGCTCTGAGGCAAGATCGGGTGCGAGGGTCGGAAAGGGGGATCCTCCACATTCTCGTCTTGCCGGGGTCGGCCCGGGGCTCCGAAGAATCTGAAAATGATCCTCTTTCTCTCGGGAAATGTCAAGCGAGAATACGTCGCGACGCCGACTGTGCCCGAATCGGCAGCAACCGTCCAAAGAACTCATTGCACGCCCCCACAGGGCTCAATGCGAGTCTCGCCGAACAGCTACCCCCACGATCGGCGGACCTGGTGTTCGGCCTCGGACGGTACCCCCCGATAATTGCATGACTGCGGCCCATCAGCAAGTCGGTTCATACGGTTCTCATCGTCATGAGCATACCGCTGGCCAACGCTCAAGGCGCCGGGGGTCGCTTCCAGGACCTCCGATCCAGGCGGTGAACCAGATGAGCCGCTGAGAATGGTCAGCAACTCTACTCAAGCCGGGCCGATTCGAAGGACGTCGCCGCTCAGTTCCACCAAGGATCGCATAACGTCCAGCGACCAATGAAACGTAGATGCGGGATTGGCGGTCGACTGACGAACAATATCCCGGAGTGTCATGGAACCCTTGAGCCCAACTCGAAGGGTTCGGGTCGGATTCTTGACTGCCTTAATCAGGCCTTTCAATCCAGTGGACCATAGGGCTTCATGAATCGTATCGGCCATCATTCCCGCGGTCAGGGCACGACGGGCTGATACAACTCCAGCCAAAATGCCGCCAAAGAGATAGCCGTATAGAGGATCTCTCATCGATCTCTTGCCGATGACTTGTAGACCCGCGAGCCAAAACGGCGCGAAATTGCGATTTCGTATCAACTCCATAAGGGCCCTCGCGACCAGCATGTCCGACATGAGTTCGTCTTTCACCTTCTGTGCATAGGGGAGAAGAGCGCTAGAGGAAAAGTCACCCTTCCGCGCACATTGGATGGCCGCATCTGCAGCCCAACCGCCACTAGCGAGGGCCTGATATATCCCTTCGCCGTTTAGCGGGTTGATCAGTCCCGCTGCATCACCGACCAGCATCATCCGAGGCCCGATCACAGGATACCTCGGATTGTATGTACTGAGGGGCCATCCTACGATCTTGCCGATGAGTCGAGCCGACCCTAAGCGCTGCCGAAGGATCGGATCCCGCTGGATGAGACGCTCCAGCGTGTCTCGCAGGCGTTCAGACTTGGGAGGCAGAGTCTGATCGAGCATCCCTAACCCGACGTTTGCCGTGTCGCCACCCGTAGGGAACATCCAGCAGTAGCCCGGAAAACTCTCGCTCGAGAAATACAGTTCTGCCCTATCATGCACCTGCTGAACGTCCGCGAAGTATGCCCGGACGGCAAGCACCTGATCCTTCCGTCTTGTGGACGTCTCAGAAACGAGGAATCTCGCAACCGTAGAGCGACTCCCGTCTGCCCCTATGACAAGTCCCGCACGGAATCTGGTCGGACGGCCGCGTGCTAGGACTTTGAGCTCAATGGCATCCTCGCGAAGTTCGAATCCGGTCAGTCGATGGTCCTCGAGAATGACGGCTCCCGACGCTCTGGCCTCATCCGCTAGCCAATTATCCAGAGTCTCGCGAGGAATGACTCGAGCAAATCCAGGCGCGCCGGGTGCGGCAGGCACGCCCTTTGACAGGATCTCTTTTCCGTTAACGTAGACCGCTGCCTGTCGGATGAGGTTAGTTCGCTTGAAACTGGGACGATTCGATACTCCTAAGCGGGCGAGCTCGATGAGTGCTCTCGGGCCGACGAAGTCCCCGCAGATCTTATCGCGCGGGAACTCTGCTCGATCGAGGAGGAGAACGCTCAGTCCAGCAGCTGCCGTATACTTGGCGGCAGCAGCACCCGCGGGCCCGGCGCCCACGACAATAACGTCGGCATCCAACGTTCGTCGAGACGACCGTCTTCTGAGGAATGGAACCGATCCATAACGAGACAACATAACCTCCCCTCGGTCAGGACGTGCCGCCGATGGCGCGCAGCAACGCGCTCGGGAAGTCGATTCCCGGATCAGCCCGGCAGGCCGGGAAAGGCACGTCAAGCTCCATGCGAACCCCAATTCTTCAAGACCTGAATCGCCACCATCCCAACCGACGACCGCCCCCATTTCTTCGGATGTTGCTGGCGGGCGATGATGGTGATATTAAGAGACCCATTGGTCCGTCCGAGGGACAGGTGGCATTTATCTGAACTCCAGCGTGTTCTTTCCCACGGGTGAACCCCGTTACCGCCTCCAAATTCCCCTCCGCGCGGCGTCTCGTAGGTTTTCATGTCGCGAACAGTCGCAAGAGCCCGCGGAGCGCGACGTCGATCGGCTGGCGTATCTCTGCGAACTCCTTCAACCATGGCATATCTACCCTGTGGAATGGCAGGGAGCGCACTGTGCTGATGATCCGCCTCCAATCTGGGGCCGTCGGATCTGAAATTCTGATGTAAGGCGCCATGTGTGGAGGGACAAGCTCGGGCGGCACACCTCCGTACACGGAGGGACAGATCACGGGCGTCCCCACCGAGAGCGACTCCGCCATCTGCTGAAATCCGTTCTTGCAGACCACAAGCCGTGATCGGCTCAAGAGTTGGCGATAGGCTGTTTCGCTTGGGAGGGGGAGCACCGCTTGTCGGATCCTAGTGCGCTGCCCCCCGAACAGGCCCTGCAGAGGTTTCGTCGTCACGATAGTCGGGACCAGCGGTGGGGATAGTCGCCTCAACAGATCGTAGCCAAAGCGAGCCACGTGGGCGTCGTAGGCCAGGATCGTTAGGTCCGCCGCAGGCTTGGAATCAAGCGCCGCACGTCTAGCTAGCAATGGGGGAGCTAGACAGACTCGACGACCCATCCACCCCCACGAGCCGGTGTCCGGGAGACCGAGAAACAACCATCCAGAAATATCGGGCCACCTATCCATATGAACGCGGGAGTGCGAATGGCCGTAGTAGTTCTCGATGCAGATCTGGCGAATTCCCATCGACGCTGCGGCTCTATGAAGGGTCGCAAGATATCCCCTGACCGGAGTCTCTCCGAGAACGACAATGCTGGGTTGAACCTCGCGGAGGACATCGAAGAAGGCAGTGGGCGGGGCTCCCAAGCCAATCTGACGCACATCCGCTCTCTTCAGCACGGTTCGCACTAGGGCGTCGAGCGGGAGTCGCTCGCCGAAGTGCAAGAGGGTTGCCTCCACCCCCAGAGCCATGAGTGGTCGCATAAGCCGTAGGCAGCGTTTGTAGACCCCAATCATAGGGAACTCATCCATGGACGCATAGGAAACGAACAGCGGTCGGAAGGGCTTCAATCTGCCCCTCCGGAAACCTCTGATAGGGTTCGTCCCTCAAAATGAGGGCCCAGGATTCGGGCGTTTCGAGTGAGCATCCCTAGTGCGGGCCCTCCGGGATTTCCAGGGGCGGAATCCGCCTTCTGAGGTGGTGGGACTCAGTCGGAGGCAGCGAGGCCCTCTTTTCCAGACCCACCCCGTGTTTCCTACCGTCTGGGTGGCATACCCCAGGCAGTAGCGACTCGACTCATTCCAACGCGCCGCGTGAGGAGCTTCCTTAGAAAGAATTGCTGGATCCTCGGGACCCGATCGCTGAAGGCTTCCCCCCGGCGTTCTGATTGATGGAGCACAAGGAAGTCGAATTCAACTTCCCAGTAGAACCGGACCTCTCTCACCGAAAGAATTGCTTCCGAATTCCAGTAGGCAAGAAACGAGCGGTCCTGCTGGAGGGAGCGTAGAGACTCGGCGATGTTCAAGATTCTCTCGTGTTCTTCGGGTAGTCGCTCGCGAAAGATCAATCCCTCGCATTCGTTGTCCACGAGCCAGGCCGCACTCTGGGATTTGAAGAGATACGCGACCCAGGACCTGGGGCATTCTATGAACCCCCGCCTGGCCACTCGGACCAGTTCCGAGCAAGCCGCTGCTGGATCCGATACGCGGTGAAGGATGTCTGAACAGTAGACGAAATCGAAGGTCTTGCTGCCAAAAGGAAGAGCTTCCACGGGTGCCACTAGCAAGCCAGGTGCGGAAGAGCGCTGGGCCGCCGCGGCATTCCAAGAAGGATCGTCGTAGGAGTAGTCAACCACCTGACTCGAGAAACTGCGCTCGGCTCGGCTGCCCCCCACCTGAAGAACCTGGTCCGAAGGATGCAGACCGAACTCTCGGCTATGGCTCATGATGCACGATACCGATTACTCCCGACGGATACGATCCCATCGGGCGGTGAATGATCGTTCCTTGGACTTCCGGCAGCCGGGCGGAGTCGTCTACGTGCGCTGGCCCGGCGCGTTCGCTGTAGATTCCCATTGCCTCCGGCCGCCTCCTCCTTCATCGGGAGGCAGCGTCCCGTAAGCGGCATGCCAAGATCCACACAGAAGTTCACACGGACCGACAGCCATTTCAAGGGGTCGTGTTCACCGCGTGGTTTAGCAATTCCAGCATGCATTCTCTTCGAGGGGTGTTCCAGAAGTCAAGCGCGAGCCCGCAGTACGGGCATGCAAAGTTTACGAAAGAAATGTGAGGACCGTGGTAAAACGTGGCCCAGCACAGTCAGGTTGTGGCCCTAGGATGCGACCTCAAGGGCCCAAATTGACGTGAGCGTCATCATGCGTGCCGTGACGTAGCTGCTCCCGGAGCTTGGCTCATACTGGGACATGGCCAGGTCGAAGGTCACCTGCCGGCGCCCGAATCACCTACGAAACCGCCCTCTGCAGTTTGCTCAGATCGTGATCGAAGAAGTGCCTCGTGGCGAGCAGGCCCGCCTCTAGAGTCGAAAAGAGTCGCCTTCAGACTGGCAGAAAAACGAGGGTAGGCTCAGTTGAATGAGCTACCACCTCCGGTCTGGTTCGATGAGTAGCGGTCTCCCCCGGTTCTCCACACAACCGTGTTCATCCCGGGATCCGAGCATGAGGCGAATGGGCCTGGCGGCGGCCGATGTCAAGACAATCTGCCTAAGAGCCTGTGCCAAAGCGTGATCCAAGTCGTTGGATTCTATGAGCTTGCTGGGTTGGATTTCGCTGGATTCAGAGGCGGTCGAGTGAGTACTATCTGTGTTCCCCCTCGCTATGGCTCCCGAGCAGGGAGGTAGCCATGGCCCGAGTCACCTACCGACGCTGGCGAGTTTCCGACGAACTGTGGACCGAGATTGAGCCTCTTCTGCGGAAGCGACCGCGCCGCGATCGGCGAAAGGCTGGACGGTCCGCGGTTCCCAACCGCGAGGCGATGGATGGAATCCTCTTTGTCTTGCGCACGGGGTGTCAGTAGAAAGTGCTAGACGCCACGGCGATCTGCAACAGCTCCACGGCTCACGCCCGATTCCAGAAGTGGACCCAGGCCGGGGTCTTCGAGAAGATGTGGAAGCGAGGCCTGACGCACTACGACGAGCTGCTGGGAATCGAGTGGCGGTGGCAGTCGATGGACGGCGCCAGGACCAAAGCCCCACTGGGAGGGGGAAAAAACCGGTCCTAACCCGACCGACCGAGCGAAGGACGGGACCAAGCGTAGCTTGCTGACCACTGGATCCGGCATCCCGATGGGCCTGGCTGTCGCGGGGGCAAACTGGAACGACTTCAACTTGACGGAAGAAACCCTGCGAAGCATACCGGTCCTTCGGCCAAGGGTGAAGCCGTAAAAGCCCTAGCGGATGTGCATGGACAAGGGGTGTGACTACGACGAGGTCCGAGGATTCCTGGAGGAGTTCGGCTACACCGCTCAAACTCGCTCTCGGGGAGAGGAAGCCAAGGCCATCAAGAAGATTGCTCGATTCCGGGCGCGCCGGTGGGTGGCCGAGAGGACGCACAGCCGGACGAACCGCTTTCGACCGATCCTGATCCGGTGGGAGAAGAAGACGAAGAACTTCGTGGTCCTGCTTCATTTCGTCTGTGCCATCATCACGTTCCGCGGCGCCGGTCTCAAGATCTTCGGATAGGCTGCAAGGCTGCATCCCGGAGTGACCGGGAATCACCGCAACCGATCGCCCCTTCTCTCTTCGAGAACAGCATCAACTGACGTCGAGAAGTCGTGGAGAGGCCGCACCGCGAATTCCAGAGACGAGCAGAAACTGTGCCCCACTGTCCAGTCTGGGCCTGGACAACCCCCCGGTCATACGCACAAAGAATCACTTGCGTGCGATGAGTCCGACAAACTCGTTCTCGGCACTCGGCGGATAAGGGTACCTGGAAACCGAGAGAAAATGTCTCCGAAAGATAGTCTCCATCGATCGGACCGGAGGCGAGAGCATGTTGTCATGGCGCTTGCCCGAGGGCTCCACGAGCGACCACCTGGTACCATCGTCCGAGACGGACATCCCGGGGCGTAACTCGTTAGACTCACGCAGGCGGAGCAGTTTTCGAGGGTCGAAGACGGGCATCATGCAGGAGCCTCCGGAGCGCGTCCAGGTTGCCAGGTTTCGAACGAGGGCTCCGATGTCCGAGAATCTTTCCTGGAGGGAGTAAGCTCCCCACAGGCACGAAACGAAATCCCACCGACCTTCCAGCACCTGCTGTGGCAAACGGAAATCGGCTTGAATGAAAACAGCATCCGGGTTCCCAAGGCGTGCGTGCGCGAGCATGGCCGGCGAGAGATCTAGACCGGCGCACTGAAGGTGAGGGTTGCCGCGTGCGTTCTTGAGGAAGTATCCGGTGCCGCAGGCCACGTCGAGCCAGGAGCGGGAGTTCGCAGTCATCTTGCGAATGAGAGCGGCCTCGAACATGGTCTTTTCCAGCAGACCTCCATCTGGATTGAGGATGAAACGCTGGTCGTAGGATGAGGCGTATTCCTCGTCGTAAGTCTCCAGAACCTGTTTGGGTCTCACCGCCAGAATTCCCTAATGCTGTCAGATGAGGAAAAACCCACTCTGGAGAAGCGCTTGCCCGGCTGACTCTACTCCGGCGAAACTGCCGAACGAGACTGGGCTCAAAGCATGGCTGGAACTCATCTTTCCTATCAACTTTCGCCGGAACGCAGAGTCCAATGTTTGGCGGCACTTGTGGCGCGAATTCGGCGCGAGCACCATCGGAGCCTAAGATCCTCCTGTCCATGAGACTAATTCGGGCGCGCTCGCTCAACAAGGAGACACGGCGACCGCATTTCCATCGGAGGGCTCGTTCCGATCTATCCTCCGCGAATATCCTTTTCGCGCTTGGGGAGCTCGGCCAGAAAACCGGCCGAGTTTTCGGCCAGCAACCCGTGTGGTGGTCCATCGAGTTTGCGCGCGACCTTTCTCAGCCCTAACGACCTTCTAGGTACCAGGTTACCATCTCCGTGATTCGATCATACGGGGATCTTCATGGAGGCTGGAATGCGCCGATAACTGCCCATCCCGCGGGGCTGGATTCGTGATGTCAGGAAGTCAGTCATCCAGATCCTCTCGCTCGCCTGGTACTGTCCATGTGACTTATTCCGGCGCGCTTGCCTGACAAGGACTTACAGCAAGCTCGAATTGGAGAGTCGGGGCCCGTCGCGCGTCTCTGAGTCGAACTTCCTAATCGGCGCCGGCCGTCTGCAAGAAAATAGGCGGGATTTTTTGCGAAAGTGCAAACCCGCTCAAGTAATTTGTCATCTTTGGTATCTAAGAGGTTACAATTCGGACCCTCGGCCGGAGCCCGTGACACGCGTCGCGCGGCGCTCTTGTGCCTCCTCGGCGTCTTTCGCCGCAAGGCTAGGCCTTCTTCCCGATAGAGCCGGTAGACCCGCTTGTGATTGATCTTCCAGCCCTCCCTGCGCAGCAGCTCGTGCAGCCTTCGGCTGCCGTAGTGGACTCGGGCTGCCGCGAGATCTCGCAATCGCATCCTCAAGGGCTCCTGCCGATCCGCCTGGCTCTGGTACCTATGGGTCTGGCGAGACGCTCGCAGCACGCGGCAGGCTCGCCTCTGGCTCACTCGATATCGGTCGATAAGCCTCTGTACCAGTGGCCTCCGATGGATCGGCTTCAGGGCTTTTTTCCGAGCACGTCCTGCAGCATCTGCTTGTCGAGGCTGAGGTCGGCCACTAGCTGCTTCAGCCTTCGGCACTCATCCTCAAGCTGCTTCAACCGTCGGATCTCGGGAACCCCCATCCCGACGTACTTCCTCTTCCACCGGTAGATCGTCTGCTCCGTCACACCCAGCTTCCGGCAGAGCTCCTTCACCGGCGTCCCCGCCTCGGCCTGCCGCAGGGTGTACGCAATCTGCTCTTCCGAGTAGTGCTTCTTCTTCATGATCCGGTCCCTCCTGAAGGCTGAAATCTACCAAAATTCTCGCCTTGCAGTTGGTACCGTTTTCGGGGGGATGGTCCGTTCACCGCCTTCCTACGGGCTCCCTCGGCCGAGACGTAGCCGAGGACGGAAGGGGCGGCTCCGCAGTGAACCTCCCCGGCATCTTCCCAAGCCGAGTAAGCGACCTGTGCCAACAGTGTGTCACCGGCGCCGAGATTGACGCCCTTCTGATAACGATTCTTGGCGACGACAACCCCCACCCCGGAGGTCGCATCGTGACGGCATTGTGTCAGGAAGAACATCGAGCCTGTCGCGAATGGCACATCTGGACCCGAATTCCGCTACCAAAGTATCTTGAAATCGATCCGGCCATCCCGTACACTGTGTCACGGTAAGTACTTATGATATAGACAGTTACGTCCTCATAACCCGGAGGTCGCGGGTTCGAATCCTGCCCGTCCTATAAAGATGCCGTCCGGGCTCGATTCCGCTCCGGATTGGCGCCTATGCCCTAATGCGGCTAGATCGCCACTCAGATACTCATCCGCCCTCTCTGAATCCTAGAGTCCGGCCCCCATTCAGAGCGCTGGATCCAAATCCAGGGACCCACAATTCCCT
>JAPUJT010000143.1 GCA_027296055.1 Planctomycetota bacterium | reverse complement strand
CGCGGCGGGCCACCGCCCCGTCTCGCGGTACCGTAGGTAAGTAAGCGCCCCGAGCAGGTAGAAGAAGGTGAAGAGGACGTCCCGCCGGCCGGAGAGGTACGTCACAGCCTCCGTCTGAAGCGGGTGCGCGGCGAACAGGAGGGCCACGAGCGCCGGGCCGGGTCCATCGGCGGGGAGGATCTTCCGCGCCAGGAAGAAGACGAGGCCCGCGCAGGCGGCGTGCAGCAGAATATTGGTCAGGTGGAATATCAGGGGAGGCGGCCGGTTCGGCTCGAACTCCCCGAAGAGCACCCGCGTGATGGCGTAGTCGGTGGCGTAAGAGAGGAAACGGATCGGGCGGTACGACGGGTCGATCCGGTTTCCCTTCACCTCGAGGGGCGTGTAGCCGAAGACATTCCGGAAGATCCCGGCCGCGGCGCTAAACGACCGGATCGACTCGTTCTCCTGGATAACCTTGATGTCGTCGAATATATAGTCGTTGGCCAGACTATTGGCGTAGAGGAGGATTACGGTGGCGAAGAGTACCGTGATCACCCACGGGGATCGTGTCCACAAGCTCACGGGCGGGGCCGGCCCCTTCGCTTCGCAAGGGAGTAGACACGCGAGATCGCCAGCGCTTCGGGAGCGACGGCCGCGGCAGCGTCGAAGACCCGCTTGAGGGCGCCCCATCTCGGTGGCGCGACGGAGAGGGCCTCCTCGCCCACAAGACGGAGGCCAGCGCGGCGAAACAGGTCGCGTGCCCGCTTCCTGGGGAAGCTATGCTTATGTCCCTCGGCGTCTCGCAGGACTGGAACGAAAAGAGGAGGGGTCTCGGGGAGCGATACCACAAGGCGGCCGCCGGGCCTGAGGCTGGACGCCAGTTTGGCGAGGACCCGGGCCGGGTTCGCAAGATGCTCCAGCACTTCCAGGCACGTGATCACGTCGTATCGTCCACGAATCGTGTCCCTCTCCACATCGATCACGTCCGCCACGACTCCCAGCCTGCGCGCGTTCTCGACCGCTTCGAGCGAGACGTCCACGCCGCGCACGACGAACCCCCGCGCCTCGAGGTGGGACGCCGCGACCCCTCGGCCACAGCCGACATCGAGCAGGGTACGCCCCTTCGCCCCGCCATTGGACCTCGCGCCGAGCAGTCGGCAGACGGCACGCGCCCTCTCGCGGCTTCTCGCGTCTCTCCGGTCGACACGAGTTGTCCTCCAGTAGCGGTCGTAAACGGCCGCAGGGTCTGCGCCATTCTCTCGCAGCACGCGACGGAGGACCTCCTCCACCTTCCTCGCCCGCGGGGCTGCCAGGTGATCTCTCCCGCGGCTCACGGCCGCGGCGGCCATCCTCCGGCGAGATGAGCCATCATCCAGAAGAGATCGGATCGCCGACTCCAATCGAGCCGGGTCACCCGGAGGCACCAGGATCCCGGTCTGCCCGTCCCGGACGAGGTCGGGGACTCCCCCCACTTCCGATGCCACGATCGGCAATCCAGAGGCGAGGGCCTCCATCACCGAGACGGGGCTCCCTTCGGAGAGGCTGGGGAACAGAAAGATGTCCGCAGCGCGGAAGTAGGTCGGAAGCTCTCGGTTGGGAAGCGCGCCCGGGAGAATCACCCTGTCCCGGTCGGCGAATCGCCGCCCTTCGGGACCGCGGCCGACGAGGCAGACCCAGACGGAAGGATCCTCCTCCTGGATTTTCTCCAGCGCCTTGGCGGCGACCGGGATCCCTTTCGAGATAGTGAGATCTCCCACGTACAGGAGCAACCGACTATCCTGCGGGATTCCGATCCGTTTCTTCGCCACGTTGCGGGGAGGTCCATCGAGGAACGCTGCATCGATTCCGCTGGGGATCACCTCCACCCTTCCTGGCGGCACGCCGAAATCCTCCACGACCTGCCGGCGAATCGAATCGCTTGCCGTGATAGTGAAGGCGGCCGCCGACAGCGTCCGCTGCGCCAGGCTGCGGAAGAGGCGTCCCTGTCGGGCGTAGACGTTGATGTCGGAGCCGTGAGCGTTCAAGACGAGAGGGGCCCCTGTGAGCCGGCTCGCCGCGAGACCGATCGGCCCCGCGGGTAAGACCCAGTGCGTCAGGATCAGATCCGGAGAATGTCGAACCGCGAGGGCGGCTGCCTCGCGGATTCCAGAGAGGAGGTAGGACACGCCAGCCAGGCTCGGCAGGCGGCTGTACTCCTTCAGCAGCCTCCCCTCGGAGATGAAGGGGAATCGGTGGACGTCGATCCCGGCCCATCGCTCTCTCGGGGGGTCCTGCCTGTGGATTCGCGGGGCCAGGAGGACGAGGTCCATCTTCCCGGAAAGCTCCCGGGCGAGCTGAGCGACGAAGTTCGCCCGACCCGGATCCACGGCCCCCGGAAAGGCAGCGGTGATGAAAAGGACACGTGGGCGTCGTCTCAATCGAGGTTCTCCTCGACCGCGTAGTCCCCTCCCTCTCTTCTGAAAGAGTAGGCGATCAGCTCCGCCAGAAGGCCGGTGCCGATGAGCTGAATCCCGACCACCACCATCACAGAGCTCAGGATCAGCAGAGGATACTGATAGAGGATTGTTCCATAGGCGAGCCGAGCATAGAGGATCATGGAGAGGATCACCCCGCCGCCCCCGCAGAGGATCAATCCCAGACGCCCGAAGAAATGGGCCGGCCTGCCGTAGAACCGGGTGAGGAAGAGGAGCGTGAAGAGGTCCAGCACCCCGCGAGGGGCCCTTTCCGGCCCGTATTTCGACTGCCCCGTTCGTCGGGGCCGATGGACGACGGGAACCTCCAGCACACGAAAGCCCTTCCACCGGGCGAGGAGCGGGATAAAACGATGCCACTCTCCATAGAGGGACAGCTCCTTCGCCACTACCCTCCGAAAGGCCTTCAGACCACAGTTGATGTCCCGGACCCGCGTCCCGGTCAGGACCGAGACGAAGGCGTTGTAGAGGCGGGAAGAGAGGACCTTTCCCGGAGGGTCCATCCTCTTCCGCCGCCAACCGCATGCGAGGTCGTACCCCTCCTGGAGCCGGGCGATCAACCCTGGGATCTCATCGGGCACGTCCTGCAAGTCGGCATCGAGCGTGACGATGTACTCGCCTCGCGCTGCCGCGAACCCCGCCGAGAGCGCGGCCGATTTGCCGAAGTTCCGACGAAGCCTCAGCAGTCGAACGTTGGGGTCCTCCGACCGTATCGCTTTCAAAATCTCGAACGACCGATCCGTGCTTCCATCATCGATGAACAGGATCTCGTACCGGGCCCCATGACGGGCCATCGTCTCGCCGATCGCGCGGTGGAGCTCGCCGAGACTCTCCTCTTCATTGAAGAGGGGGATCACGAGCGAAATGTCAATCGCACGGGCAGCCGTCTCCGGCGGTCGAGTTTTCGAGGACAGCTCACTCATTTCGAGTCAGATGCGTTTCCGTCGCATTCCTCTCTTCGCGGTTACGTGGACGTCTTCATGGCGCTGGGGTCCTTCAGCATCTGGGTCACGATCTCCTCGAGCTGGTTGAAGCTGTCGATCTCGAAGTCCGGCTCCGTCACCCCCACCTCGTCCCGATGACGGCCCCTCCGGTTGCGGACGGTAATCATCCCGATCCCGTTCGGCGGGTCGATATCGTGCGTGGGTCGATCTCCGATGTACATCGCCTCCGCAGGCTTCAGGTTCAAGTCCGAGAGGGCCCGCTGGTAGAGCTTGGGATTCGGCTTGCTGATGCCGATCTGCTCGGAGATGAAGATCGCGTTGGCATCGAGGTAGCCGTAAACCCCCAGCCGGATCAGCTTCTCCGATTGCTTCACCGCCAGCCCATGAGTGATCACCCCCAGGACGAGTTCCGAGACCTGGGAGAGGCGCTCGAGGACTGCCAAGACGTCGTCGTACGGCTTCAGCTCCATGAACTTGGTCTGGTGATAGGCGACGACACCGGCGGCCACGATGATCGCCGGGTTAACTCCCCGGTAATGCTTGCGAGGAACCCTGAGGAGAAGCTTGTCGAAGTGCTGGTCGTAGTTGGAGGAGAACTCGGCGATGATCTCGGTAAGCTCGGCCTCGAGGTCGTCGAGATCTATACGGAGCCCCGTATGGATCATCGCCTCGAGGCTGTTCCTCCTCGCCCGGCCGGCAAACTCGGTGGTCGAGAAGAGCGTATCATCGATGTCGAAGAATATCGCCTTCAGCCTGGGACCTTGGCGGCTCCAGACCATTTCCTACCTCGATTCAGTGTCGCACACCCGCGCACCACAATGCCTACTGGGTGCTGAAGAGCGCCTTTTCCTGATCCCGTACCACGACGACACGGGCGGTGATCAAGATTATGAGGCTTCTCTTCTCGGAGAGCTCGCCGGTCCGGGTGCCGAGAATGTTGAAGATCGGGATGCTCTCCAGGATCGGGATCGATGACCTCAACTTCTGCTCGTTGAGGCTCCGGAAGCCTCCCAGGAGAGCCGTTCCGCCATCGGGAACCGTGACGGATGTGTAGGCTTCCTGGAGCGTAATCTCGGGGATCCCGATCGGCACCTGCTGCGCCGCCTGATTGATCGAGCCGAGGTCCACGAGGATCGTTGAGATGAACCCCCCCACCAGCTGGGCGAGCGTCGGCTTCGCATCCAGTGTCACGTAGCGACGGTCGGACGAGATGGTCGGCCGCACATCGAGGATCACGCCCTCTTCAAAGGTCTGGATGATCGGGTCCGCCACTTCCACCGCCACGAATCCGGACCCGCCCGACGCGAGATCGTAGTCGGCGATGTAGGCCCGCTGCGTGATCGCAGAGATATAGACCCTCTGCCGATTCGCCGCCGTGATGACGGGGGCGGAAAGGAGCTGCACACGGCTCTTCTCGTCGCGTGCCCTCAGGATCGCGTTCACCTGGAACGGCTCGATGAAGGTCGTCTGTATGGACAGGCCCGGGATATTCCGACCTGGCAGCGTCCCTCCGGTGAGGCGACTGCCCGTCAGGAATCCCGTGAAACCGTCGAAGATCCCCTGGATTCTTCCGATAAAGTTGTCCGTCCCCGTTCCGCGGGTACGCTCGGCGCCGGTGTCGGTGCCACCAGACTGATTGGGGGCCAGAACACCGGTCGGGTTGCCGATCGGGGCGTTCGGCAGGCCCCGGTAGTCGATTCCGAACTCGGAAATAAAGTCGTCGAAGAGATCGATGAACCTCGCCTCCACGACGACGAAGAGACCGGCGTCCTTCCGCAGGTTTTCCAGGACCTCCTGTACCTCCAGATGGATCTCACGGACGTTATTGATCAGGAGCTGTCCACGGTGGTGCTCGATCGAGACTCCTTCTCGCTCCCAGTTGTCCTCGCCGGTGCTGCTCTGGATCAGGTCGAGGAGCTTGTCCGGGTCGATCGTTCCCTCCAGGTCCTCATCGTCGTCGTCATCGAAGATGAGCTGACCGGCCCCCCCGCCGCCCGGCTGCGGTGCATCGGCGGAAGTCACCTTGATCTCGGGACCCGTGAAATCCTCGATCTTGTTCAAGATGTCCTGGACGTTGTAGATCTCGAAGATCAGCTCCCCTTCCTCCTCGCCCGGCTCGGCGATGTAGATCACCTGATCCTTGAAGGTGTACGAGAGGTTGACCTTGTCGAGGATCAACCTGAGAGCGTTCGCCAGGATCGCCTCGTTCAGACCGAGGGAGACGTTCACTCCCGTGGCGTCCACCTGCGGAGAGATCTGCATGTTCAAGCCCGTGACGTCCTGCAGGAACGTCACGACGGCGTCCAGTGGAGTCTCGTCGAAGTTTATCGTCACGCGACGCGTGTTCAGGATCTCGCGCATCCGTCGAACCTCCGGGTCCTCCTCCGCGAAGGCGGCACCGGTCCCCTCCACGCGCTTCGCCACCTCGAGCCACTTCTCCTTCGGCGGGAAGCGCACCAGATCGGTGTAGGGGATCGCCGCCTCTACGACGCTCTCCGTCGAGAGGAGCAATTGCTCATTCATCTGGCGGATCGCGGTCCATTCCTTGTGCAGGAAGGACCCCTCCTTCGCGCCATCGCGTAGCCGGACTGCCAGGCGATTATGCGGATCGATCTCGAGGACATCGTCCAGGAGATCGAGCGCCTTCTTGTACCGGTTTTTGGAAATGTTCTCGATCGCGAGATCGAGAAGGAAGTTGACCTTATCCTCCTCGGCATCCCGCCGCCTCTGCTCCTCCGCGGACGCCGCGCGGGTCGCCTGGTTCGTCAGATTGCGGTTGCGGCTTAGCTCCGCCGCGTTCTTGCGCCTCTTCGACTCTCCGATGTACGCCCGCACCTTATCGAGAAGGTCCGCGCTGTCAGGGATGTACGGCGAATCGATCGACAGCATCGCCTCGGCCTGCTGGAACTTCAGGATCGCCTTTTCGTACTCCGTGCCGTCGTAGAAGTCCTTCCCTTCCGCAAGGATTCGACGGATCTCGATGGCAATCTGCTGACGGCGCACTACCTGTTCGTCGCGGAAGGTCTTGATCGCCGATCCCATCGTGTCTTCCCGCTTGCCCAGAATCCTCCCGGCCGTGAAGAGGAGCTCCTGCGCCTCCTCGCTCGTCGGGTCGAGGCTGTAGGCCTTCTTGAAGTCCTTCTCGGCGCCCACCCAGTCGAGGAGTTCCATCTTCCTCTTCCCGGACTCCAGGTGGGAGCGGGAGAGGCTGATCCGTGCCTGCTCCAGGATGTCCTTGTCCCTGGAATACCTCTTCAGGGCCTGCTTGGGGGTCTCCCGGCCCTTGGGCTTCGCGCTGGGCTTCTTCCGGGGAGACCGCTTCGCCTCGTCAGCCCCGGGCGCCTGCTTGTTGGGAGGACGCCGCTTCGCCTTGTCGGCGCCTGGCGCCGGCTTCTTCGCCCCGTCCTTGGGCGATGCGGGCTTCGGAGCCTGCTTTCCGGTTTTCGGAGGATCGGCCGGTTTCTTCACGTCCGAACCGGACTTCGGCTTGTTCTGAGGCCCGTCTGCTCCGGCCTCTTCCAAGGGACGGAGCATCGCCCCGTTCCCATCCGAAGCCTCCGGAGCCTTCCTGGCCTGGTCGCTGGCCGCTTCGGAGTTATCGGGCGAGCCAATGCAGGACAGGGCCAAGATCACGACCCCCGGCAGTCCCAGCGAAACGATACGCCCCATCACTTTTCCTCCTTCTGCACCCTCATCCAACCCTCGAATCAATCAGTCAATTGGCTTCGCCGGCGCGGCGAAGGTAATGTCCTTGATCCCCGCCCGCATGCACGCATCCAGGGAAAAGATCACGTGCTTCCACGGGACTTGCTTTCTCGCATCGATGATCACGGGCAGGCCCTTCTCGCTCTTGCCCTTGTAGCTCGCCTTGAAATCGATCAGCCTCTCGTAAAGTTCCTCGTAGTCTGGAAACGGCTCGATTCGCCTCGTGACGGTGTCCTCCAGAACCCTGCTGCCGATCACTTCTTTCCCCACCTTGAGGACCACGTGACCCGTCTTCGTATTCGTCGTGGGACGATTCTGATCGTCGTACCAGAGGAGCTTGACCCTCACGTCGTAGAGGTCAATCGTGGGCGTGGACGTCCCCTGTCCACGGTCCTTGGGAAGGTAGGCCTTCAGGTCTCCTTCCGATGCCTTGAAGCGGGACGCGAGGAGGAAGAAGATCAGGAGGAGGAAGACCACGTCGATCATCGGCGTGATGCTCAACTCCGCCTCGTTTTCCTCCACCATCTCTGTAACGGCGCCGGGCTTGGTCATCGCGACGGCTCCTTCTGCCAGTCTCTTCGGATCCTAATTGACCTCACGGGTGTACTTCTCCTCGGTCGACGCCACGCTGATCTTCCAGATGGTGGCCTTCTGGGCCGCATCGAAGACCCTCATCACGCCTTCATAGGCCGCGTCACGGTCCGCTCGGATCAGGACCTCGAGCTCGGAGATCTTCTTGTTCGGGTCGAATTCGTTCGGCACCATGTCCCCTACGGACGCCTCGAATTTAAAGAACTCCTCGAGCATGGCCTGCGTGTAGGTCCGTTTCTTGATCCTGATCAGGGACTTCTTCACTTCCGTCTCCCGTGTGACGTTGACCGTGATCAGCGTGGCGCCACTCGACTCCTTCGAAGTGTCCGTCTTTTCCGCGTAGGGAAGCGTGAGCCTCTCCAGGTCGAGGGTCGCCAGCTCCGTCACTACCATGAAGAAGATGAGGAGCTGGAAGACGATATCGATCATCGGCGTCATGTTGAGGCCGAGGTCCAGCTCTAACCGCTTCTTCTTGATCAGACGCATTCGTATCTACCCCTTCCCGTGGGTCTTGAATCGCTCCATCATCTCTCCCGAGATGGCGCCTACCTCGAGGATGATCCGGATCACCCGGTTCCGGAAGTAGAAGAAGGCTGCGGTGAGGGGGATCGCCACGGTCAGTCCGAGGAACGTGGTCACGAGAGCCTTCGAGATGTCTCCCGCCAGGTCGGACGGGTTCGCCGCCCCCTGTTTCGTAGCAATCGTATTGAACGCCCCGATCATCCCGGCCACCGTTCCGAGCAGCCCCATCATGGGAGACACGTTGGCGATCAGCGAGAGGTAGCCGATCTTCTGGTGAAGTCGCACTGCTTCCTGCTCTCCCACCTCCTGCATCGCCTTCTCGATCTCATCGTAACCCTGGTTGATCTTCGGGAGACCGGCCGCCAGAACGTTGGTGAGGAACGTCGGCTGCGTCTCGCAGATCTGCATCGCCTCCTCGAACTCTTCATCTTCAAAGAGGCTTTCAAGATTGCCGAGCAAGTCAGGCGGGACCAGCGCATCCCGGCGAATCGAAATGGCGTGCTCGATGACCAGTCCCATCCCGACGACGGAGAGACCCAGGATCGTAAACCCGATCCACCCCCCCCACATCAGGGTCTGCCACATGGTGATCTTTTTCCCCTGGCCGCCCTCGGACTGGGCCAGCGCTTCGGGCATTCCCACGAAGCTTATGACCAGCGCCAGCAGGACCGCAATGACGATTGCCTTCCTCATCTCTACCGGGCTCCTTTCTCGGTCTTCTTCCTAGTCAGACCCAACCCCGCCGGGCTTCCCCTGGCGGGTTCCCCTTTTCTAATTCGCTTCCTTCGCCTCCTGCGAAGTCGGGTAGCGAGACTTCAACTCGCCAAACAGGGACTTGGCCATGTCCTTCCACCCAATCTTGGTCGAACACTTGCCCGACTGCAGCAGGGCATGACGCCTCTCCGACACCGGCTCCTCGGAGAGGACGACGACGTGCATGTAGGCGAGGAGTGCTTCTTGATAGTCCTTGGCATCCTCGAACTTGTCTGCCCTCTGGAGATAGGCATCGCCCATCCCGTTGAATGCCTTGGTCAGGATCGGAAGGAGACCTCCGTCACTGCCGATCGTTTCATCACCAGCTCGGATCGCCCCCTTGAAAGCATCGATCGCGTTCTTGAACGAGGCCTCGGCGAGCCAGGACTTGCCCATCGCCAGGCGAGCCTCTCCAGCGAGCGCCTGCGCCTCCGGCCGGAACCCCGCTTCCTTGATCACATCCAGGAAGAGGCTGCGGGCCTTCATCTGGTCGCCACCCTTCAACTGGATCTTCGCCTGGCCATACTTGCCGTGAATGGCCCAGGGACCCGGGCACTGAACGGCCGCCAGCTCCTTGAAGGACTTTTCCGCCTCGGCCACCTCCCCCGCCCCGAGGAGGGCGTCGCCGAGGAGTCGTAGGGCCATCGGTTGCAAACGATGCCCCTTGTTGTCCTTGTTCTGTGTCAGCTTCTCGAGGGTCTCCGCCGCCTGGCCGTATCGGCTCGGGTCCGTCTTCCCCCAGAAGTTGAGCGCCTTTCCCTTCTGATAGAGGGCGTGGGGCAGAAGCCAGTCGGGGGAGTTGTCCCCGACCGAGTTGATCACATATTCGAGGTGCGCCAACGCCTTCTTGTACTTCCCGATGCCGATGTCGCTTTTCGCCTGGACCAGGCGCGTGGGCTGATTTCCGTATACCACGTCGACGACGTCGGTCGTAGGGACCGTCCGACGAGCTCCGCCCAGCCTGAAGGCTATCTCGTCGCACCCCTCCTTGATGATCTCCACGTTCCGATGGCGGGTGTCCCCGCGCAAGATGATCTGATCCCCTCCTCTGATCTGAGCGAACGCCGGGTCAGGGAGCACGGCGACCGCGATGATCGCGAGGGTGATGCTCAGTGCCTTGATCCGATTCCGCCGGGTCTTGCTGCGGAGCTCGCTCATTATCTCGCTCTCTTCATGGAGTCATCTCTGAGCTTCTGTATCCTGTCCCGGATCTTCGGAAACTCGAAATCCTTCTTGGCCAGCCCCTCGAGCAGTTCCAACCCGTCCACGCTCTCGATGATCCAGTCGTACTTCGTCGGGTCGTTCTTGCCCTCCTTGAAGGCGCAGATGAGGATCTTCTCCATCAAGAGCCAGCGCTTTTCCCAGTAGGGCGGATCGGTCGGACGCTTGAAGAGGAGGTACCCCTCCTCCTCCGCTCCCTTCAGCTTGCCGAAGAGCCTCTGAAACAGGTCCCTGGCCGCCCCCTGGGCTCCCAGGTATCGGTCATCCTTCGTTTTCTCGAACATCAGGAGCTGGGCCTCGGCGTATCCCTCCAGGACACGGTACTCGCCCGAGTAAATGGGCCGATCGTAAAGGAATTTGAAGATCTTCATCGCTTTTTCCGCCTCGACGATCTTGACGAGGCATTCGGCCAGGTCGGTCCGGGCGGTGTCGGCGATCTGCTGGAAGTCCTTGGGCACCCCTTTCTGGGTGCGGTTGACGATGACCTTCTCGATCGTCTCGACTGTCTCGTCGACCAGTATCTTGATCCGTTGAAGGTCCTCCTCGAGAATTTCACCCGAGATGACCGTTCCATCCTTCAAGTTGATCTTATCCCGGCCGCTCCTCTTGAAGGCCTCGAGCATCCTCTCGTAGACGGGGATCGCCTCCTTGTAGAGCCCGCCGGCGAAGACGAGCCCGGCGGCCCATGCGAGCCTCTTGAACTCGTCCTTCGCGGATGTTGGAGGACCGAGCTTGGCCACCCATACACCGTATGTGCCCGCGCGGCTCTCCCAGCCCCCGGCCGGATCCTCCTCCCCCTTGTCCTGCATCGCCGCCGCCAGCGTCCACGCCGCCTGGAACCCTGCCATCCGCTCGGCGCGACCCAACGCGTCGTTGCCCCCCTCCCTGGCGAGGAATCCTTCCTCGAGATGGGCGAAGGCCGACTCGGCCTCATCCAGCCTGCCGAGCTTGGCCAGAGAGTGGACCTGCCGCTCGCGCGCCGAGGCGACGAATCCCCACCCCTTCTGCGAATCTTCCGCCTGGAGCGCTGGCTCTCTGTCCAGGGCCGAGAGGACTTCTGCCGCCGCGCCGTAGTCCGCCACCTCCTTCGAGGCGAGGAGGCTCCCGAGGGTGAGACACCCCAGAGCCCAGGAACGGATGTCACGTTCGGCCGCCGCTTTCTCGAGGCCCTCCTTCAGGACTTGCAGGGCCTTCTCCAGGTGCTGCTTCCCTCTGGCTGATTCAGGATCCGCCCGGAACGCGCGACCGAGGCACTCACCTCCCTTGATCCTGGCGATCAGATAGAACGGAACCCGCCGATCGCCCTGGCTCGTGGAGACCACCTCGAGGACACCGAGGAACTCCTCCGACGCCTTGAGGAAATCGTCCGACGTGAAGAGCCTCTCCCCGCGTTCGAACCGATGCCGCTCGGGAGCCACACCCTGCCCCGAACGCTGAACGAGCGAAATCGCCTCCTCTCTCAGCCGCCGGATCCAATCTCCGTTCCCCTCGAGCTTGTTGAAAGCCTTCTCCGCTCTCCGGGCCGCCTCCGCCGCGTACAGGTGGTCGCGGTATCTCGCCGCCAGGGTCTTGAAGGCGATCCCGGCCTCCAGATAGGCCTTCTTCTCGGCATAGTAGATCGTCCCCATCTCGTACAGGGCGCGGGCAGGAAAGTCACTCTCGCTGGTACGAGCCCCGCTGGCGATCGACATGCGGAAGGCGCGGATCGCCGCGTCGTTCTTGCTACGGAAGAAGAATCCCTGCCCCGCGTAGAACGCGGCATCCGCCGGCAAGATCACTCCACCCTCTTCCAGGATCTCGGAGAGAACGGTGCACGCCGTGTAGCCGAAGATGTCGAGATCGGTCGGCGAGACCTTGGGCTCCCTCTCCCTGGAGTCCTCGATCACCGCCATCAGGAGCCCTCCCGCCCGGTCGAAATCGCCCGCCCTGGCCACCGCACGCGCCGTCTCCATCAGCGCCCTGATCCCGTGACGGATCTGGGCATCGCGGACTCCCGTGATCGTTCGGCCCCCCAGAGGCTGCGCCGCTCCCCTCTTTCGAGCCGCGGCAGCGTCTTCCGCCATCTTGAGCGCCTGCTCGGCGGCCTCCGAAGTCAAGTAGGAAGTCACCCAGTACCGGACCTCCTTGGGGTCGTCTCCCGGCCCGTTCTTCCGCAGACCCTCGACCGTCGCCAGCCAGGTGCCGAACAGCTCGACGGCAGTCTGGAGGGCCGCGTCCACCTCCCCCGCCTTCAAGCGCGTGGCGAGGCTCATGAAGAAGGCCTCGAGGCGGACCACGTTCTCCAGGGCTCTGATAGCTGCCTGAAACTGCTCATCCTTCGAATCGAGGCCAGTGGTGAAATAGGTCAGCTCATCGAACTGATCGGCGGCATCCGCGAGTCTGCCCAGCTCGAAGAGGACCTTCCCCCGACCCATGTAGCCGTAAGCGAGGAGATTCTGGAATTCGAACCGCTCCTCGACGATGAAATCGTACTTTTGCAACGCCTTCTCGAGATGGCTCTTACGCTCCGGGTCGTTCTCATCGAACATGTTGATGGCGAAACCATAGAGAGTGTCCGCCTCGATCAGCTCCGCCTGATCTCGCTTGAACTTCGCCTCCCCGTCCTTGGGATTGGCGTCCACTTGCCTCTGGATCTTCTGGATCATCTCGCCAAACTTGGCGATCGAATCTTCGAAGATGACCTTCGCAACCCTGCGGGCCGCAGCGATCTTCTCCGGGTCCTCCGAGGTAAGCGCGCTTCCGACCTTGGCCCGCGCCTTGGCAACTTCGCTGCGCAGGAGCGTGAAATCGGCGCCTCGCGCGCCGGCGCTCTTCGGATAAACCTGCTTGCAACGGGCGATCTGCTCCTCGAACTTCTTCAGGAGTATCTCGTCATCGCCCTTCGACTGCGCCTCCAGGCGATACATCTTCGCGATCAGGAAGCAAGCATCCGCGCGCACTCCAGCGGTCCTGGAACTGTCGGCCTCGATTCGAGCAGCCACCGTCCTGCCGAGACCGTAGAAGGCAGGGCCCCTCTCCATCAGGCCGCGAGCGAACTTCATCTCCAGGTCCTGGGCGCGCCCGGTCCCGGGGATCGTTCCAGCAGTCAGGAAGGCGCCGATCACCAAGAGGGCGGCCCAACCCCGGTCCCACCGGCCCATCGTCTCGGAATGGAAGATACAGCTGCGTCTCAAGACTCTACTTTTCCTCGACTACCGGCTAACGGTACATTTTCTCCTCCTCCTCGCGGATGATCGTGATATCCGCCTTGAGGAGGACGACGATGCTTCTCTTCAGGCTCGACTCCCCGTGCCGGGAGAACATGAGCCGGATGAGGGGGATATGTCCCAGGATCGGGACCCCGGCGTAATTCTTTACCCTTCGCATGTCCCTCAGCCCACCGACGATGACCGTGCCGCCGTCGGGGACGGTGACGGTCGTCCTGATCTTCTGTACCCGGAGGACCGGCAGCTCGATCGGGATCTGGGTGAACGAGAGCGATAGGTTCAAGTTGGCCACGTTGAGCGGCGTCGTCAGGTCGACGGCCAGCGTCGGCTTCACCTCGAGAGTCACATACTTCCGATCGTGGCTCACGGTCGGCCTCGCCTCGAGGATCGACCCGGAGTTGAGGATTCCGATCACGGGGTTCAACACGGGGGTGATGCCCGTCTGGTTGATCTCCGTGTCGGCGATGTACGCCTCCTGGTTGATGACGAGGATGTGGGATCGTTGGGTGTTGAAGACCGTGATCCTGGGGTTGTTCACCAGACGAGCCTTCTGGGTCTTCTTCACCGCTTCGAAGATCATCTGGAGCTGGAAATCCTCCAGCACGTTCCACTGGGCCGCAACACCGCCCGTCTCGAAGAAGTTGAACGGGTTGGCAGAGGACGAACCGAGGTTGGTGCTGAACGTGTTGCTGACCGCCGCCCGGGTATCGTTCTGCTGCTGGGAATCGACAAACCGGTAGCCGATGCTCTGGTTGGTTCCGGAGCCGTCGACGTTCAGGATCTGGGCAGGAAGGCCGCGGTAGTCGACCCCTATGTTTTCGAGGAAGTTGTCCTGGATGTCGATGAACCGGGCTTCCACCGTGACCATGATCCCCACCGTCTTCCTGAGGGAAACGAGGAGCTGCTGGATCTTCCTGTGGGCCTCCAGGGTGTGGCGGACCACCAGTATCCCGCCGGGGGATGCCTCGACGCTCGAGTTCTCGCTCTCCTCGCCGAGACTATCTTCAATCAGCTTTATCAGGGTGTCGATATCGACGCCGATCCCCTTGGTGTCATCGTCGTCATCGTCGTCGAACGTGAGCACGCCCGTGCCGCCGCCGCCACCGCTCGAAGCGAGCGGGGCGAGGGCCAGCTTCGGAGCGGGGAAGTCGGGGATCTTCCCGATGATGTCCGATACGTTGTAAAACTCGAGATACAGATCCTCCTCAACGTCCTCCGCTGTGGTGATGAAGATCACGTCGTAGCGGATCGAGTACCGGAGGTCCGGGTTGTGATCGAGTATGAGCCGGAGGGCGTTCCTCAAGGGAAGGTTCGTCACCTTCAGGGTCACGGCGAGCCCTTCGTCCTCGACGATCTCTTCCGCCAGGTTCGACACGACGAAGTTGAGCCCCGTGACGTCCTTCATGAAGTCGATCGCGACGCCGAAGGGGGTCTCCTCGAAGTTCAGCGTGATCCGCTGGACATCCAGCCTCTCCTTGATCTTCCGCGTCTCCGGGGTCTCATCCGGCGTGAAGAAGGTCTCCAGTCCCTTGCTGCGGAGGTTGACTGCCTCCCAATCTTCCTTGGAGGGCCACCTGAAGATTTCCTGGTAAGGAACCGCGGAGGTCTTCACCGCGACGATCTGTCCGCGGAAATGCTCGAGCCGTTCACGAATGTTGGTGAGAGCCTTCTTGACGTGCCGAGCGCGCATCGCTTTCTCCCGCAGCCGCGCGGCTCGGGAGGATCGGTGATCCAGCTCGAGGATCATGTCGCAGACTTCCTCACACTTCTCGAACTCCTCCTTGCCGAACGCTTCGGTCGCCTTCTTCATGAGATCGGCGACACGTCGCTGCACCTGCCGGAGATTGAGGGCGCGGCCGATCCGGGCCTCTTCCTCCGCAGCGTTCTGCACCGAACGGCGTATGCCCCTCCTCTTCTCGAGGTGCATACTTCGGGCAGTGGCGAGGCGGTGCTCCGCCTCCTTCTGGATGTCGGAGGTGTCGACGAAGAACGGGAAGTAGTGCATCTGCTCGATCGCCCGCTCGAATCTCTCAGCCGCCTTGTCGAACTCACGGTCGTTGGAGAGCTTGATCCCCTCGTTCATCGTGCGCTCGATCTCGATGCGGAACTCCTGGATACGGACTTCCGTCTCGTTTCGCAGCCGATCGATCACGCTAGGGATCTCGCCGGGACGCTTGCCGAGGATGAACTGTGTCCTCTGGAGGAGGCGGATCGCCCCCGCGTGATTCGGATCGCTCTGCAGGGATTTGAGGAGTTGCCGCTCAGCGTCCGCATACTTCAGCTCTCCGTAGAGCCTCTTGCCGGTCTGGTATTCGCTCTCGGCCATCGATTCGAGGGCCTGCCGGCGTAGGGCCGAATCCTTGGAGTACCGATCGATGGGCTTGCCGGAGTCTGCGCGCGGGCCGCCCGATCGGGGCTTCGCCGATGTAGGCCCGGGCTTCTTCGAAGCGCGCCGGGAGGGGGTGCCGTCGTCCGCGCCGGCCGGCGCCCGTTCCTCGGGAACCTGGTCATCATCGCGCGTCTGGGTGTCCGCGCACGCTATCAGTAGCCATGCGGCCAGCAGCGCTCCCACAGTCGCCTGGGCGATCCTCATCAGTCTCCTCCTTCCAATCCTTCCGTTTATCGCTCAACCGACGGCGGCGGCCGGCTAGCTGCCACTATCC
>JAPUJT010000142.1 GCA_027296055.1 Planctomycetota bacterium | reverse complement strand
ATTTTCCGGCGTCGGAACCTTCGGGGCATCATCCACCGGAGTGGCCTCGGCCTTCTTCGCCGCTGCCTCGGCCGCAATTTCCTCTGGCGTCCTTTCTCTCAGGTCATCGGCCCTCTTCCGAACAAAGGAGAGGGTCTCGTCGGTCAGGAGGACGACCCACTCGCCCCCCGCCTTCATCGCGTAATGAAGGCCATCCGGGTCCTGGCCGCCGACGATGAGGATATGGGTCTCGTCCTCTATTTCCGTGATCGCGCGGAAGGAAGGGACGCCAAGGCCGAACTTCGAGAGATCCTCACCCGCTTGCTCCACGTAGCGCTCGATCTTGATCTGACCGAGCCGACCCACGATCTGGGAGATGGCCCTGAGATCCGTGGCGTGTCCCTCCGGGGAGGTCACCTTCCACTGGTTCTCTTCCTTCTCGATGATCACCGACTCGTCCGGATGCTCGAGGGTGACCTTCTTTGCCTGGTAACCGGAGAACGAAAACAGCTTCTTTTCCACCAGGTCGTTCTTCGTCTTGAAGATCCGATCGAGGCTGGAGGTGTTGAGGATGATCGGATAACGGCCGCCGACCGACTTGGCGTAGCGGCTCCGCTCGTCCTTCTCCTTTCCGATGATGATCTGGGCCTCGCTGCCGTCCTTCAGGGTCACCGTCGCCGTCATGATGGGAACATCGAGACCGTACTCGCTTGGAGGGGCGTTCGGGTCGCCTACGTTGGTTGCACTCAGGTAGCCGACGGAGTCCACGACCTGCTTGATGGCGCTCTGGCTGGGGGGGTGTTCGAGGCCTTCCAGTCTCCACTCCTCCCCTTCCCTGGTGATCACCAGGGTCTCCTCTATCCCTTCGGCCACGACCTTCACCACGTCGTCCGCGGCGTAGGTGAAGATCTTGCCGTCGATCCAGTTTTCCGGTTGATGAGTGAAGGTGCCGAGAAGAAACTCGGTGAGCAGGTAGATCGCGTCACCGGGAAGCGGGCGTATGTAGAAAGTGATCGCTTCCGGATCGATCTTGCCTCCGGGGGGTAGGCGATCCTTGTCGAATCCGCCCATGCGCCCGAGGTAGAACTCGGCGATCGTTTTCTTGTTCGCGTCGGAAATGGAGACGTAGGTGCCGGTCTCCTCGCCGACGGCGAGCCGGTCATGTTTCGCTGCGGACCTGCCGGCGGGAAGATCATTTTTCCAGCGACTGACTCTCGACACGACCTCCTGGATCTTGCTGAATTTAGCGGGGTGATCGAAGAGGGTCGGTACGATCCAGCCCTGCGGGGAATGCTGGATGATCACCTCCTTGTCGCCTCGTCGAATGAAAATCTCCCGTGCCTGCTGCACGTCGAAGTCGGGGAAGATCAGGCCGTAGGTGGCGTACCCTTCCGGCTTCTCCGCGAAGGGTTTCTCCAGGATATAGGCGGCCCCGCCCAGGACCAGGAGCCCTGCCAGAAGAATCATGTTCCTCCTCGCCCCGCTCATCATTCCTTCTTGACCTCCTTCCCCGTCCCTCCAGGTGTCGGGCTCGGGCCGCCCGGCGACTTCGTAGGGCGCGCGGAGGCCCATGCCCGCATGTACCTTCTTCTCGAGAGACGCCGGAAGAGAAAGCGGAGGAGTCCGAGGCCAGCCACCACCAGGGGGATACCGATCAGGTTGAAGATCTTGAACCGGTTCTTCCTGGCCTTCAGCTCCTTGCCGAGTTTTGGGTCCAGCGGGCGCGAGATTTCTCCCTTTCCCCGGATGGTCACCAGCTCGGGATTCAGGGCGAGCCATTCGATCGCGTTCAGAAAGAAATTGGCGTTTCCCGGCACGCGGAGCGCCTGACTCTCCAGGAACCCCGAATCCCCCACGACGATGATCTGGCTCGACTCGACCTGATCCACCCGGTCCGGTAGCGGGCCATCCTGGACTGGGACAGGCTCCCCGGTGGCTCGATCGATGAAGACCGGAATCTCCTTGTCCTTGAAGAAGGATGTGAACTTCCCCGTCACGGCCAGAGCCACGATCCGCTTTCCGATCCTGCCGTCCGGCCCACGTGGGTAATCTCGCGGGGAGGCTGGGGGGGTCACGTCGAACTCCTCATCCATGGTCCAGGCGTTGTCGGAAGTCCAGGCCAGCTCGATGACCTCTCGATCCTTCAGGTTGTCTTCGATCGGGACGAGCGACGAGGCCCAGGGCAGGATCATCTGATCGAGACTTGCCGTCACGGGGCTCTCCTGGGAGAGGTTGTTCGCCGTGGGCGCGATGAAGAACGGGTACGGCTCCCGGAACTGGAAGGGACCTCGCTGACGCGGGATCTTCCCGACGTACCGAGGATCGTCCATGACCAGGTCGTGATTCACGCCGACTCCGTAGTGAGCCAACATCTCATCCAGGTTCGAGTTCGTGTCCTTCGCCGTGGTCCCGCCCCTGCTATTATCAATCTGGATCGGGTCGAGCAGGAATATGATCTTCCCCCCCTTCATCAGGAACTGGTCGATGGCGTAGAGATCCGTCTCGGCAAGCTCGACCGGCCTGGCCACGACGAGGACGGCGTTCTCCTCGTTCGATATCCCCTTGGAGTTCGGCAGGGAAGGGTTGACGGTGGTCACGTGCACGATCTTCTTCGTTATCTGCCCGAGGCCACGATACTCCCCGTACTGGACGCCCGGCTCCCCGTGGCCGCCGAGAAAGGCGATCTGGGGCAGGTCGTCCGTCGCGTAGAGCGTCAACTTCTTGATCGACGAGATCATGTCGTATTCGAGGCTCTGGGTGTTGGCTATGATGGGGATCACTTCCCGCTTATCTTCGTAGAGGATCGCCATCCCGAAGTAGGCCTGGACTTGCTCGAAGCTGTCCTGCTTCCGGACTTGCACCGTGAGGGGCCGGATCCCCCACTTCCTGGCCTTCTCCATCTCGGCGTCGTCCGCCTTCGGATCGATGTAGTCGATGCGGAGCTTCCCTCGACCTGCCGCACGGAACTCGGAGACGGTGTCCTCGATCCTCCTCTTGAGATCGAGGATCCTCGTGGGCGGATCCACCGTCAGGTAGATCTTGATCGTTACCTCGTCCTCGATGTTCCGGAGGATTCTCTTCGTCGCCTCCGACAGCGTGTAATCCTGATTCTCCGTCATGTCGTACCGAACGAAGTGCCTCGATGCGAAGAAGTTGAGGACCCCCAGAATGCCGAGGGTGAGGACAGCGGTGATGATCAAGTTTACGCCAGACTTCATTTTCGTCTGTGCTCCACGATCATGCCGGTGAGCATCAAGAAGAAAAAGCTGAAGGAGATGTAGTAGAGCACGTCTCGCGAGTCGAGAACGCCGCGGGCGATGCTGTCGAAATGACCCCGCAGGCCGACATACTCGAATATCGGCCCGAGGCTCTCCGGCAGGATGTAATCCATTGCGCCTATGATCGTTGGCTCCCCGATCAGGATGGCGAGGGCGGAGACGAAGACGGCGAGGATGAAGGCGATGATCTGATTTTCCGTCAAGGAAGAGAAGAAGATGCCGATCGAGAGATACGCGGCAGCGAGAAAGACCGAGCCTATGTACGATCCCATGACGGCGCCCCAGTCGAGTCCCGATGATGCCTCGGCGACGAGAAACATCGAGATCCCGATCGGGATGGGCAGCGACAGGACGAGCGCCGTGATCACGAGCAGGAGAGATGCGAAGAACTTGCCAAGCACCGCCTCGTGACTCTGCACCGGCAACGTGAGCAAGAGCTCGAAGGTTCCGAGCTTCTTCTCTTCCGCCCAGAGCCGCATGGTCAGGGCGGGAATGAAGAAGAGAAATATGATCGGCAGTAGGGCGAAGTAACCCCGCATGTCCGCCTGGTTGATCAGGAAGAGGTTGTTCACGAAGAGGACGCCGCACAGTCCGAGGAAGATGATCACGAAGACGTACGCAATGGGGGAATTGATGTACGCCAGGATCTCTTTCTTCGTGATGGCTACGGTCGATCTCATGGTTCTCTACTAGATCGATTCCTCAGCGAAGGAGTCCACGATCAGCGGGTGAGCTGGTGGAAGACGTCCTCCAGGCTGGCCCCCCGAGGGTGCATCTCCTTGAGAACGAGCTTCTCTCTCACAGCGAAGTGGAAGATCTCTTCCGCTAGATCTGCCCCCTTCTTCGGGCGGATCTCGAACTGGCCCTCCTGTCCGTCCAGGAGGGATATTTGCTTGACCGCTTCCACAGACGGGATCTCCGAGAGCCGCTTCTCGATCCCTTCCAGGCGTCCCTTGAGGCGCACGCTCAGGAGGAGCCCCTCCTTCGCCTGCTTCTGAAGGTCCTCCACGGTTCCGTCCGCGACGATCTCGCCCTGGTGGATGATCACCACGCGTCCGCAAGTGGCAGCCACTTCGGGCAGGATGTGCGTGGAGAGGATGACGGTCTTCTCTCTTCCTATCTCCTTGATCAGTTTGCGGATCTCGACAATCTGATTGGGGTCGAGTCCCGAGGTAGGCTCATCGAGCAGCAGGATGTCCGGCTCGTGGATCATCGCCTGGGCGAGGCCCGTCCTTTGCCGGTATCCCTTGGAGAGCTCGCTGATCCCCTTCATCAGAACTTCGCCGAGGCCGCAGATATCCACGACCCTGGATATCTGCTTCTTCCTTCCGGCAGACGGAATGGCGCGCATCTCCGCGATGTATTTCAGGAAGTCGATCACTCGCATCTCGTGGTAGAGAGGGCACGTCTCGGGGAGATAGCCGATCTTCCGGCGAACTTCGAGCGAGTGGGTCTTCACATCCATTCCCGCCACCTTGACCTCGCCGGCGTCTCCCCGGACGAAGGACGTGATGATCTTGATCGTCGTTGATTTCCCCGCTCCGTTGGGACCGAGGAAACCGAGGATCTCTCCCTGGCGGACCGACAGATCGATCCCCCGCACGGCGACCACGTCGCCGTATCGCTTCACCAGGCTCCGAACCGAGATCATCTCACGAGCGGGCATCCGTCGCATCTCCGTCCATTGTCGAGGGTTGCAGGTCAGGTTTCAGAGATCTTATCGGACCGATCCTGCTGATTCAACCCCTG
Organism: Planctomycetota bacterium; assembly: GCA_027296055.1. Taxonomy (GTDB): domain Bacteria; phylum Planctomycetota; class JAPUJT01; order JAPUJT01; family JAPUJT01; genus JAPUJT01. Next base: position 10,221 of record JAPUJT010000142.1, on the reverse strand, counting down.
CGCTCGAAACCAGTATTCGCTTCAGGCACTCTCCGGTCCGGGAACCGGCCGTCGCGGCCACCGCCTCGGGAGTCCCGGCGGCCACCACACTACCTCCCTCGGCCCCTCCCCCGGGCCCCAGATCGATGACATGGTCGGCGCATTTTATGACGTCGAGGTTGTGCTCCACGACCACGACGGTATTTCCCCGGTTCACGATCTCGCTCAGGACTTCCAGGAGGCGGGAAATGTCCTCGAAGTGCAATCCGGTCGTCGGCTCGTCCAGGACGATCAGGGATCGCCCCGACCGCGGCCGCGCCAGGATCCCCGCCATCTTCAGCCTCTGGGCCTCCCCGCCCGAGAGAGTAGTGCTTGGCTGGCCGAGTCTCAGGTACCCCAGACCGACCTCATCGAGGGTGTCGAGCACTCGCTTTATCTTTGGAAAGGCCTTGAAGACCTGGATGGCTCGTTCCACCGTGAGATCGAGAACATCGGCCACGGAGAGCCCCCGATATTGCACCTCCAGCGTCTCCCTGTTGAACCGATGACCCTTGCAAACATCGCACCGGACGAAGATGTCGGGCAGGAAGTGCATCTCGATCTTCTGGACCCCCTGGCCCCGACACGCCTCGCAACGCCCTCCTTTGCAGTTGAACGAGAAGCGGGAGGGCTCGTACCCCCGGATCTTCGCTTCGCGGGTGAGGGCGAAGACGCCTCTTATGCGGCCCCATATCTCCGTATAGGTCGCCGGGTTCGACCGCGGCGTCCTCCCGATCGGGGCCTGGTCGATCTGCAGGACCTGATCGAGCCGGTGGGCGCCCCGGATCTCTCTATGTTGGCCGGGTCGGTCATTCGTCTTGTTCAGCTTGCGGGCGAGCGCCCGGTAGAGGACGTGGCGCACGAGCGTCGTCTTCCCCGAGCCGGATACCCCTGTGACACAGGTGAGCGTTCGGAGGGGAAACGCGACATCGATTCCCTTGAGATTGTGCTCCCGCGCACCGAGAACCTCGAGCTGGCCGCGCGGCTTCCTACGCTCGTCAGGAATCTCGATGCGGCGCACACCGCGGAGATACTCGGCGGTGGACGAGTCGCCCTTCCGTATCACCTCTTCCGTGGGTCCCTCCGCCACGATCCGACCTCCTTCCTCGCCGGCCCCGGGTCCCAGATCGATCATGAAATCCGACGCGCGAATGGTCTGATCGTCGTGCTCCACCAGGATCACCGTGTTCCCCGCCTGCTGCAGTTTCCTCAGTCCGCGCAGGAGAAGGCGGGTGTCCACCGGGTGGAGCCCCACCGTCGGCTCGTCCAGGATGTAGGCGACGCCGACCAGGCCCGCTCCCGCCTGAGTTGCCAGCCGGATCCGGCGCGCCTCGCCTCCCGACAGCGTGGAGGAGAGCCGATCGAGGGTGATGTAGTGGAGACCGACGTCGGAGAGGAACCCGAGGCGAAGCCGGATCTCCTTGAGAATCTCCTGCCCCGCAATGCCCAGTTCACTCCCGGAGGAGAGAGGGGCAAAGAACCGGACCGCCTCTCCGACCGAGAGCCGAGTCACACCAGAGATGGATTTGCCCCCCACCCGCACCGCCCGGACCTCTGGCCGGAGCCGTTCCCCATCGCAGGCGCTGCAGGGCATCTCGCGCATGCTCGAGAGTAGTCGCTCCTTGACGGAGTGACTCCGGGTCTCTGCAAATCGGCGTTCGAGGTCCGGGATCACTCCGACGAAACCCTCCCGCCCATGAAGGATTGCGCGCTGATCTTCCGCTTTCAGCTTCTTGAAAGGTACGTCGAGTCGCGCCCCCGTGAGTCTCGAGAACTCCGCGAGGAGCTGGAGGTGACGGGGCGTAACCCTGCGGCCCGGAGGAGTCCAGACCTCGATCGCCCCGTCCCTCAGGGAACGGTTCGGGACCGGCGCGACGAGATCGGGATCCACCCGTAGCGTGGCCCCGAGCCCACCGCACTCGGGACAGGCTCCGTGGGGGCTGTTGAATGAAAACGCGCGGGGAGAGAGATCCGGGACGGACAGGCCACAGGAGACGCAGGCATGTCGCTGGCTGAATCGCATCTCCTCCTCCGCTCCCGTTCCCAGCTTCAAGGCGGTGACCCAGCCCTCTCCCAGACGAAGCGCCAGCTCGGTCGAGTCGTGGATGCGCGAACGGGCGCCCTCCTTCACCGTCAGCCGATCGATCACCACCTCGATGCGGTGGTTTCGCCGTCGGTCCAGAGCCGGGATTTCCCCGATCTCCTGGACCCGGCCGTCGAGACGCACCCGCGGGAATCCCTCTCTTCGAACTCTCTTGAGGATTTCCTTGTGACCCCCGCGCTTTCCCATCACGAGCGGGGCGAGCAGGATGAGCTTCGTGCCTTCAGGAAGACCGACGAGCCGGTCGACGATCTGATCGACCGTCAATCGTCCGATCGGCTTGCCGCATCGGTGGCAGTGGGGCGCCCCCGCCCGGGCGTAGAGGAGTCGGAGGTAGTCGTAGATCTCCGTGAGGGTCGCCACGGTGGAGCGGAGGTTTCCGGGAACTCCACCCGTATCGATCGAGATCGTGGGGGGGAGTCCCTCCACCGAGTCGACGTCCGGCTTCTGAAGCTGCTCGAGGAAGCTACGGGCATACGGGGAGAGGCTCTCGACGTACCGGCGCTGACCCTCCGCATGGAGGATGTCGAAGGCGAGCGTCGATTTGCCCGAACCGGACACCCCCGTGATCACCGTGATCTTCTCGCGCGGGATCGCCAGATCGATCCCCTTCAGGTTGTGCTCCCGGGCCCCCCGGACCCGGATAGTGGCGACCACGGCCCCTCCCCGCAATGTGGCAAGGTCCCAAAACCCTTCAGCATAGCGATTTTCTCCGGGGCTCGCCAAGGGGTATTCTCTACGATTCACTAGAGATCGAGATGGCCCTATAGGTTAAAATGCGCCCGTATCCGGTGTGGCAATGTGATATGAAGCATCAAGAAGGGGTGACTTGAATCACCAAGAAGGGGTGAAATGAAGCTCCAGGGAGGGGTGTGCAGATGGGCTCAGACTACAAGGCCGTTATCGTGGCGCTCTCTATCCTGATCGGGATCGGGTGTGCCCCTTGGAAGGACGAGGAGAGGAAGCGGGCGGAGGCAGAGAAAAAAGCGGAGCGAATTCCCAAATCGGAAATGAAGAATCCCTGGGCGCGCGCGAAAGTCGGCGATTGGATTCTCCTTCGCAGAGCCGGGGCGGTGCGCCACATGAAGGTAGAAGTGGTCAAGGCCACGGAACTCGAAGTCGTGGTGGATACGGGCGATGGAGAAGGAGAGGATCGCTACACCGCGTACAATCTGGAAGATGAAGAGAGGGATCTCAGACCGTTCGATCAGACTCCAGGTTTCGTCTCTGTCGTGGAGAAGCTCGAGGACGTGGGGGGCAAGGAAATCCTCACCAAGATCGTTACGCTGGAGGGGAACGGCAACACGATTGTCAATACGTATTCAGACGATGTGCCCCTCGACGGAATGGTGCGGTCCGCTCGCAACGACAAGATGATGTTCGAAGTGATCGATTTCCTGAAGAACTGAGGCGAGATCCCGAAGTCAAGTCGAGTCGCTGCCTATATGGCATACCCCGGAGCCCGAAGGTTCGAGGTTCTGTCGGTTTGACAGGGGCCGCCTCGCCTTGCCACCGGGCACGTCTTAAGGCAAAAGGCCTACGACGGTTGCGTCCATGTCGCGCGGCCGCCGTGGCATGAGAATTGCCTCCTATAACAAGTTCGCACTCTGCAGAAGAATCAATCCGTCGGCGAATATTCCGTCGGTAGGAGAGGGAGGAAACACTCGATGCCCAAGCAGATCGCCTTCGATCAGACCGCCAGGGAGAGCCTGAAGAGGGGAGTCTCCAAGCTCGCCCGTGCGGTGAAGGGAACCCTGGGGCCCCGCGGAAAGAACGCCGTGATCGACCGGGGCTGGGGTGGCCCGAAGATCACGGGGGACGGGGCTTCGATCTCGGATGAGATCGATCTTCCGGATCCCTTCGAGAACCTGGGAGCCCAGGTGCTCAAGGTCGCGGCCAACAAGACGAACGACGCGACGGGGGACGGCACGACGACTTCCACGGTCCTCGCGGAAGCGATCTTCCTGGAGGGTCTGAAGGCCGTCACGGCGGGTCATGATCCGATGGCGATCAAGAGGGGGATCGACAAGGGTGTGGGCAAGGTGCTGGAGGCCCTCAAGAAGATGAGCCACCCGGTCAAGGGGAAGCAGGAGATTGGCCAGATCGCCACGGTCGCCGCCAAGAACGACGCCGATATCGGCCGAAAGATCGCCGATGCGATCGAAAAGGTCGGATCGGAAGGCGTGATCACTGTGGAAGAGGGCAAGGGGATGGAGACGACCGTCGAGATCGTCGAGGGGATGCGCTTCGATCGTGGGTTCCTCTCATCCCACTTCATCACCGATCTGAACCGCTCCGAGGCGGTACTGGAGAAGCCCTACATCCTCGTCTGGGAGGAGAAGATCTCCAACGCCGCCAAGCTGGTCCCCCTTCTCGAGCTGGTGGCGAAGAGCGGCAGGCCGCTCTGCATCCTGTCCGAGGATCTGGAGGGGGAGGCGCTGGCCACGATGGTCGTCAACAAGCTCAAGGGCATCCTCAGCGGGGCGGCCGTCAAGGCCCCCGGGTACGGGGATCGCCGCCGGGAGATGCTGGCGGACCTCTCGACTCTCACCGGGGCGAGGTGCTTCTACAAGGAGCTGGGAGCCCAGCTGGATAACGTCACACTCGGTGAACTCGGCCAGGCGCGCCGGATCATCATCGACGGGGACAACACGACGATCATCAAAGGCGCGGGGGATGCGTCCGAGGTCTCGGCCCGTATGAAGCTCATCCGGAACGAGATCGAGCAGACCGACTCGGACTACGATCGGGAGAAGCTCCAGGAGAGGCTGGCGAGGCTTGGCAAGGGCGTCGCCGTGATCCACGTCGGCGCCGCCACCGAGGCCGATATGAAGGAGCGCAAGGCCCGGGTGGAAGATGCCGTCGCCGCCACGAGAGCGGCCGCCGAGGAGGGAATCCTCCCCGGGGGCGGGGTGGCCCTGGTCCGCACCCTGGGCGTACTCGACAAGATCGATGCCACCGAGGATGAGAGTCCGGGCGTCGAAATCCTGCGCAAGGCGCTGTCCGCGCCGCTGCGCCAGATCGCGGACAACAGCGGCCGTGAAGGAAACTCGGTCCTGCGCAAGGTGATCCAGGGCAAGGGTGCTTTCGGCTTCGACGCGGACAAACAGGAGTTCACCGATATGTTCCAGGCCGGGATCATCGATCCGGCCAAGGTGACCCGCCACGCCCTGGTCAATGCTGCAAGCGTCTCCAGCATCCTTCTCAGCACCGACACCCTGGTGACCGAGATCCCGAAGAAGCCCGGCAAGGGTCTCCCCGGCGGTCCCGAGGACATGGACGAGATGGGCGGCATGGGCGACATGGGCGGAATGGGTGGCATGGGCGGCATGGGCGGCATGGGCGGCATGGGCGGAATGGGTGGCATGGGCGGAATGGGATTCTAAAGGAGACGGGGAATGAAGATCCGACCATTGGATGATCGGGTGGTCGTGAAGGTCCTCGATGCGGAGGAGAAATCGGACGGGGGGATCGTCCTTCCCGACACCGCGAAGGAGAAGCCTTCCAGGGGAGAGGTCGTAGCGATCGGAGTCGGCAGGCTCCTCGAATCGGGCGATCGCGCTCCGATGTCCGTCAGCAAGGGGGACACGGTCCTCTTCGGCCGTTATTCGGGCAACGAGATCAAGATCAGCGGCAAGGAACACAACGTGATGCGCGAGACCGAGGTCCTGGCCATCATCGTAAATTAACGGGAAGATTAGAGGAGCAGCCGAAATGGCTACAGCGAAACAGATGGCCTTCGACGACGACGCCCGGAACAAGATCCACGCGGGAGTTCGCAAGCTTGCGGACGCGGTCCGGATCACGATGGGGCCCCTCGGTCGCACGGTGATCCTGGAAAAGAAGTTCGGGATGCCGGTGGTAACGAAGGACGGCGTGACGGTCTCCAAGGAGATCGAACTGGAAGACCCCTTCGAGAACCTCGGGGCGAAGATGGTCAACGAGATCGCCTCCAAGACATCCGACATGGCAGGGGACGGGACCACCACAGCGACCCTCCTGGCAGAGGCTATTTTTGGCAAGGGACTCAAGAGGATCCTGGGGGGTGTGAATCCGATGGCGCTCCGCCGGGGGATCGAGAAATCCGTCGCCGCGGCGGTGGCGGAGATCGAGGGGATCTCCAGGCCGGTGAAGGACCGGAAGCAGATCGCCCACGTCGCAACCCTCTCCGCAAACAATGATGCCGAGATCGGAGATCTGCTTGCCGACGCGATGGAGAAGGTCAAGAAGGACGGCATCATCACCGTCGAAGAGGGCAATTCCACCGAGACCATCGTGGACTACCACGAGGGCTTGATGTTCGACAAGGGATACATCTCCCCCTACTTCATCACCGATCCCAAGTCGATGACGGCCGAACTGGAGAACCCGCATGTCCTCCTCCACGAGAAGAAGATCTCCAACCTTCAGGAGCTGGTCCCGATCCTCGAGAAGGTGGCCCAGGCGGGCAGCTCTCTCGTGATCATCTCGGAGGAGATCGAGGGAGAGGCCCTGGCCGCCCTCGTGGTGAACAAGCTCCGCGGCGTGCTGAAGGTCGCTGCCGCCAAGGCCCCCGGGTTCGGCGATCGCCGCAAGGCGATGCTCGAAGATATGGCGGTCATCACCAAGGGACAGGTGATCTCCGAGGAACTCGGAGCCAAGCTGGCGGATGTTCCGCTCTCCTCCCTCGGGGTGGCAAGTCATGTGACCATCGGGAAGGACCATACGACGATCATCGGCAAAGGTAACAAGAGCAAGGTGGCCGAGCGAATCGAGCAGATCAAGCACCTGATGGAGACGACCACTTCCGACTACGACAAGGAGAAGCTGCAGGAGCGGCTAGGAAAGTTGAGCGGGGGGGCGGCGGTGATTCAGGTCGGCGCTCTGACCGAGGTGGCGATGAAGGAGCGGAAATCGAGGATCGAGCAGGCCCTGAACGCCACGAAGGCTGCGGTGGAAGAGGGAATCGTCCCGGGAGGCGGCGTCGCCTGCCTGCGCGGAATTCCGGCGGTCAAGGCGCTGAAGCTCAGGGGAGACGAGAGGCATGGTCAGTCCGTGATTGCGGAGGCTCTCGAAGCGCCTCTGCGGCAGATCGCCGAGAACGCGGGGATCGACGGGACGTTCGCGGTGGAGGAGGTCGGCAGCCGCAAGGGGGCCTTCGGCATGGATGTCCGGACTGGCGAGTACGGAGACCTCTTCAAGCTAGGCATCGTGGACCCGACCAAGGTGACCCGGACCGCCCTGGAGAACGCCGCCAGCCTTGCCGGGCTGATGCTCACGACGAATACGCTGATCACCGATCTCGAGGATAAGGATCCTGCCGACGAGAGGGCTCTCGAGGGTATCGTCAGGTAATCCCGGTTGAAAGTGCAGCGCCACGCGCAGATAATGAGACCGTGGTCCCTCGCCCGTCTCCCTCGACCCTCCCCCCTGCGGGACAGGCGTCTCTGAAGCATGATCAACAACAACCGGGACTACTACAAGACTCTCGGCGTACCCAAGAGCGCCTCTCAGGACGAGATCAAGAAGGCCTACCGGAAAGCCGCCCTCAAGCACCACCCGGATCGAAACCCGAACTCGAGCGAATCGGAGGATCGGTTCAAGGATGCCGCCGAGGCGTACCAGGTCCTCTCGGATCCGGACAAGCGACGAGTATTCGATCAGTTCGGTCACGCGGGGCTCCAGGACTCCGGAGTCGGCGGATTCCGATCATTCGATGACATCTTTGATCTCTTCGGCGACATCTTCGGTGGCGGCGGTGTCCTGGGGGATCTCTTCGGGTTCGGCGGCCGTGGTCGAAGGGCAGGACCTCAGCCGAGGCAGGGGCCTAGCCTCAAGGTAGAGATCGTTCTGAGCTTCCAGGACGTGATGAGCGGCGTCGAGAAGACCGTCAGCCTTCGTCTCAACGAGCTCTGCTCGAAGTGCGATGGCACCGGAGCCCGGGAAGGTGCCAAGCGCGATACCTGCTCGGCATGCAACGGCTACGGGGTGGTCAATCAGCGCTCCGGATTCTTCATGGTGCAGGCGACGTGCAGCACCTGCGAGGGCGTGGGGACGACCGTAATGGATCCCTGCAAGCCCTGCAAGGGGAGCGGCCGGGTTCGGGTCAAGAGGGAAATGAAGGTGAAGATCCCCCCCGGAGTGGACGACGGCAGTCGGATGCGGATCCGCGGAGAGGGAGAGCCGGGGGACAATGGCGGGCCGCCCGGGGATGTCTACTGCTTCCTGCGCGTAAAGCCCCATGAGTTCTTCGAACGTCAAGGGGACGATCTCTACTGCGAGATCGGAATCTCGTTCTCTCAGGCGGCCCTCGGGGGAGAGGTGGAAGTCCCTACCCTGGACGGGACCGCCAGCCTGCGGCTACGATCCGGAACACAGAGCCATCAGCTCTATCGTCTGCGCGGGATGGGGTTTCCGAACCTGGAAGGTCACGGGCAGGGCGATGAGCTCGTCCGCGTCGTGGTCGAGGTGCCGACGAAGCTGACGGGAGAGCAGGAGGAGCTGCTGCGGGAGCTGGCGAAGACCGACGGCAAGAAGGTAGGCCCGCGCAAGAGATCCCTGATTCAGAAGTTCAAGGAGTACCTGGAGTAGGGGCGACACCCGATCGGGGAAGAATCGAAGATGGCCAATCAACCAGACCAACAGGGCGACCATCAGGGCGAGGAGCAAGATCAGCCCAAGGTGTTTCAGTTCTCCGAAGAGGAGATGGAAGCGCTCCTGAAGGATAAGGAGATGATCGAGGCCGGGGGCGAGGTCAAGAAGAAGAAAAGGAAGAAGGGAGCCTCCAGGAGAACCGAAGAGGCGAGTCCGGGGATCCCGACTGCCGTCGTCGACGTCCTGAGGAAGAAGGCTGACGAGCGGGACCTGTTTCTCGAGCGGCTTCAGAGGGTACAGGCCGAGTACGTCAACTACCAGAAGAGGAGCAAGCGCGAGAAATCCGAACTGGGAGATCGGAGCGTGAGGGAGTTCCTCACCGAGCTGCTCCCCCTTCTGGATGACTTCGAAGGCGCCGCCCGGACGATGGAGAAGGCAGAATCCACCTCCGTGGCGAAGGGCGTCGAGATCCTGAGGGATCGCCTCTGGAAGATCCTGAGTGATCGAGGTGTGACCGAGATCGAGACGGAGGGGAAGACGTTCGATCCGAAAGTGCACGAGGCGGTCGCCCAGGAACTGTCGCCGGACGCTGTGGAAGGAGAGATCCTCGAGGTCTACCAGAGGGGATACGCCTTCAAGGAGTGGGTCATCCGCGCGAGCCGCGTCAAGATTGCGAGGAGAGGCGAGGCCCCCCCTCCGGACGAGTCACCCCTGGATGAGGAGCCTCCTTCCGAGGAGGGATCCGTGCCCGACGACGCCCCCCCCGCGCCCGAAGCCCCTTCGACATCGGTCGAGGGAAACCCCCTCCTCGACGAGCCCGAAGAGCAGCCCCACGCCTGATATTCACAGGGACACGCTCCTGAATCCTCACTATTTTGGGTACTCCCGGGCCCTTCTCGCGCTGGTGGTTTTCTATGGAATCAGATGAGACGGCTGCTATAATCGGCGGCCTCAAGAGACCATGCATACGATTTCCTGACGAAGGATCACACCTGGCATCAGGCGCACGCTGACTGCAGAGGTCGGTGGGCGCGAGAAAGGGGGAACCGATGGAGGGGTTGGAGCAGGAGAGAAGAGGTATCTTCGGCGGCGTCAAGGCGCCCTTCGACCTGAACGCCGTGTTTCTCGCCTTCATCGCCATCGTTTTCTTCTTTGGAGGAGTCTGGGGCATCGAGAAGGTCCTCGGAGAGCCCGATATCCTCCCGCGCATCGTTCGCAGCGTAAACCTCCCGTACATCGAGGGCGTGAATCGCCAGGTCTACACCGACCATCGCTGGGCGGAGGTCACCGAGCGGTGGGCGAAGATGAACGAGGAGCGCGTCGAGAAGGACAAAGGAATAAAGGGGATCTACGATCTCATCCCCGCCGCCTACATCTTCACGGGTGCTTGGGCGCTGGTCCTCTGGGCCTTCTTCGGCGCCGCGATCGGCCGGATCATGGCGATGAAGATTGCTCGGGACGAAGGTCTCGAGATCCGCGAGGCGCTCAAGTTCGGGCTCCAGAAGTTCTGGTCCAACTTTCTCTCGGTC
>JAPUJT010000141.1 GCA_027296055.1 Planctomycetota bacterium | reverse complement strand
CTCGCGGTCGGGCAGGGCGTAGGGGAGAATCGTCACTAACTTCGACCACTCCTCAGGGAGGACCTGACGGGGCGAGAGAAAACAGATCACGTTTCCCTGCTTCTTGGCGGCGAGGATCGTCTCCCGTACCCCGCGGTTGAGAAGCGGGTCGGTCTCAACGGGAAAGAGGTGGAAATCTCGGAGGACGACCATCGTGTCCGAGATGCCAGAGATGGCCTGGATCAGGGCGTAGGGGTCTCGGACATCTTCGGTGGTGCCGGTCTCGGGATCGGCGAGTCCCTCCGTGCAGGACCAGATGCGGATGGAGAGCTTTGTCTGCTTGGCGACTTCCTGCAGGTCTCGGAGACCCCGGGTCTCCTCATGGGTGACGAGGTAGAGGGCGGGGTAGCCTGCGCGGATGTAGTTGCGGACCTGGTCGACGAAAGGTTTGGGCAATGGGGCCTCCTGGGTGTTCCTGGGTCGTTGGATGGAGCCGGGACTGGAAAGGGATCTGGATACGAGGCGGAATGACCTCCCGACGGCGAAAGGCGAAGTCTGGGAGGCAGCCGGAATGAATTGGGGCCCACGGTTCGACATGTGGAGTTTGGTAACGGTCGATGACCAAGCGAGGGCATTTTCTCAAGAAAGGTCCCACGGCTTCCTCCAAGTGCACCCTTGCCCTTCCGCACGATTCCAGCGACCGGGAGCGTGGAGATGACCCTGTGCTCTGGATGACGCCCCTGTGACCCGGTACACTGGCCCCCGGACCAGTCCCTGGAACGCAACCTCTGAAAGCTCTTGGCACGACACCACCACTGGATGGTGTCTATGCATAGACGGGGCCGCCTCGCGCCGGCCGGGGCGTCCGCCCTGCGGGGAGAGAGAATGGCTCCCCATATCTTCCGACCGGCGCCCGGAGGAACTCTGCCATGTCTCGCCTTTCCATCGTCTGGATCGTTCTGGTCGCGTCCATCACCTTGTGTCCGGTAGGCTGCTCCGACGGCTCCGATGACGGCGTGGGATCCGCCGCCGTGGAAGCGTCGGTCCTTGGGGGCCCGGCCGTCAAACCACAAGAGCAGGAGACGGAGCCGAAGGAGAAGAAGAAGAGCCTGCGAGAGAGGTTCAAAGAGGGCGCCTCCAAGGTCGTCAAGAAGGGTGCGGAGCTTGCGGAGGCAGGCGAGGTTCTACTCGGTGCCGAAATGAAGCCCTGCGTCGTCGCTCAGAACGGGGGGGTCTATCCGGACCGGGAGCTTCAGGACTTCCTCGAGAGGATCGTTCTCGGGATGGGGGAGAAGATCGCCAAGCCGGATATCCCCTGGGACTTCACGATCCTGAATACCTTCGAGATGAACGCCCATGCTCTGCCGGGGGGCAAGCTCTTCATCACCCGGGGCCTCCTCGCCGCCCTCGATTCGGAGGCCCAGTTTGCCCATGTGGTGGGTCACGAGATGGGCCATGTCGTTGAACGCCACATGATCAAGAAGTGGGGGGTAGCGGCCGCCCGGGAGGCGCTCGTTCGCGCCGCGGCCATGACGGAGCGGAAGATCCTCGAGAAGGACCCGGCCGACCCGGTCTTCGTGACCGCGGCCCTGGGGATTGGTGGACATTTCGCCTCCCTGAAGTTCTCCAGGGAACAGGAGCTGGAATCGGACGAGCGGGGGGTCGACTACGCCCTCGCGGCCGGGTACGACCCTCGGGAGGGAAAGAAAACGTTCGAGATGTTCCTCCGGATGAAGGAGGGTTTGGGTCAGGATGAATCGATCCTTGTCGGATTGCTGTCCACTCACCCCTTCGACTCGGACCGCATCGAGAAGATCGACACGTACATCCAGGAGACGTACTCCGAGGTCCTCCAGGGGGAGCGATCCCTGGTCGTCTCCAGCGACGCCTGGCAGGATCACCGGGACCGGCTGAGAGGCGTCCTGCCGGCATACGACAAGCATCGGCGGGCCATGGCGCTTGTGGCGAAAGCCGTCGAGGAGGGGACACAGGAAGGGATGGAGGAGGCTCTCGACCTCCTGGATCAGGCTATCGCCGATCTCCCCGACCACCCGGCTCTGTACTTCTCCCGGGCGTATCTGAAGTACATCACGGGAAGGGACGCCGAGGCGGAGAAGGATCTGGATCGGGCGATCTCCCGGGATGAGGCGCACTTTCAGGCAAGGCTGCTGCGGGGCCTGATTCGCAAGAACGCGAAGAGGTATGAAGAAGCGGTCCTGGACTTCAAAGCAGCGGCGCGCCTCTTCCTTCCCAACCCGGCCCCCCATTTTTACCTGGGCGAGTGCTACGAGGCCCTGGGGAAGAAGGTCAAAGCGGCGGTCTCCTACGGCCAGGCCGTGCTGTTCGCCCCCAAGGGGAGCAAGATCAGGGAACTGGCCGCCAAGAGGCTGGCCGGCCTTCGCGACGGGGAGTGATCGCCTGCGTCGAGCAGGTTCAGGGCCTTGAGGTCGACCCGAGTTTCGGTCCGAATATCAAGAGCACCACGGGTGCGCACATGGTCTCAAAGACCTAGAGCCTGAGCCGCCTTTGCCCCAGCGAAGACCTCCGGGCCCCTGCCTTTCGGGATGTCTTCTGCACAGGACCCACTTCTCCCTGCCCCGCCTCCCTCTCCAGAACCTTCCTCACATGTTTGCACGTCCGGCTCCCGTCCCTCGCCACCCGCCGACACCAGCCGGGACAGGTGCACGAGAGTCCACCCCTTTCGTCTTTGTTGACTCTCCACCACTTTCGGCCGGACGAGGCACGGAATGTCGCGACGGTGAAGTACTCCTTCGCCATCTCTTACGATCCCCCTCGAAGCTTGCCTCGCTCCGCCAGGCTCACGTATGTCCCCGCCCCGATGATCACGTGGTCGAGCATGGGGATGCCGATCAGCTCGCCCGCAGAGCGAAGACGAGATGTCACCTCGAGGTCTTCCCTGCTGGGTGTGCAGTCCCCACTCGGGTGGTTGTGTGCCACGAGTATCGCCGCGGCGGCCGCCTGGATCGCCGGCCGAAACACCTCCCGTGGGTGCACGAGGGATGCGGTCAATGTCCCAATGGAGACCAACTCCTCGCGAATGAGACGATTCTTGGAGTCGAGCAGGAGGACGTAGAAGACCTCCTTCTCCTTGTGGGCGAGACGAGGTCCGAGGTAATCGAAGACATCTCGGGCACCACGGTAGGGACCGAGCCTCTCTCGAACCATTTCCAGGGACCGCCGACCGAGGAGGAAGGCGGCGTGGATGCAGGCGGCGGTCGCGGGGCCGATCCCATCAACGGATGTCAGCTCACGCATGGAGGCCCTCCGGAGGCCATCAACGCCCCCGAACACCTCGAGCAACTCCCGCGCCGTCCTACGGGCGTCCTGGGGATTTTGGAACAGGCCTGCGATCGGAGCGAGGATCTCCTCGTCGGTGGGATCGGAAGACGAAGGATAGAGGCGGACTGGACTCGTGGGCTGATGTGGCAAGAAGATCCTCCTGCTCCGTAAGAAATAGACGGTTGATCGCACAGGCGAACATCTTGGAGTTGTCGAACGCGAGCCTCGGGTCAGAGGCGGAACCGGCGCTTGCCGAGCGATAGGGACGACGCCATGGACTCGACATCCGCCTCGGCCAGCGTCTTGATCTCGGCGGCGACCCCGGTGAAGGCCGTCTGGAGCTGAGCCCTCACCCCGTCCACCGTCCGGACCTCCTTGGCCGAGACCCCGACGAGTGACCCCTCCAGTTCCCGCAGAGCCTCGTCAAGTCTGCTGTCCCCGAGGAAGTTCAGGCCCTTCACCCGCTCGCAGACTCGGCGGAGGTTGGACAAGGTCCGTTCGTTGACCGAATCGCCTTTCTTCACCTTCTCCAGGACGAAGGAGATCGGGCCCATGAGCTGCTCCCGGAGGTCCTTCGCCATGGAGGCGATCACCTCCCGGACCTCGGACTCCTCGGAGGCGATTACCCGCCGGCGAATATCACTTCGGACCCGGTCTCGCTCCGTGGCTTCGATGGCCGTCTC
>JAPUJT010000140.1 GCA_027296055.1 Planctomycetota bacterium | reverse complement strand
TGGGATACCGACCTCCGGCACCGGAAGCGCTTCTGCCATGGCCTCTAGGCTTCGGGGTTCCACCCCTCCGCTCCTCGGCCATGGCTCGAAGTCCTGTCGGAGTAACATAGGATTTGGTACCACTATTGGGGGCCGGTCACCTCCACATCGCGAGGATCGAAAGGCTGCTCAGCCTCCAGATGGACGCGTCGGTCCCCACGGGGAGGAATCTTTCGCAAGCTCCGCGCTTCACGGTTGCCTACGCTTCGAAAGCCTGGTTTCGTCGGCTCTGGAAGCTCTATTCGAGTGAAGGCGCTGGTGAGTTGGTTATCCAGCCAGATGAATGGATCTTCTCAGGTTATCTAGATCCGCGGGAGCCTGTGAGGCTCTCTTTCATGAGAAGTCGCGCACGGGTTCGATACGAGGGAATGACGTGGTGGCCTTCCGGGCGTGTGTACTGGCTGTCGATCGAGGATGATGACAACTCCCGGCACTACTTTGCCGCAGTCTCCGAATCCATGGCGACTCCATCGAAGAAGAAGAACTCGAAGCTCATTCAACTGCTTCAGAATGAGCGGCACCGCTCTGATCCTCCTCCCCAAAACTAGAAGCCCCAGCCAGGATCTCCAGCCGTCCCCATCCCAAAATTCTGATCTAGGTTTGGGCAGGGGGGTCCTAAGCTAGTACGGCCTGCACTTCCGCATCTCTCACCCGGCCTCTCCTGGCCCAAGCAAGCTTCGCCCTGCCCGCTGGAGGGGCTGATTCCTGCTTGGTAGACTGGGCTCATGGACTTAGAAGTCGCTGGCATCTGCTTGATCGTACTCTTCGCTGTTTTCATCTCTTTGCCCCAGGCCATCTACATCCGGCTCAAAGCGCCTCTCTCGCTACGCTACGTCATGAGCGGTGTCATCGGGACCGCGGCGCAAGCTCTCGTGGTGTTCGGTCATTGGCGGGGTGCGGACGTGACCGTTATTCGGGGGTTGATTGTTTTCGCTATCGATTATCGGGAGTGGAGTGTTCTCCTTGGGATGGGTCTGCTCAGCCCTCTTTGGTTCTCGATTGGGGCGCGCCGTTCTTTAAGAGAGGTGGGGAGTCACCGAGCGAAGGTGTTGAGGTGGGTGAATGTCGTAGGATTTGCCCTCTCGGTTGGTCTCATCGTTATGCTACTGATGCGCTACGCTCTGAAGGGGTATTATTCTCCTCGGTATCCTAGCGCGTATTATTCTTATCTGCTTCCGCTAACCACTGCCGCGGTCTTGGTGCTGGCGTTCTCCAGACTGGTCCTTTGGCAGCCGCCTACAAGATCCCGATGGGCTGGATTCCTGCCTCGATACCCCGCTATCCTTCTCATGCCTGCAGTGCTAGTTGTCTGGGTTGTGCTCTGCACATACACTCGGGGCACATATAACCTATGGCCCAAAACCGAGCTCGCGTCAGGTTGGGTGGGGAAGGGATTTCCGCTGCCCTTCTACGCAATGTGGTGGGGACCCGGCCACGTCTACGCCGGGTTTCGACTCACCCCGTATCTCGTGGACCTTCTGTTGGCTGTGGTCGTAGCCTGGGTTCTCGCGTGGGGCACTGACCGGCCGGTGCAAAAATGGGCGGTGCTGAGTCTAAGATTTCGGCGGGTGCTGCGATGGATGCCGAGCATCAGATTTCGATGGCCGAAGTTTCTACCTCGGTTCCCAGCCATTCTATTGATGTTCGCGATACTCTGGCTATGGGTGACGCTCTGTACCATTCCGCGGAAGGACAGTGAGAGATACCAGTACTCAGATTATAGTGCTGGGGCCGTACAGGGAGTCGGGAAGGGATTCCCGTTCATCTTCGTCGGCAGCAAGCTAGTGCCCGGCAGCGTCTATCGCGACTACGGTTTCATGCCTGTCGAGTTCCTCATCGATCTGATCATTGCACTTGCTGCGGCCTACCTCTTGGCTATGGGAGTTGAGCGGCTGTGTCATCGGTCACCCAAAATCGGCCACCATCGGTCACTTCAAAACCGGCCATTTTGACCGGGGCATTCCTGCTCCGTCACCACGCCCATTGATCCTCTCGGCAGGCAGGGTAGCCTGGAGGAGACTGGAAACTGCCAGGAGCAAAACCATGTTCTGGACTCGGCCTCTCCAGCCCTTGATCCTCATTGCGATCATCACAGTGGCCACCGGCTGCCAGACGACGGTGGGGAACTACCTCGGCAACCGGGGGAGGGACCTTGGGGAGTGTTTCACCATTCAGGCTGCCTTGGGTGTCGGGCTTGCTGTGGAAGCGAAGCTCGCCGGAGTTGCTCACGTCTGTGTCGGTGCGGGAGGCCCTGTGTTGCCCCTTGGCTTCGAGTACGGACGATTCAATCCACCGAGAATCTATGACATCGTACCGTTCCATTCTGCCTATGCTGGGCTGCCCGTTTCTTTCCTATTGGGTCCCAAGAGCCACACCGGGACGAGACTCTACCCCCTCCATCTTTCCTCGGACTTTCCCCGTAATGAAGAGCATTCCTGCTACTGGCTACTGCCGGGGCTCTTCTCCTTCCAGCGCGACGTGAAGTGGATTTGGGGTTCTCAGGGCAGCACTTGGGCCAGGATTCACGCCTTCGACATTGAGGCGGGCGTCTTCGTTGGCATCATCGGAGTCCGCGCCGGCTTCAGCCCCGGCGAGTTCGTCGACTTCCTCCTCGGCTGGTTCGGCGTGGATATCGCGGGGGATGACGTCCGGGTGAAGTCCAGATGAGTCGCCAGTCGAGGATGAGTAGCTGGCCTTGTCATGCAAGGCTGCTGGGGTCTATCATCCAGGCGGCGACCTGGACCTGGAATCTGTCGGGGGGGGAATCGCGGAAGCTTGATTTGACGGCGTGGGCGGGCAGGCCGGAGGCCGCGCCCGCCAAGCCGAAAAAGGAGGGACCTATGGGGAAGCGGAGTCGATTCGCTCTTCTCTCTCTGGTGGCGCTCGCGCTTGTTGCGACCGCCTGCAAGAAGAGCAGCAGCAGTTCCCCGAAGGGACCGGTCTCCCCGCGGATCCAGTCGGCCGCGTTTATAGACGCGAATGCCTCCCTATCGGTCGATGCGGGTGACAGGGTCGTGGTGACATTCAATGGCGACGTCGTCGTCGTCGCTCCTCCTCCCACGGCCGCGCGCGTCTTCGCCTTCGCCATCCCGACGGACGCCTTCGGGACTTCGACGGTGATCGCCGGCCCCCTATCGACGCAGGTCACGATTCAGGTGGGAGCAGGAGCCGGGTTCAACCCGGTCGGTGTCTATCCGGTGGACCTCGGGGCATCCGGGATCGACGTCCTCTCGGGGCAGACGGGCATCGCCTACGGCAGCGGCACGGTGGTGGCCAGCTTCGGCTCGCCCGTGGACATCTCGGGCAACCTCGCTCCCGGACAGTGGATCTCCCTGATCAGCCTGATGACCACCCCGCGAGTCGGGCACACGGCGACCCTGCTGGAGAGCGGCGAGATCCTCATTGCGGGAGGGCTGACGGATCAGGACAGCACGACGAACCCGGGCTTCCGACTCGCACTCAACACGATGGAAGTCTTCGATCCTTCGACGGGCAACTTCACGGTGACGGCCAGCCTCGTCCGGTCGCGGGCGTTCCATTACGCGGTCGCTCTGCCCGGACTCGACAACACCATGGGCAGCGCGATGAACGATGACTACGTGCTCATGATCGGGGGTTGGAACTCCGAGGCCTCCGCCAACGGCGGCCCCCACTCCGAGCCTTCGATGGAGTTGGTCATTCCGGATCCGAACGGGGACGGGTCCACGAGCGATCTGGTCGTCAACCCCGACGCCACGTGGGTGGCCACCGGGATCGGAGTCGCTACGGGGACCGTGATCTACGATTCCCCTCCGCTCGGCCCCGCATCGATCCCGATCGGAATGGAGCTGACCGATCTCGACTGGGCCCCGGAGGTATTCTTTGCCGCCGCGACCGGCGTTACGACCGGACCCGGCACGGGCAACAACGAGGTCCTCGGCCTCGGGGGCTTCGGCTCCTACGGCTGGGACGCGTCCGTGTCCCCTGGACAGGAGCTCATCTACTTCTACCCGCAACAACTTGGCTGCAGCGACTTCCGGCCGTGGATCGCTCTCGACGCGGACGAAGACGGCGACTTCTTCGACAACGACCCCGTGGCGGGGACCTTTGACGGCATCTTCAACGGAGGGATTGGACTCGGCTTCCCCTGGACGACCCCGTACTCTCTCACGCGCCTCTTCGCCTCTCAGACTCGGCTTGCTGGCGCGGACAACGTCAGCGGCACGGCGGACGATGCCTACATCGTCTACGGGGGCGATGGCTACGATATGACCGCACAGTGCTTGGTGGGGGGGCAATGTCAGTCTGTCCTGGGTGATGCGGAGTATTTCGACAATATGACAGGTGGTGGTCTCCTCCTGGGCCTCAACGACGCCTACCCGACCTGTGGCATTTCCTGCACCGCTCCGGGAACGGGCATGACCGACCGCACCTCGCAGATGCAGGCCGCAGGCGGCAACCCACCGAACCAGGTTGTCCTCGTGGGGGGCGCATATACCGCTTTCGGCGCTGCGAGCTGCGGAAAGGCGGTCGAGATCATCACGCCCGACTTCGTCACACCGGCGAATTCGACGATAGCCTTTGGCGGAATGGACCCGCTCGACGTGCGAGCCTGGTACGGCACCGCCTCGACCCTGGAGACGAGCGGAAACGTGCTCATCGCCGGCGGAATCGACTTCCTCGCCGGTGGATCGACGGACTCCACGTTCGTGATCGACGTCGCCGGCGGAGGTACCGTGACGGTGGCGTCGGCCATGAGCCAGCCGCGGGACAAGCATGCGGCAGTCGAGTACCCCGCCAGCCTCGGGTTCTTCCCCGAGGACCGCGTCTACGTATTTGGTGGTTGGGACAGAACAAACACGGGCCGCACCTTGATACACGACAACCAGGCGACCTTGCCCGCGACGATTCACGCTACCGCGGAGTACTTCGTCGAGTAACTGGGCCGCGCCCCCCGGTTCTTTGCGAAGAAAGAGACATGCGAGTTGGGGCAATCCTTCTTGGGGTGCTCATCATCATGGCCGTAGCGGGCACCATGGTGAGCCTTCTCCCGGTCCGATGCCGTCTCCTCGCTGATCCCCCCAAGAAACAGAAGCCCCAGCCAGGATCTCCAGCCGTCCCCATCCCAAAATTCTGATCTAGGTTTTGGCAGGGGGGTTCTGAGTTAGAAGGAGCCCTCGCGTGGCTCTCTGCCTCGCGTATCCAGGGAGAGTTTAAGTCATGGGGCGGTCCAGACAGGCTCTCCGCTCGCGTCGTGGAATTCGGCAGTCGGATTTCCGTCCTTATCCACCTTTAGGAGTATCTTCGCCTGCCCCTTGGGACTGCCTGTGCCGAGTGAAAAGGCTGTGGTGCCATCCGGGGCCACAAGCAGAATTGAGCGGAACCTTTGGTCGCCCTCCATGGCGCTCAAGATAGTGGCTCCGTTCCAAACCACTGATAGGCTCAAGCGTGTATCCCCGTTTGCGTCGGAGAATTCGAGGAACCCACGCTGATCCCGCTCAACCCCTAGCCGGATGCGATCAGTCCCCTTCAAGTCGAGAAAGGTGAGGCGTGTGGAACCCTCGGGCGTTGTCGCCAGACTCGCCCGCTCCCTGCCGCTCCCATCGCGGAGTGCGATGCCTGCAATTCCGTCGTCGTCCACAATCAAACGCACACGATCTTTTTCATTCTTGTCGCGCAGGAAGAAGCCAACCCCCCCGTCAGGGGCCGCACCCAGCATGGCGCGTATCTTACCATTCCCGTCGATGATCGCTAAATTCTCAGCTCTGACGACTCTAGGGGTGCGCGGTTTGCATCCCACCTCTAGCAGGACGACAGTGATCAAACCTAGTACGAGGAGCAAACCTGCCCGTAGGATTTTCCGATTCATCCGCTCCAGGCGCGCGATCCTTCTAATAAGGTCCTGATTCATTGGTTTTCCTCCATCAGATATTGCGGATGGAAAGGTTGAGACTCGCTTCTGGGTCAAAACGACTCCCCCGTAGCATGGCACCTCATCCCAGTCAAGAAACAATGCACGGTTGACACCTCCATCCTGTTCCTCGACGAGTCGTAATGGAAGCACGTGCATCAGCTGGTTTCTTTCAAGCGAAATGAAGGCCTTAGTCAATCCCCGCCCCAGAAAATTTGATCCGCATCTTGTCGAGGCTTCCATGACTGTGTCTCTCGCAGGACAGAGCCCTGCTCATGACTTCGTCTGTCGAAGGAAAGAGTCCTTCTCATAGTCCCCATTCGGGACTAAGAGTCCCTCATGACTGCGTCTGTCGCAGGACAAAGCCCTGCTCATGAGAAACTCGTAACCGTTCACGGCAAACTAGCCATCCCGTCCAGGGTACGGAAGGGAAAATCGTAGATTCGAACAAGAACATGGCCTCGTGAACGGTTACCTATCTTCTCATTTCGTTCGGCCAGGCTTCTTTCCCCTCTCCTTGCCCCCTCCGTCCTCATCTTCGAGATCGAGCTCTTCCACCGAACCGCCGAATTCCTCCACCTCTTTCCGGATCTTGTCGAGGGTCTTTTTCAAGGCTTCCTTCCGGTGCTCCGGAATCCTCGAACGGATCGCCTCGCACTCGACGATCGTCATGGAGACGTAGTTGCCGAGGCTGTTCAGAATCTTTTCGATCGCCTGATCGCGATTGCGCCCCCCCCTCTTGATCGTAAAGAGGAAGCGGGCGACGGGCTTCTCGTCCCCGTCTTCGATCTCGATCTCCGCCTCTGCCGTGTAGACGTAGGCGACCGCCTTATCGTAGAGGGTCGCCCTCGCAGCGAGCCGGGCCCGGGCCTCTCCCTTGACCATAAAATCTACGCCTTCCTTCTTCCGTGGCTTGTAGGCCTTCAGATCTTTGTCCCACTTCGTCTTCCGCTCACTCTGGAAGTCCAATCCGGCGAACCAGAGCATCCGAAGAGTCCGGTAGTGCACCTTGTGCAATGTGTAGACGTTTCCGTCGACCTTCTCGGAGATGTCCACCTTTACGCGAGTCAGGGGCGGACGCTTGGGCTTCTTGCCTCCCTTCCCCGTGTCGTCGTCTCCCCCCAACGTGGCGCGGGCGGCGACGAGACCGGAGCCTGCGACGGCGAGCATGACGCAGACCCAAAGGAAGCGACGCGTCTTTGGCGTGATCGGGGTCATTGGACGGATCCTCCGACAGGATCGTAGCCGCAGCACCGTTTCCGTGTCAACGCGGAGCGTAACCGTTCACGGGGTCTTGCTCTTGTTCGAATCTTGGGACACGCAACCGAATTCAAGGAGACCTCATCCGAGACCCGCACAAGGACCGGGATAGGCTGCTGCTACGGATCGACCCTCCGGGGCAGAATTCGGTGCATGTCCCCGATTGTCCCTTTCCTATCTCGCACGGGGCACCCAATTTCCTGTGAACTGTTACAGAAACTCTTAGTTTCGACAAGTCGCAACTATGAGAAGCTCTTGCTTCGATAGCGGAAGCATGAGAAGCCGCCCCGGCTTCGACAGGCCCGGCTTCCAAAAGTTCCATCACGTTTTGGCAGCGGGTCTAGGAGAGGCCGTAGGCCTCGACTGAACGCCATCCGCTAAATTCTTCATCACATATTGGCAAGGGGTCCATGAGCAGCCACAGGCTGCGACAGGTCAGCCTCATCCTGATCAATATATTGTCAGGCTGTCCATAAGAGTAAGGACGCGGCGCGCTGGCCCCCCTCACCCGGTCTTGATCCGAGGTCGGAATACCGCGATATCTCGCCACCCCATTTGAGTAACGGCATCGCTGCCTAACCTCATTTAAGTTACCTATCTCACTCGGGTTGCGTCTCCCTATTGGCATAGTTTTCTCACACTAATAGGTATAGAGGCGCAAGTTAAACGCCCACATCTTTCACCCTCTTTCTAAGCGGAGGGCACCATGGAACCCACTATCGTCAAGAGTCTCCAGTCGGGGATTCGCAAGGTAATGAAACCCCAGCAGAAGGGGGATGAGATCTCCTGCGCGTATCTCTACGCCGACGCATTGATCGCGGTCCGTTACCAACGGCCGGACGGAATCCCCGGTTCCTATCGACATATCGACTACTGGCAAACACTAGCGACTACTCTCCGCCCCGCGGGCAAGGGTAGGGTCGTCCTGCAGGACTACGGGATTCTGTGGGCCTTGCCGATGTCCAGTCGTATCGAATGGAAAGGGCCAAGCCTATCGGCCGGATCTGAAAACACCCGGAAGATGGGGATGTCCGTGGGCCACATGTCCATCAAGCTGAACCGCGGGAATGGAATCTCTGGTAGCTACCAGAATGCCATCAATCTTTACGAGATGTCGGGGATCGCCCTTGGAATCACCATTCAAGAGGAGACGCCGAGGTTCGATGTGAACGCCGCGACGGACGATCCTATAGCCGTTCACTACGTCGTCCAGGACTAGCGCGCAGTGTGCTAGTTCGCCCTTCCATCAACCCTCTTTCTAAGCGGAGGGAATCATGGGAACCAAGTCGAAGGTAGATCGCGTCAAGGAAACCCTTGATGCGGTCGTTCGTATGTTCGAATCGGGGGACGTCCCCGCGGTAGTCCAGAAAGCGGTATTCCCCGCGCCCAACATCCCCATTGCGAAATGGAGTCTACGCAACCGCGTCCTGGCCGCGCTGGCCGGGACATCGGATGCGCGGGGATTCCGGCAATGGAAGGGGGCCGGCCGGCACGTACGGAAGGGGGCGCGGGCATTCTCGATTCTCGGTC
Organism: Planctomycetota bacterium; assembly: GCA_027296055.1. Taxonomy (GTDB): domain Bacteria; phylum Planctomycetota; class JAPUJT01; order JAPUJT01; family JAPUJT01; genus JAPUJT01. The sequence continues at coordinate 27,325 of JAPUJT010000140.1, read as the reverse complement.
CGCGGATGGTCAAGGTGGAAGATAAGGCGACGGGAGACGAGTCTACGCGCCTTGTGGGGTTTGTCGCTATCCCCGTGTTCCGCCTCGAGGATACGGAAGGGGAGAGTCTCGACTACGAGCTCCCGACGGTCCCAGCGCATCCCTTGATGGACGTCGCGGATCGCTGGGGGATCAAGGTCCGGGCCGAAGTATTCAACGGAGCTCGGTACGGATGGACGAATGGACGCGAAATCGTCCTATGCGACGAAGCCGAAGAAACCTTCTTCCATGAACTAGGCCATTGCGCGGACGGACGCGAGCATTCCCTTAAGGGTGGCCAGCATTCCGATCAGGAGATCGTAGCCGAACTAACCGCGGCCGTTCTGGCGCGGATGGTAGGACGCCAGCCGCGGAACGATGGGTTTCACTATCGGTACATCTTGGGCTACAGCCAGAAATGGTTCCCGAAATTGAGCGCGGACGATGCGCTCCGTCGGGGTTGTGAACGCGTCTTGGGCCGGGCTTGCAAGGCAATTGAGCGAATCCTGGAAGAGGCCGACAAGCCCGCGGCAGTGGCCGCAGGCGCGGCGTAGACATGAGGTTAATCATGGCGGTCTTGATCCTGCATATCCTCGAAGTCAGAATCCTATCGCCTCCGCTCGAGGGTGACCCATCAGGGTTGCCGCTTAGACTCGGGCGGGGGCGCTTTCCCACGTCCATTACGACCCCCATAGAGTGACGCTTCCATGCGGCCGGCCCCCGAAGGGGGAGAAACCGGCTATAGGGTTACGCTTTTGTGAGAAAGCGACACTGAATACGAATTCGATAGAGAGGAGGTCCCGATGCCCAGGACCAGCAACCGAGGCAAGAAATTCCCGGCTGAGATACTCAGTCGAGAGGAGATCGGCGCGTTGATGAGGTCATGCTCTCGAAGGGCTCCGACGGGGATCAGAAACCGCGCCCTGATCGCCGTCCTGTATCGAGCGGGGCTCAGGTTGTCGGAGGCCTTGAGCCTGAGACCCAAGGATCTGGACCGGGACGCGGGGACGCTTCGAATCCTGCGCGGGAAGGGACGCCAGGCGCGAACGGTGGGGATGGACCCCGCCGGATTCGCCGTCCTCGAACGATGGCTAGACGTCCGGTCGGGCAAGCTGGGAATCAACGGGGCCTGCAGGACCTTCTGCACCCTGAGCGGGAAGGAAGTGCAGCCGTCCTACATCCGGGCGCTGTTGCCCCGACTCGGTCGGAAGGCAGGCATCGAGAAGCGGGTCCACGCTCACGGCCTGCGCCATGCCTTCTCCTCGGAGCTGGCACGCGAGGGTGTCCCTGTTCCCCTCATCTCCCGCCAGCTCGGACACGCCAACATCAGGACGACCACCACGTACTTATCGGGAATCTCGCCTGAGGAGACGGTCAAGGCCATCCGGTCCAGAAGGTGGAACGGAGGGGCAGGCCCAGACGAAACCCGATAGTGGTATGCTGTGGGCTAGAGGTACGCAGCATGAGATTCCGATGGCCCACCAAGTACCTACCTAGCTTTCCCGCAGTCCTCTTGGTTCCAGTCGTCCTGGCGGTCTGGGCAGGGCTATGCCGATTTCCGAGGGGCGGGTGGAGTGAAGGCGGCTACACCTTCCTCGAATCGAAAGGATTCCCCTTCGTATTCGAGGTGGAGATGTTAGTCATGCTCGAAGGGGGGACCTCGGTTGTAGCATGCGCCTTCTGGTGGGGTCGACTTCTCATCGACGTCGTAATCGCGCTCCTTGTTGCATACATGATGGCCATGGCATTCGACCGGCTGCTGTTTCCCATGATTCGTCGACGGCTTCGAAGGCAGGCAGATCCGGGAGAGCCTAACTGACTCGCCGCCCGCTGGAGAAGCTGATTCCGGCATGAGACTTCGATGGCCCACCAAGTACCTACCCCGGTTCCCCGCAGTCTTACTGGTCCCCGCGGTCCTGGGTCTTTGGGCTGTGCTCTGCGTTACTCACAGTGAATACGACTGGTCGTCCCACCGGGGAGTCCTCCTCCCCCACTTTAAACGTGAGATGCAAGCAGAGGGGTGGTACTACCCCCGAGGATTCCCATTCAGATTCTCTGGGAGTTGGGAAGAACGGCCAACCATGGGGCGCGGAGTCGACGTCTATGTTTGGACGGGCTTTTCAGCCGAATGGTTTTTGCTTGATCTTATTATTGCCCTAACAGCGGCTTTCGTTGTAGCGAAGGCAGTTGACCGGCTATTGTTTCCGCTGGTTCGACGGCTACTTGGGAAGAAATCGGAACAGGGAGAGTCAGGGTGACTTGCCAGGCCAGTGCTTCCGGCGGCCGGTGGATCGCGTGATTCCGTCGTGGTTGAATGTAGCGGACCAGTTGAGGGCCTACAGCTATGGGACGCCCAGGCAATCCTATGGACCTGGTAGACTGGGGCACGACGTTGGAGATCTTCTTCATTCTGCTGTTCATCATGGTCCTCATGATCCTCCCTTATTCGTGCACCGGCACCTGATCGTATACTCACCCCCCACCTGAATTCGACCCCGCTGTAATCGACGGAGAGCCGCGCACCGACGCGCCGGAGCTGGAGCGGCTAATGCTTGCTTGATACACTCTGAGCACACAGGAGGCGACTGTATGGTTCCTATTCCGGTTGGTGCTAATCTTCACAAGTATCGAAATTATCCTTATCCATCGGATCCCTCTGCCCTATGTCTTGTGATCGGATTCTTCATGTCAGCAGCGGCCATGATGAACTACCAATCACCGTATCCTCCCTTGGACGTGGAATTGCGACTGGTGATACTTCTGATCGGTCCAGTGCTCTTCTCGACGGGGGCTTTGATCTCGGGCAGAGAACCGGGGCGAAGGGCGAAAGTACTACGGTGGTTGAATGTAATCGGATTGGCCGTCTCGGTTGGCTTTTTCCTTGTGTATTTAAGTGCTGTTCTTCAGGTAGTTCTTCTTGGGTACTGATTTGTGGACTTCCTTCTGACCGACTCGCTGCCCAGAATCAGGCCGCCTGAGAGCTACGAGGCTCGACGTTCGAGACACCGCGAATGGTTTGGGCCGGCCGGACCTCGAGGCTCACCCGATCGCTCGGGGCTCCTCCGCCCTCCCCTGAACCCCACACCTTCTCCCACCTGGTCTCAATGATGACCCGATACCCAAGCCGGGCTCACAATACTCCGAAGGATCAACCCTCTGGACTACGTCATCCCATCGAGTGGGCCATCGCGATGTTGACCGTTCGGTAACCATTCACGGAATCTGGACCCTCGCGTAGCCATTCTCGGGGCCGGCTTCGGATCAATAGAGACCGAGTAAATCGTTACGTCGGGGGATTATTCCAGAAAGTCCCCGCGAAACGAGCATGTTTCGTGTCTGGAAGGGTAGGGGATGAAACTATCCCTCCAAGAGACCATCAACCTGGATGGAGGACGGCCAGCCAGATGAAGAATTCCGGTAACCATTCACGGAATCTGGGCCCTCGCGTAGCTCTTCTCGGGGCCGGTCCCGGATCATCAGAAAACCCGTGAATGGTTACACCGTTCGCTAAGTCATGAAAGGAGGGAGACATGCGGAGGCTATGGGGCTTGTCGGTGTTTGCCGTTCTGGTGTTGTTCCTCGCCAGCGCCACTCTCGCCCAAACTGGCCCGCAAGGCCGGGGCATGGATCAGCCGGTATCCAAGGCCACGGCGACGGACGAAGACGATGACGACGATGATGAGGACGATCTGCTGGACCCTCCTCCCTTCTTCGGTGAGGACGGAGCGGTCGGCGAGAAGATGAAGATCGTCTGGTGCCTCGATCGTTCCGGCAGCATGGGCGGAAGCGGCGGAACGTTCACGGGACCGGACGGGAATCCGATGACCGGAAGCCGCTGGGATCGAGCCAAGGCCGAGACGTCCATCGCCCTCTCCCAGCTTACCCCCGAGTGGGAGTTCGGCATCCTGACGTACACCTGCAGCAGCGACAAGTTCAGCCAGGACCTCGTTCCCGCGGAAGACTCCGTCGTCTCGGCGGCGATCGCGTGGTTGAACGGCCACTTCCCCGGGGGCCTGACCGGGACAGGTCCGGCGCAGGCGGAGGCGTTCCATCACGCGGACGGCGGGACCGTCGAGGGATCGGCGACCTGCTGGCTCCTCTCCGACGGGCAGCCCAACTGCGGAGCCGCGGGCACCACCGGGCACAAGACGATGGCGCTCGCTGCGAACGGCACCGGCCACGTGCTGAACACCGTGGGCATCGGGGACTCCGGTATTTTCGCCGCTTTCATGAGAGAGTTGGCAGAGGCGACGGGCGGCGTTTACGTCCACGTCCAGTAACGAACAGCAGACAATCTGGATGCGACAGGGGCGGGCTTCCAAGCGGGAACACTCTACGCCGAGCGGGGCGATCAGACCGCGTCGCTCGGCTCGAGCAGCGCCGCCAGCTCCAGCTCGGACTGCATGAACGTCAGCGGATCAACGTCTAGGACCTCGGCCAGTTTCGCCCCCAACTGTACCGCCATGTCCCCGTAACCCGCCTCCCCATGCAATAGGCGTCCGATCGTCTCTAAAGCGGGAGTAGGTACTTGTTGAAACCAGGGAGTTACGTCTCCCTTGCCTTGGCGACAAATATGCTTCCGGTAAGGATGAAAGCGGAGCCCAGCCCTGTGAACGAGATTTTGACCACTAAGTCTCTTTGGGTCTGTATGTCGGCTCCCCAACGGTTAGCGAGCCAACAGATGACTACGCCGATCATGGCGAGGCCAGCACCTATAACCAACGGCTTTCTGTTGTAAGGCATCCAAAGTCTCATAGGGCCTCCCTTACCGGAAATCCTACCTACGCTGACTGGGGCACGTCAACCTCGTCTCAACTCTTCGTTGTGCCTCAAGAGAGCCTCTCTCGCGGGGCCTTTCTTCCTACCTACGTCGGGCGACGTGACTTTGAATTCGCTGACTGGCGGTAGCTCCGGAGACTCGCTCGCCCCCTTGGCTTTACCCCCGAGAGACGCCACAGGGACCACCTTGCCATTCAGCACGTCCTGAAGGGCTGCCTGGCCCTTTCGATCCTTCTCGGCGCGGCGAGAGCCGCCTTTTCTTGCGTCTTTGATGGTGAGTTCGTGTCGGACACCAGGTGCGAATGCCACAGTGAGTCCCCCTTACTGGCGGTTGTATCTGAGCATCGCGCGGAACGTTGAACCATTGAACCCTCGACTACAAGAGTCCCCGAGAGTACAGGGCTCAACAACTCTCCCACGCGGCTTGACTATGCTAGAGTACTATCACTACTCTACAGACATCGCAGACACAGGATTGGCCGGCCATATTGAGGAAGGGAGATACGCATGGCGTACGAACGTTGGAACGCGGACAACGCTGCACTGCTGCTCATCGATCACCAAGTTGGAACAATCGGGTGGATGCACTCGACTACCAAATCTGAACTAAAGCGTAACACCCTCGCGTTGGCTAGGTCAGCCAAGGCCGTTGGGATGAGGACGGTGCTCACGAGTAGCATGGAGGACCAGTTCCAAGGACCCCTCTTTCCGGGACTGGCGGAGATCCTTCCGCAGGAATTCTCCGCCCGCGTGAAGCGGTCGGGCATTGTCGACGCCTTTGACGACTCGAACTTCAAGGAGGCAGTGGAAGCTACGGGGAAACGCAAGCTCATCATTGCGGGCCTCTTGACGGAGGTCTGCGTGGTCTACCCCACATTGAGCGCGTTGAGTGAAGGATATGAGGTGCAAGTCGTAGCGGACGCTTCCGGCTCCGCGACACCCACCAGCGACTCTCTCGCTCTCGACAGAATTCGGCAAGCGGGCGGTGCGGTGGTTTCCACGGTGCAGATCATGTCAGAAATGGTGGAAAACTGGGCAGAGGGGGCTGGGCCGAAGGTCATGCCGATACTCGGCGAACTGTACTCAGCAATCGAGTAGCCGGAGCATTGGGGGGTCGAGTGTGGCGGACCGGGCTTCGCAACACAGCCCATACCAAAGCTGTTCGTCCGACAACGCGATCAGGTGGCTTGATTTGAAGGGTGCACTACAGCCGCCGATAACTGAATACGGAAGCCGTCTAGCTCCCCAAATACATTTGAGGTAGAACCATCCACGCCCAAGATTCTCACCGGGCCTGTGTGTATACATACCCTCACACTACACATGGGGGCACGCTGTATCGAGTGCATAGTCCTAGAAGTAACGACCAATTTCCCCACAACTGCTGTTTCAAGCCCCATCTTCGGCCCCCGATGGTCCAGAACCATTCAATCGGCCCGAACGGCCGTTCTGGGACCTGGAAACTCTTCCTGTGGGGAGTCTTCGGGCCTTCTGGAGGTTGGCCAGGTCTGATGGGCGAGCCTGCCGACGGCGTTTGGCCTGGCACCATCGGCGGGCGACGTAGGGGAGGTCCTCCGGGGCGAATGTGAAGAGTGCTTCGCACTCGGCCTCGAGTTGCAGACTCAGAGCGGGGTCCCGCTTGGCCTTCTCCTTCCAGCGCGCCGTCCCGGAGCCGTTGTCGTAGACCAGCGCCCAGCCGAGGCGGCCCGGACCGTGGCGGTAGATGAACCCCCTCTTACCGGGAACGATGGTCCCACCATCGGGAGCTTTCTGGTGGCGCAGCCGGTGACGTTCAGCCAGCTCACGCAGATCCGGCATCGTCCGCCTCCGGCATCGAGGCTTCTCCATCAGCCTTGGGTTGAAGGAAGGACCCCGGGCGGTCCCCGGAACCAGGCAGAGTGGAACTGCCGGAGCCCTTTCCGTTTCCGTTGCGGTTGGTCGCGGCACGCTTAGCCCGGATTCGGTTGATCCCCAAGCAGGCGAGTTCCAATGCCTCATGAGGCCCGTCCCCCATCCCGGACCATCTATCTATAAGGTGTTCGAATTCGATGGCTTCGTATTCGGTGATCAACGGGTCAAGGCTTGCGAGGTCAGACACCCCCTCGACCTCTCCCTCCAGGACCTGCTCGGACGATATCCGTAAGTCATTGGTCTGACTTGGGATGACCGTCCGCTGGACGATAGCTGGACGTTTCGGACGGTCGGACGGACTGTCCGTATCGTCCTGGTCGTCCGATGACCGTCCGCCGGACGGTTTACTCTCTTTGTCCGAAGTAGTTAGGTCTATCGTCCGAGCGTCTTCGGGTAGCTCCAGGAAGATACGGTCATCGGGGCCGGGGTCATCGGGAGACCAAACCGTCGTCGCCCGGTAGACGTAGGCTCGACCCTCCTCTCCAACCTTCTCGAAGGCTCCGTGATGGACGCCGGTCTGGCAAATCAATGACGCCGTCGAACGGGAGCACATCAGCCAGACTTCCACATTCTGGCGCTTGAATTCCTCGGTCCCGGACCGTTCCCGGACCCTCTCGAGGTAGTGACACAGCTTGTCGTCAAGGGAATCGAGGGATCTGCTGAGAATTAGTCGAAATAGGTCTCGAGCCTTTTGGAAGTCATCCTCGGAAGCCTCTAGCCTGCGCCGGCCATCAGTATCGACCTCCGATCTGCGATGCCGGATGTGGATCAGCGCGACCGTCATGATCAGGCTCAGGAACGCAGGCTGAAGCCTCCGCATGGACACGGTGGTGGAGGGAAATTGGATTCGCTCCGCAAAGGGGATGACTATGTCGAGGTCCCTAGCCTCCTCAGCGAGGATTCGCTGTGCCGCGTGATGTCGGCGAATCACATCGGCAGCACTCTGACGCCTCGATAATCCCGCTCCGGTCGCATCGGTCCGTTGCTGGGATTGAACGGCTTGCGTCTGCTCCTCGCTTTCATCCGCGTACAGACGCAGCATGCGCGTGGCATCCTCGCAAAATCGCTTCATGTCAGTCGTAGTCTCGATGAACGATATGGGTCCCTGGCGCTCAATGACCTCTGTCTCGAACTGGCCCGTTGTAGGATTCTTGAGTGTTACAACCTTGCGGAGAACCCCGGAGGAGATCATCTCTCGGAATGCAACTCCCATCCCGTCCGACTCATTCTCTTTCCCGCGAGCCTTCTCTGAGTGGAAAACCACCTTATGCTGGAGGGCATCCTCTTGTAGGTAGTAGAGCGCCTGATCGGAAAAGGACGTGCCGAGTAGCTTCCCCTCCGGAGGAATGAGTTCGAGATCGCGCTCGCTTACGAAGCTCTTTCCCGTCGCCGAGGCTGAAACGACTTCTGCCGAGAGAGGCCTGTGGAGAAGTCGAGAAGTCGCGATGCAGTAGAGGCTCTCTTTCAGGTCGTCCTCTCTGACAACACCGATAGTCCTGAGGTCCTGAAGAGTCTTCTCGAGAAACCCTTCCTGGCGCAGGAAGGCCTCACCAATCGCTCGATCTTCATCAGTCAAGAGAGGTGGGGTGGAGGAGTCGGGATCTTCGTCTCCCGCTCCGGCAGCTTCGAGGCCTAAAAGCAGGGCCTTTTGGTACTGCACCGGCAGCCTCATCTCCTTTCGTGCCCACGCAGCCATGGAGGATCGGAGCCTCGTGGGAACCTGAGCGAGAACCTCCCTCAATTGCAGCTCGAGTTCGCTCCCCGGTAGATCTTGAGCTTCTTCTTCACTGATTCGTCGTACGCGCTCCTTGAAGACATAGCACGCAGGGTCTTCGGGATCGCAGCCTCCGGCAACTAACTGCCGAACCGCTTGCTCACCTTCGATAACGTATAGGTCGTCGACCCCGCACTTCTCTCCTGTGTCAGAGTTCGCTGGGAACGCCCATGTCACGAGTGCCTTCGCGTTTCGGAGGATCTCGGTCAGGCGGGCCGCTGCTCTTGCAATGTGCATGTTGGTTCGGGCATCGGAATCGAAGGCAAGGACGACAGGCCTTCTTGTTATAAGAGGCAAGAGTTTCTCCAGGTCAGGAATCACTCCCGACTCGTTCCCCTTGAGCACCCAGGCCCAGACTCCAGGGATGCCGACGACTGAGTATCCAAGGAGGCGAAGGACCAGAGCTTTTTTCTCGCCCTCGGCGATGACAAGGGGCCGCTCTCCGTCGTCCGACAGCTCTTTTAGGAGGGCATTCAAGCCATCCGGTGGCATGTAGGCGCTGACCGCTGCTCCCCTTGGACACAGATATTTCGCCTCACGACCGTCCTGGAATACGTGTGGTGAGTCGAGGCGGATGCGGAAGGCGTCTGTGGCAGGGTAGGGGATCACGAAGCCAGGCGAATGAACCGGGAAGCCAAGGAGCCTCGAGACCTCCTCAGCCGGGACGGAGCGCATCTCTACCGCCATACTGTGCGCCTCGGTCAGACCACTTCGGGCGAGATCGGTGATATGCGCTTGCTGAAGCGTCATGGCTTCTCCGTCTCCTCCTGCATGGAAGCGTTATCCCGCTGCGACGGCGGTTGTGCCTCAGCAGCTCCGTTTGCCGCGTTCGCCTTCTTGTCCCAGGCATGAAGCAATCGGAAGTACTCGAGCAGGTTCTGAGTCACCTCCCTCAGATCCTCGTCGGTGACGGATTCGCCTCGGCGACGCCCCCAGAATCGGCGTGTCTTATCCAGAGAGTCGTCCGCTGACGTGCTCTCGGGGTCTGGGGTCCTGCCGGCCGGTTGTTCGTCGACTCGCCGGCTTTCGGAATGCTCCCGGGGCTGGGGGCGTTGGTCACTCATCACCGCCACCACCGCGGAATGGAGAGACTCTGGGGCGTTTCTCAGAGATACGCTCAGGCTCGCGGGGTGGCGTGAGGGCCTCCAAGAAGGCTCCCTCGGTGACGAGCCACCGCTTACCCAGGCGAAACCCTCTAATCTTGCCTTGTCGGAGGAGCTTTCGAACGCCGGAAGGGGTTATTCGGAGGACCCTGGCGAGGTCCTCAACGACCATGACCTCTGGCAGGCAAACGGCCTTGGCCGCAGCCTCCGCTGAGGAGACCTCGTAGCGTTGTTGTGTCCTCGAATTGGCCATACCCACATGAAGGATCTGGCCATCACGAATTTATGGGAGAATCTTGAATAATTTGTTGGGTGAAGGGAGAGAGGGAGTCGGAGGTCTTATCAGGCCGTATCCACGAATGGGCCATACTCCCTCTGGAGTCGAGGTTCTTCTTTATCCAACCAGTGTTGAATGCCGGCGATGGAGCAACCTTCTTCCTTGGCAAGTTCCTCTAGTGTCGGTTTTCGGTCGTACTCCGGCAGGTGGGACCAGAACAACCGTTTGAGAGCAGCCCGGCGAGGGCTTCTCCTCATCCTCGCGACTTTCTTGGTCTCCTTTGCCGCCTTGGCGGCGAGCTTAGCATTAAGCTCCTCTTGCTCCACCGTGAGCTGAGGGGAAGACTCCCTGTGATCTGGAATTACCTCGGCTGGCGGTGACGTGTCCGGGTCCGCTGCCTGATCGAGACTTGCGACGGGAACCTGCACGCGGCAGTCGCGACACTCCTGAACCGAATCATCGCTCCACTTGGCTCCTTCGCTGACGTGCTTCGCACACCTATCGGAATCGCGGCCTGCGTGGACGGTGATCGCCGAGTCTTCGAGCGTCTTCCACGTCGCTTTATCCTTCTTCCACTTGCCTCGCATCTGCCGATGCCCCAGGTGAACGCGGCCGTCTTGGACGTACATCGGATAGTGCCCAGCATCGTCCAAACTATCCATATCGATAAACAGCTGCGCCAAAGCGTCTTGCCTCAACCGATCGAGCTCCTCCGACCCGCCTATCAACTTGTGGTCTTCGTACGCGACCCGGTATTCGCCTGGCCTCGCAGAGCGAAGTGCCACCATCGCTTCGTACGGAAAGTGCTTCATCGAACCGTTCGCGCTGGCATCGGTGATTTGCTTCCAGAACCGACGAATGAATTTGGCCTGAGGGGTTATCGGATCGGCTGTCTTCTCGGTACTCGGACCTAGAACCTCGGCGTACCAATCGGCCACCTGAACTTGGATCTCCGTGGCATATTCTTCCCGTGCTCCATCCATCAGTAGTCTTCGCTGTTCGCCTGGCTTCCTCTCAAGGCATGTATTCGGGTCGATGTCGTAGTCTTCGGGGCGGTTCAGCAACAGGCGCTTGGCCGTATCGTAAACATCATCCAGTTGGATCGAGTCTGGCATGAAGCCGGCCTCAACCATCTCGGTGGAACATTCCGCGGCAAGGGCAAGAACGAATCTCTTTTGCTTCTCGGTGAGATCTTCCAGTCCAAAGGGCCGCCCCTCGGGTAGGTCCTTATGGTCTGTAGTAACCTTGGCGATCAGCAAACCGAGGATGTTCCTCAAGGTCGCCCCTTCGGGGCGCAGTTTCTCCTCTAGCCACCGGAGAAACTCACCGATCTGAGTCTTCATGGGTAAGGCTCGTACTTCATTCGCTGGAGGCATTGCCCGGACCCTGCCAGGTCGCGGGCTTCATTCATGGGCTCACCGCCATTATAGGTGTGGCTGCGACACCCCTGTAGACGGCGCGATCCAGCACAACCTATCCAGCCTCCAGGAATTGGCGCACCTTCTCTCAGCAGGAGCACTGCTGGGGCAGGACATACAACGAAAGGAGTCAATTGGGATCAGGCTTAAAAATCTGCCGGCATCGCGCCAACGCCTCCACTGAGATCGCAGGCGGGGAGAGCATGAGGAACCTCTCTCCTTGACGGTTGATCTGGGTTGACCAGATCCTGCGAACCCTATCCTCTCCTTCGATCGCCGCAATCCGTATCCTTGCGATAAGGACCGAAAAACCTTCCTTTCCACCCTTGAGAGTGTAGTGCAGTTTGTCGATGTGCATGATTCCGGTGGTGCCCTCGTCGGGCGTGGGAACCGCACTTAGACCTGAGCCCCTAAGATCCCTTCGGTAGATTCGCAGCACACGAAGCAGCTTAACGCTCTCCGTCTTCACCTGATGAATCGCCGCTGCCACCTCGGGCTCATCGGAATCGCAGGCAACCCTGAAGATGCTGGCTGAGAATTCTGTTTTGAACCCTGCCTCTCTATCCAGACGGAAACACCCGCTGACCAGCCGTTCATTCGAAATCTCGGGCTTGAAGAACTTGTCTTCTAAAACATCGATGAGGCCAACGAATCCCATCTAAACCAGCCAGCACTAAGGCCCGCTCCCGTTCTGCTGGAGGAACTCGAGTTCCCCTCTGGCTAGATGCGTAGTTTCATCCATCGGGCCCCTAGCCAGCGCTCGTAGGAGTCGCTCAGAGTCTTGCAGCGAGGAGTCCAGAGCAACGTCCAGTACCCGGGCGCGAACGAGAGGGTCATGAAACCCGGCGAGTTCCTCCAGAACTGAAACGCGCTCTGAGCGGTCCACCCCGGAGCAGTTCGCGATCGTATGGACAAAATATTCAACCTCTCCCCGGCGCGATCCTACGAGCCAAACTAAGGTGGCCCAACCCCGCGCTCCAAACGCCTCAACAGCATCCGCCCCTGTGGCCAGCCAGTCTTCCAGCCCTTCGAGCGCGTAAACTTCGAGGGCGACATCGAGGACTGTATCCGCGTCGGATACCAGCAGTAGCGTCCTCTTGACCCGGCCAACGTCGGCCGATGAAGCGGTCCTAAACCTCTCTAAGAGCCATGCGGTTGCATCTTTGCGAGAGAGTAGCCGGAGTTCCACATGTCTCCGGAGCTCGCGGAGACCAACCCCTAGCTCGTAAGTATCAAGCTCAGCGGTTACGTCTAGCGCCACATTCCCCTGCATAGCGGATCGCGATGCGAGAGATTGATTATCCTGATCTGTGAGTGGATCGAACTGCGGTAGAGTCGCCCAGGCAGCAAAGTCCGCGGCCCGCTGTACTTCCGGATCCTGCGAGCCTTGTGTTCCTGAAGAGGTGATCGTAACCGCTAAGAGCCTAGCCTGTATGATCGGATGCTGCTCAGTGGAGATCGGCGCGTCGGCCGCTGCCGTCAGAAGATCCCTTGCCATTATTCGGGTCCCTTCGCATGAGCGTTGAGCGTCGTCACTACTCTTAAGCACCTATGCTCTGCCTGCTCGAGGTCCTTCTCAAAATGTTCGTCGAAGAGAGGCTTCAGTTTGAAGCCACTCTTGCCTTCGATGCCATACTCGGCATTCGCGGCAATATAGACCCACTGACGATTCCTTACAGACGGCTCTGCGCGGACAATCAGCCTCCTGCCGCCAGCATTCTTGTACCATGAAACGGATGCTCCACTCGGATTGTCGATCTCGATCCCTATCGGGAAGGAGAGCACCATTCTTGCGAATTCATTGGAAACGTCCGCGCACCCGGTTCGTCGATGGAAGTTGAAGTTGAACCCAATGTGGCTAATCGGAGTCTCAAACAGCAGGTCATCGAAAGTCTTCAACGCGGTACTCCGCAGCTTGGATGCAAGCGATCTATCCTCGCAGCTGATCTGATATCGTTGACGTTGACAATTGATTCTCAGTTTACCGAGGCGTAGCTGGGAGGTCATCCAGGACACCACGAAGTCCTTGTCCTTCAGCGCCGCTTCTTCCTCCTCGGTGTCGATGATGCCAACCTCGCGGTACCAATGTGGATTGTGAATGGCCGGATTCATGTCCCCAACAACCACAATCGAGATGTAATCAGCCTCAGAAGTCATAGTCGATGCTGGGCCTCCTGGTGAATGGACACCAAGATCGCGGTGGTCACCCTATCTACACCATCCTCTCATGATGCTACACTTCGAAGGTCATGAGGGCAATCCTGTGCAGGTGTCAGATCACAAGCGGCAGCGATCGGCTCCAAGAGTTGCCACTCTGCGTCAACATGCGGGAAGAGGTCGAAGCGTCCAAGAGTGGGGACGGACGAGGGCGAGGAGGACAGCGCAGGGGGAGAGGAAGATGAGGTTAGTGTGAGTTGTTCGGTGTTCTGCTACCTGCACCTCTTCTCGATGTGCCTCTGGCGATCCGCGGTCGTCCCGCCATCAGTACCATCGACGTTTTCTCGTGGTGCTCTTCTTCCCCTTCTCGAAGGCTTTCAGGGAGGCTTCGAGGACGGCGTCCCGCCTCTCGAGTAAATCGCTCCGAGTTGACCTCACAGATATGTTGGGTTGAGTTCCTCGGCCCTCGATGATCCTGCCGTGAGGACTTCGGACGACCATGACCGGCAAGGTAATCTGCGCCCCGCTGTGCTTCAGCGTTGCCAAGCGGGTTGGGGCACCCGTACCGGCCCCGGTCCGCCGTCCCACGAAGGTAACATCCGGATGAAGGTCGGCAATGCAGGAGAGAAAGTTGTCCGTGGCGCTGAAGCAGCCCTCATCGATGAGGACGTATAGTCGACCCGTGTAGGGAGTGATGGACCGGTCCTCCTTGACCACGTAGGGGTGGGGAGTGGCCCACCCTTTGTTGGGCACAGGGTACGCCGCCACTTTGGCGTAGTCCTCGGAGAAGCGCGTCTGGAGGCTGTAGTAGACGAAGGGCTGGGCAATCAAATGTCTCGCCAGTTCCTGGCCAAGGAGATCTGTCCCGCCGCTGTTTCCTCGGAGATCCAGGATCAGAGCCTCCGTTTCACGGAGTTCGTCGAACGCCTTCCGAAGGCGGTCCTTCGTCTCCGCCAGGATGTCATCCCGCATCTCGACGGGGGCTCCGTACCAGATGTCGGGTCGGGGCTGAAAGGTGGTCAATCGGATGTAACCGACTCCGTCTCGGACTTTCCGGTAGCTGAGAGGTGAGGGCGGCTTTTTGGGAGTGGTCTCCGTTGGCCTGTCGGCGGCTGCCGTCGTGGGCACCTGGACCCGGTAAATCTCCCCCTTGGCGTTTCGCAGGGTCGCTTCGAAGGACTCCGCGCTGTCGAAGTACGTCATTAACCTAAGAGCCCAGTACCGTCGAGTGGTATCGGTCGAAGCCGCGACTCTCCGAGAGCGGTCTCGGACCCGATCCTCGATAGGCCGGCCATCCACTGCCACAAGCGTGTCCCCTTCTTGGATGCCCAGGGAGTTCAGAGATTTCGGGTCCCATTCCTTAACGAGGATTCCTTCCTCAGTATCGACCAGGCCAAAGGCCCAGTACCGAGAGCCATCGGTGACCACTCCCGGAATGGTAACCCGGGCGTGGCCGTCCTTTAGAGAGGCTATGTACTCCTGGAGGATCCGGAGGAATTCGTCTTTCGTTCCGACCTCTCCGATTCGGTCCCTGAAATCGGAGTGAAACTCCTCGATGTCGACGCCAAACGACGTCGTCTTGTCGTCAAGATAGGCCCAAGCCCTCTGGATGACACCGGTCAACTGGTCCAGGTCCTCCCCCATCTGTTCCCGAGTGAGCTCCTGGGCGCGGGCCAAGGGGCCCAGTCCCAGGACAACCGCCGCCGCCACAGGGAGGGTCCAGGTCAGAGACGGGGATGCATGAGCGTTCCGTTGGAGTCGGAAATCATCGCGTGACATCGGTCCTCTGCTCTCGTTGCGGTTCGGGCGTCAGTCTACTTCGCAACGCGCCAACAAGAAAGGAAGGCCCCCATGCCCTGCTACACGACCGTCACCACGTTGATCCGCGACCTCGACCTCGCCACCGAGGCGGCCAGGAACCCCGGCTTGACAGGGAATGCGGGCAGGAGGACGGGAACGGGACTAGGGTTGGTCTTGACTGAGCTAACCCGCCTGCAGGAGGCCTCTGAGCTCATCAGCCCAGTTGAGCCCTCTCAGCGCAGTTCGATAATCGTCCAATAGGGCGTGCCAACTTACGTCAACGCGCACCCCCTTGGGCCCCTCCCTGAGCCCCTTACGATGGCTAGACCCATTCGGGGGCCCACCCGCGGATAGAGATGAAGATGTACCGGGCGAGTGACGCGAGTGCTCGCGTCGGGCTTGCCGCGAAGGCCGGCCGTCTTCTCCCGTTGTGGGCAGAGTATCCGGTGGGAACACGCCGGCACCCCAGAGCTGGATCGTGGCATCGGGCACGGGTGTCCCGTCGGCATCCAGGACGGCGACGGTCACGGTGCGGTCCATCGCCTGATCTGTGAGGACGATTTCTACATCTTCGGATGGGATGATTCCCCCCCCGCCGCCCCTCGTAGAGCCGCGGGCTCCCTTCGCCGCGGCGAGGCTGAGGACTTCGGCGGCGAAGCGCCTCAAGAGGATCGAGAATGCGACGGCGGTGATCTGGAGGGTGCTCCTCGTCGCGGAAGAGAGAGTCCGTCGGCTGGATGCTGCCCACGTCCTGGCCGAGGGCGCAGACGGACGGAAATTGGAGAATGGAATGGCTGTGAAGGGAAAGAAGAAGAAGCAGGAGGGGAAGGCTGCCTAGTTCATTTTACACACCTATTGACGGGACCTCCTGGTTCAAATCCAGTCGCCGCTGATTCTTACGACCTCGCCGCTTCGCCCTTTGCCTGGGCCTCTTTCTGGATCTCCTGCGACCGGGCCGGATCGAGGCGGTCCAGCAGCTTAAACTCCATCTCCCAGTCCCGCTCCGGCGCCTCGGGGTTGAAGGTGGCTCGCTTCTCGACCTTCATGAAATTGACCCGGCACTTCCCGTCGTCGACAGCGATTCCCTGGACCAAGTAGCGGGTCAGGACGGTTCCGACGGTTTGCTTCCACTCGGTCTCGACGTTGTACCCTGCGTCCCCTGAGACGCTCTTGACCTGGTAGCCCTGCTCGAAGAGAAAGGACCGAACCTCGGGCCAGATCTGCTGGAGGTCCTTGTCGTAGACGTGCTGCATGACTTCACCGCTGGTGTATTCGGTGCGGGCCTGAGCGGCCCGCATGGCGGCGCACCCGGTAAGCGACAGGGTGAGGAGCAACGGTGCGGCTACGGACATCAGCTTCATGACAGGTCCCCTCAGACGGTTCGATTCCGAGCCCGAAGACTCAGCCCAAGACGAGGCGCTGATATACCCGCTGGGCGAGGGGGTGTCAAGGTGACGCGGAGTTGCGGCCGCGTCCCGGCAAGCCAGGTCGCTCTATTGACAGGCCGCGTCAGCCCTCCAAACCTCCGAGTCCATCACGGGGGGAACGACCCGGAACGACCAGCAAGGTGAGGGAGATGCCGAACTCCACGTTCACAGGGAGGAGGAGGAGCTGCTCCTGGGTAAGCTCCACCTCAAGGCCGGGGACTATTCTGAGGCCATGAAAGCCTTCAATGTGGCGGCGCAACATCGGTCCGGCCGGGACCCGGATCGGGAAACCAAAGGCGCGGAGGGGAAAGGACGCGCAGCAACGGCGACGCGTGGCTGGAGAAGCGTTGGATCGAAACGGAGTGGCGGATCACGTCCGTAGCCTACCGGAGCCGACGGTCACGGTGACAGCTACTACCCGATAGCACACGGCTGGAGAGGAATTTGCGCCGTGACCGCTCTGAGTTCCCCGTGCACCGGATAGCCGAGGGGAGCTAACGTCTCTTCTCGACCATGTGATTCTTGGAGGGCACCCAGGGGGGCATACGGGAGTCATTTCAGGTCGCGCGAGGGAGCCTGAGGGAACGGCCAGGAGTGTTGGCCTCTTCGACGTATCCTCTGACCGGCAAAGCGATTGACTGGTACTGCAAGGGGTTAGGTTCGATCGGGGCGTAGGCGTGGAACCGGATTTCTAATCCGAATGTCGCAGGTTCGAGTCCTGCCGGGCGTGCCACTTTCCACCGGTGGGTTGGGCCCGGCCTTACTTCAGAGGGGTCCTCCGGGCCGGCCGTCAGCGTCCTCGAGAGGCCCGGGAGCCTCCGGTGCGCAAGGGGGACGTCCCGAGGACATCGATCAGATCGTCGATGAGGGCTTGGACCTCGCCTTGGGGCCCGCAGTCGATGATCCAGTCGTCGGTGTCCGGGGCTGATCCGCATCCGTCGGTCCGGCGCCGCAGATTCTGCAAGTGTCGGACCGCCCGTCCGAACTTGTCCGAGAAGACGAGTCCCTGGACGTGTTCGATTCTCCGCAACATGGCGACCCGGTGGCCGGGGGAAGGGGCTCCCGACTTGAAGACACGCGCCGGGAGGTCCTCGATCGTTCCTAGCAGCTTGTCCCCGAAGCACTCGATCTCGAGGATGTAGGGGGCCACGCTCCCCGATGTCATGCCGGAGTTGTCATCCCATCGGGAGACACAGACGTAGTAGTTGCCAGGCCCCACGGGCGCGACGATCCTCTCCGGGTTCTGCGTGGTTATGGCGGCGGCGGGCTTCACGACGTGCAGGCCCCCGTTGTAGAGGATCATGTCGAGGTCGAGATCGGGGGGAAAGGAAAGCTCCGCCACGATCGTCTTCTTCCCCGCCACCGTGATCCGGTAGAGGTCTTCGAGGCCGTCCCCGCCGTCGGCGAAGAACGCCGCCTCTCCGGGGAGGATCGTTCCGCTGACGGTCACCGGCAGCTTCAGACGCTGGGCCCCCTCGAGGGTGTTGTGATCTCCCACCTCGACGACGTTACCGGGGCCGTACTCGGGGGCGGGCAGTTCGAAGAGCGGCAGCGGCTCAGGTTCGATGTCGAGGAACTGCCCCTGCGAAATGCCGGACCGGAGATGGCGGAACAGAGGTTCCCCAGGCCCCGACTCGAATTCCAGGTCGATGAAGTAGACCGGCACCGCAGCGGAGTTCTTCCGCTCGGGCTTGTCGATCATGTCGAAGTGCAGATGCGGCCCGGTTGAGCTTCCCGTGTTGCCGACCTCTCCCAGCTTCTGCCCCTGATGGATGAAGATCTTCTTCTGTGGCCCGAGACTGATGCCCCCTTTCGTCTTCGTCAGGGAGATCGCTTCATCCCCGAGGGCCTCCCGCACCGACCCGGGTATCAAGTGGAAGTAGGAGGTGTACTCCCCATTGCCGTGGTCGATTCTGACAGAGTTCCCCCCTCCGGAGATTTTGCCCGGTTCCCCGGCGTTGAAGAAAACCTCGGGTAGCTTTTCCCCGACCGGAAAGTTGTCAGGGTATCCGTTCGGGTAGTCGTCCGAGCCGTCGATGGCCTTCACGAGAAAGCCGTCCGCGGCGGCGTATACAGGCTCCCCGTAGGCTTTCTTGCACTCGGAGAAGTCGCTCTCCACGTAGCTCCCGTTCGGGTCTATGTCGTAATCGTAGTTCGGATCGTTCGCGTACTTCTGGATCAGGGCCGGGACGTCGCATACAGGTTTCAAGGCGTCTCCCGTGACGGGATCCGTCGCGGAGATATCGTAAGCATAACGCTGGGTGCTGCTTCCCTGATGCTTCGAGCCGAGGTGGTGTCCCTGCGTGATCTTCCACTTGCCGGAGGCCGGGTTCCGCAGGGGAAACCGGTAGGGTCCTGCGTTGTGCTCGAAGACCTCCGCCTCGATCCCCTCGACGATGAAGGGCGAGGCGAACTCCTCGAACTTCAGACGGACATTGAACCTGCTCGGCCGGGCCTTGCGGGGCCAGTCTCCGATGGGGAACTTGAAGACTGCCGAGATGCCGGTTGGGATCGTCAGGCCGGGCGGTTCGATGAAGGAGAAGAGCGTCCCGTCAGGGAAATGACGCATCAGGGCAAACCTCCGGCCGTCATCGAAGGAGGCCCACCCCGCCGACAGGATCGTACCGTCGAAGTACGAGGTCACCGCGTTGGCGGTGGCGAAGGAGGCGCCGGCGAAACCGTTCAAGGCGACGCCGTCGGAATGGAAGCTGTTGTCAGGGATGCCGATGCCCTGGAAGCGCGCGACGGCGAAGAGGGAGGATTCGAGCTGGAAGCCCTCACCCGCCGTCAGAACCCTCCCGATGGGGTCCAGGCCGATGGCGCGCGCCCTTTCTCCGATGGTCGGCAGGTCGGCCACGACGATCCCGCTTCCGCCCCAGTTGGGGTCCAACTGTCCGAACTCGTCGTAGCGGACGATGGCGTACTGGACCTCCCCTTCGACCCGGGCCGTGCCCGCCGCCAGGGTGCCCCCCGCGGGAGAGATGGTGACGGCGGAGGCCTGCTCGGTCGTGGACGCCACGATGTCCGTCAAGAGCCGGCCGTTGAAATTGAAACTGTTGTCCGGATCGCCATTTGGCAGGTAGCGGGCCAGGGCGAACTGCTGCCCCCCGGGGGGCGAGGCCCGTCCGGCCAGGACGATCCGATCGGAATCGCCGATGGCGATCCCGAAGGCCTCCTCCGATGAGGACAGGACGAAGTCCGTGATCACGATGCCGCCGGCCCCGAAAGCGGCATCGGGCACCCCGTCGTCCCCGTACGCGGCGACGGCAAACTGATGGCCCCCGCCGAAGTCCGCCCTCCCCGCCGCGATGATCCTTCCGCTCCCGTCCACGGCGACGGCGTTGGCCTGTGCTTCCAGGCCGATCGGGGTGAGCACCCACCCGTCCTCATCGAATTTCTCATCGAACTCTCCATCGGGGAGGAGACGGGCGATGGCAAAGATGCGGCCGACCTGAGTCTCGGCGAATCCGGCGACGACGATCCTCCCCTCGGCGTCCATGGCGAGGGATGTCGCGACCTCTTCCTCGGTCCCTTCGAGATCCTCGAAGACGATCCCTTTCTTGCCGAAGGTGTCGTCCAGCGCGCCGTCGGGGTGGTATCGCGCCAGGGCGAACTGCATCGCGGAGGAATTCTTGTCGATGCCGGCCCCGGCCACGACGATCCTGTCGGCATCATCGATGACCATGCCGTTGATCCATTCACCGATCGATCCCGAGATATTGGTGACGACCCGTCCGTCGATGAATAGGGAGGTCTCCGAGTCGAGGGTGTGGTTCTCGCTGAACATCTCCTTATCGATGGGCGTTGTACCGATCACCTGCTCCTCATCGTCGAGGAGGAATACGGTGCCTTCCTCGAAGGTGATGGGGGCGCCCGACTGGTTCTTGAACTTAACGAAGAGGTAGAAGCGGTCGACGAGCTGCATCCGCTGGAAGAGGAAGGTCTCGAATCCCACTTTGACCAGCTTGATCCCCGGGGGACCCTGGCTTTTCACCTTGTCTCCCGCTCCCGACTCCGGAGAGACAAGGAGGAGAGCGGACCCGATCAGGAGAAGAGCGATGAAGAGCACTCGCGGATTCATCGTGGGCACCTCTCGAGATGCCGCCGGGGCGCGCTCGTCTCGCGGCGCGCCCGGCGGCGGCCAACGGATGACGTGGGACCATTGAATGGGATCACAGCCAGCCGGCACATCTACCCGATGGGTGCGCCGTGATCAAGACTGCGAGTGGGCCAGGTCGTGAGCTTCGCGTCGAGGGCGATCTTTGTTCCCGGAAAGGCCGCGGAGACGGGACAGTTCTTCTTCGCCGCCTCCGCCTGCTCATGGAACACCCTGGAGTCGATATCCGCGACCTTGGCATCGGTCTCGATGTGGATCTTCGTAATGCGAAATGCCTCTCCTACGTTCTTGAGGCTCACGGTCGCCCTCGTGTGACCTCTCGACGTGCGCCTGCAACGCGGCGAGCAGGTCCTTCCTGCTCCCGCCGATCAGGTTCCGGAACGCCCGACCGGCCATGCCCCGCCTCGGCGGATGGTCGTGAGGGCCTTTCGCGCGAAGACCTCCGGCTGATCTGCTTCGACGCAATCTCCAGCTAGACCTCCAGGAGTGAGGCACGATCCCATGGCTGCCCGCGCAGTCCCCAGCGGCCGACCGCGTCGGGACCCGCAGACCCCCGCGGAACGCATTGCTGCACCAACCTCATGTAGGAGACAGCAGGACCACCAGACGGATCTTGCCGTGATCCTCGCGGAATCGCGCCGGAAGCTTCCGAGCATCCCGAAGCTCGGCAGCCATCACGTTGCGTGTCGATCCGGCCCGGTTCTGGATTCGAGCTGCATCCGGCGACGCGGCTGAACTACACGCCACGGCCACCACGCCCGCGAGCAGGACCGACGCACCGAACAGTGCCGCTTTGTGCTTCACCCCACGTTCCGCCGTGGAACCCGATCGATGCGCATGGACCATCACTTGAGCATATCCCCGTACTGTGCCTCGTTCTTCAGCCTGCCGAGGTCGAACGCTTCGTCAAGAGAGATTATGACGGTTCCCTCGTGTTGCGCGACCCAATCGGCTGCGACTCCGGCAGACTTGAAGAAGAGTATGTGGTGACAAAAACTGGAGATGATGTTGTCTTCGAACTCCTCGGGGTCAGGAACCAACAGGGAGACCACGGCCTCTACCGGATCGGATGCCCGGACTCCCTCAGGTCCGACGGTGAGCCGTACCGGAACCCCCGTGACCGGACACTTGGACTCCACGTTTGCAGTCTTCTGAAGGATCTGGGGGATGAAGAGCGTGTCCCAGGCGCACCAGGTGTAAAGGGTCTTTCCGTCGACGTCGAGGCGATGTTCCGTGTCCTGAATAGCCAGACCCCAGTACCCCACAACTTCTCCTTCATCGTTCCGATAGACCCCTGGCCAGGAGTCGAGCAGGCGATCGATCGTCTGCGGTGGAACCTGCGCGGCTTCCGCCAGGCTTTGATTGGACACCGGCTCGCCCTTGGCAAGGAGCCGGTACAACTGGATGGAAACCCGCCGTCCGTCTGAATCGAGCTTCGGAAGGACCGAGAGGATGCCCTTGGCCAGTTCTTGAAAGCTTGCGGTCGAGCTCTGCATCGTATCTTCTCCTTTCCTTATCCCTGCGAACCCACTACCATCATTTCCGACCACCACTGCTGGCGTCATCGGTTCCCGCTCTGGCGGCCTCGAGTATGGGAAGAAGCTCGTCGGCCTTCTTGAAGCCCCGGACCCGTGCGCGCTCCGTTCCGTCGGGAGCGAGGATCCGGGCGTCCGGAATCCCCGAGACTTTGAAGTGCTTCGCGACACTCGGATGGGCATCCGTGTCGATCTTGAGGAAAATGAAACCCTCCAGCTCGGACACCACTCGTTCATCCTTGTACGTCTCCTTCAGCATCCGTTGGCAGGGTGCGCACCAGTCCGCGGAGAAATCAACAAGGACGAGCTTACCTTCCTTGCCCGCTCGGTCGAGCGCGTCTTGCACGAGACGAGGCATGGTGAACACCTTCCGCGGACTCGAAGGCTCCCGAGATCCCGAATCCTTCCCATCTTCCGGTGGAACGGCGATCGCGCCGAACCCCTGGGTCTTGATCGCCTCGATCATCTGCTCCTCGGTCGGGCGATCCATGGAGGCCGTCACGATGAAGAGATCCTTCTCCAAATCCATATCGACTTTGACTGTTCCTGGAAGCCCTTCCAGGGCCTCCTTGACCCCGAGGGGTCAGGCCATTCACGTGGCCCCGCTCTTGCTCTTCATCATCCCGGTCACGAGGAGGACCACGGTGCGCTCCGCGCGGTGCGCCGACACATCAGCCCCCGGGCCGGCGCCGCCCTGACCCACGCAGCAGAGGGCCGGGACGGCCAGACCGAGTCCGAGCAGGACGAGAAGGATCGTCAACCAGGACGACTTGGTCCCCTTTCGTTTCATTGCGACAGTTCCTCCAGAAACGGATTCACTTCATCTACTCTCCGGGCACGGGTTTGGGCCACAGCCCCGAAGCGCTTCGTTGGCTTCACCGTTCCTCACGGCCACTCATGTCCGATCCCCCATCCCCCGGGGCCACGCCCCTGTACCCGATCTCAACGATCTTCCGCAGCACGACCTCATCTGTGGGAAGGGCTTCGCCCTGGTGGGCATAGATTCGCGCCGTCTTCTCCTCGAACGAGACCTCCACATCGGCCACGCCGGGCAACTCCTCGAGACCGACTGCGAGGGTGACGGCACAGGCCTCACAGGTCATGCCCTCGATGGCGTACAGACGACTCTTGCCCCGCACTTCCCTCGAGGCTTTCTTGGAGTCTTCCCTCCCCCCGAGGAAGGCCCCCACGTAGCTCGGGAAAAGCGCCGCAAGCAGGACGACCAATGTCGCCACCCAGAGCATCCCCTTGTTCCATCGAAGGAGCCTGGGGTTCGGCGCCGCGCAGGAGTTCCCGGGCTCGCACCTCTCCTTGCGGAAGTAGACGAGGAAGAAGCCTCCCCCGAGGAGGAGCGCCGTAGCTCCGAGGAGGTACGGACGATAGGCCTCGAAGAAGCCCGAGACGCCGGCGGCCGAGGCGCCGAATCCGATCAGGAGGAGCGGCAGCCAGCAACACGCCGAGGCGAAGACTGCGGTCAGGACGGCACCCCCCGAAGCCCAGACACTCAGGTTACGAGATCTCCCGTCCGCGGGCGGGTCTTCCACGGCCGCGACGGGGCAGCAATCCGCGGAGACGGCGTCGGCATGGGCGCCCGCCACGGATGACGCCATACCCGCCGGCGGACCCTCAATACGAGCCTGGGCCTCCTTCACGACTCGCCTCACGTTGCCGAGACAGCACGAGCCCTGGGGATTCGTCTCCTCGCAGCGATCCAGCCCCTGGCGACACATCTCTGTGACCTCGTCGGCCACTCTGGACGTTCCGGTCCTGGCAACCTCGGCTTCGAGCTCTTCCACAGAATGGTCAAAGCAGTAGCAGATCGGCCGGGGAGAGCTCGCCTCTTTCTCTCCGATCCGGACGACCACGTCCTCTTTCAGAAATCGGTCGCCGGTCTCCGGATGGAAGTACGCGATATCGCACGACGGATCCGCACAGAAGCGGAACCCGTCGAGCCGGGCTACGCGGGCCCTGCTCTCGTGCTTTACGAGTGACCGGATCGTGACGGGTTCGACAGGCTTGCCCTTGCTTCCGGAGGAAGGGCAGGCGGGTCGTAACGCGGGCCTATTCGTCGTGTCCTGGGGTATCACGGTACTCACTCCTCTTCTTGCAGCGACTCCAGGATCGGGCAGTCGCTGATCGGGATCTGCCCGCTGCACTCGTCGGTGAGCCGCGCCAGGGCCTTTCGCATGGACCTCAGCGAGCGGATCTTCTCATCGATGTCGGCGATCTTTGCCTCGGCGCGCTTCAGCACGTCTCCGCATCGGGCCCCCGTCGTCGCTCGAAGCCGGAGCAGGTCCTGGATCTCCTTCAGCGTGAAGCCCAAGTCCTGCGCATGCTTGATGAACCGGATCCGGCGCACCGTGTCCGTGGGGTAGAGACGGTAATTCGATGCGGAGCGCGGCGGTTTAGGGACGAGCCCCCTCCGCTCGTAGTAGTGCACCGTTTGGAGGTTCACCCCCGACTGCTTCGCGACTACTCCGATCTTCAGGCCTTCCATAGTTCGACCTCCTGCAGATAGCCTACACCCTATACCGTAGTATAGGGTCAAGCGGAAATTCCAGAAGTTTGGCGGAAATGTCGTGCCCGCTCTCCAGAGGCGCAGGCATGCGCCGGAACGGGGCTATGAGGAGAAACGCTAATGCCCTGCTACACCACCGTACGCACCCAGATCCGGGACCTCGCCCTCGCCACCGCGGCGGCCCTCAAGTTCTCTCGGAAGAGGATATTGCTGATGCCATAAGGGACACGGTGCCCCTGTCCGTCACCATGAAGGAGAAGGTCGAGGCGATCCGGGAGTGGGGACGGACGAGGGCGAGGGGGGCGGGGAGGCCTTAGAGGAGATCCATGGGAGGCTCAAAGAGGACAGTATGAAACCAGAGGGGCGTGTGGGAAGGAACCCGACACGCTATTCAGAACCCCTGATGGGTCAGCTTCTGTGGAGTCTCGCCTGAACGGCCTAGGAGTATATTCCCGGATTCGGGCCTGTCCATCCGCTGGAACTGGAGTCCGTTCGCTGATCTTTCCAACTCGAGATCGGCGTAGTCCACTGTCGTGCCTCCAGCCCGGTCTCCCCCTGATCGGGCTGTGAGACAGTCTTCCTCAACGAGCTTCCGAGACGTGACTTGGGTGCCAGATCGAGAAATCTCCGGAAGGCTGTTGCGATCTCCTGATAGATCTCGAGGATGGGCCACTTCTTCACTTCCTTGGTCACGCGCGAGCGCGCATACGTAAGGTGGACTATTTCCTTCCCAACACGCCGATGGATTTTCGAGAGGACTGCCGATTTGTCCGGTCGAGCTTTCCTCCACGTCTCAGGATCGTCGAAGAAGTCCTCCGCGATCACATCGTCCTCCCATGGGGAAGACGAGTACAGGAATCCCAGGAGCGTGCGCGCGTGAACTGCAAACGATTCGAGAAGAGCGTGCCGAATGCCCCAGGACGTGAAGGACTCATCCTCCTCGGGCCCTAACTTTGGTATCGCTTCGGTAAGAGCGGCGAGCATGTCAACTTCATATTTGAGATGATTCTCAGACGTCTGGACGAGCTCGGCATCAGACCGACTCTTCCTGGGCTTGTCATCGCTCACCTTGATTCTCCCGTAACACCCCTCGGATTCGATCCCCGGCGCCACCTTCTATTATACCGACCCACCTGACCCTCTACGGCTTCCCGATCTTGCAAGACTTGACGGAGGATCATCCATGCCCTGCTACACCACCGTCCGTACCCAGATCCGAGAACTCGCCCTCGCCACCGAAGCAGCGAAGAAGCTCGGCTGGAAAATGGAGTTCAATCCCGAGCGCTTCGGACAGGGCGCCTCCGCCGTCTTCCGCACCCCCGCCGGGACCATGCAACTTCGCCAACTCCGAGACGAGACCTTCCAGGCCCAGGGAGTGCCCCGGGGCACCGTCTACGAGCTCACCCGCACCTACGCGGAGCAAGGCGTGATGAAGTGGGCAAAGTCCAAGGGGTTCTTCGCGCAGGTGGAGGCCCAGGGCACCAAGAAGGTCCTCACCCTACGAAGCTACGGAGGCTGACCGATGAAGAACGAGATCAAGGTGACGATCACCGAGACCGGCGAGGTCGAGGTGGACATGACGGGGGCGAAGGGGACCGTGGAGGAGATTCGGAAGCTCCTGGACGATCTTACTAGCAGGCTAGGACCCATCACGAAAGAGCGACATCTTCCAGGCCACCACCACGGGCATGAGGGGTTGAGGGAGCAGATCACTGGCGGGTGAGACCGCCCCAGGCAGGCGTTAGGGACGTTCTGGAAGGGACGGGCCGCTGAGAGGCTGCCCTTCTTAAGGTGTTACGCCGGGAAAGGAGGCTACATGAGCATTCTCGAGATATTGGGAGCCGTGACCCTGGGCTACCTGGTGGTGGGAGGGTCAACCACAAGAGGGTGCAGCGGATCTGGAGGCAGGAGGGCTTGAAAGTACCGCAGAAGCAGCCGAAACGGGGGCGTCTGTGGCTGAACGATGGCTCCTGCATTCGGCTGAGGCCAGAGCACAAGGACCACGTGTGGGCCTATGAATTCGTAGCGGACCGGACGTACGATGGCCGACCGGTGCGGATGTTGGTTATCGTAGACGAATACACTCGGGAGTGTCTGTCGATTGACGTCGAGCGGAATATGAACTCTGAGAGGGTTCTCGAGCGGCTGTGGGAGCTCTTCGTTACGAGAGGGGTGCCCGGCTACATCAGGTCGGATAACGGTCCGGAATTTACAGCGAATGCCGTACGGGAGTGGTTGCCCCGAGTCGGCCCAAAGACGCTCTTCAACGAGCCGGGCTCGCTGTGGGAGAACGGCTATGTGGAGAGCTTGAACGGGAAGTTCCGGGACGAACTTTTGAACGGAGAGATCCTCTATACCTTGAGGGAAGCCAAAGTGCTGGTCGAGGGCTGGCGGAGGCACTACAACACGGTGCGTCCCCACAGTTCCTTGGGTTACCGGCCACCCGCACCCGAGGCGTTGGAACCATGGCCGCCTGGCTCCGGGGCTACGC
>JAPUJT010000014.1 GCA_027296055.1 Planctomycetota bacterium | reverse complement strand
CTACGTGGAGGGCCTACACATCGTCGACATCTCCGACCCTTCGAACATCACAAAGGTCGCCAACTTCGACACCTATACTTGTGGAACCTGCCGGGATAGCGATGGGTTCGCGGGGGCGTGGGGAGTGTATCCGTTCACTCGTCCCTATGTTTATGTCAGCGACCTGAACTCCGGGCTCTATATCTTCACGTTCTAGTCGGAAGATCCCTTGGCTCCGTCTCGTCCGCAGGCCTTTTCGGAGGTGGAGAAGGCGGGGTTCACTTGTTTTGCGCAAGTCTGAGTCCAGGATACGTGTCGAAGTACACTCGCGCCGCACGTTCGAATGCTTCAAGACTGCAAGCCGATCGACTCGGATAGGCCAGTCGTCCAAGAATCAGAATGGCTGCGTTGCGCTGGGCCGTGACGGCTCTTATTCGGTCGAACAGATTATCTTGCTCGCTCATTCCTCTCTACCCCCACACGTCGTCCGGGTGGGCGACGGGGACGAGGCTTCCCTTCATCGAGTTGCCATCTCGCCTCCACACCAGTTTGAAGGCCTGCCCCTTCCAGATCATGCCCACGATCTCGACAGGCTGCTCCTGCTTCAATGACTCGCCCAAGATTTTGCCCGCCTTCTCCGTTAGCTCTGTCGGCGGGGACAACTGACACTTGGCGCATCCCCAGAGATCGGCCGATCGCGTACGCGTCAGAACCGAGCCGATCCTGGTGGTCGGCTCGTCGCATCTAGGGCAGGGGTGGGACGGGCCGGGGCAGAGACCGTGTAAGTCGCTATCGCTCATTCCCCGTTCCCCCCTCTCCAATTACCGACAACACTCGCCCCACCAAGCGCCCCCGGTCAGCGACGCCCCACCCTATTCAGCCATCGCTCGCGGAGCCTACTACTCGCCGTCGTTCAGGTCCTCCCCGTCCTCCCCAACCAGCTCCCGGAAGCGGGGGCCGAAGTCGGGGTGGTCGCGGAGGAACGCGAAGTACTCGTCCTTCGTGGACTTTTCACGATACTTTGCATCCAGGCCAATTGCAGTCGACAACGACACGAGGGCAGCTTCCCCCCGGTTCAACATGCTCAACTCACACGCCATGTTGTAGTGTGCCCTCTCATGGTCGGGCTTGAACTTGATGGCCTGGACCAGTGGCACAAGGGCTTTCTTGTGTCGACCAAGATGCGCCAGTGTAGTGCCTAGATTGTAGAATGCCTCGGTATGTGAAGGGTCGAGTTCGACAGCCCTTTCGAGCGCCACGAGGGAATCCTCGAGGTGATCCACGAGGTGATCCAAGTGCCCCAGTGCAGCGCCACGGCCTGAGTGACCCATGGCGCTGTCAGGCTCGATCTTGATGGCCCGATTGAAGGCCTCTAGAGCTTGATCGTGGTGGCCTAGCCGCCCGAGCGAAGCACCTCGGCTCCGGTGTGCAACCGCATGGCGTGGACTCAGCCTGATGGCCTGATCGTACGCCTCGATCGCAGGCTCGTACTCACCTAGATCAAAGTGTGCGTTTCCACGCTGAATGAACTCCTCAGCAGTAGCCGACTCGCGCTTCAGAGCCGACTCGAGCAGGGCACGCAACTCCTCAGCTTCCTGGCCTCTGAGGGTGGGCTTCTCCATGCGAATGGTCTTGGGCAGCCCTATCTGGGCCAGACGCGCCTCATCCTGCTCGTCCAGTAGCTTCTCGAGTCGCTCTACTTTGGGTCTGTCCCCTTGGTCCGCTGCGCGCGCCTTCTGGCGCTTCAGGATATCCACCACCTCAACGTGACTCTCCTTGCGCTGCCTATTCTTGTACCTGTGAAAGGCAAGAACCGCCGCCAGGACGGCAACAACACATCCTATAATTTTCACCACGGCGATGACGGTCGAGGGAGCGTCTTCGGTGCTCAGCAGAGCGATAGGAATTAAAAAGTCTGAGAGTTGCCCGGGCACGCCTGCCTCCTGGGACCATCGTACGTCTCAGGTCCTCAGGATCAAGCAACGACCATGGGGACGCCTAGGTCCCAGCCAATAATCAGCCCGCTCAGTTTCTACTCGGCAGGCGAGGGCTTTTCACCCTCTTCGGCGGCGTCCTTCTTGGCCTGGATCTCACGGATGAGGGACTGCAACATCGTCGGCTCGATCTGGCCTGGATCTTGGTCGGGGCGTCGATTCCCAAGTACCTCGATCTGCGCTGCATGATCTTCAGGAGAGCCTGGGTTGCGGCGACAATCTCCCCCATGTCCTAAGCCCCCTGGAGCTTCTTGAACCCGTCTCCAGGGTTTCGCATTTGGCTTTGCCCGGTCATCCGTTGCTGCCTCACCCTCTACCCTACCGACGATCTTGGCTGGGTGTCAACTGCGCCCCCCCCCTCCGTGAGAAGTTGGCGGGGTGTCACCCTGACAACCGAGTCTTCCCTCCCCGGCCTGGTTCCGATCGGCTCGGGGTCGCGGGCTCTTCCTCATGTAACAACAAGCCCGTCTCCGTCAGCCATCCCGCAGCCCGAAGGTCCAGATCCTGCTTGAACTACGATTGACGATGGCACTCGAATTGGGCACGATACACGTCTCTTCCCGATCCCATTCCAGGCCCAACTCACAGTGGAGTTTCTTCCATGCCGAACATCGCCACCGTGCTCCGAGAAGAGATCGTCCGGCTCGCCCGAAAGGAAGTACGGGCCACCGTCAGCCCTTTGAGGAAGAGAGTGGCCGAGCTGACGCGGAGCAACGCCGCCTTGAAGAAGGCGGTCCCCGCCCTCGAGCGGGAGGTCGCCCGTCTGAGCAAGGAGGCTGAGGCGCGCCAGATCCAGTCGATCCGGGCCGGAGCGAAGGAGCTCGAAGGCGTCCGCATCGGCCCCCGGTCGATCCAGGCACAAAGGAAGCGGCTCAAGCTCACCAGGGAGGAGTTCGCCAAGCTCGCCGGAGTGAGCACCAACACGATCTACCTGTGGGAGACGGGCCAGGTGTCGCCGAGAGAGAAGAGCCGCGGGGTCCTCGTCAGGCTACGAAAGCTAAGGGCGAGAGAAGCGGAGAAACTGCTCGCAGCAGCGGGGCCGGGGGAGAAACGCCCGAAGACGAGGGGCAAGAGACGATCGGGGAGGAGACGGAAGAAGAGGTAGTCTTCCCTACTCCGAGGGGCCTGACTGGTTAGAGCTGGCCCGGGGTCGCGGGCTTTTCTCATCGAGCCCACCGCTACGAAGCCACTACTTTCTCGGGTTGACTCGAACGTCCTCGACGAAGACAACCGGGGGCAGAGGTGGTCGGACCCGAAATGGAGCCTGGTTTCGAGCAGGGTCCGTCAGCCAGGCCCACCCTTCTTTCTCGAACTTCTTCCAGCGGATCCTGCGGGGATCGGGCAGGGGCCATACGGCTCCGAAGTACGCCCCTCCTGAGACGTAATGGGTTGATACCCGACCGACTCTCTTTCCTTTTCGATTCACCAACGCGGCGTTCACCCGAACAACGAACGCTGAATCAGTCCCCACCCTCCTTGGCTTCCAAGGCATGCGGGGCTCTCCACCACGCGTTGACGCGCCAACCACCGAATACCCCGGCGACACGTCGGTTCCTCGGCGTTGACCCAGAAGATCGGGAGCGCCGACAGCGAATTCTTCCACCTCACTGGTCAGGAGCGGTTGCGGTGATTTTCTTTGCGATGGACTCCACCAAAGCCCCTCGATTGAAACGATGGGCTGTAGATCCCCACGGATGAGCGATTTGGTCATGGCAGCATTCGTGGATGCGGGGTAGACCACGAACTCCTGAGAAGTTTGGTCCCAGACAACCTGTAAAATGATCACGCCGACTGATTGCATGACGTTGCGGGCGGCCACTTGGCTGCCCGCCAGGACCAAGCCCACGAGAAAGACCAGCCCCAGAACTCGCTTTACTCGGCCAGGCTTACCCGCCCACCGAAGCCACATGAATGAGGCCAGGAGGCTGTAGGCCGCGCCGACGAGTGCCCAGGCAACGAGGTAGGTCTGGTTGTGCAGTCTCCCAGTTGCCAGCGCTCCAAGAAACCACGCCTGCTTGTGCCCAATCAGCAGGAGGCCGAGCCCACCGAGTACGAGCATGACGGCCCATAGGCTTGGGCGCACTCTCGGCTGATCTGCGGGAGGTGTCACTTTGGAAAGTCTGCGGAGGTCATGATACTACGGAGCCTCTGACACCCCTCATTTTGGATGGGGGTGGTGGGTCAGTTTGAGATCACCCGGCTACTCGCCTCGCTACTACCTCTTCCCGCCGAGGATGACAAGGACGTACCCAGCGATCATCAGCCCGATGCTGATGGGGAATGAGAGGGGGACCATCTCCGAGAAGTCACTGTAGGGCAGAAGCATCCCAAGCACCACGAGCAGGCCGCCGAGCGTATACTTGTACTTCACCTTCTCAAACACTCGCCTGTGGCCTTTGGTGGGCATCTCAAGCCCACACTTAGGGCAAGTCGGAGCCCTTTCCTCGGGATGCCTTCCGCAATGGGAGCAGCCGTTCTTCTCCATGCCGATGTCCTCCTCGCAGGATGAGCTATGTCGCCATTCTACGGTATCAGCCTCTCCAGGCAGGAGCCGGGGCTTTCGTGCCCGGTCACCGTGCCCATTGATCCTCTCGGCAGGCAGGGTAGCCTGGAGAAGACTAGATAGTGCCAGGAGTTCCAAAGTGCCTAGAAGTCGGCTCATTCTCCCCTGGGTCCTCGTATCGCTCATCTCATTGTCCACCGGCTGCCAGACGACGGTGGGGAACTACCTCGGCAACCGGGGGCGGGGCTGCGGGGAGTGCTTTCACCTTCAGGTGGGTTTAGGTGTTGGGTTGGGAGTCGTGGCCAAAGCGGGAGGCTTGGCCGAAGTGCAAAATGGGAAGGAGGAGGCATGTGTCCGCGAACTCGGCTCCCAGTTCGAACCGCAGTTGTGGCGTTGCTGATCGTTGGGTGCGTAGCTTGCGCCGGGCCAGGGCCTTCCATCGAGGCACGTCCCGATTCCGGTCAACATGGGGTCGCGGAGGAGGAAGTCGCGGCCGCTTGGGAGGATCTTTCAGTTCCGGTCCCCCTGGAGGAACTACCGGCAGGGCGACCCCGTCCGTTCTCGTTCACCCCTGAGAAAGACTCAGTTGAGTGGGAGATCGTCACGAGTAGGTCGCATGCTCTCCTGCGGCAGGGCGTGGAGATCGTGAGCTGGCAGATGAAAGACATAATTCCCTCTTCGGTAAGGCACGTTGTTCGCGAAGGTGCGAAGTCTTACCAAATCAGAGGCCCCCAAGGTCTTCGCACCTTCCTGCGCGAGATCCGCACCGGGGAGGATGCCTTGGCGTACTTCCATCTCTTGAGGCTCCTCCTCCTGCCGGAGGAGTCGGTCGCTCAGAGGCTAGGAAAAATCCTCAGCCCTCACGAGAATCCCCTGAGCATGACCGGAGAATACGGTCCCAGCAAGGCGGCGCTGTGGGAGATTCCCTTCCCAGCCGCGGCATTTGTAAAGGACGGGGCTTTCCACATTCGGCACCCGGTTCTCCTCATGGGACAGCAGGTCGTCACTCGGCCGGACGACCCAGAGGATCCCAAGGTCTGGCGTGTCATTCTCGTGGAGGAACGGATCGAGCGAGACGGTGTGTACTCATTCGCTGTTCTCCGCGTCCTGGATTCGGACGGCTCCCGCTACCGCATGGATCGCCTCTGATCCAGATGCCACACCGGCAAGCGGCGGGCGAGGGCCGATTAGGAAGCCCTGTCCCGCGGATTTCTGCCGCACTCAGGCACAATGGAGAGACGCCGGATGAGCTGGAAAGATGCTCGCGAAACTTCCCCGGAATTCGATTCCGAGGCGCCCCACGTGGATCCGGCCCCGCTGGCACCCGAGGGGGCCGAGCAGGAGCGCACTTCGAAGAAGACCCGCGGCTCAATGACGGGCATACCCATCCAAGTCCTCCTCCTCTACTACTACACCGTGGCCGTTAAGGACTTTTTCAACCTCACGGATCTGTTGTTGCCCGTCGAGGTCTTCCGATTGGGCTTGACGGGTTACCTCACCGCACAGGTCCTCATCGGCGGCATCACCGCCGCGGTGCCTTCCCTGATCATTCACTTCCTGGGAAGGGTGAAGAGCTTCGAACGGCCGAGTTGGTGGGGCCGTCTCGTGTGGGTATCGTTCCTCGGGGGGTTTCTGATCTTCGGCATCCTCTCGTACCGCGCAGCTATGAATTCCCTCGGCCGAGTCGAGATCGAGGTAGCGGAGATCCGATGGGATGGGAAGACGAACGAGTTTGTCGTGAAGGCCTACCTTGACAAGATCGTCGC
>JAPUJT010000139.1 GCA_027296055.1 Planctomycetota bacterium | reverse complement strand
TACGGTGATCTCGTTCCATCATCTGAAAGTAGGGATGAGGAAACGGGGTTCTTTGGTTTCCCCCTAACTACCCTGACGTGGTTTCCGCCATACTTCCATCTTTCTGAGAACGCCAAGGAAGAGCACGCCTGCTACTGGCTGCTGCCCGGGCTGGCGTCCTACTACCCAGCTCGATCCAAGTCCTGGATCTGGACGAGTCCGAAGGGCGGCTGGTCGAGGTTGCATGCGTTCGACATCGAGGCGCATCTAGTCATCGGCTTCGTCGGCGTCCGCGCAGGCTTCAGCCCCGGCGAGTTCGTCGACTTCCTCCTCGGCTGGTTCGGCGTGGATATCGCGGGGGATGACGTCCCGTGAAGGCCGATGAGTCGCCCGTCGAGGAGGAGTAGCTGGCTGTGTGATGAAACGGTCCCGGCGTCTACCATCTCGGGCAGCGGGCGATGGCCCTTGGGCTCACGTCTGAGCCTTGGCCCCTGGAGAGGCTGATTCCGGCATGACCACCAGCCCAAAGCGAGCCTTCCTCAGCCTGAAGTCGCTGATGGTGATGTGCGCCATGTTCGCCGCGTACTCGTCGCTCAACGTGGTGGATCGCCATGTTGGCGATTGGCACCGCGGTGAACGGCAGTTACGGCGCGGGTTTCCGCTGACGTACTCCACCGAGGAAAGGCTCATCATGATGCCGTCCGCTGAATACCGTCCTCCCCCTTGGCCGACCGTTCGTGGCGCGCGGCAGTTCCACGCCGCTGTGCTCGTCGCAGATTTCACGATCGGGCTCGTCGCCTCAGTTCTCATCGCCCTCGCCTCCGAGCGCTTCGTCTTCAGCCGGATGCGGCGCGGTCCCCGCCCAAACTGATGCACTACCCAATAATTCAAACTGACCCACTACCGGATATGCTGCGTAGCCCGCCGCGTTGCGGGTATTATCTAGATCCAGATAGTTGTAGTTATGCGCTCAGGGCGATCAGAGAGGTCATGGAATGAAGCTTGACTCGATAGCCATCCGTCCGTCCACCATGCTCTTGGTCTCGCTTGGCTTCGGTCTCGTGGGATTGATTCTCAGCCTAGCATCGGAGATGCATTACAGTCTTGAAAACCTGACACTCGGCTTCCTGTTTGACGTGGCCGTGGTTCTCCTACTGCTTGGCATGGCCCGCGCCGCTGTAAGGCACCCTCGTGAGGGTTGGAAGCGGGTTATTCTCTCCGCCGCGGCCTTGGGAGTTGCGTGGGGCGTCTATTCGTTCCTCGGAGGCCTGTCCTTCTCGGTTGTTGAAGCCTATTCTATTATTCGAGTTTCTCTGCTTTACGGTGGTTTGGCCGCAACGGTCGCTCGACTCGTTGTGTGGGTTGTCGATGGATTCGTGCGACCGTCATCTCCTGGCGCATAACAGGCCGCTGTACCTGACCAGCGGCGCTCTTGAGACCCAGAGCCCCGAGCGCGAGACTGAGGCTGGGCCGCGGGCAGGTGAGCGCCCTATCCGTTAGGCCTACTTACCCAATGCCAAGGTTTTAACGAGGAGCAGTGTTGCATGAATGCGAAGGAACAAGACAAAGAGGTTCGGGGTCTCGATGCGAAGATCATTTTCGCCGCCATCTCGAAAAGAGCTAAGCTCAGCAAGCGAGCGAAGGGCCCCCATGACCTTGTGGTATTGGGAGCGGTCTCACTTCCGTACTTCACAATGCTCGTGCTTTCGTGTCTTTGGGGCCAGCTCAGCTTTCCCGTGGCCTACGTATTCTTCTTCGCTTTGTACAGTGCAGTAATGATCTACATCTTCCTGAGCATACGGATAAGCGCGCTGGTTGAGCTTGTCGACACATCCGAGAAGAGCCTCCAAACTCTCGATGTGGCGGGGCACGAGGCCAAACAAGCCGCGGGCAGGTGAGTCGCCAGTCGAGGAGGAGTAGCTGGCCGTGTGATGAAACGGTCCCGGCGTCTACCATCTCGGGCAGCGGGGCACTGTCGCGTATCCCCCCACGGAGGAGCAGGTAGCCTGACGCAAGTTATGGGAAGGCAGAGGACTAAGACGGAGTCCATCCGATCCGGCCGGGGGGATAGACTGCGAGCCAGGCGTCGCGATAGTTCTTACGGAGTTCCATCGAATACCTGTTAGGCGGGAGCAGTGAGGAGAGTTTGACCATGACTGAATTCCATGTGCTCATCCTCCTTGGGGGAGGGTTCAGCATTGCGTCTTTTGTCTTGTGGCTCGTTGCAGGCAGGCGACCAGCCTCCAGGCAAGACCCCTTCCACCTCCATCCAGCGGGACGGATACTCGGACAGACCTTCGCCGCCCTAGGCTTTGTTCTCCTCTCACACGGTATGGCCGCTCGTGGGTCCTCGGCAACATCGGATGTGGTGGGCGAGTACTTGTTTCTCGCTACCGCATGCTTGACGATTCTGTCCCTGGGATTGTCCTACCGCCTACTCTCGCAACAGCTCCGGCAGGATCTTGTGGAGAAGTCTCCGCCTAACAAGGCGCTGCACCTGCCCAGCGGCGACTGAAGGGGAAGTAATGGCGTGGCGCATCTGGTGGTGGCTCTTGAAGTCGTTTGATCGTCTGGTTGACTTCATCGTCGAGCCCATCATAAAGCACTTCTGGCTGAACAAGCGTAACCGCAAGTCCTAGTGCCTGCTTTCACAAAGGGATAATCTCGGTCGCTTGGCGCAATTCAGAGCCATGCGATTGGTGATGGGAGAATGATGTCGCAGCGCACTCGCATCGAAGTAGTCGTAGACCTGCCATTCTACTTACGGCTGGAGATACCGATGACCGTCCAATATGAAGATGTCTGCCAAGAGGCCCCAGTTGCGGAATTGATCGGGCAACAGGTTGAAGTTGCGTTCTCGTGCAGACCTGCAGGCACCATCGACAAATCGGAATGGACTTCAATTATGGTGCGAACGACGATCGCGATCAGCGTGGAGACAGAGGAAGTGCTTTCCGATAGATCCAAAAGTGGCTTTGCCATCCGCGATTGCTTGGAGATTATCAACAAGATTATCAGTGCGTATCAGGCAACCACCAGACAGATCAAGAACGCTGGTTATATCCTGCCCTTGGGAACGTCCGACATGCAGCTCTTCGCTACGATTCGAGTAAATGGTAAGGAATTTCGGGACTGCTGGCCTGGGCACAGCATTTTCACTGCGCCATTGTCTATCGGCGATGCCGAGAAGGTCGACCGTTACCTGACTGGCCAAGATGCCTTGCCTCTCGTGCGAGTATTCCTGACGAACGGGATGCTTTCGCTAGAACGCGGCCAATACCCCGCAGCAGTACTCCAGGCAGCGACCGCAGTTGAGTTGAGAGTTACGCAGGTCATATCTTCAAAGCTCAAGACTGCCGGATCGTCGGAGGCGGATATACGCAAGTACGAGGATAAACCACTCGGCCCCAAATTAGACCATTCGCCGCCAGACCAGCGGGCACTGGCGACCTACTATCACGATGTCTCTGGCTTTGATAGTGCATTCGAGAAAGTTCGGGATGTCTTGAAACCGCTGCGCAATCACGTCGCACATCGCGGACATTTGGCATCAAGTAGAGAGGCGGGGACGGCGGTAGAGATCGCCACCACATTCTTGGGGATTGTCGTATAGTGAATCGATCACTGCGTAGCCGACCATGAAGTCGCTGGACGGGACGCAAGCACTTCCCTTGAGAAACTCTAAGTCACCTGCGCCACACGTTGTCCTAGCCCGAATTATTCATAAAGGATGCAAAAACGGACGTGCCATCCGCGTCCTATGCGTGGATTCGCAACCGCTCACGGGCAGAAGGAGGTACGTCCGCATGGCCGATCCTACTCGACAGTCTGTCCCCTAAGCAGGGCGCTTCAACAAGCCCATCGTCGCCCGGCTTGACCAGGCCGATGGAGTCTCCCGTACTGGATCGACCTCGACTGTCTCCGGCGCATTCGTCGTCACCCCCATCCCAAAAAGTTGATCACGTTTTGGCAACCCACTCATAAGTCTGAGGGCGCGGGATCTCGACTCCCCTCACCCGGTCCATCTGCGGGCGCGAATCCCCGGGCCCATCTATCACCTCATTTAAGTAGCTCCTATCACTAGGGTTGCGTCTCGGATACGGTACACTTTGTGCGCTCTTATAGGTATAGAGGCGCAAGTTACGCGTCCCCCACATCTCAATCCTTCTTTTGCAACGGAGGGATCATGGGCACCAAACCCAAGGTAGACCGCGTCAAGGAAACGCTTGATGCCGTCGTCGATCTATTCCTATCCGGCGACGTCCCCGCGACAGTTCAAAAGGCGGTATTTCCCGCCCCCAACATCCCCATAGCGAAATGGAGTCTTCGCAATCGGGTGCTCGCCGCGTTAGCGGGGACGTCGGACGCGAGGGGATTCCGGCAATGGAAGATATGCGGCCGTCATGTACGGAAGGGCGCGCGGGCATTCTCGATCCTCGGTCCCCGGATGGTCAAGGTCGAAGACAAGGCAACGGGGGACGCATCGACGCGCCTTATCGGTTTCGTCGCTATC
The DNA here is from genome assembly GCA_027296055.1 of Planctomycetota bacterium. Lineage (GTDB taxonomy): Bacteria > Planctomycetota > JAPUJT01 > JAPUJT01 > JAPUJT01 > JAPUJT01. Next base: position 30,546 of record JAPUJT010000139.1, on the reverse strand, counting down.
CCCGTATTCCGTCTACAGGATACTGAGGGGGATTCGCTGGATTATGAGCTGCCGACAGTCCCCGCGCATCCCTTGATGGACGTCGCGGAACGATGGGGGATCAAGGTCCGGGCGGAAGTATTCAACGGGTCTCGATACGGCTGGACGAATGGCCGGGAGATCGTTGTCTGTGACGAAGCTGAGGAAACGTTTTTCCATGAATTAGGCCATTGCGCGGACGGTCGGGAGCATGGCGAGCTGAAGGGCGGGCAGCATTCTGATCAGGAGATCGTCGCGGAACTAACCGCGGCCGTTCTGGCGCGGATGGTGGGCCGTCAACCCCGGAACGACGGATTCCACTATCGATACATCATGGGCTATTCCCAGAAATGGTTTCCCAAGCTGAGCGCGGACGATGGCCTACGTCGGGGATGCGAACGGGTCCTGTCCCGGGCGTGCAAGGCAATCGAGAAAATCATCGCGGCTGCAACGGTCGGGGTCGAAACCCCGGCCGCGGCGTAGGGGGGGGGAATCATGGGAAATTCAATCCATGTAGGGCGGGAACAATGGCCCCCCGCATTGCGTCAAGCTTTGGAGTCGGAAGGGTACAAGCGCGCCGATATCGCGGTGCGGATACAGGATTCCGTGGATTCCCGGGCAAGCGGGGGCCAAGGATCACGCGGCATCTTGATCGTCCTGAATCTTGAGACGGGACGATTCAGGCGAGAATATGGATCATGGGGTGGGGCGAATCCGTTCGAGTCGCGCATACCAGATCGCGCACCGCAAGATATTCCCTTGCCCCCTGGAATCCTCGTCATCAAGGGCTGCACATCGGCGTATGGGAAATCCCCCTACTTAACCGTGTACGCGGGCGCGGGATCGATACTGGCCGCGCTGCCGGCACCCGGACAGGACCTAACAGAAACGCAGCTCCGCGCACTCTGCACGATCATCGGATTGAAGGGGGGAGAGTACCGGCGCAACGCGTTGGCCAAGATTCCGGGGGCAGCCGCGGCAATCGACGATCTAGTAGACGGTGATTATCTCAAGAGAAACAAACGAGGATCGGTCCAGGCGACGACAAAGGGACGGAATGCGCGGGAATCTGCACCTAGCGGTATGCGGTATGCCATCTAGTCCCTGGCCCCCGCGGTTAGCGCGGGACAGATAGGAGTAGACCATTGCCCGAACGATTCTGGAATGACACCTGCAACATCTTCATGGTGGTGGGGATAGCGGCGTACCTGCTAGTCCCATTCATATTCTAGGGGAGAGAATCATGGACGTACGGATTCACGGCAGCCCGAAGGGAAACAACCTACACGATCTATGGGTAGGTAACGACAAGGCAATCGAGGGCGAGTCATACGCCATCGTTTCCCAAGTCTGGGATGCGCTCATGGGCATGGGCAACCCGGGGGGAGAGGCCCGCGAGATTGCAGATGCGATCCGGCAGAAGTTCTAGGGCTGCCCGTCCGCGCCTTCCCGTGAGGGCGCGGGCATGGTGGCCCTAACGTGGGGCCTTTTCGGCAATCCTTCTTTTGCAACGGAGGGAACCATGCAGTTTTCGATTCAAGGGAAGGTACTGTCCGCGGCGCTCAAGTCGGTCAGTCGTGTCATTCCCAAGCGCGCCGCGCGGCCGATACTCCAGAATGTCCTGATCTCGTGCAACGGCGCGCTTGAGCTAGCCGGGACCGACATGGAAGTAGCCATGCGCGTCAAGCTTGAGGGGGAGACAGTCGGGACCGGGGAGATCCTTATCCCGGCCGCGAGACTGGCGACGATTCTCCGCGGGGTCAACGGGGAGACGTTGACGTTCAAGGCGGAAGGCGGAACGGCCGAAGTATCTTGGCCGCGGCGCGCGTTTACCCTCATGGGCGAAGATGCGGCCGATTTCCCGGTCATTCCGACGTTTCCCGCGGGCAAGGGGTTGAAGATCGATGCGGGGACCTTCCGGGAGATGTTCAAGCGCGTGTCATTCGCGGTCGCGGCGGAAGAGTCGCGATATGCACTCCACGGCCTACAGATCATCGTCAAGGATGGAAGTCTCACCTTCGTGGCGACGGACGGCAAGCGCCTTGCCGTGCAGACAGGGACGATCCAAGGGCGCGGGACGTTTACTGCCCTTGTCCCCTCTCGCGTCCTGGCCGATATCGCGGCCGCTATCCCCAAGCGCGGGAAGGATCTCGGGGACGTATCCATTCTCCCCAAGGCGCGGCGCGTCCTGTTCCAGTATGGGGCCGTCTCATTCGTGGCCAGTAAGATTGATGGGACCTTCCCGAACTGGGAACAGGTCATCCCGTCAAGGTCCGAGTATCGGGTCAAGGTCGATCCGTCGGAGTTGACAGCCGCTATCAAGGATGCCGGGATTCTGGCGTCCGAGGGTAGCCATTCCGTGCATCTCGCGTTCGGACGGGACACCCTAACAGTGAGCGCCAAGGTCTCGAACGTCGGGGACTGCACGGCAGAGATTCCGATCCTCGGGGGCGATATCGAGCCCTTGGAAGTTCACTTCAACCCGAAGTATCTCCTCGACTACCTGAAGGCATCCGACGGTGAGATCGTCACCTTCTGGATCAACGATCCACGGAGCGCGGTCAAGGTCACGGACGGAAGCAACGGAGTCCACGTCCTGATGCCGATCACGTTGACGACATAAATCCAAGGGAGGGGCCTCGGCCTCTCCCTCGCGTCCCCGGTTCGGGGGATTTGAGGGACGGGCCGAGACGTTCGGAACTGGCCCATAGGGTTACGCTTTGCCCCATAAACCCGGCCGAGGGCCAGGAGGGGCGCATAGGGTTACGCTTCTAGTTAAAAGCGTAACTCGAACGGAAAGGAGGTATCCGATGGCCAGGAGGCCCGCGAACAAAGGGCGGACCTATCCGGCAGAGATTCCCACACGGGATGAGGTCGGCGCGGTGATGAGGGCTTGCTCTCGAAAGGCCCCGACCGGAATCAGGAACAGGGCGATCATCGTCGTCATGTACCGGGCCGGGTTGCGGTGTCTTGAGACGTTGAACCTGAAGCTGCGCGACATCGACCGAGACGCCGGAACGATCCGCATACGACGCGGCAAGGGTGGTAAGGCCCGAACCGTAGGGATCGATCCGGCCGCCATTGCCGTGATCGAACGGTGGATCGACGCCAGGGCGAATCTAGGTCTCAACGGTGGCCCCGTCTTCTCCACGTTGACTGGGGGCGAGCTGGCGACGTCGTACATACGGAAACTGCTACCACGTCTAGCCCGGAAGGCGGGGATCGACCGGAGAGTTCATCCCCACGCGCTGCGCCACGCGCACGCGGTGGAACTGGCCCGCGAAGGGGTCCCGGTAATCATCATCATGCGGCAACTCGGCCACGCGTCCCTGGCGACGACGACGCGGTACCTGGCGGGGCTCTCACCCGAGGAAACGATCCGGGCGATACGTCGGCGGGAGTGGGAAGCCCCGGAGTAGACCGGGGACGCCCGCAACACTGAAGAGAATCACTGACGAAGACTAACGCGCCCCACCATGAAGGGCGCGCAGGATAGGAGCAGGACAATGAAACGCATCAGCAAAGCAGCATTCAAGAGAATGTTCACACCTGGAACGGTATGGGACTTGACGCATTGCCTCATCGGTCCTGTCCCAGCCGAGAAGCAGCGCAGGACGGTCAAGGCCGTACGCTCATTCGGCGCGGAAGTCACCAAGCCCGATGGAAGCGTGTCCAGGCTGGCGCTAACCAAGGATGACACGGCTTGGGTAGGTGACGGCGTGCTAGAGATACGAGCAAGCGGAGAACTTGCAGCGAGGTACGTCCTGGTGGCAAACGCCATCTGAATCGCCCCCAGCACGCGAGCGCAAGGAACGGAATAGACAATGAAGAAATTCAACGGACGGTATCGCTGGAGGAGTGCGGCCGGGGAACTAATGGAGAAGCTAGTCCCTTTCGACGCGCCGAGTAGGGCCGCGGCCAGGACGATGGCCAAGTTCCACGCGGAGCAGAATCGAATGTGGCTCATTGACGTAGAGACAGACTAGGCCGCGCCCCGCTGGGAAAGGCGCATCACGGAAGGGCAAATCAATGAACCAGCTCACGGAAATCTTCGGAGAGCCCATTTCAGTCTACACGCGGGCACAGGCTATCGAGGATGGCGTGCTCGTGGATCTCATGCAGGGGGAGACCGCGCAGCTAGTTCGGGAAGCCGGTTTCAAGTTCCCCATCGCCATGACCACGGCCGCATTCTCGGAGGCCGTCGCGCCCATCGATGGCGAGCTGCCCGAAGGGCAAGACCTGAAGGGACGGCTATGGGATGTCCTGACGGTGCTCAAGTTCGCCATCCGGGGATCGAGGCGTGGCCAGGAGATCCGCTTCAAGGTGTCCGTGTACCAGGGCAACGGGAAATCGAAGACGGTCAAGCTCAAGTCATTGTGCGGCCCCGGTGACAACATGGAGCCGGTGATAACCATCATGCTGCCCGAGGAGGACTAGGACAGAAACAAGGGCAATCCATGAGGCTTGATCCGTGGTGACCGAACGAACAAACTGGAATAGCTCCCGCTCGTTGGTGGCCCCTTCAGGGTCGCCGTTGCAAATCGGGCGGGGGCACTTTCCCCCACATGAGAACAACTCTAAGGTTTCTGGTTCGAACCGAGTCCACACCGGCAACCATGTAACGACAGCCCCGGCCGATCGCTATGTACAACGTCCGACTCGGACGATCCTCGACCCCCTGAGAACATTCATGTTCTCCTGCCTCTTTCGTCAGCCGAAACGGTACAAGGCGAAGCCCTGAGACGGCGGTACAGCTCGCCGGCGAGACGCCGGAATTCGAGCGATCCGAAGCTCGGGAACGAAATCATTAGGCTTACGGCGGTGAAATTAAAATACGGCTGCCTGTACTCGACGTGGGCGAGACTTCACATTCTACCTTGACCAGCTTCCCGTCACGGAAATAGAGGTCAACTGCATTCGTCTTGGCCTTCCCCTCCGAGATGACGGTCACGTTACCGTCCTGATCGACGGTGACACGCTGTTCCGCGAAGCGGATTTCCTTCCCCGCATAGATGGCGTGTTCCACATGGTCGAGCTTTGTCGATGTGGGAGCCTGCGTTATGCGCCGATTGAGGGGTACCTCCTCCACTCTGGTCCGATTCGCTTCCGCCTGCCGCTCATCGCTGGGGTAGAGGTACGTCCAAACCTGGGTGCCGTCCTCCGAATTCCTCGTGCGCTGGGGCGCGCCGAACTTCTCAAGGACGTCGACTTGCTGCGTTCCAACTGGAAGCGCGGCGATCGCGTCCCCATCGAATTTGGGCTCCTGGCTGGTCGACTCCACTTGCCCGGAGTTCGGACTCTGGCCACAGCCCAAGACCATGAGGAGCACGCCTATGAGAGCAAGCGCGACGGACACTCGGATCATGCCTAGCCCTCCTGTCATGGGCGGCTGTGGATCTGCGAGAGGGTGACTTGGATCGGTTCTCTCCTCAGTGATCACTTATCGAGATCGACATTGTACTTCATGAGAGCCTTTGTCGCAGGGCCTCTCTCCCTGCCTCCCTTGGGCGAGATAACCTCAAACGAGATGACGGGTGGCAACGGCGGAAACGCCTCCGCCCCTTGGCGAGAACCCGAGCCATTTCTTGCAGGCACCAGCTTGCCGGCCTGGAGGTCCTGGAAGACTTGGTATGCCTTCCGATCTTTCTCGGCGCGGCGAGAGCCGCCCTTTCGACTATCTTCGTGTGTGAGAGCGTGCCTTGCGCCTGCCGCCCATGCCATGAGCCTGGGACCCCCTGGAGCCTGGGTGGACACCTCCAAGACGACCGGGCCGGCAGGGCCAGGGCAGACCGCCCCCCTCCCGGATCCCCGATCCCCGGCTGGTGTTTCTTTGACACTACTATATGGCCAGAGTCCGACACGCGAGTTGACTGACCATTCGCTGTGAGCCATTCTGGGGAGTCGAGAGGCCAACCGGACTCTACGAGGAATCAACCGAAGGATGACCAGACTGAGCAACGGATTCTCCCGCAAGCTGGAGAATCTCAGGGCACAGATAGCCCTAGGCTACTACTGGTACAATCTCTGCAAGCCACATCGAAGCCTGGGTGGGGCGACCCCGGCAATTGCACTCGGCACTACCGACAGGATTTGGGGAGTCTCGGATGTTGCGTAGAGGGAAGGCTGCCCAATTCTGGATTCACGTATGGGCTTTTCTTTCAAGAGCCGCGATCAATATGTTCGGCCTGCTGGGCTTGCTGGATTTGCTCGTGCAACTCGCCATTCGGAAGTACGAACTGGCAAAGGGGCTCGAAGCTGCCATGAGCGAGTCCCTGATCCTAGTCCTACTTCTGTGCTGGGTTTTGGCGGCCGTCAAGGCGTCCTGGGAGCTCCGTCGCAAGGATCGCGATGACCGTTCGCGGGAACTGCGGAAAGAACGAAGGGGCAAGGACCGCCTGAGAGGCACCATTCGGCACCTTGAGGAGGGAAGAGATGAGGCCGTGGAGTCTGCGGTCTCCAAGATCAAAGCCGAGACGGAGGACAAAACAACTAGGCTCTCGGCAGAAATAGACAAGTTGCGCGGAGATCAGGCCCATGTCCGCATGGTCCTGGATCTCCGCAGGCAGTTCGTCGAACTGCGCGTCTCTATTGAGAAGGCACACGAGGGACAGCCACAAGCGAATCCGATTTCAGAAGACGAGCGTGAGCAACTCCTAGGGCTCCTGGGGGAGTATAAGTCTAAGGCCGAAGGATGGCCCAAGTTAGAGCATATGGCTGACCAAGCAGAAGAAGAAGTGAGGTTTGCCGAGACTACGGCAAGGGTAAACACGAACCACCATCTAGAACAGATAGAAGGGATTTTGGGCCACTACATTTACAATTTGCCGGCTCTCTAGACCGCCCCGTCCGCGGCCTGAAATTAGAACACTACCGACTTCGGAGCCGTGGCCCCTGGAAAGGCTGATTCCTGATTGATACACTGCCGCATCGGCAACGCGTGGAGGTCAGATCGAATGGCGGTCGATAGCAAGGCACAGGCAGTCATGGAGCGGCACATGAAGAAGATCATGAAGATCAAGGGGGTGCAGGGGATGGGGGTCGGCAGCGGAAGTGACTACGGCGGGATGAACGCCCCATGCGTCGTGATCTATGTGAACAGTATATGCAATGCAGGCGACCTACCGAAGGAACTGGATGGTGTTCAAGTCCACGTGCTGATGAGCTAGAGGGCATGACAATTCAAAAGGCATCACTACCTCAAATTAGGACACTACCCGAAAGCGAGTTTTCATGCCCGAAAAGGGCTGCAAGCTCCTGGCCTCCCCGGGAGGGATTCGAACCTCCGACCCACGGCGATGATCATCGCCATGACAATCATCCACATGATCTGCTCGTGCCTCCCCTCCATGAATGGTGCCCGGATGGACCTGGAGGTGTTCCCCCAAGTCCTATGCGGGTTCTTGTGCCAGCTAAGGCCAGTCTTCGGCGCTCTGGCTCGGAGAGGCTCCTGGGGCCTGGTGGGCGTCTTGCGGCGCAAACCTCGGTCGCTATCTCCCAGAGATCCCCCGCATCGAAATGAGCTACAAGCTCCTGGTCTCCCTCGATGTGAATCGTCAGTCGGGGGTCCTGCAGGGCCCTGTCCTTCACGTGGGACTTCGGGCGGCTGTTCGCCAGGTACGTCAGCACCCAGGCCAGCCAGGAGGCCCCCCATCGGACGATCTTGCCCCGTCGCGCAATGATCGCGTTGATCATCGCCAACATGATGCCGATCATCATCGGGAGGGATTCGAACCCCCGACCCCCGGCGGCGATCATCGCCATGAAGATTATCATCACCATGATGATCATCCACGCTGGCAAGCATCGCGCCGGGCGGCGGCGTGGAGGCCCGAATGCAGCTCGCCTTCGTCCAATTGGGCCAGGGAGCGCCAGAGCTGGTAAACCGTGGCCAGGATAGGAGACTGGCAGTCGGAGGCCCGAGCTACATCGCAGCCGAAGTCTGCGGGCCAGTTCACGCAGGTGGCTCATCGACCTCTCCGAGATCGGATTATATTGACGCCCGCGCAGGCCAATTCGAGAGCCTCATGGGGCCCGTCCCCCATCCTGGACCATCTATCTATAAGGCGTTCGAATTCGATGGCTTCGTATTCGGTGAGCAGCGGGTCAAGGCCTTCGAGGTCAGGCACCCCCTCGACCGCTGCCTCCCGGACCTGCTCGGACGATGCCCGTAAGTCTCTGGTCTGACTTGGGATGACCGTCCGCTGGACGATAGCCGGACGTTTCGGACGGTCGGACGGACTGTCCATATCGTCCTGATCGTCCGATGACCGTCCGCCGGACGGTTTACTCTCTTTGCCCAAAGTAGTTACGTCTATCGTCCGAGCGTCTTCGGGTAACTCCAGGAAGATATGGTCCTCGGGGCCGGAGTCATCGGGAGACCATGCCGGCGTCCTCCGATAGAGGTAGGCTCGACTCTTCTCTCCAACCTTCTCGAAGGCTCCGTGGTGGACGCCGGACTGGCAAATAAATGACGCTGTCGAGCGGGAACACATCAGCCAACCTTCCACATCCTGGCGCTTGAATTCCTTGGTCTCGGACCGCTCCCGAACCCTCTCGATGTAGTGGCGCATCTTGTCGTCGAGGGTCTCCAGAGCCCTGCTGAGAATCGGCCGGAACAACTCTCGGGCCTTCTCGAAGTCATTCTCGGTAGCCTCCAGACGGCGCCGGCCATCAGCGTCGGTAGTCACCTCGCGCTGGCGGATGTGGAGAAGGGCGATGGTTTGGATGAGAGTCAGGAACGAGGGCAGGAGCCTCCTCATGGGCACAACGGAGGAGGGAAACTCGATCCCTTCTGCGTAGGTGATGACAATATCGAGGTTCTCTGCCTCTTCCGCGAGGATTCGTTGAGCCGCGTGGTGCCGCCGTTTCACCTCGGCGGCCTTCTCTCGCCGCAAGAATCCGGCCCCGGTTGCATCGCTCCGTTGCCGGGATTGGACGGCGCGCGTCTGCTCCTCGCTTTCATCCGCGTAGAGACGCAGCATTCTCGTGGCATCCTCACAGAATCGTTTCATGTCAGTCGTGGTCTCGATATAGGAGACCGGGCCGCGGCGCTCGACAACATGAGTCTCGAATTCACCTGTGTCGGGATTCTTCAGGGTCACGACCTTGCGGAGGACTCCGGAGGAAATCACCTCTCGGAAGGCGACCCCCATTCCATCAGATTCCGCCTCCTTCCCGCGGGCCTTCTCGGAGCGGAAGACCACCTTGTGCCGGAGGCCATCCTCGGGAAGGTAGTAGAGTGCCTGGTCAGAGAAGGATGTGCCGAGCAGCTTCCCCTCCTGAGGGATGAGCTCGAGATCGTGCTCGCTGACGAAGCTCTTGCCTGTCGCCGAGGCCGAGACGACCTCCGCGGAGAGAGGCCTGTCCAGAAGTCGAGAAGTAGCCACGCAGTAGAGGGTCTCTTTCAGGCGGTCCTCTCTGACAACACCGAGTGCAGCCAAGTCCTGAACAATCTTCTCGAGAATGTCCTTCTCCTCCAGGAAGGCCTCGCCGATCGCTCGATCCTCATCAGTCAAGAGAGGGGGGGTGGAGGAGTCGGGATCATCGTCTCCCGCTCCGGCATCTTCGAGGCCAGAAACCAGGGCCTTCTGGTACTGCATGGGGAGTTCGAGCTTCTTGCGAGCCCACGCGGCCATGGAGGATCGGAGGCGTACGGGTACCTGAACAAGGATCTCTCGCAGGTCTCCTTCCACCTCGCTCCCCGGGAGATCCTGGGCCTCCTCCTCGCTGATGCACCGAACTCTTTCCTTGAAGACATACGACGCGGGTTCTTCCGGAGGGAGGCCGGAAGCGATCAGCTGTCGAACGGCCTTTTCACCCGCATCCACGAAAACGTCGTCGATTCCGGACTTCGCACCATGTTCGGTGACCGGAGGGAAAGCCCAGGTCACTTTCCCCTTCGCATGTCGGAGGATCTCGGAAAGGCGGGCCACTGCTCGGGTGACATTCAGATTGGATCGGGCATCGGAATCGAATGCGATCAGGACTTTTCGCCCCTTTAGGAGGGGCAGGATCTTCTCCATGTCGGGGATGAGTCCCGACTCCGCCTCCTTCAGCACCCAGGCCCAGACTCCAGGGATGCCGACGACCGAGTATCCGAGGAGGCGAAGGACGATAGCCCTTTTCTCGCCCTCGGCGATGGCGAGCGGCCGCTCTAGATCATCAGCGAGCTCTTCCAGCAGGGCATTCAGGCCATCCGGTGGCACGTAGGCCCTGACCGCCGTTCCCCTTGGACACAGATACTTCGCCTCACGACCATCCTGAAATACGTGATGTGAGTCGAGACGGATGCGGAAGGCGTCTGTGGCAGGGTACGGGATCACGAAGCCCGGCGATCGAACCGGTAAGCCAAGGAGCCTCGAGGCCTCCTCAGCCTGGACGGAGCGCATCTCTGCCACCATTGCTTGCGCCTCGGTCAGACCACTTCGGGCGAGATCGGTAATATGCGCCTGCTGCAGCGTCATGGCTTCTCCGTCTTCTCCTCCGTGGAAGGGTCATCCCGCTGCGACGACGGCTCAGCCTCAGCAGCTCCGTTTGCCGCTTTCGCCTTCTTGTCCCAGACATGAAGCAATCGGAAATACTCGAGCAGGTTCTGGTTGATCTCCCTCAGATCCTCGTCGCTGACGGATTCACCTCGGCGACGCTCCCAGAATCGGCGGGGAGCCTGATCGAAGCCTTCCTTGGGAGAGGGCATGCCGCTGCCCGCCGAAATGAAAGCGACCCCCGCGAGTGAGACCCGGCAGGTGCCGTCACGGGGGCCACTTCCAAATTCCGTGATGATCCGGTTGGAGTACCGGGTCTCATCCTGGTAGGCGCTACATCTGGCGTGGCATTGCTACGAAGCGTGTAGCAATACGATGATGGAGGGAGTTAGTCGGTTGCCCAGGTCCTCTGGGGCCTCGGAGAATAGAGGCAAGACACGCCTCGGATGATCGAGCTACGAAGGTGCCGCTCCAACGTGACTTCGTCCTTGCGATTTGTGGCTGGATCCGCCTTCCCGATCGCTTTGAAGGCGGCCTCGATGCGATTCCCCACGCTCTTGCGGTGCCGTTCGAGGAGGCCTCCGAGCTTGCGGGCCTTTCCCTTCCCCCAGGCGGCGGCAAGTTGCTCAATGATGATCCGCTTTTTCATCACGTATCCGTCTTGCTGCTGCGAGGCGGGCGGCCCGCAGTCGAGAATATCCTCCAGGTCTCGCAACTCCCGCAAGGCGTCCCGGGTGGCCCGCCGATCGAGAACAGGGCTTCCCTTGTCCTTGCCGATCATGCACATGATCATCTCCGCCCTGTCCTCCTCGCTGAGTTCCCGGTAGACCTCACTGCCCCGTTGGCCGAGGAACTCCCGGACGATTCCGACGAGAAGGGCACAGGGGATCTGCTCGTGGGGGTTTCCGAGGAGGCACTCGATGTAGGTCATCCCCTTGATGTCCCGTACTGGGCGGAGATCCCGACCATCGGCTCGAATGATCCACAGATCATCCTCTCGGCGGAAGCTGTGCGCAGCGGCCTCCGAGTCTCCGACGGCAGGCGCGGTGGCTGGGCTCGAGGGCGAGATCGGAGCGCTCGGGACTTCGATCTGGGGTAGTGTGCCGTGGACCTCCGCAAAGTCCCGCATTTGCTCGGTGACGCACCGTAACTGGCGCTCGGCGTCTGCGGCGACAGTTCGAGGGAATGCCATTCGCAGAACAACCTCCTGCGGAAACTCTGCCTGTGGCCTGAAGTCCGTCTCAAGGGAAAGACTCACCCTCTTGCCGAGCTGCCTGAAGAATCTGCCACGCTCCCCCATGTCCTCCCAGAATCGATCCAAGACGCTGTCCCAGGCTGCTCGCCATTCCTTCCCCGCAGAATCATAGTAGTTGGTGATCCGAGCATCGTCGGGGAGGGCGTTCATCCCCATCTTTGCGGTGTGCATGCCTCCGATCAGGAGTTCTTCCTCACAGAAACCTACGGCCTGCACGATGCAAGATAGACCTCCGGGTACTGGCCGGTCCCATCCCTCCGGCCGCCGAGGGAGTCGTGCGTCGTACCCGCTGTAGAATCTGTCGGCAGCCATGTAGAACTCGATCTCTTCTTTGGAGAGAGCTGACTTCAGCACATCCAGGCTTCGAGTCCATAGCTGTGAATGATCCCTACGCCGTAGTGCCTCCAAGATGCAATGCAGAATCTCAATCTTGAGGGCATGGATCTGCTCCCGCCCTTCCTCAAGTCGGCGACCGATTTCTGGTGTCATTCCCTTGAGGTAGGGGGCTTCCTCGTGGGAGCACTTCGGATAATCCTCCGGGGCACTCCTCGGCATGAGCAGCCGGCCCCAGAGTATGGTGGATATGCCCGGTCCGAAGGGAGCCCGGCCGTGTGATTTTCCCCAGGTGTAGCGGACTTCAGGATCGTGGCTGGCGAGTCCACTAATCAGGAATCCCTTCGGGATTTCGTGCTCCTCCCGTTCGGGGAGCTGAATGACGTCGATCGCAGCCGGTAACTTCGTGTAATAGAGGTTCGAGAGGAGTTCCCCCAGCCAGAAGGACCGAATGAACAATGTCTGGGGATATCCGGTCCGGAGAAGGTGCTCAGAGTTGTGCTGAGTGTGGACGATCAAGGATTCGGTGAGCGCCTCGAGCTCATCGAGGGTGTAGAACGGGGTGCGATAGTCCGTAAGGTGGGACGTCAGAAACTCCCGCTGAGCGAGAACATCGAGATCCTCGTGAGGATCCTCGAATATGGCAAGGGCGGCCTCTCGATCGGTATCGGGAGAATCATGAGCAAGGGCCCAACTCGGACGGAAGACGGGAAACACCCCGGTCCAGTCATGATCACGCCCGCTGTTGGTAACTCGCCCGCCTTTCGAATCGCATAGAGTGTGCTCGAAGATGCGGCGGATCCTGTCCTCGTATTCCGGTTTCCATCGGGACAACCGGTGAGCGTTCTGCCCGATGGTCTCTTGAACGTCGGCGGGCGTGAAACGTAGGCGAGCTACTCTCTGGCCCATGGTTGGTACGAGCGGGACCCGAGCATTGCGGGACTCTCACCAGGACGGGCGAATGCCCTATGTGTATGTGTCGACGCTGCTGAGGGTGCTCGCCAAAGGATCCGCAGCCTTGTTCCGGGCCCCTTACTGGCCTCCCGCCAGGCTCTCGGTTCTTTCATAGGCATCGCCTCCGAATCGAGGCCCGCTTCCCCTTTTCGAGTCGGAGATTCATTCCCCCCTCTCATTGGCAGAGATCCCTCACTTCACTTCCCAATCGGGGAGCCCGAACACTCCGCTTTCCTTCGGGTGGCGGACTATCCTAGCCTCGGAGTCCTTTGCAGCCTCTCGATAGAGGGATGAGCTAAACGATCTAATATTGGCCTTGAGGCCCCTTTCTTTGGCAGCGTCGTAGATTTGGCGCATCCGTTTCCACGTCCCCCATTCGGACAGGATCTTCACCGCCATATCCACGGATGTGCCTCCGACGATGTCGTCGGAGATAGTCTCTCCTGTACCATCCACCAATGGCCCCAAGGCCTTTAGGCCAGCTTCTACCCTCTCTAGCTCCGATATCAAGGCGGAGCGCTTCGTGCGCAGCGTCTTGACGGCATCACTGATAGGGTCAATCCTATTGTCTGCGGGCATGCGCCTCTCTTCCCAAACAGCGAGTCTACAGCAGCATGGTAGCATCTGGCTGCCATGTTGTCAATCATGAAATATCTTTGGTCTCTGGGTGCTACTCGAAAGAGACGGAAGGGGCATCTTGTGGTGCAGGCAACATCAGCTTGGGCTACTATTTGGCTGTGAGGCTATCGGCGGGATGCTGTAGTGCTACGTCGTCGGCAACTGCTAGGTTAGCGCAGGCGTCAGTCCTCGGAAAGGTACGGTCACTTCCCCGTACATATCCCACAAGTCGGCGTAAATCTTCTTTACTTCTCCTGGTGGTCCCGCTTCCACATGGACGCTCTCCATCCACCAAGCACCCATAAGGAAGACTGAGACCTTCGCCGTTTGTCCCGACACCAAGACCATGGCACTCTCACGGGTGGGAGACACCTTAAGGAGATCCCTTTGGAGGTGCTTCACAGCACACCCAACAAACCTGCCAGGGTCTGAGGTTGACCGAAATATCGATAGGTGCTCATCGACATAGTCAACGGAGTAATCCTCATTCAGCCAGTAAAACTCGGCGGCGTCGCCCTCAGAGTTGTACCAGCCGTAAGGGGTGAACTCGTCGGGGTTTAGGCCGGCGATGAGCGATAGCACCTCCTTTTCTGTTTTCATGGTTTCCGAGCCCTCCATCATGGTCTAACGGTCTACGAAACGACCCCCCCTTTCTTTGTCATACAACCTCGTATATCGGCCGCTCCCGGCTGGTTGGCCAGTCGAATCAACTGGCTCAGCCAGCCACGTAAACGCAATCGCCCCTTTGGGGATAACATTCACCCGAAAGATAGTGCCCGGAGGCAGATACACTAAATTGCCATCTGGTAACTTCTTGGGACTTTCGCACTGCTTGTAATAGACCCAGCTACCTCCTTTCGAAAAATCCACGTAGTCAGGGTCACAAACGGTCTCAGACAGGTACACCACGCGCCGGCCTTCAAGCGTGTGAGACCATCTGACGATTTCATCAATCCTGGTCCCATCCACGGTAATGGTGAGCGTACACTCCCCCGTTCGGGGGTCGAGCGCGCCTTGCACTTGGAATGCAAGCGACCCGCCCCCCATGCCTCCTACCTCCGGGTAATGCCATAAATGACGGCTATTATGCTATCCGATCTCACTGACACGAAGCAACGCTTTCGGGAGCCTCCAATCCAATGGATATCACCACATGAGACCGAGCGCTGGTGGGGTGCGGCCCTCCGACCGGAATGGACCCGTCCACGCGACCGAGCCCGGTAATCCCCACGGGCAGGAGCCCCAACACCCTATCCAGCGGCCAGCAGCCCTCGCAGCTCTTCCGAGCAGGAACTCTGCCTGAGCGCAGTGCGATAATTGTCCAGTAGGTCCCACTCTGCGATAAGCCTCTCGGTATTGGATCTGAAGCCAGCGATTGAGGAGACGTTGCCGCTCTGCGTCACCGTGCGGGAGAAGGTCGAGGCGATCTGGGAGTGGGGACGGACGCGGGCGAGGAGGGCAGCGTAACAGAGAGAATCAATGGGACGGAAGAGGGACGGTAAGCCACCGTCGAGACGCGCCAGGGGAGATGAATCCAGGCGAAGATCGTAACCCGCTACTCGTACCGCCAGATCACCATGTCGGCGTCGGTGCCGTTATAGCTTTCTCCCGCAACCAGGATGAGACCGCAACCATCCAGCGCAATGGCCAGGCCGCGGTCGCCCCAGCCGCCTCCAGCGGCGCTGTCGTGGGCCACGACGCCGCCCGAGCCGAACGTCGTATCCAGCGTCCCACCCGACGTGTATCTCCAGATCACCATGTCGTCGGAACCGTGTCCCGTCACGAGGATGCGACCGGCCGCATCCAACGCAATGGCCCTGCCGGACTCCCTTCCTCCGGCCCACCCCCCGGCGCCGTCGTGGACCGCCACGCCGCCCGTGCCGAACGACGCATCTAGCATCCCATCTGACGTGTATCGCCAGATCGCCATGTCGTAGTCATTGCCGCTCGAGCTCGTTCCCCCCACGAGAATGCGACCGACGGCATCCAGCGCGATTCCATAGCTGTAGTCGTGTCCTCCGCCCCCCGCGGCACTGTCGTGAACCGCCACGCCGCTCGAGCCGAAGGACGTATCCAGCATCCCATCTGAGGTGTATCGCCAGATCGCCATGTCGGAATCGATGCCGTTCGAGCTCGTTCCTCCCACGAGAATGCGACCGACGGCATCCAGCGCCACGGCGCTCCCGAAATCATCTCCTCCCCCCCCCGCTGCACTGTCGTGGATCGCCACCCCGCCGGTGCCGAACGTGGGATCCAGCGTCCCGCCTGACGTGTATCGCCAGATGGTCATGTCGAATCCATAAACAATCGACGGATCACCGTCGCTGGCTCCGACCACGAGAATGCCACCCGACGCATCCAGCACGATGGCAGAGCCGCCGTCGTTACCTCCGCCCCCAGCGGCGTTCCCGTGGACCACCACGCCGCCCGAGCCGAAGGACGTATCCAGCATCCCATCTGAGGTGTATCGCCAGAGGGCCATGTCGTATTCATTCGCGAGGGTTGGATCACTGTCGCTGCTTCCGGCCACGAGGATGCGACCGAGCGCATCCACAGCGATGGCATTGCCAGAGTCATGCCCCGCGCCCCCGGCGGCGTTGAAGTGGACCGCCACGCCCCCGGTGCCGAACGTCGAATCCAGCGCCCCCCCGGACGTGTACCGCCAGAGGGCCATGTCGGATCTGACGCCGTTGGAGCTGTATCCCGTCACGAGGATGCGACCCGAGGCATCCGGCACGATGCCCAGACCTGTGTCGCCACCTCCGCCCCCCCCCGCGGCGGCGTCGTGTACCGCCACGCCGCCCGTGCCAAACGTCGTATCCAGGATCCCCTGAACTACGGGGGTAGCCGCGGCGGAGACCTCCGTCGATTCCGGGCTCTCGCAGAACGCGCTCAGTGCGATGACGACATAGTAATGGGTCGTCCCGACCGATAGTCCCGTATGAACATATGGTGGAATCACGCCGGTGATCGGAGTGCCGGTCGCCCTGGTCACGCCCGAATTCGTGGCCCAGTAAATGTCGTAGGTCGTCGCGCTCGGAACCGGACTCCAGTCGATGGTGATCGTCCGGCATCCCGTATCGGTCGCAGATACTCCTATCGGGGCGCCTAGGGCTATCGGGGCGGCCATTCCCTCCGACGATTCGGCACTCTCCACTTGCGCGATCATGGCGGTAACTACGTAGTAGTAGGTGGTCCCGTTCGAGAGACCTACATGTGTGTAAGGAGATGTCACTCCCGTGATCTGCGTGCCCGTTGCCTTCGTGACTTGGGAGGTCGTGGACCAGTAGAGGATGTAGGAGGTGGCTCCGGTGACCGGAGCCCAGCTGATGAACGCCTCGGAGCACCCCGCCGTGGCGCTCACCCCTGTAGGGGTTCCCACCGGGTTCTTGCGATCGCTCCCTTTCCAGGAGCACCCGGATAGCAAAAGACCCACGGCAGCGACCCGCAGCACCCCATGATTCAGGATCGGGTATCGAGTCATCACGGTCCCTTCGAATTTCCGACGTCGGTCGCAGATAACAACTCCACCCACCCTACCAATCCTAAGGCAGGAGTACGGATGAGGTCAATGAGGAAGGGCTCTCCGAAGTGAAGTACTAGGTGATGGGACTCGAGGCGGAAGGTGCCGCTCCCATGTAGCAATTTTATGGACGCCTAGATGCCTCTAGATGTCTCTTGTTAACACTCCCTGAACCTGGGCGGATTCCACGGAAAGCGACACTGTTTCCGTAGTGGCATAAGGCTAAACGACTTACGGCAGGACGATGGATCGCGTTGACATCGTGGAGGTCACAGGTTCAAGTCCTGTATCGCCCACCAGTTATGATGACGAGAGGCCGGGGTGTAGCAGGTGCTGCACTCCGGCCTTCTTGCATGGCACTCTTGACTCCATTAGCCATGAGCACCTTCCCGCTGGTCTATTCAAGCGAAGGGCTGGGACATCACAAGCGCCCCCCATCGGAGGGAGCCAAACCCTAACCGGGGAACGGGGCCGGGCTGAACAGCGCGGGCAGGCAGTAAACGGAGAGAAGAACTCTGCTTTTCCTAAGGCCCCCAGGTGTCGGCCAGTGGGTCGTAGATCCAGATCTTGATCTGGATCTCGCGAGTAGTTCTCTCACCCGGGAAGACGTGAATTCTCCCATGGGCCACGCCAACGACGAAGCGCTGTCTATATTCTGGCAAGGGGGCCCTGGTCTCCCAGGTGTCCGAAGTGGTGTCGTAGACCTCGGTCGGAGCGATCCCGCCGGTGCGCCCTCCGAACACGTAGATGCGGCCTCCGATTGACGCGGCACCAAACCATCCCCGCTTTGTGGGCATCGGAGCCCCGCGGCTCCACTGATTCGCTGAGGGATCATAGACCTCGAGAGTCCCCGTCTCGTCTATGAGCGCATCTCCCGTTGTTGTGTAGCCTCCGATCGTGTAGATCCGGTTGGAGACGACGACGGCGGCGTGGCCGTGGCGCACCGTCGGCATCCTCGACTTCGTCGTCCAGCGATCTGATTCCGGGTCGTATTCCTCGACCACGTCCGTATTGCCCCTCCCGGAATAGGCAACCATTCCACCGATGACGTAGATCTTCCCAGCAACGGCCGCGGCGGCGAGACGGTTCCGGGGCGTCGGCAGGTCGGGGAGCCGGGTCCACAGGTTCTCTACGGGACCGTACCGCTCGAAAGCGCCATGGAAATCATTCGTCCCGCTCGTCCCGCCAATAACGTAGATGCCGTCCTCGAGCGCGGCCAGCGCGGCGAAGGAACGCTGGGTCGGGATCGGCTCCAGGTCGATCCAAGAGTCGGTCGCCGGATCGTAGGACTGCATAACCCCTCCGTCGCGCGTGACCCCAGACTTGGCACCCAGGGGGTAGATCTTGCTTCCGATCGTCGCGGACCCGTGGGCTGAGAAATCGTCCGCGCGGACGGCGTCCAGGGGGCGAACCCTCGGTATCTCCTTTCGCCTCCCGTACAGGGCTACTGCTCCCGCCGTCGCTCCCGCGATGACGAGCAGCAGAGCTGCTACCTTCTTCCAATCAGCCACATGAATTCCCAATCAGCAGCATCGTTCCGGGCAAAGAACTCCAAGGCGTATCCCGGGGTCTCCCATCCGAGCATACATCTGCGGAACCGTCGCCTCGGAGCACAGCTCTCAGCGTACGAGATTCCTATCCAGAAGCGGAGCCCTCTCGGAAGGCCCCGCATGGATGTAGCATATTTGTAGACACTCTCCTGCCTCTCTTTGCCTCTCCTTGACACTCCCTGACCCTCGGCGGATTCCACCGAAAGCGTGGCTGTTTCCATAGTTGCATAAGGTAAAAAGACTTACGACAGGACGCTGGATCACGTTGACATCGTGGAGGTCACAGGTTCAAGTCCCGTATCGCCCACCAGTTATGATGACTAGAGGCCGGAGTGCAGCAGATGCTGCGCCCCGGCCATTACGCATGCAGGATTCCCATGCCCTGCTACACCACCGTCCGCACCCAGATCCTCGGCCTCGATCTCGCCACCGAGCGGCCAGGAAGCCCGGGCTTAACGGAGAATGCATGCCAGGAGGACGGGGAAAGGACTGGGGTTGGTCTGGACTGAGCTAACCCGCCAGCAGAAGGCCTCTGAGCTCACCAGCCCAGGTGAGGCCTCTCAACGCAGTTCGATAATCGTCCAATAGGGCGTGCCATTTTTGCCCTTCACATATCAAGAAGTTACGGCGAGTGCTCTGGCTCGTGGATCTTCCGGTTGGCCTTGGTGTCACCAAAGTGTAACCAAGTAAAATTGTTGGAACCCGGGGTGTAGCCATCTGCTGAGCCCCTACGAGGCACTGTTCCCCCGCGTCCCGAGTCCATTTCGTGCATCCTTCTCATCCGTTTCCACGACCACCGGACATCCTATTCATATGTGTAAGCCCGGGCCTGACTCGATCGACCCCTACAGTCGGTCCTCTACGCGCCTGGGCGGCCGGGATAGGTCCGGTCAGGGGCGGGGCGAGCCGGAGGAGACTTCCACCTCTCCGAGGACGCTTTCGGAGAGCCAGCCGGCGGTGCCGTCGGCGAGCTCGATGCGGGTCCAGGAGTCGCGGGACTCTATGGCGGTGACCTCGACGCCGGCGGGAAGGGGACGGCCGAGGACGGGCGGGGCGCCGACGCTGTCGGCGGAGCGAAGTGTTGCGCCGTCGCGCAGGACGACACGGTCGCGGGCGACACCGGGATCCAGGACCACCGAGAGGGAGAGACCGAGCCAGACTAGGGCGGGCAGGATGGCGAGCCGGCGGCGCAGCCTGTCGTGGCTACCCCATGGCATTACGAGCAGGATGACGAGGGCAAAGCCGGCCGCCCCCCCGAAGATGCGCTGCGGCACCGAGAGGGAATGAACGCGGAGGTGCAGGGAGTCGAGGGCTCCCGAACCGGCGGGGACGGGGACCCAGGCGGGCATCCGGTCCCGCGCCCAGGCTAGGTTCTTCCGGGCGCGGGGGTGATCCGGATCGAGCCGAAGGGCGCGGCGGAAGGCGAGCACTGCGCCGCCGATATCCTGCGCCCCGAGGGCGGAGCATCCCCAGTCGGCGAGGAGCTCGGGACTCTCCGGGTACTCTCGAGCGACCCGCCCGAAGAGATCGGCGGCTCGGGCGAAGCCGGCGACGCGCCGGTCCCTATCCATCTCGACCATCGCCTCCCGGTACGCCTCCCGGCCCCCCTGTAGGTATGCTTCCGCTGTCGACTGCGCTTCCTCCGCAGAGGCCGGTGCCGCCATGAGGGCCGCACCCACTATCGGCATCCACAGGAGTGCCGTGCGGACGCCGGCGGGGGCGGGCCCTCGGGACCAGTCACGTACCATCTCGCGTGCTCGATTGCACAAGGCGTCAGGCAGAGGGGAGGAGGCGGCCGCCGGATCGAACGCGGCCACCTCCAGATCGCGGAGTAGTCCCTGCCCTTCCTCCTGCGGCAGGTTGCGCAGCTTCCGCAGTGACTGCATCGCCGATGCGATCCGCGGCGCTCCCTCTGGGGCGGGCACGCGGGAGGCCTCATCGATCGCGTCGAGGCAGCGTCGGCCGGCCCGGCGGATCTCCCTCGCCGCGGAGCGCCTCTTCCGCGTTCGCAGGCTCCAGGTGCGCCAGCCAAGGAGGAGGAGAGGGGCGGCGTAGAGGAAGAGTGCGAATGGCAGGACGCCCCGAATCCCGCGAGTCTTCCGCAGGGTGTCCTCCGAGTCGCTCAACGAGAGGTTCGCGCCCACCAGGGATGTGGGGGACGCGATCTCGCGAGTCTCGTCTGTCGCCGGCTTCACGGAGGGCGCCGAGGTCTCGGGCTCGGTAGCGGCCGAGACGACCTCCTTCGCCCCGACGAGGGCGGAGCTCTTGACGGCGAGGGCGATCGGACGGCTCCGCACCGTCTGGTAGACGCCGCTGATCGGGTTGAAGAAGGAGAAGGGAAGGGCCGGTATCTCGGCGGCACGCTCGGAGCGGACCCTCACCGAGACGACGAACCTCTTCCCCCCGTCATCCAGCATCTCTCCGGGCGGGGACTCATCGGGGAAGGAGAAGAGTTCGGGCGAGAGACCCCCGTCGACATCGAGGGGCGGCAGGCCAAGTCCGTCCAGCCGCCCGTCTCCGCGGATGGTGACCACCAGGGTCACCGGATCCCCTAGGCGGACGACGGTCCGGTCCGCCTCGACATCGATGCCGAACCCGGTGCCGACGGCGCCCGAGAAGCTCTCCGGCCGACCCGCCTCGGGGGACGCCCGGACCTCCAGCCGGAGAGGACGGTCCACTGCCTTCGCGAGGCGATACTTCTTCGAGGCAAAGCCGAAGCGGTCGCGGCCCGTCCCGACGTGGATCTCCGCCACGACCTGTCCCGGCGGCAGGTCGATCGTCCCGGACCGGGTCGGCGTCACCAGGGCCCGGAAGCGGAACCGCGTGAATGTCCCCCCTTCCAGAGGGACGCGCTCGCGCTCGAACGGGAGGCGGATCACCCGCGCCCCTGCGGGGAAGTCGATCGCCGCCCGCTTAGGCTCACCCGGAGGAGGCGAGACGTCGACGAGGTCCTCCATCTCGAAGAGGGGGATGGCGAATGCCTGCTCCCTGACGTCCCGGCGGATGAACCAGTCGATCGTGAGGGGAAACGTCTCGCCGACCCAGACGGGGCGGTCGGGGAGAGTGAGGATCAGCTTCATCTCATCCGTCTCGGCGACCTCGAGGGCGCGGAAGGTGCTCGGTCGAGTCGTGGCCTTCTTCGGGCCCTGCGAGACCTCTATCGCAGGGACCGTGTAGCTCCCCGGCTTCGATGGCGTCACGCTGTAGTTGAAGACGAAGCTCACGTCCCGCCGCTCGCTCTGGCGGCGACCGAAGATGCTGATGAAGCTGGTGACGCTCGGCGAGACGCTGATGAAGACGACCTTGCACCCGGGGATCTCGAGGTCGGCGATCGTCGGCTCCGGCTTCTCCTCGAACCCCTTCGCCGTGACGGAGAGGATGAAGGGCAGGTCGGCGTAGATCTCCGTTGAGGCTACCGAGACGCCCACCTCCTGGGCAGCGGCGGGACCGGCCAGGGCCGCGGCGATCACGAAGAAGGCCGCTCGGATGGATTGTCGCGCTCGCCCCTTTCCCATCCTCACCAATCCTTCTCGACCGACTCGGAGGCGGACCTCCTGGCGTCCTTCTGGCGCCGCCGGTCGGCCTCTCGTTCACGGACTTCCTGGAGTCGGCGCGCCGCCTGCTCCCGGGAGATCTGCTGCTGGTCCTGTTCCTGCTGTTGATCCTGCTGCTGCGATGGCTCGGGCGGCTTCAGCAGGGCGAGGGCGGTGGCGAGGTGCTCGAGGGCCCTCTTTTGATGATCCAGGGCCGCCTCCATCTCGGCGTCATCCCTCTTGATCTCGCCGCCGGCCTCGAACATGGCGTCGGCCGCCTTGGTGATCTCCTCCGCCGCCTGGGCGAACCTGGCCGATGGGTCCTGACCGCTCGGTGCGGGTGTCCCGGCCCCATGCTCGGACTGTTCCTGGAGGGCGGAGGCGATCGTCAGAGCCTTGGTCTCATGGCGGCCCTGCGCCTCGCCCAGAGGTCCGAGGAGGACCCCGCGCTTCTCTTGATCCAGTTCGGCCGCGGCCGAGCCGGACCTGTCGTGGGTCTCCGATTGCTCCCGGATCAGCTCCTCTAGGTGCTCCACAATCGAGTAAAAGAGGCGGCGGAGGGCCTTGATGTGGTCGAGCGCTTCGGTTGCCGCGGCGAGGTGCCCTTCGGCCCGATCTTCATCCTTCACGTCGACGCGCCCGAGGGCCTCGGCGGCGCCCGAGCGCTCCACCTCGCCGAGGCGAAACAAATCCCGCTGCTGCTCGATCCTCCGCCGAGCCTCCTCGGCATCGTCCTCGTCGGGGGCGCCATCAGGGACCGACTCCTCGATGGAGGCCACCTCGTCCTCGAACAGTGTCTTCAGCCGGCCGAGACGCTCGACATTCCGCCGGACCGACTCATCGATCCGGCCGGCCCGCTCCTCTGTCGTCATCTCCTCTTGTAGGGAGGGGTCCTCGTCATCATCACCCGGCGGCGTGAGGAGGGCGACCATCACGTGTTGGTCGGCGTGGACGATCTCGATCAGCTCGCGGATCCCGCTGAACCGTTCGATCGCCCGGGCCAGGGCGAGGAGGGCCTCCCTCTGATGGGGGATCGATTCCGCCGGGCGCTCCCCTTTGAACGCAACGGATGATCCCGCCATCGAATTGAGCGCCGCCCGCAGGTGGGGGACCGCCTCGGTCGCCGCCTGAAGGAGCCGCCGGGTCTGTCTGTCCTCCGGGACGTCCTCGGCCTCTTCGGTGGGCCCCTCGGATGTCGCCGCCTCAAACCGGAGGTGCACCTCCCCGGTCCTCTGCCGTGCGCTCTCCTGGAGGTCGTGCAGATATCCCGGGTGGAGCCAGGCCGGGGGCGCGGCCGGCTCGTCCTCCATCCCGGTCCCGATCACCGGGGCCTCCGCCCGGGCGAGGGCGTCGGCGCCGGAGAGGATCACGACCTGGTCCTGGAGGATCGACCGGAGGACGGTGACCGGATCGAGGAGCTGCTCGCGGGCCCGCTTCAGCCGGCGCAGGGCCTCGTCCGCCTTCCGGTGGGCGCTCTCTCCCTGGAGCTTCCGGAGGACGACTCGGGCGTCGGCCATCCGCTCGCGCGCCGGTCGGAGATGGAAGTCGAGGTTTCCGAGTTGGGCCATCCGGACCCTATCAGCGTCGGTCCGCTCCTCCTCCGCCTTCGACTGGAGGGCTCCCAGCTCATTCCCCGCCGAACCAGCCAGGGAGTCGGCGTCGGCGAGGAGGGTCCGCTGCCAGGAGGCGGCCGACCGGAAGGCTTCCTCCTTCCCGATCGGCTCGGCGGAGGCCCCGGCGGCCTGCACCTGCAGGATGAGGTTCCGGATCGAGTCCCGGAGGGAGCGCTGATCCTCGATCAGGCGGTCGAGCCGGGCTTCGAGGCTGTTGCGGCCCTGGTTCATCCGATCGGCGAGGGCCTGGATCCGACGGAGGACCAGCTCGAGATTCGTGCGGGCGTCGGCGTCGCCCGGGCGTAGGCGCACGGTGTCCCGGAACCAGGCCGCCGACTGGCGCAAGGCCTCGATCACCCCCTCGGCATCCTCCGGATCGACCTCGTCGGCGCGGGCACCGAACGTCATCCCGAGGTTGTACGACGAGCGAAAGCGGAGCTCGGGGTCGGGGCCAGCGCGGTCCCGGGCATCGGCGAACCCCTCCTCGGCGGCATCGATCTCTCCAAGCTCGAGGGCTTCGAGGGCCGCGTTGTACCTCTCCCGCGGGGTGCGGTCATCGTCGGGAGGCGCCGGGACGATCATGAGCAGGATGCCGAGGGCAAGTCGGCCGACGGGAATCATGAGGCGCTCCTCCGCGACCCCTCGGCGCCCAGCAACGTCCCGCCAAGCAGGGCGACGAGGGCCCCGAGGAGGAGGCCCTGGTATCGCTCGGCGCGGACGGCCCGCGTGACGGCGGGTTCCGTGTCTCGGAGGAGGGGGGCGATGTGCTTGCTCACGATCGGCTCGAGGTCGAGGACCCCGACGCCGGCGGGGACGTACGCCCCCTCCGTCGTGAGGGCGATCTCGCGCAGCGTCTCCCCATCCAGCCGCGACCGCACGACGTTCCCCAGCCGGTCCTTCAGGGTCGTGCGCGCCCCGGTCTCGGCGTCCACGATCGGGATCTCGCTCCCCCCCTCGTCGCCGAAGCCGATCGCCACGATCCGGATCCCCTGCTCGAGGGCGGCCTTCGCCGCCTCGACCGGGTAGCTGTCGTGATCCTCGCCGTCGGTCACCAGGAGGATCAGCTTGGCGCCGGGTCCCGTAGGGAAGCCGCGGACCGCCCTGCGGATCGCATCGCCGATCCGGCTGCCGCCGCGGGAGACGGTGTCCGGCCCCACGCTGTCGAGGACGAGGTGGAAGAAGCCGTGATCCGGGGTCAAGGGACACACGACGGCGGCGTGCCCGGCGAAGACGGTGAGTCCGATGCGGTGGCCGACGAGGGACCGGGCGAGGTCGCGTAGCTCCGCCTTGGCACGCTCGAGGCGGTTCGGGGCGGCGTCCTCCGCCAGCATGCTTCGGGAGACGTCGAGGAGGACCATCACTTCGGCGGATGCCTCTCGCGCCCAGGTCACCTCGGTAGCGGCGGGCGTCTGCGGCCTCATGAGTACGAGGATCGCGAGAAGCGAGGCGACGCCGGCGAGGAGGAGTTCGGTCCCGCGCCAGAGGCGCGAGGGGCGACGGGTGAGCCGGCGAAGCATCGGGGCGTCGAGGAATCGCCCGAGAACCTCACGGCCCTGAGTCTGCCGCCAGGCGAGGAAGATCAGTATCCCGGCGGCGGCCCAGAGGAGGCGGCCCCATTCGGGGTGCAGGAACTCCCAGTCGATCACGGTAGCCTCCTCAGCCAGGTCGCTCCGAGAAGCCACCCGATCCACGCCGCGGCGAGACCGACGCCGGTGAACAGGGGGAAGTACTCCTCGTACTGGAGGTAGCGGATCTCGGCGATGCGCGACCGCTCCAGCCGGTCGATCTCGCGGTAGACCTCCCGCAGGGCCTCGGCGTCGGTCGCCCTGAAGTACCGGCCGCCTGTCCGATCGGCGATCTCCATCAGGACCTCCTCGTCGATCTGCACCGGCATCTGGCGAAGGACCGTCCGGCCAGTGAACGGGTCCTGCGTCGGGATCGGGGCAAACCCCTCCGTCCCCGCCCCGATGGCGTAAACCTTGACCCCGATCGACTCGGCGATCTGCGCGGCCTGCATCGGGGTCAGGTCGCCGGCGTTGTTGACGCCGTCGGTGAGCAGGATCGCGATGCGGGATGCCGCCTTCGACTTCCGGAGTCGCTCGAGGGCGAGGCCGAGGCCGTCGCCCAGGGCAGTGCCGTCCTCCTCACGCGTCGTGACGATCTCGAGATCCTCGGCGATGAGCAGGAGGTTCGGGTGATCGAGGGTGAGGGGACATCGGCAGTCGGCGTAGCGGGCGAAGGAGACGAGCCCGATGGCGTCATCCGGCCGCCCCCCGAGGTTGCCCGACCCGGCAACGAACTCTTCGAAGACTGTCTTCACCGCGTCGAGGCGGCTCTGCTGCAGGTCCTCCTCGGAGAGGTCGAGGGCACGCATCGACCCGGAGATGTCGGCGACCATCATGATGGCGATCCCCTCCTTCTGGACCCGTGTCGTCCGGTCGCCGACCCGGGGGCCGGCGAGGGCGATCGCGAGCGACGCGGTCGCGAGGGAGAGGAGGATGGAGGGGAGGTAGAGGAGCCGTGCGCGGTGGCTCGTCGGTCCCGCCGGCAGGAGACGCAGCGATGAGAAGAGCAGACGTCCCCCCTGCCGCCGGGCGAGAAGGTAGACGGGGATCGCCAGCAGTGCGATCCAGAGGAGGGCCGGGTCTCGAAACTCCAGGCCGGGCATCAGACCTCCACCAGGAGGGGGGCGCCCTCCCGCGTCTCTTCGAGGAAGCTTCTCGCCTTCTGCATCGCCTCCCTCGATTCGTCCTCACGGGGGAGGTAGGCGGCGAACTTGACCCGATCGCACCCCTGAAGGAAGACGCGCAGGAGCGTCCGGTGCTCCTGCCGGAGGCCCCGGAATCGGCCCGCCTCGCGCAGGAACTCCTCGGTCGTCCGCTCCGGGGCGCGCAGGGCGTACCGATCTTCGAGGTAGCGCCGGACGATCCCGGAGAGCTCGACGTACCATGCATCGCTCTCCTCGGGGCTGGGGGCCCCGCGGGCATCGAGGGAGGCGATACGGGCGATCGCCACGTCGAACGCCGTCCGCCGCCGGCGGTGTCGGATCCATCGGCGGATCGCCAGAACCGCCAGCGGGGTCGAGACGGCGAGGGCAATGCCCACGGCCAGGGCCCACGGCCAGCGGTCGGGGGGGGGAGGGGCGAGGGGCGAGAGCCGGCCGCGCGCCGGCCTCAGCTCTTCCGAGACGGCCCCCCCGGTGAGGACGGAGGCCACCTCGAAGGAGACCTTCTCGGTCAGCAGTTCGTGGATCTCGTCGGGGTCGGCGTCCCCCGGTCGAGATGACCTCCGGTCGCGGAACTCCACGCGCAGGGGCGGGAGGACCTGCGGCCCGCTCATCGGCGTCTCGAGGGTATATTCCTGGATCGCCGTGGTCCTGCCGTCCGGCGTGGTCCGTCGCCTCGGGGTGAAATCGACGATCTCGAAGCGCCCCAGGGCCTCCCCGAACGCCGGCATCTGGACCTCCACGTGCGCCTCGGCGGTCACCTCGAGGACGAGCCGGATGGGGTCCCCCAGTGTCGGGGCGGCGGGGGCGAGGGTGACGTTCGCCGTGACGGGACCCACCGTCGTCGTACGGACGATGGCCTCATAGGCCGGCACCCCTTCGGTCTCCCCGGCGATCGCCGCGGATTTCTCGGCACCGCAGGCACCGGGCGCCGCCAAGAGCCCGATGACGATGACGAGGCACGCCTTGCTTGAAGCCCGGCTCAATGGCGCATCCTCCTCTGGCGCATCCGGAAGAAAGCGACGAGCGGATCCACGACCGATTCGGCCGCGTCGATCTGCACGAGATCCATCCCCGACGAGAGGAGTTCCGCCCGGAGGGAATCGACCCGATCCCGTGCCCGCTCTCGCGCGGCCTCTCGCCAGGCGGAGGAGGCGGTGTCCACCACCGAGAGCCGCCCCGTCTCGGGGTCCTGCAGGGTGAGGATCCCTGCATTCACAGGAGTCTGCTCGCGACGGTCGGTGATCAGGACGGCGATCACATCGTGCCTCCTGTTGGCATGGCGCAGTGGGACCAGGTAATCATCGTCGAGGAAATCGGAGACGACGAAGACCACGGCACGCCGGGGCAGGACGTTCCGAAAGAATTCCACGGCGTCGCCGATTCGCGTGGCCTTCCGCGGGTCGGGGGGCCGCCGGCGGATCCAGCGAAGACCCCGGGGGCCGCGAGGCCGCCCCGGCTCGGCCTCGTCCGAGCCGCGGGCGAGGACCTCGCGGACGACACGAAGGGCATGTCGCTGGCCCTTCCTCGGCGGGATGTACTTCTCCGTCTCCCCATGGAAGAGGAGGAGGCCCACCTTGTCGTCGTTCCGGATCGCCGAGAAGGCGATAAGGGCGGAGAGCTCCGCGGCCGCCTCCTTTTTTGATCGGTCGGCGGAGCCGAAGTCGAGTGAGGCGCTCAGATCGACGAGGAGGACGACGGTGAGTTGACGCTCGTCGACGTAGCGCTTGACGTAGGGCGAGCCGGTACGGGCGGTGACGTTCCAGTCGATAGTGCGGACGTCATCGCCGGGGATGTACGGGCGGACCTCGTCGAACTCCATCCCGCGGCCCTTGAAGACTGAGAGGTATTCTCCGGCGAGGACGTCCGCCACCTGGCGGCCCGTCCGTACCTCGATGCGCTTTACCTGTCGGAGGATCTCGGAGGTCAGCATCTCGCTCAGGGCACTTCCACGTTTTCCAGGATGATGCGGATGATGTCATCGGGGGTCCGCTCCTCCGCCTCCGCCTCGTAGGTGAGCATCAGCCGATGGCGGAGGACGTCGGGGGCGATCGACTTGACGTCGTGGGGCGTCACGTAGTTCCGGCCCTCGAGGAGAGCAGAGGCCTTGGCGAGCTGGATCAGGTAGATCGACGCGCGCGGGGAGGCTCCATTCTCCACCAGGGGTACGACCTCGGGGAGGCCCGCCGCCGCGGGGTCCCGGGTCGAGTGGACGAGGTCGACGACGTACCGCTTGACCTTGTCATCCACGAAGATCTTGCGGGCAACGGTCCGGGCCTCGAGGATCTCCGCCGGGCCGAGGACGCGGGAGGTAGGCGGCGGTACGGCGCTTGCCGCCATCCGATCGATCACCTTGACCTCCTCGTCCTTGCTGGGGTACCCCACGAGGACCTTCACCATGAAGCGGTCGAGTTGCGCCTCGGGAAGGGGATACGTCCCCTCCTGCTCGATCGGGTTCTGGGTCGCCAGGACAAGGAACGGCTCCGGGAGGGGGAGGGTCTCGTCGCCGATCGTGACCTGGCGCTCCTGCATTGCCTCGAGGAGGGCCGCCTGGACCTTGGCGGGCGCTCGGTTGATCTCGTCGGCGAGGATCAAGTTGCTGAACACCGGGCCCTTCTTGACGGAGTATGTCCCCTCCCTCGGGTGGAAGACCTGCGTCCCGGTGATGTCGGCGGGCAGCATATCCGGGGTGAACTGGATGCGGGAGAAGCCGGTGTCGATGCAATTGGCCAGGGTACGGACGGCGAGCGTCTTGGCGAGGCCCGGCACCCCCTCGAGGAGGACGTGGCCATCCGCCAGGAGAACAAGGAGGAGCCGGTGGAGCATCTTCTCCTGACCCACCAGGACCTTGCTCACCTCTGCCTGGAGGGTCGCGAACTTCTGCTGAAAGGCTGCGATCCCCTCTTCCGCCTGGACACCCGACATGATCGCTCCTTGTTGTTCGGATGTGACCTCCCCCCGCGCCGGGGAAGGGGGTCGTCTCGGTCTTGGAATGAGGTCAGTCCCCGAGGGGGAAGACTCCGGATGCGCCAATGAATCAGAATATGGCTCAGAGTATCGTGATCCCGGCGGATTACAATCGGGGATCGGGGGGCTGTCGAGCCCGTCCCTTCCGCCCCAGCCCGGCGTTAGCGCCCATCATGGGCTCCGATGCCCGGGCATCGATGGACACTCATACCCTCTGAATCGAGCCGGCTTGCCGACGGGGTTTCCGGTGCTGATGCGCTATAAGTCTTCTCGGGTCTCCTCGGTAATCTCGTAGAAATACACCCAACCGGCGGAATCGTCTACGATGCCGGTCTCACCCTCATAGCCCCGAGAGTGGAGGATTCCTTCCGCATCGCGTGCCACATCAGAGTCCACACATTCCGCATAGGCGTAGCCGTCGCCATCGGGATCTACTCGGTGTGCGGATAGCCTTCGGTAAGGATTTTTGGTTACACCCGCGTACCATCCTGGGCCACCATCGACCTTGTCGTGGAGAGTCCGTGCAGCTTTCCTACCGTCGTCGAACAATTCACTCGTTGGGGTTATGACGCACCTCCGAACCCAACCGTACTTCAGCGGAGGACAGGAACCAACCGGAGGCTATACCCGTACCGATCTCTGGAGCCATCCCTTGACGAGAATGCCCGCGATAAGAACGTGCGAGAACAGACCAAGAGAGACGACGGCCGCGTATGGCTGACCGATGACCGCGCCGATGAAGATGCCGAAGATGCGGAGGTCGCGACGCTTGAGGCGGTTCAGGGGGTCGTTCGGGTACGGCCTGCCATGCCGGATCTCGAACTCCTTCGTGACGTAGCTCGCCAGGATGAAGCCCGTCGCGGCCACGAGTCCGCCGACCCAGGTGAGGCTTCCGGGGTGCAGCCGCGAGTGGGCGAAGGTGATCGCCACGACCATTCCGACGTCCGCGTACCGGTCGAGCACGGTGTCGAGCCAA
>JAPUJT010000138.1 GCA_027296055.1 Planctomycetota bacterium | reverse complement strand
CTCGCGGTCGGGCAGGGCGTAGGGGAGAATCGTCACTAACTTCGACCACTCCTCAGGGAGGACCTGACGGGGCGAGAGAAAACAGATCACGTTTCCCTGCTTCTTGGCGGCGAGGATCGTCTCCCGTACCCCGCGGTTGAGGATCGGATCGGTTTCCACCGGGAAGAGATGAAGATCTCGGAGCACGATCATGCTGTCGGAGAGAGACCCTATCGTCTGGAGCAAAGCGTAGGGGTCCCGGATGTCCTCGGTGGTGCCGTTGTCGGGGTCGGCGAGGCCCTCCGTGCAGGACCAGATGCGGATGGAGAGCTTGGTCTGCTTGGCGACTTCTTGCAGGTCCCGGAGACCCCGAGTCTCCTCGTGGGTGACGAGGTAGAGGGCCGGGTACCCGGCGCGGATGTAGTTACGGACCTGTGTGATGAAGGAGTTCTTCAAGTGTAGATCCTCGTACTCTTGGGGGCGTGGGAAGGGGGCGGATCGGGCATGCGCGTCGGTCTCCAAGCCCCGGAGGCTCGGCTTCGTCACATCCTGTTCTCTTGTTTAGGGTTAGGTGAGATTGGCGGGCGGATCTGAACGCTTCCTATATATATAGGTAGCGTCGAGTTCCGCCTCCGGACACCACAGAACCAGAAGCGCGGCAGCAGGAAGACCGAGATGGCCAGGCCCCCATAGGGGACACGGACAGAACGTGCACACGCTCGGAGAGGTTACTTGCGCTCGACGTCCGCCCAGAGTAACCGCTCGCACATCTCGGAGATGGGAAAGGGAAGATCGTAGCTCCGTAGTTTCCGGCTCGTCTCTCGGAGTTGGAGCGGGCTTTCGAGGCGACGGTAGACGTAGGCGAGATGCAGCAAGACTTCCAGATAGATGTTCTCGGGAGCACCCCATGCCGAGAGGGTCTCGAGGTGCTTCGCCGCCCAGCCATAGTGCTCGGGCTCCTTATGCCGTTCGTCGCGGGACATCGATTTGTCCCCCTGGCGCTGATGTTTCCGTCCGAGGAGGTATGCGGCGTACTTGCCGTAGATGGTGTCGGCATAATCCCGGACCAAGGTCTCTGCGGCCTCGATCTGCTGTCCCTCATCGTCATGGTCGCCGATCTGGCCAGGCCAGCTCTCGACGAAGCCGCGTAGCGGCGTGTACAGCTCCGCCGAAGCCTCGAGCTCCTTGGAAGGCTTGGACACCTCGAGGATGATCTCAGGCGCGTCGAGCCAGGCACCGTCCGCCACCTTGAAACCTGAACGAATACAGTAGTACCCGGGCTCGAGAACGGGGACCCAACAGGACCTCACCCACAGTTTCGTCCTACGGCTCTCGGAGGGCTTCAGTTCGGACAGCGGGGGAGGCTTCCGCCCGGTACCGCACATCACCGACCCCGTGACGGGGATCTCCTCCTCTTCCGCCTTCACGACGATTGCCCGCAGATTCGATTCCCATAGCGCGAACCTGCTGGGGATCATCACCGGCTCTTCGCCTTCGTTCCTGATCGTGATCGTCAAGGCTACCGGCAAGCCGGAGTAGGTCCTTGTCGGAGAGACCACCGCCGTCATGTTGAGTGCTTCGAACCGAGGTTCCCGTGGTTGGGCGTCCTGGGAGAAGACGTCGGGGACTACGCCCAGAGTGAGTATCCAGACGAAGAGCGCCAGCAGCGGGTTCGATTTCATGGCAGTGACATGCTCAAAAGAGGCCTCGTTTCCGAAGATCCCGTATCCTCACTCCTAGACGACCCAGGTGATAGCGGGGTTCGGTCTGAGGGGAAGCTGGGGGGCAGTTCTTCCGCGAATCGTGACTACAACCGAAACCGCCTTTGCCCCAGCGAGGACCTCTGGACCGCTGGCTTCCGAGACGTCCCTCGCAGGGGTGCAGCCGTCCCCTGCCCCTCCTCTCTCTCCAGAACCTTCCTCACATGTTTGCACGTCCGGCTCCCGTCCTTCGCCACCCGCCGACACCATCCCGGACACGTGCACGAGAGATTGCCTGCCTCGTCCTGGCAAACCCTCCACCACTTTCGGCCGGACGAGGCACGGAATGTCGCGACGGTGAAGTACTCCTTCGGCATCTCCTACGATCCCCCTCGAAGCTTGCCTCGCTCCGCCAGGCTTACGTATGTCCCCGCCCCGATGATCACGTGGTCGAGGAGGGGGATCCCGATCAGCTCGCCCGCCTTCCGGAGGCGGGCCGTGATCTCCAGGTCCTCCGCACTCGGTGTCGGGTCGCCCGACGGGTGGTTGTGGGCCACGATGATCGAAGCGGCCGCATCCCGGATCGCCGAACGGAACACTTCCCTGGGGTGGACGAGACTCGCCGTCAGGGTCCCGACCGAGACGAGATCCTCCCGGAGCAGCCGGTTCTTGGAATCGAGAAGCATGGCGTAGAAGTGCTCCTTCTCCAGTCCGTTGACCTCCGGCTGTAGGTATTCGAAGACATCTCGGGCGCCCCGATAGGGTCCGAGCCTCTCTCGAACCACCTCCAGGGACCGGCGACCCAGGAGGAAGGCGGCGTGGATGCAGGCGGCGGTCGCGGGGCCGATCCCATCGACGGATGTCAGCTCACGCATGGAGGCCCTCCGGAGGCCATCTATGCCCCCGAACACCTCGAGCAGGTCCCGCGCCGTCCTACGGGCGTCGTGGGAATTTTGGAACAGGCCTGCGATCGGAGCGAGGATCTCCTCGTCGGTGGGATCGGAGGACGAAGGATAGGGGCGGACTGGTCTCGTGGGCCGATGTG
The DNA here is from genome assembly GCA_027296055.1 of Planctomycetota bacterium. Lineage (GTDB taxonomy): Bacteria > Planctomycetota > JAPUJT01 > JAPUJT01 > JAPUJT01 > JAPUJT01. The sequence continues at coordinate 1,327 of JAPUJT010000138.1, read as the reverse complement.
GCAAGAAGATCCTCCTGCTCCGCAATGGAGAGACGGTTGTTCGCCCATGCGAACACCATGGTGTTGGTAGCGGAGATTCTCGGTCCAGGTAGCGGCGCTTGTGCTGGTTTGGGCCGGTCCATTTGATTCCTTGTTGAATCACTAGCGATTGAACGACCCCAGCTTCGGGTCAGAGGCGGAACCGGCGCTTGCCGAGCGCCAGGGAGGTCGCCATGGACTCGACGTCCGCTTCGGCCAGCGTCTTGATCTCGGCGGCGACCCCGGTGAAGGCCGTCTGGAGCTGAGCCCTCACCCCGTCCACCGTCCGGACCTCCTTGGCGGAGACGCCGACGAGCGAGCCCTCCAAATCCCGGAGAGCCTCATCTAGCCGGGCGTCCCCGAGAAAGTTCAGGCCCTTCACTCGGTCGCAGATCCGCCGGATGTTGTTCAGCGACCGCTCGTTGATCGACTCGCCCTTCTTCACCTTCTCGAGGACGAAGGAGATCGGTCCCATGAGCTGCCCCCGGAGGTCCTTGGCCATGGAGGTGATCACCTCCCAGACCTCAGTCTCCTCCTGAGTGGTCACCTTCTGACGGACACTGTCCCGGACCCGGGCTCGCTCGGTGGCTTCCATGGACTCGCCAGAGGGGGTGTGGTAGTTTGAGACGAAGAGTCCTACACACTCGATCTCTAATGCAAGGATGAGCTGAGAGCGCTGCTCGAGGAGAAGCTCCGCGAGATACCGCGCCTCGACGCGGACAAGGGGCCGTTGGAAAGGAGGTCCTCGTCAAAAGGCTCGAGGGGATCCTGAAGGGAGGATAGCCCCCACATGTTCTGAGGGCGCCATCGCCCGGGGGGCATTGCTCTGGCCGGGAATAGGTTTTGAGGGGCAGCGGGCCGAACGGCTCCCCGCCTCGGAGACAGAAAGATAGGAGGAGCGCCATGAAGGCAGCCGTGATACGTGAGTTCGGAGATTTCGACGTCTTCAAGTACGATGAGATCGAGACTCCGAAGCCGGGGCCAGGGAACATACTGATCAAAATTCTCGCTGCAGGGGTCAACCGCTTCGACGGCTACATCCGCGAGGGCTCGGTGGTTCCCGAGCTCTCCTTCCCCCATATCCTCGGGTCGGACGCCGCTGGAGAAGTGGCGGAGCTTGGCGACGGCGTCACCGGATTCGAGCTCGGCGAGCGTGTGATTCCTGTTTGCGGCTACCCCCAGAAGGAGGAGGACTACGCCATCACCCCGATGGCCCTTGCGCCCAGCCTCGGGCTACAGGGATTGCATATTCCGGGGACCTACTCCCAGTACGTGGAGGTCCCGGCGAGGTGGGCCATCAAAGACAAGA
>JAPUJT010000137.1 GCA_027296055.1 Planctomycetota bacterium | reverse complement strand
CTTGGCCAGATCGATCTCGGCTTCACGCAGCTTCCGGATAACCTGCTCCGAGGTATGTCGCTTCTTGGCCATCTTCGCCTCCTTCCAGGGTCCAGAATCCTAACATCCCTCCTGGACCGGTTTCAGGGGGCTGGGTCACCGGAGCCGGAGGTCTCGGCGATGATCGGCGGGGGCGGGTAATCCCAGCGACCTACCCCTACCCCGAACCTGAATCGCAATCGCCCAGGCGATCACCGTGTCGTCACTACCTCTCCCCGGCCCTCGGTCGTCTTGTGCGAGCGGCAAGCGCCTGGCTCCGCTGCTTGTGTAGGGATCAGATCGGTGTCTCTCATCTCTAGGACACCACCTGGCGGAGCTGTGGGGGAAGATTGCTCGCTGGAATCAAGCCGAGGAGAGCGGGCCTTTCCCGGGCCTAGAATCGTCGCGAATACGCCGATGGGTGCATGGAGCCAGATCAAGCCACGAACGTCGATTCTGGCCGGTGGAAAGCTCTCTGGTGGGGACCTGCCTGTGGCCCAGGGTAGGGCAGGGCGTCGGTTTCCATGTGGCGGATGTCGAGGAACCGCTCGATATAGAGCCGGGGATCTTCCGTCGCCTCGAGGAGGGCGGCCTCGGAGGTGGAGAGGGCGGGGGTCACTGCTCTTCATCGGGGAGCGGAAACTGCCTCACGAAGAACTCGCTGAAGGCGTCGTCGAGTTCTCGCACCCAGTTCACGACGTCAACGCCTTCGCCCCAGAGTCGGTGAAACTTCTTGTCGAGGTAGGTCTTTTGGTAGTGGAAGACGCCATTCCTATACTTCCTGAGGAGATCCACATTCGGTGATTTGAGTAACGCCTCGACGGTAGGGTCACTCAGCTTCATTTCTCGCCAACCCTCCACAACAACGTAGAGAGATCCATAGAAGTAGCTCATGAACATCCCGAACTCTCCAGCGAATCTTGCGATCACCTCCGATTCTCTATCGACTTCCGGAAGTGGGGGCATTTCTTGAGCTACCAAATCGAACTTGACCCTGAGAAGATTCGACCACATGAAGTACCGGTGTAGAGTCCACAACGGCACCTTTTCCAGAATCGCCTTCTTCTGCGCGGGCGTGTATCCCCTGACGAGTTCTTCAATCTCTTCTGGATCCATACCCTGCTCACTACCCCCCCACGTCGTCCGGGTGGGCGACGGGTCATTCCTCGTCTAGCGTCACAGAAAGTGGTTCGATACCCATATACTTGGTGGTGTAAGCTTTCCCCATAATCGGCTCGCCTCCAGTAGGCTCAAGAAAGATGCCGATGCCATCAACTTGGCCCCAATCTGGAGGTGCCGGTGAGAAGTAGACCCGATCAAAATTCTTATAGGACCCGCTGAACTTGCCGAAGTGAATCTGCTCCCTAGAGTACCCTTCGTATTCGACCTCTGACTCGGCCATGTACAACCCTATCCACAGACGGCGAACGTCCTTGAGGATGCGTACGCACTCAGCACAGTGGTCCAGTTCCGCATGCCTCCGACGGGGCTTACTAGTTCTGCTCGCAGAGATGCAGGCAGGACTCTCCTGTCCTGGCAAGAAAAAGTGCGAGCGCTTCCCACTATCAGAGGGTTTCCATTCCCCGTAGAGCTCGCCCTCCTTCACGTCCCGTTCCCTCCTATCCCATCGCGAACCACACTCGCCCCACCCAAGATCCCTGCCCGCCTCTCGTCGTCGCGCTTCCGCGGTACGGAGAGCCGAGGCCTCTCCCATGTCGGTGATTTCGGTGATCGTCGGCGCGCGACTGCCTACTTCTCGCCCTACCTCTGCTCTGAGTCATCGGAGGATGCGCGTTGCACCGAAGCAACCAAGGCGAGCGGGGCTGCGCACACCACAAGCACCATCACTGCCATACCCATGTCTCATGCTCCGAGTTGTACGGTGGCGAAGGACTGCATGCCTGCCTCGCCCTCTACCGTACCGACGATCTTGGCTGGGTGTCAACTGCGCCCCCCCCTCCGTGAGAAGTTGGCGGGGTGTCACGCTGACAACCGAGTCTTCCCTCCCCGGCCTGGTTCCGATCCGGCTCGGGGTCGCGGGCTTCTCTCATCGAGCCCACCGCTACGTAGCCACTACTTTACCGGGACAAGGCGAACGTCCTCGCGGACGACACCGGTGGGCTGCTGCGGCTGCGTGTCAGACGGCAACCAATGTCTGAGGGGCTACTTAACCTCCGGGAACAGCTGGGGCTTTTCTCCAGACATGTAATCTCTTAGAAACTTCTCCCGTACTTCCCGGCGAGACTCCAGTGCTGCGTCCTTGGGCAGAGCGAACCGGAAGTCCTCCTCGCTCAGGTCGGGGGTGGAAGTCCGCGTGTGTGTCTCGGTCGACAGGCCACCGATCTCGTGGGTCTCGAAGAGCTTCCTGGATTCCTCCATCGCCTTCTTGCCGAACTCCCAGAGCTCGTCGGGTATGCGCCCCTTCATTGACTCGTGGCGCCGCAGTTGCAGGTCATAGTCGATTTTCGGATTGGCTATGACTTCAGAGCGCTGCACGATGAAGTGCCGCGACTTGGAGATCCAGAAGGTTAATCCCCCGCTGTGCTCCGTCGCTCCCGTGATGACGTAGCACTCCTCCCCCGCGACGACCTCGGTGCGGTCGATCCGAGCATCCTTCATCCGGGGAAGGTCCGGGAAACCGAGGTCCAGGTCCGGGAAGAACAGAGGGGGGACCTCGTAGTGGACGCCCGCGAAATTCAGGCGGTCGCGCTCCACCTTCGCGTAGGCGTTCCTTGAACTCGAATACGTATAGGCCTGCGACCCATCCTTCCAGATGGCGTCGGTCAGCGACTTTCCCGGCTTCTCCTCGGACCTCGTCGTCCGCGTGACTAGGTAGAGGTCGGGCTTCTTCAGCCGAATGTGGAACGAGGTCTCCTTCTTCTCCTCGACTCCGTCCAGGATAAAGTTCGACACGACCGTACCCTTGGTCTCGTACGTCTTCAGGTCGCGGTACGTCGCCTGGACCTTTTCGATCACCTCTTGGGCCGTGGGCTCACCAGAGCCGAACGCGGCCATGAGTGAAGGGTCCTCAGTCAGACCAAACTCTTGCTTCAGCAGCCGAAGGTAATCGGAATACGGATTCTTAGAGTGATACTGCCGATACGGTACGGAGGCCCCTCGAAGACTCTTCTTATACCCTCCCGTGATGCAGTCGACGGAACCGCTGCCAACCTTCATCCCATGCCGATTGAATAGCGCGACCTTGACCAAGACGACATAGACCCTTTCACCCTCGAAGGGGCCTGGTGTCCAAGGCAGTCGCAACGTTTCATATCCCGCGTGCGGAGGCTGGTTGTGACTGACTGGGAGATGGATTCCTCGCTGATGGCCCAGAAGATCAGGCGAGCCAAAAGCGATCTTCTTGACTCCTTCTAGCGGCTTTCCATTCGCTCCCCTTCTCTTCGGTGGGCCCCAGACACCCTCGACTGAGGCGATGGCCTGTACATGCCCCGATCTTCGAGCCTCGGCAAGGGCTTGCGTCTGATAAATCGTCAGCACAAACTCCTGGGAGGTGGGGTGGTGCCAGTAAAATCCTCTGATGTCCATCCTGAAATTGCGCATGATCCTGTGGCCCGCCACTTGGCTGCCCGTCGTCATCAACGCCAAGAGAAAGAGGCACGCGAGAACCCTCCGCACCCGGCCAGATGGGCGCACACATCGAATCCACAGAATTGTGGCGAAGATACTGTAGGCCGCGCCGACGGAAGCCCATGCAAGGAAGTAGGTTTGGTTATGCAGCGTCCCTGTTGCTAGTGCGCCGAGAAACCACTCTTGCTTGTGGCCAGTGTACAAGAGGCCAAGGCCGCCCAGGATGAGTATGACGGCCCAGACGCTTGGGCGCACTCTCGGCTGATCTGCTGGAGGTGTCACTTTGGAAAGTCTGCGGAGGTCATGATACTACGGGTCGTAGGCCGCCAAGACTTGATCTTTAGAAGCCGATGTCGAGCGATCAGTGGTCTGGTTGCGGTAGGCGTGGCAGAGGGTGATCTCCTGAATCCCAGATACCCTCCCACCTGTCAGGGCCGTTAGGGGACAACCAATAACTCGGCGGTAGTAGATCGAAGATTCCCTCCGGCCAGTCAGGTCTGCGATGGATCACCTCGCCGATGCGGCTGAAGTCGTAGCGGTATTTCACGGACTCAGGCAACTCTACCCTATGCATTCGGGTTCCGCTGAAGACACTGCCATAGCGTTCTTCTAGTATCTCTCCCATGGCCGCCCTAATGGCGACGTCCAATAGGCTGGGATCAACATCCAGCGCGTTGCTTTCGATAGGAGGCTCGTCCTGTTGCTGCGAAGGGAGGCAAAAGTAGAGGCACAGCCCCGTGACGATTAGCACAGCCACTAGCAGGATAATGCTTCGAGGACTCATTGCGGAGGCGCTCCGCAGGCTTCGCACCGACGCGCTGGGTGACCACCGGCGACCCACAAACCTCGCACGCTGGCGCTCATTCTCATTCTATCCCAATGCTAGCTGCCGCTGCAAGAAAAGTGCCTCGACCAGCTCGGCCGAGAGGCATTCAGATCGGGGCTTTCGCGCCCGGTCGCCGTGCCCATTGATCCTCTCTGCAGGCAGGGTAGCCTGGAGGAGACTAGATCGTGCCAGGAGTTCCAACGTGCCCAGATATCGGCTTATTCTCCCCTGCACCCTCGTATCGCTCATCTCATTGTCTACCGGCTGCCAGACGGTGGGGAACTACCTCGGCAACCGCGGGCGGGACCTGGCCGACTGCATAACCCTTGAGGCGGGAATTGGAAACGGGTTTGGGGCGGAACTCAAGTTGGCTGGCTTCGTCCATGTTGCCGTTGGTGGGTTCGTATACGCGGCACCTGCCGTGGGCCTTCGATACGGTGATCTCGTTCCATCA
>JAPUJT010000136.1 GCA_027296055.1 Planctomycetota bacterium | reverse complement strand
TACGGTGATCTCGTTCCATCATCTGAAAGTAGGGATGAGGAAACGGGGTTCTTTGGTTTCCCCCTAACTACCCTGACGTGGTTTCCGCCATACTTCCATCTTTCTGAGAACGCCAAGGAAGAGCACGCCTGCTACTGGCTGTTGCCCGGGCTGGCGTCCTACGACCCAGTTCGATCCGAGTCTTGGATTTGGACGAGTCCGAAGGGCGGCTGGTCGAGGTTGCATGCGTTCGACATCGAGGCGCATCTAGTCATCGGCTTCGTCGGCGTCCGCGCAGGCTTCAGCCCAGGCGAGTTCGTCGATTTCTTCCTCGGCTGGTTCGGAGTGGATATCGCGGGGGATGACGTCCCGCTGAGGGCCAGGTGAGTCGCCAGTCGAGGAGGAGTAGCTGGCCTTGTCTGGGCAGGCTGCTGGCGTCTATCATCTTGGGCGGGGGGTAAGGCAGTGTATCCCCCTACAAAGAAAGAGGCCACCTGCCGCAAGTAATGGGAGGGCAGCCGAAGACTCAATATGACTTTCACTCATGTCAGCTCCCCGATCCTGCTCGCATTTCTTGTCCTTTCCCTCAGTGGCGCGGCTTGCAGGACTTCCGCACCCCCGCTGATCATCAACACCACGGGTTGGCATCCCCACCATGCGCCAGAACTCCCCGTTCTCGCTGGCGACGTTCTCAATGTCGGCAAAAACCTAGTGCACGTATTCGCGCTCAGGGCAACATCCCAAACCACGCTCGAAGGCTGGCACTACTTCATTACAGTACGATCTAACCTCCGGGCTACGTGGCGAGTGGGGCACGCTACACGCGTACGGACTCTGTCTACCGGAGGCACCGAGATACTCCACGAGATCTACAACGGCCTAGCTCAGCTAACCATTCGATATTCAAGGGACCCGTCTAACTCGGAGAAACTCAGGATTGGCGATACAGAATTCGATCTCACGGCTGGCCGTTTCCTATGGGTCGATGCCACGGAAAAGTCCATGGAATCCCCATCTTCCGTCCAACGGGCCTTTCCACTTACCGTCCAGGTCGACTTGACTAAGCACATGGTCGGGATTTCCAGGGGTACTGGCATCCCGCGGGATACCAAACCTCCTATGTCATATCCTGCCTCCCTTCCTATCCCCTCGGAACCTATGCGCCTGGACGCAGCGGTAGGTTTGGCGGTGGAAATGACACTCTTCGATATTAAATGGGAGAATCGGGCTACGCGCTAGTTTCTGGAGTGATCGGAACCGTCGAGGGGAGGGCGCAGGTTCGGCCCAGCAACCCCCCGCACCTGACCAGCGGCGCAGGGACAGCGCGCTCTGCCCACCCCTTGGATTGAGATGCCGCGCATGGTTCCAACAGAGATGATGACTACTGACGAGCGCCCGAGAGTCCGGCCAGCCGTCTGGCTGCTAGTTCTCGTGACCATCGGCTTCGGCCTCCTGTATGTTGCGGCTAAGCGGGCGTGGTTCGTGGGTGCCCTGGGCGGAGCCTTTATGTCAGGCCGATACTTACTAGCGTGGGCGCTCTTCGGCGCGGGGTACAGCCTGTTCGCTACGTTTGTCTGGGCTCGACGAAGTCGGAGAGCAACGAGATGGAAGGTTGCTCTCGTATTGCTCTTGACCCTCGTTCCAATGGTTGCGGGCAGCATGTCTGCCGCCGTCTACGGGATGGGCAGGTTTGGGCTCGTCGTCACCAGCATCCACTGGGAACCTGGCCCGCGGGAATTCGTGATCGATCTGATGGCCCCTCCTGGGGTTGTCCGTGCCTGCGAACAAGGGAGCCTCGTTCCCCACGCTTCGATCGTGCTATACGACGGAGACACGGAAATCGTGCTTGGCGAGGCCCTGCTCTGGGACTACTACCCGCACACGATGGAGTATTCCGAGTTGAGAAGTCTTGACTCCATTCGAGTTCCCTGGGAACAAGGGGGGCTGGGTGACCACCGGCTTGTTGAGGTAGCGTGGGTCATGGCGGCCCTGAAGGATCGAACGGGTGGGGGCATTGGCAGGATGGATTCGGCGTCGTTTGGCGCTTGGATTCAAGTCGGGGGAGGATCGGGATCTGCAACTACCGAAGCCAAGAGCGGTAACTCGATGGAGTTCCGTAACTCGGGGGAGGGGGATTCGAAAAAGCATGATTGAGCGTGCCCCTCTTCTGGCAGCAGCCGTCCCCATCCCAAAATTCTGATCTAGGTTTTGGCAGGGGGGTCCTTAGCTAGAAGGATCTGACCACGGACTCGCCAGTCGAGGAGGAGTAGCTGGCCTTGTGATGGAACGGTCCCGGGGTCTACCATCTCAGGCAGCGGGCGATGGCCCATCGGTTCACGTCTGAGCCCTGGCCGCTGGAGAGGCTGATTCCGGCATGAGACTACGATGGCCTAGATACTTACCTGGGTTTCCAGCAGTGCTGCTGATCCCAGCGGTCCTGGGTCTTTGGGCTCAGTTCTGCATCACCGACAGTGAATACGATTGGTCGTCCCTCCGGCGCGGTGGATCTGGATTCGGCGGTTTCGGGGGGAATTGGGGGACGGGGCAGCCGTGGCGCGAGCCCCTAGGATTCCCATTCACCTTTTCTGGGAGTTGGGAACATTTGGGAGGCGAGACCTATCTTTGGACGGGCTTTCAGTTCGGTTGGTTTCTCCTTGATCTGCTTATCGCTCTGACGGTGGCCTACATCTTCGCAATGGGAGTCGACCGGCTGGTCTTCCCGCTGGTTCGAAGGCTATACAGGAAGAAACCGGAACCGGGAGAGCCAAACTGAGCCAGTACCGATAAGGCCCCGAGGCGCGCTATCATAGAGACGATCCTGAGACTGAGGAGGCGATGGGATGCCAAGAGTCATGATTGCGGGCGGCGTCTTCTTCATCGGAGTGGCGATCCTGATCGGGATGGCGGTAAGAGAAGAGGGGACCCCCACGGTCGTCATCGGGCACATCACCTCCGGGGAGTACCAGGGCGATGCGGTGTTCCTCGTCGTTCAGGTCCAGAGTGTCGATAGGCTCGGCAACCCTGCGCGGTTTACCGTGCGCGACAAGAGGGCCGGGACGAGAGTTTTGCAGGTGGAGACCCGGGAGGTCCTTTCCGACACCTTCGCCAATGGCTCCGATCTCCGCATCAAGGGGACCTTCGATCCGCTGAAGGACCTCTTCACCGCCACCTGGGTCGATACGAAGTGCCCCTCGAAGTACGCTTGACTTTTCCCCCAAGATCTACGCCAGTTAGACTTGGAGTTGCGAAGCGCAATTTCAGGGGGGGCAGTTCACGGCGGCACGGCCCCTGAGCAACGCCCTTTGCCGCTGGTGACATGGGCACCTCTACCCCACCACCACCCAGGATTCCCATCCCAGATCTCCAGCCGTCCCCATCCCAAAAATCTGATCTAGGTTTTGGCAGGGGAGTTCTAAGCTAGAGGGAGCTTTCGCCCGGATCTCGACCTTGAAGCGATCCCAGATTCAGGGAGCACGCCAGATCACGTCTCCCTTCTCGTCGAAGAGTACGAGAGATCCGGCGTACTTTGTTTCCGCGCCAGTCTTGGGGTTCACCAAGCTTGACGAACCAAGCCGTGCGCGAGGTTGGTCATTCTTGTCCTTTAGTTGAATGACCGGCCCGCCTGGCGAAAGAAGAGTGAAATGGATCGATCCAAACTCACGGGGCGCGCTCTGATTTGCGCCAAACATTAGGCCCAGCAGGGAGTGCACGATGAGGTAGTGTCCTGTCCGACCACCAACCGAGAGACTAGTTTCGCCCTTGTAGTCGGAGGAAAAACGGCCGACGTGATAGCCACTTGTATCATAGATTCTGATGCCCACTTCAAACGAGTCGATTCCTTGGAGTTTCCTGATTGAATCCTCAGTGCTGGCAATTTGCGAAGGAGTTAATTCTTTTCTCATCGCTTTGAGGAAATCTTGCGCGGTCTTGAGCTTTTCGTTTGGCCAATATGTAAATTCGGCGTGGACCTTACCCTTCGGATCGACAACTTGGAATGAGCGTGCCTTGATGACATCCGCAGGCTTCTCTGCCGCATCCTGCCCCATGACCAGCGCCGCGCCCAGGAGGACGACGGCCGAAAGGCCAACGAGTTTCAGCCGACGGTTCTGTCGCTCGAGTCGATCCAACCTCTCACTCACGGACTGGTCCATTGGTTTTCCTCCATCAGATACTGCGGCGGGCACAATTGGGACCTGCTCTTGCGTGGAACTGAACCGGAGGACGCTCGCGCTATGGTCTCAGCCTGTCAAGAGGGAGCGCGGGCCGCAGCCATTGATCGGCCTCCAGCAGAAGCGTAGGCTGCCTTCCGCAGGAACCCAGCGACGACTTAACAAGAGCCGCCCCACAACTAGTGCTCCCTCAGCCAGTGAGATGATCTCCGTGCATCGAGTCTCGGTGGTAATGCTCTGCTTCATCTCCTGGGGCTGCATCGCGTCTCCAAGTCCGGTTTCCTCGCATGTCTCGCGGTCTGGGATCCGATCCGAGCCCGGGCCCGCCCTCGTGTCGGAAGGGCGACTCTGGGAGGCCGACATCCAGGAGCCCCCCTGGAGGGAGGTGGCTCCAGAACGGCCATGGCCTGAATCTCCCCGTGACCCTCCCGCGCGCCCCCCGGAAGGATTCTGGCCTTCTTTCAATTTCCGCCTCGAGGCAGGCCCATCCTTTCTGGTCGGGGGGGCAGCCGACCGTCGAGGCGCGGATCACCGAGAGTCGCGGGATCGCGATTCCGGAGCGCAAACACTATTTCAATTCATTGGTGCAGCGGCGGCACTGAAGTTCCCCATCGATGAAGGGCACGCCCTTGCCCCTTTCGGCAGGGTGCGTGTGGGAACTGGAAACGCCCACGGCTCCGGTAGCTGGCTCATCGGCAGCGTGCACGGAGGTGTCCGGTATGTGCGCCGCCTTCAAGAAGACCTCGCTATTTACGTCACCGCCGACACCGGCCACATGTCTTGGGTGAACTTTACATACGAGGGGCCTCGTCCCCGCGACTACGACGGCCTCACCTATGCCCTTGGGGTCGGTGGGCTCTGGTTCTGGGAGCCGAGACGGGGGATGGCTCTTGAGATCGCCTTGCGTCGATTCGAAGGTGACGCCGGATTCGACGCCACCTGGGTCGAGACCAACTTCGTGGTCCATTGGGGCGGGTAGAGGGGTCAGCGAGGCTACTCGGTCGTGGACCGCTCCGTGAGCAGCAACATCTCCAGGGGACTCAAGAGCAGGCCCTTTGAAAGAGGCACGCGTATACGGTAGCCTGTACCTCCCTCGCTATGGCTAGGCACTCTCCATCACATAGAATCCCAAGCCTGATTTTCTACGTTCTTCTGATGGCAATCCCCGTGATAGCCACCGGCTGCCTGACGACGGTCGGGAACTACGTTGGCAATCGGGGGCGGGATCTGGCGGACTGCATAACCCTTGAGGCGGGAATTGGAAACGGGTTTGGGGCGGAACTCAAGTTGGCTGGCTTCGTCCATGTTGCCGTTGGTGGGTTCGTATACGCGGCACCTGCCGTGGGCCTTCGATACGGTGATCTCGTTCCATCA
>JAPUJT010000135.1 GCA_027296055.1 Planctomycetota bacterium | reverse complement strand
ACCACTTGGGGTCCTATAGGCCCCTTTTCGCCCCTACCCCACCGACACCAAGAAGCCGGAAGCCCGCCTACCTAAGGGCTCCCGGCCAAGTGAGCCGGGTGGGTCTCGAACACCCACGACCTACGGATTAGAAGATCGGCGTTGGAGAACACCAGCTGCTCTCCGGTGAGGGCCCGGATTCGCGTACTCTTGAGGCCGACGTGCTGCACGGTCCCCGCCAGATCCCCCACCCTGATGGAGTCGCCAACCACAAACGGCTTGTCGAAGATGATGCGAGAGAGGCGAAGAGGTCCCCGAGCACACCCTGGAGCGCCAAGGCCAAAGCGACACCGCCGATCCCCAAGGATGCGACCAAAGGCCCGACATCGATACCCAGATTGTCGAGGGCCAGCATAACGAATGTGGCCCAGACCGTGAAGCGTATGAGGAAGCCGACCGAGCCGAGCGCCGTGGAGATCGTGGGGTCGGCCTCGAATTTTTGCCGAGCCCAACTGTCTATCATGTAATTGACGATCCCGTTGGCCCAGAACGCCCCCTGCATCAGGAAGCCGAGCACCAGGATCGTCGACGGAAGGTCGTCGACCTCGGGAGGTAAGCTGAGACTGAGGGCGCCAGCGTAGAGCGCCAGCAGAGCCACGAAGAGAAACTTGGTCTTGTCCAGGAGCTGGGCGACCAGGTCGTCGACGTCGGTCTCCGTCTTGGACGCGATGGTGCTCAAGCGCTTCAAGACAATGGTGATCACGGTCCGGACCAAAACCATTACGATCACGACCAGGACCGCGGCGATGATCCAGTCCTGCGCCGTATCGTCCAGGAACTGGCTGCTCAGGAAATCCGTCATGAATATTCCGGCAATTCTCTAACCTTGAAGAGGCACGGGCGCCCCGGAAGGACTCGGGGAAATTGTCAGTCAGTGATCGGACCTCCGGGCAACCGCCCGACCAGCTGTCTCACACGGTCCCCAGGTACCGCGGTTCTGGTCCACCTGGCTGACGGGGTCCTGTCCCGAGGGCGCTCCATCTGTCGAACCTTGACACGTCCGCGGCCGCCGTCTAAAATCGCGCGTGATATAGTTAATTTTGCCGCCGGTTGGCGTGTCGTGACGCCCTATAGCCCGCGGTTGGAATTCTTCGGCCAGGCTGATGGGGGGGTTCCCCACCGGCTTGGTCTTTTCTTTGAGGGGTGTCGCGTCGGGTTCACTACCCCCCCCTTCCCTACCTACACCTGAAGGAGTTGCACCCATGAGCCTCGATTCCATGTTATACGAGGTCGAAGCGTTTCGTGAAGAGATGGAAGACTACGTTGACGAGATGGAGTCTCGAAACGGCCTGTCGCTGAGCACGCCGGAAGACGTCCTCAAGTACGTCGAGGAGCACGGAGTCTTCTCGATCCGTATCTGGTTCACCGACATGATCGGATTCTTGAAGTCATTCTCCATCACGCCAAAGGAGCTCAAGGGCGCGTTCGAGGAGGGGATGGGCTTCGACGGTTCCTCCATTGAGGGATATCAGAGGATCCACGAGAGTGACATGATGGCCTGGCCCATCGCGTCGACGGCACAGGTTCTGCCGTTCCGCCCCGGCGGGTCCCGGTCGATCCGGATGTTCGCGGAGATACGCACGCCGGACGGAACGCCCTACGGGGCCGATCCGCGTGTCATTCTGGCTCAGAATCTCGAGCGGCTCGAGGGCCACGGCTTTACCGACATGTACATCGGCCCCGAGGCCGAATACTTCTACTTCGCGGACGAGACGGGTCCGACACTTCTCGACCAAGCCGGATATTTCGACATCAATCCTGTGGACGCCGGGGACGACATCCGGGAGGCGACGGTGTTCGCATTGGAAGCCATGGGAGTGCCGATCGAGTACCATCACCACGAGGTAGGTCCCTCGCAGCACGAGATCGATGTTCGCTACCAGGAAGCCCTACGGATGGCGGACAGCCTCCAGACCTATAAGTACCTCGTAAAGGAAGTGGCGCGCCGCTCTGGTGCCTTCGCCACGTTCATGCCCAAGCCGATCGCAGGTGAGAACGGGAGCGGTATGCACGTCCACCTGTCCATCTTCAAGGATTCGACGAACGCCTTCTTCGACAAGAGTGATAAGTATCACCTGAGCGCCACAGCCAAGCACTTCATCGCTGGTGTTCTCGAGCACTCTCGCGAGATCGCGCTGATCACGAACCAGATGCAAAATTCTTACCAGCGGCTCGTGCCGGGCTACGAGGCGCCCGTGTACATTGCGTGGGCCGAGCGGAACCGGTCCGCCGCCGTGCGGATCCCGCAATACAAGCCGGGCAACGAGGTGGCTACGCGGATGGAGCTTCGCTTCCCCGATCCGACGTGTAACCCGTACCTGGCGTTCAGCGTCATGCTTTCCGCCGGACTCGATGGCGTGGAAAACAAGACTCCGGTCCCGGATCCCGTGTCGATGGATCTCTATGAGCTCACGGCGCTCGAGCGGGAAGAGTTGGACATCCCATCGCTGCCGCACGATCTCCACGAAGCGGTCCAAGTGGCCGAGCACAGCAAGTTCCTCAAAGAAGCACTCGGAGCCCACGTCCACGAGAAACTCATT
>JAPUJT010000134.1 GCA_027296055.1 Planctomycetota bacterium | reverse complement strand
GACACGAAGCTCTCCCGGTCCGTCGCGATCAAGGTTCTCCCGCCGGAGTTTGCCGAAGATCAGCAGCGCCTCGCCCGGTTCGAGCGCGAGGCGAAGCTCCTGGCGGCGCTGAACCACTCCAACGTCGCCAGCATCCATGGGTTCGAGAACGCCGGCGGCGTCCACTTCCTTGTCCTCGAACTGATCGACGGCCTGACCCTCTCGCAGATGACGAAGAACGGGCCGCTTCCGGTGGAGGAGGCCCTCGACGTCGGCCGGCAGGTGGCGGAAGGGCTGGAAGCCGCTCACGACGCCGGCGTCATCCACCGGGATCTCAAGCCCGGCAACGTCATCGTTTCCGCCGACGGCAAGGCGAAGGTCCTGGATTTCGGCCTGGCGAAGGGGATCGAGGGAACGGCAAGCGGAGAGTCGGGATCGGACTTGTCCAGATCCCCCACGGTCACATCCGGCGGGACACAGGCGGGCATCGTCCTGGGCACGCCGCCTTACATGAGCCCCGAGCAGGCCCGGGGAAAGAGGCTCGACAAGCGGACGGACATCTGGTCGTTCGGGTGCCTGCTCTACGAGTGTCTCACGGGAAAGCTCACGTTCAGCGGCGAGACGGTAACGGACACGCTCTCCGCGATCTTGCAGAACGACCCGGACTGGGATGCGCTGCCCCCGCGCACGCCGCCGCGCGTCCGATATCTGCTCGAGCGGTGTCTGGAGAAGAATCCGCGCAATCGCCTTCACGACATCAGCGACGCCAGGATCGAACTCGACAAGTCGCTCTCCGCGAAAGAGTGGACAACGTCGGGGATCCGGGCTGCGGAGACACTCGCACGTGCCGGACCCTTCTCCAGCCGCGTGATCGCGCTGGGAGGCATCCTTGTCCTGGTGGCCGGTCTGATCATCGGAGCCATGCTCCCCGATCTCTCGAGGTCCTCTTCTGAAGTTCGAACTCCCCCCGCGATCACGCGCGTATCGATCAACCCACCTCGCGAGCTTCTCGTTCCGGGACTCCAATCGTTCGGCATCTCTCCCGACGGTGGGACGGTCACGTTTTCGGCCTTCGAGAGGTCGGCATCGAGCGCCGAGCGGACGAGAAGGCTCTACACGCGTCGCCTCGATCGCCTGGGAGCGGAGCCCGTCAGGGGGTCTGCGGGGTTTAGTCGGTTCGCCTGGTCGCCGGATGGCCGCTGGCTCGCCATGGTGGTTCCCGTCACCCCCGCTTCCTCCAAACGCCAGCTCGTGAAGCTCCCGGTGGACGGAAGCGCACCGCCAGTCAAGATCGCGGACTGGCCTGAGAACATGTCGCCCGGGCTGCTATGGCTGCCGGGAGGGGACCTCGTGGCCCCGACGCGCAAGCCGTACCGGCTCCTCCGCTTCCCTTCTGACGGGGGCCCGCCGAAGCCTCCCGTCGAGATTGACTCCGGCGATCGGGGGAATATCTTCCTTTGGCCTGTGCAGCCACTCCCCGACGACCGCCACGTGCTCGCCATCGCCGATACCAATGTGAGGGGGCGGTATCAGCTCGACCTGCTCCTTCTGGACGTGGAAAGCGGCGAACTGAAGCTCTTGGTCGAAGACGCTGTAGGATACTGGCTGCCTTCGGGCCATCTCGTTTTTAACAGGCTCGACACGCTCCTGGCGGTGCCCTTCGACCTGGAAAGCCTCGAGCTGACGGGCGGTCCCGTCGCCATCCTCGATGGGCTCCGGCTGTGCTATGAAGATCTATACGCTTGCTGGAGCGTCGCAGCGAACGGCACGCTCCTGTACGCCCCCACCGAAGAGGGGCGGACCAGCCGCCGAATCGTCTACCTCACCCGGGACGGTGATGTAGAGCCCTGGTCCGAGGATTCCGGGCTGTTCCGCGGGGTGAGTGTCTCTCGCGACGGAGAACGCATGGCCGTCGGGGTTTTGACAAAAGGACATACTTGGTGGGAAACCTGGGTCTCCGAGGTGGACCGGCCACGTCTCCGACCGCTTCTGGTCGAGCCGTCAATGGACTGCTCCATAGGAGGGTGGTCTCCGGAAGGAGATAGGATCGCGTACAGTTGTTGGGGGCCGGGCACCGCGGGCGGCATCTATCTTCGACGGTGGGACGGGACCGACGAGCCGGAGATTTTGATGGAGCGCAGCGACGAGAATGTCCGGCTCTTCCCCACCTCCTTCTCACCCGACGGATCGACCCTGCTGATCCGGCGCCGGTCCGACGGGCGGAGCGAGACCCTCATGCTGCCGTTGACGCCGGCTACCGACGGCTCACGAGAGCCGAGGGTTCTTCTTCCCCGGGAATCGAATCCATCGACGGCGCTGTTCTCCGCCGATGGGCGATGGATCGCCTATGCCTCGGACGAGACCGGGCGCTCGGAGGTATACGTCCGCACGACCACTCCGGAGGGCGAGCTGGGTCCAAGGATCCTCGTCTCCACCGACGGCGGGACCGCGCCGAGGCTCGCCCCGAGTCGTGAGGGACCCTCCCAGGAGCTCTTCTATACGCAAGGCCGCCAGCTGATGGTGGTCTCCGTCACCTCCGCGCCCACCCTGGCCGTCGGGGAGCCCACGCCGGTGCTCGATCTGAGTCTGGTGAGAGAGCAGTCGCATGCCCACCTGCCCGATGGGCGCATCCTCCTGGTCCAGGGCTCCGAGGAAGAGAGGGAACTCAAGGAGCTCCACGTCATCCTGAATTTCCAGGAGGAGATCAAGCGGAAGCTCGCCGAGGCGGAGTAGCTGGACACGAGAAACTCCCGGCCGCGATCTGGTCGCAACCGGGAGTTTCGTCGAGAATTTCTTCCTTCTCGACCAAGAAGCTTTTGGCGGTTTCCAGTGATCCGAGCTCCAGTAGTTCTGAACCCGACCAGCGAAAGTAAACGCTGTGGTCAGCACCTCTAGGCTCCCTGTCTTCAGCGACTTATCGCTGCCTCCCACGGGCCGACCCGAGATTCTCTGCTCCGCACCTTGGCCCGCATGTTCGTTCGAGCCCAACGAGGTGGCGATCCTGCTGCGAATGTGGCCCCACACTCCCTTCTTCTCGCTTGACTGTTGGTGTCTGGTCTGGGCGTCGGTTGGGTGGGTGGCGAGGTGGTCCGCTTCCTTTCACCGAAATTGACCCGGCTGTACTGGTCCAGCGATTTTTGAGTTAGCGAAACCTGCCCGATTCGACGCCAGATATACCGTTTTCAAGCGTCCAATATCGCTGGACCAGTACAGCGAAGTCAAATCCTTAATGGTTGGCTGCCCTTCTTTTCATTAATGATTTCCTTATCCAAATGATAGAAGCAAAACAAAAGAGCCCAAAACAATCTGGCCAATAGAAACCCACTTCGGCACCTTTTGGGACCGGAACGAAAGTCCTCCAGAAACAAGGAG
>JAPUJT010000133.1 GCA_027296055.1 Planctomycetota bacterium | reverse complement strand
CGCGCGATCGCTCCAGGGCGAGCTCGACTGGATCATCCTGCGGGCGATGGAGAAGGACCGGACGCGGAGGTATGCCACCGCCTCGGAGCTAGCCGCCGACATCGGCCGCCACCTGGAGGACGAGCCCGTCCTCGCCCGGCCGCCTAGCGCCTCATACCGGCTGTCAAAGATCGCTCGAAAGCACAAGGCGGCCGTGATCGGAGGTGCCGCAGTCTTCCTTGTTCTCGCCGCCGGACTGGTGACCAGCACAGTCCTCCTTTACCGTGCGGACAGGGCGTTCCGTCAGGAGGAGGAGCAACGCAAGATCGCGCAGGAGCAGACCGCTATCGCCGAGCAGCAGCGCCTGGCCGCCCTTGACGCCAAGCTCGAAGCCCAGCGCGAACGGGACACAGCCTTGGAAGCCCGCGAGGCGGAGGCGGAGCAGCGAGAGAGAGCCGTCTCGGCCGGAGCCCACGCGAAATCCGAGGCCAGGAAGGCACGGGCTATCAAAGACTTTTTGGAGAAGATGTTGGCCTATTCTGATCCATTCATTGCGGGCGGGGAGGTCAAGGTCGTCGACATTCTGGACCGCGCGACAGCGGACATCGACAGGACGTTCGGAGACGCGCCTCTCGTCGAAGCCTCGGTGCGAACCACCCTCGCGGCCGCCTACAAGGCTCTCGGTCTGTTCGGCGCATCCAGGGACCACCTCGCATCTGCGCTCCATATCCGGCGGCGAATTCTCGGAGACGATCACGTGGACACCCTTGTATCGCACGGAAACTACGCCACCGCGCTGCTCAATCTGACCCTGGTGGCAGAGGCCGAGCAGCATTGTCGCCTGGCCGTCAAGGGCTTGGCGACAACGCTCGGCAAGGAAGACCCTAGGACGATAGCCGCGATCAGCAACCTCGCAGTCCTGCTCGCTGCTAAAGGAGAATATGCCGAGTCGGAATCGAGGCTGCGAACCGCTCTCGATTCCTTGGACAGGCATCGCGGCCCTGAGCACATGGCTACGCTCAATCTCAAGGAAAACCTCGCTGGCGTCCTACAGAAGGCTGGTAAGTATGTCGAGTCGGTCCAGCTCCACCTCGAGGTCCTGGGCAGCTTCCGGCGTTTGCTGGGAGATCTCCACCCCAGAACACTTCATCTGAAGCAGTCTATGGCCATCGCGCTGCAGGGTCAGGGGAAGTTACCGGAGGCTGAGAGTCTGTATCGAGAGGCCCTGAAGGGTATGGGAGAGGCACTTGGACGAGAACATCCGCGTGTGCTCCTGTTGTCCGGCAATCTGGCGACGCTGCTCAGGAGGCGGGGGAAGATTCCTGAGGCCAGGGGTCTGCTGGAGGAAACCCTCGAAGCTCAGACTCGTCTGCTCGGGGAGGACCACGAAGAAACTCTCGCGTCGATGAACAACCTGGGAACGGTCCTCTATGATCTTGGAAAGCTGGAAGATGCCGAGGCGATATGGAGCCGCGCGCTTGGTGGGTTTCGGAGGAGTCTCGGAAAAGACCACCCGGAGACTCTGGCGGTCGCAAACAATATGGCGATGGTCATGGAGCGCCAGGGGAAGCTTCGGGAAGCCGGAATCTCCCTTCGTGATATTGTCGAAGCTTATCGGAGCTCTCTCGGTAGCGAGCACCCTCTCACTCTGACAGCACTGAACAATCTCGGCCAGAACATTCTGAGGCAGGGCAGGCTCGAAGAAGCGGAGTCCATCCTTCGAGAAACTCTACGCCTCAGCACGCAATCGCTTGGGAGCGACCATCC
Source organism: Planctomycetota bacterium (assembly GCA_027296055.1). GTDB lineage: Bacteria > Planctomycetota > JAPUJT01 > JAPUJT01 > JAPUJT01 > JAPUJT01. The sequence goes on along the minus strand of JAPUJT010000133.1, from coordinate 3,415 downwards.
TGACACGCTGATCACACTGGCCAACCTCGCAAATTGTCTATCGGATTATGAAAAGTACGACGAAGCCGAGAAGCTCTTCAGGAGGGCGTTAGCAACCTTTCGGCGTATCATGGGACCCGATCACCCGAATGTCGTCACGCTCATGCATAATCTGGCGGCGGTACTCCGAGAGCAAGGAAAGCATAAAGAGGCAGAGGAGATGCTCCTGCGGGTTCTGGATGCACGGAGCAAACTCTACGGGGAGGAGGATCTGAGCACATTGATGACGAGGCATGCACTCGCGGTCCTGCAGCGTGATCAAGGAGACAACGAGAAGGCGGAACGCCTGGGAAAGATCGTAGTGGAAGCCGCAGATCGTACTCTATCCGAGGGCCACTGGGCGCACGTACCCATCCGCGGCGAGTACGGTGCCACGCTCATACGCCTCGGTCGCCTTGCAGAAGCGGAGAAGCACCTCCTCAGCGCCCTTGCCATCGCGAGGGATTCGCTGTCCCCCGAGAGCCCCAGCATTCGGATCGTACTCGAGAGGCTCGTGGACCTCTATTCTCGATGGGAGAAACCGGAGAAGGCCGAGGAGTATCGGGCGCTGCTGTCTCGCGGGGAGACGCCAGGGGATACACCGAAGGTGGAGAAGTAAACGGCCCGCCATAGCCTTGCGACGGCGGGCCGTCATTCTTTCTCATTCGGGCGATTCGAACTCGCCTAGTCCATCACTGCCACTTGCCAGACAGCGAAGCCAGGGTCGGTAGCACCTTCCCAGGTAGCCTGTCCAGGGTCGAGGACCATGAGGGCCAAGGTCTGGTCCAGCACGACTGCCCTTCCTGCGGGGGAGGCCGCCGCGACCGACTGACCTGTCTCGAGAAACGAGCGAGTCTCGAACGAGGAGAGATCGATCGGATCGACGACCTCCACATCCAGGTCCTGGAGGACGTAGACCTCCGCTCCGTCGGGAGAGACGGAAACGCCCACTGCGTTCAGCGCCCGAGAGGTGGACGCGCTCCCGTCGGTGGGAATCGATAGCAGATCACCGGTCGCGCTGGCGACCAGGAGCCGCGTCCCGTCCGGCGTGATAGCGATGGCGGACGGTACCGGGGAGGACAGCGTATCCACCTCGGTCCCGCCGGCGGTCTCGATCACTCGAATCCCACCGTCGTGCTCCGCGAGATAGAGTCGATCCTGGAGCGGGCTCATGGCGAGGAGGCCATGGGACGCCACGCCCTCGAGAAACGTACGGTTAAGGGATACGCCGCTGAGATCGGCGTTCACCATGATCTCGGCCACGCCGCCAGCCCCGGTCGAATTCTCGAGGCTGACATAAATGATGTCTCCCGCCGGTCCGGCGAGCAGCGAGTAGGGTGTGCTGGCCAGGGGGAACCTGACCACTTCCTGCATTTGTCGTAGGTCGAACAGGACCAGCTCCAGGAACCCGCGTGTCGCGATGGCGATCCACCGGCCTCGGGGGTCGACGATCAGGCCCGCGTCCGCCTGCCAGGAGCCGATGAAGGTGCCAAGCGTCTCACCGGAATCGACATCCAGCACTTCCACGCCCTGGCCCGCCGTGATGACGAGGCCTTTCGTTCCAGTTCTCAGCCAGTTCCCGACAGAGCCGCCATTGATGGAGGCGGACAGTCCGGTGTCCACCTCGACAGCCCGGGCCACCTCGAGCTCTGCCTCGACACGGTCGGCTCTCGCGTTCGGGCCGACATCCACAGCCAGGATCAGCTGGACACTAACGCCGACATCCAGGCCGAGGGAGAGATCCCGACTGTACCGCTGTCCACTGGCCGGAAGGCCCAGATCCTGCGCCATGGGACGATCGACAGCGGGATCCACCGTCCCGTCCTGATCTTCGTCCAGCCACAGGCTCCACGAAAGCTCCGACCATCCAGTCGTGGCTCCGGAGGCGCCAAACTCGATATTCATCGACTCCACCGGCTGACCTTGCAGAAGCTCGATGCGAGCGGCAAGTACGGGCACGTTCGAATCCCCGGGATACGCGAACGGCCCCCGCATCACATCCGCCGGCTGTACCAAAACAATGGCCGTTGCAGAGGGGCCGACGACGGTCCGCCATCCCGAGCGAATGCTCGTCCCGGAATAATGAATTGGGAGTGACGTCGAGAGAACGACGTCGCGAGCCGCTTCGCTGATCGACACCCTGAATCGAGCACCGGCAGCGGCGGCTGGGTCGATATCACCGGCGAGGAGAAGATTCGTCGATTCAAAGGCCCCCATCGCGAGGGTGAGGCTCGAGGCGGCTACCCCGTCCATGAAGCTTCCCGTCCATAGCAGGGAATCGCTCGGGGTGACGGTCCCGCTCCGGTCCGAGTCATGATAGAGGCGGGCGGCCGCCACGTTCTGCCAATCCACTTCACCGTGAAAGTTGATGGAAGTGATGATGATCGAGCTGCTCGAACAGTTCAGAAGGTCCAGATCGAGCAGCGGGACCATTGTCTGCCCACCAGAGACCGTCATGTCCGAGAAGGTACGCCACGCGCTCGATACACTCAGATACCCACCACCGCCGCCACCGCCACCACCGCCACCACCACCGCCGCCACCCGTGCCGCCGGAGGACCAGTCATCTTCATCCTCCCAATCGGAACCTCCGAACAGGTCCGGCTCGCAGCCAGGTCCCACCAGCAGCATGACCGCCCCCAGAAGACACATGACGAGAGTTCCGTTTCTCATGGCTCCGACCTCCTTCTCTTCGTTACCCAGCCTCATCCCCGGTCTCCGGCGAGGGGGTGAACAAGCTGAAAATTTGCATCGACCATAGGGTCCAAGACACCGCCTGGGCTCGCGTCGCGGGAACATTCTTTTATAATTCCGCTCATATGGCTGCTACGGGCCCTCAGAGCGCCTTCTCACCGTCCTTTCCTCCTCAGCTCACATTCGGTTATCCTGACCGTCAGCCCGGTAGCGCAATCGGAAACACCCTGTAGCCGCGGAGGCGCCCATTACTCCCCCCCCTGACTCGCCGAGAGAAGAGGCTGACGCCCAGCAGGCCTCCCTCCTGGAGGAGATTGCGGACGGCTACCTGGAGGCCCTCCAGGCGGGGGAGGCCCCCGACAAGAGGGCTCTCCTCGCAAAGCACGCCGAGATCGCCGAGATCCTCTCCAAGCGCCTCGCCCTCGTTGAGCGCCTGCACGAGGCAGGAACCTTCCAGGGCGGGCCCGGCCAGGTCGGGCCCTTCAAGATCCTCGAGGAGCTGGGGGAGGGGGGCATGGGGGTCGTCTATCTCGCCGAGCAGAGCGAGCCGATTCGCCGTCGAGTCGCCCTCAAGCTGATCAAGCTCGGCATGGATACCAAAGACCTGGTCGCCCGGTTCGAGTCGGAGCGCCAGGCCCTCGCCTTGATGGAGCACCCCGGAATCGCCAAGGTCCTCGAGGCCGGCTCCACGGAGAAGGGCCGA
>JAPUJT010000132.1 GCA_027296055.1 Planctomycetota bacterium | reverse complement strand
TTCCGGGAGGAGTACAGGCGCTACTACCCGTTCGGCGCCGTGGCGTCACAGGTCCTGGGGATCGTGGGAGTGGATCATCGCGGTCTGTCGGGGCTGGAGGCCTCGTTCGAGGATGTCCTGACAGGAGAAAAGGGGTGGCGTCCGATGTGGAGGGACGGTCGGGGACGAGGTGTCCTGCCTCCTGGAACGGTCGCCGCTGCCCCGGTCGACGGTTGGGACGTCACGCTCACGATCGATCCGGCGATCCAGTGCGCCCTCGAGGACGTCCTCGAGAAGATCTTTCTGGCCCACACCCCCCGCGTGGCGATCGGAGTCGTTCTCGATCCGAGGACCGGCGACATCCTTGCCGTAGCCCAGCGCCCCACGTTCGACCCGAATCGTTACTCGATGTCCTCCCCGGAATCGTGGCGGATCAGGGCTTTCACCGATACGTACGAGCCCGGCTCGACGATCAAGCCGCTCATCGCCGCCGCATGTCTCGAGGAGGGGCTCGCCGAGATGGACGAGATGATCGACTGCGAGATGGGGACCTGGATGATCCAGAAGCGCCGCTTGCGTGACTTCCACCCCTACGGCCTCCTGCCGTTCACCGGCGTCATCTCGAAGTCGAGCAACATCGGAATGGCCAAGCTCGGCCTGCGCCTGGGCCCGGAACTTCTCCGGAAATGGGTCGCTCGTTTCGAGCTGACCGATAAGGCGGGCCTGCCGATTCCAGATGAGGGTCGGGGGCGCATCACTTCGGCCAGCAAATGGAATCTATACAGCACCACTTCCGTGCCGATGGGACACGAGGTCGCGGTGACGCCGATCCGTCTGGCCTGCGCTTACGCGGCGCTGGCCAACGGCGGGATCCTGCGGAGGCCGCGGCTCGTATCCCGGATCGAAGGCCCCTGGGGAGGAAAGTCGTTTTCTCCCGATGCGGGCCGCCGCGTCCTGTCGACCCTGGTCTCCCGAGGCCAGATCGGCGCTGCGCTCGTCTCCGCCGTGCTCAAGGGTACGGGGAGAAGGGCGGCCCTGCCGGACGTTACGGTGGCGGGCAAGACGGGCACGGCGGAGGTGATCGGGGAGGGGGATGAGGTCATCGCATCGTTCGTCGGGTACGCGCCAGCGGAGGATCCAGAAGTGCTGGCGCTGATCCTCGTCGATCGGCCTCAGGGAAAGCGGCCCACCGGGGGGATCGTGGCCGCACCCGCCGTTCGTTCGGTCCTGCGGGAGGCCCTCTCCCGCCCTGGCCGGTAGCTCCCTCGAATAGTATCCCCATCGTGTCGAGGCAGGCTTGCCCTGCCCGTGTGCAGACTGATGACGGACGCAGGTTCCATCCAAGGAGAAATGCATGAGGCTCAGCGAAATTCGCAGTGAGCTGGAGCTGGTTGGCGGCTCCAACTGGCGTGATGTTCAGCTGCAGTCGATAACGGCGGACTCCCGAGAGGTACGGCCGGGGAGCCTTTTCGTGGCCGTGCCGGGGACGCGCGTCTCCGGGGTCGCGTTCGTCGAGGAGGCAGTTCGTAGGGGCGCGGCGGCCGTCATCTCTCCCCGGGAAGTTCCGCTCCCGAGCGAGGTCCCGGGCCTGTGGGTGAGCGACGGCAGGTGGGCCCTATCCGCCGCCGCCGCCCGGTTCTACAGCCATCCTTCCCGGAAGATGCGGGTCGTCGGAGTGACGGGAACCAATGGAAAAACGACGACGACCTATCTGCTCCGGTCGATGCTCCGGGCGGCCGGATACCGGGTCGGCCTCATCGGGACCACCGGTTACTTCCTGGACGACAAGAAGCAGGAAGCCCCTGTCACCACGCCCGACGCCATCCGTACTCACGAGCTCCTCGCCGCCATGACCGAAGAAGGCATCACACATGCCGTGATGGAAACCTCCTCCCACGCGCTTGACCAGCTGCGGGTCCGGCACGTGGAATTCGACGTCGGAATCTTCACGAACCTGACGGGGGATCACCTGGACTATCATCGGGACGTCGCGGCCTACCTCGAGGCGAAGGCGGGCCTCTTCCGCCAGCTCTCCCCGAGGGCGACGGCGGTCCTCAATCAGGAGGACCTGGCGTCCTCCTACTTCATGAATGTCTCGCGGGCTCGAACCTTCTCGTACGGATTCGCCAGCGGCGGCCACATGAGCTGCAGGGTGCTACACGCCGACATGAGCGGAACCGATGCCGTGCTTGGCACTCCGATCGGCCAGATCCACTGCCACAGCCCTCTGAAGGGGGTCTTCAACCTCTCCAACATCATGGCGGCCGCCTCCGGGGCAATTGCCCTGGGGCTCGACACGGAGGCGATCCGGTTCGGGATCGAGAATCTCCCGGTCATTCCGGGCCGCCTGGAGTCAGTCGAGGCCGGTCAGCCCTACCCGGTGATCGTCGACTACGCCCATACCGAAGACGCCCTCCGGGCCGTCCTCACCGAGCTTCGACACCTCGTCACGGGCAGGCTCATCGTCGTCTTCGGGTGCGGGGGGGACCGCGATCGGTCCAAGCGACCCCACATGGGAATGGTGGTGGAGAAGCTGGCCGACCTGCCGGTCGTCACCTCCGACAACCCGAGAACCGAGGACCCCGACCTCATCATCAAGGGAGTGCTCTCCGGCATGGTCCGGCCCGAACGGGCAAGGGTCGTGCCGGACAGGCGAGAGGCGTTCCGGGAGGCATTCCGGGAGGCCACTCCGGACGATCTCGTCCTGCTCGCCGGGAAGGGTCACGAGAACACGCAGACCTCGGGAGACGGATGCCAGCCCTTCGACGATCGGGAGGAAGCCAGGGCTCTGCTGGAAGAAGGGGGCTCGATTCGGGTGGCTTCGTAGTTCTCCCCAAATTTCCCCATCCCAGATGCCGATACATCATCCAAGGAGGGGCACGGAATGATCACGATCAGCATCAAGGAAATCTGTCAGGCGGCAGGGGCCGCCTTGCCGAAGGCCCTTCGCGGCGTCAAAGCCTCAGGGGTGGCCATCGATAGCCGATCGATACGGCCCGGAGACCTCTATTTCGCCCTTCGGGGTCGCAGCCAGGATGGCCACCGGTTCGTCGAGGACGCCCTATCCCAAGGAGCCTGCGCCGCCGTGGTCTCTCTCGGGTGGAAGCCTGAGCGAAACGACCTCCGTGTCCTTCGTGTAGAGGACCCGGAAGAAGCCCTGGTCGATCTCGCCGGCCATTATCGTCGCAAGCTGACCCCCCGGGTGATCGGCGTGACCGGCTCCAACGGCAAGACCACCACCAAGGAAATGCTCTCCGCTATCCTCTCCCGGACCTCACGGACGGTGAAGGCGGCGGCCTCTTTCAACAATCGGATCGGCGTGCCCCTCACGATCTTCAACATGGATCAGAAGACCGAGACGGCTGTGATCGAGATGGGGACCAGCGGCCCCGGCGAGATCGAGGAGCTCTGCCGCGTGGCAAACCCCGAGATCGGCGTGATCACGACGGTCACGGAGGCCCACCTGGACGGTCTCGGAGACCTGGACGGAGTGATTCGAGCCAAGTCCGAGATGGCCCACCACCTGGGACGGCGGGGCGGGATCCTCGTGATAAATGGGGACGACGAGGGATGTCGCCGGTTGAGGGCACAGGTGGAGCAATCCTCCCTCCTCGACCCGGTCGGCGGGATCGTCACCTACGGGCTGGGGAAGGAATGTGACATCCGCGCGGTGGAGTGCAAGGAGGGTCGCAAGGGAATATCGTTCTACGTCAGAGGAATTGGCTGGTTTCGGGTCGAGCGGGGAGGAATGCCGGGCGTCTGGTGCGCCCTGGCGGCGATCGCCGTGTCCTCTCTCCTCGGCGCCGAGGCGGCCGACATGCGCGAGGGGATCCTCCGCTACACACCTCCGCCGATGCGCATGGAGCCGGAGACGGTGGCCGGGGTCACGCTCGTCAACGACGCATACAACGCCAACCCGCAGTCGGCGATGGCCGCTCTGGATTCCATCGCCCGCATTCCCTGCCGAGGGAGGCGATCGATGGTCCTCGGGGACATGCGGGAACTCGGGAAACGCTCCCGGTCCCTGCACACCGAGTTCGGCCGTGAGGTCTTCTCCTCACGCGTGGAATGCCTCTGGACGCTCGGCAAGGAAGCGCGCTGGGCTGCGGAGGGGGCCCGCCGGGCGGGAATGAACCAGAAACATGTCTTCTCCTTCGAATCTCCCGATTGCCTGGCGGAGGCCCTGGGGGTCTTCCTTCGGCCGGGGGACGCCGTCCTGTTCAAGGCCTCGAGGGCCATGAAGCTGGAGGGAGTGGCGAAGGAGGTGGCAGAGATCTTACGGGGGGATAACGAAATCCATCGGGTTTCCCGGCCGGAGGGCTCGCGACAAGCGGGTTAGTCGGAGGGAACGGAGAGTGGGGGCATGAGGGAACCACCCTGTCACCCGGACGGACCGGGGGGCCAGGGCGGATCCGCTGACGGGAGGCCCCGTCCGTGCTCTATGCCTTCCTTGCATCGTGGGAGAGGATCTGGCCGGATCTCCAGATCTTCAGGTACATCACCTTCCGGGCCAGTCTCGCCGCGATCAGCGCCTTCCTGATCTGCGTGATCCTCGGTCCGCGGATCATACGTCTCCTCTCCTCTCGCGGTGTCCACGAGGACGTCGGCCGGTCCGATTCGCCAGCGTTGAATCGCCTTCACGCCGGCAAGAAGCACACGCCCACGATGGGCGGATTGATTTTCCTCCTCGCCATGTTCGGAGGGGTCTTTCTGTGGGGTCGCCTCGACAATCCGTATGTCCTGCTCGTCCTCGGTGTCAGCACCGCCCTCGGAGCGGTCGGGTTCGTGGACGACTTCATCAAGCTGACCTCGAAGGACAAGCCGGGTCTGCGCGCCCGCACGAAGCTCGCCTGGCAAGTTCTCGTGGGGACGGCGGCCGGTCTCGTCCTCTTCTCCGTCCTGGAGGTGCGGCTCCCGGATCCTCCGGCAGCGGACCGGGGGGCTCCCGTGACATCGCGGGATCAGGGTCCACCCGTGCTGCCGGTGGCTTCCTCGGACCTGGCGGGCGAGCCCCGCTACTCGATCCGGGACGACTCGGACCTCGGGACATCGGTCTTCTTCCCGGTCTTCCGCCGCGTACGGGTGCCCCTTGGAATTCTGTTCATCGGCCTCGTGGCCCTGGTCGTGGTGGCATCGAGCAACGCCGTCAACTTGACCGACGGTCTCGACGGGCTGGCTTGCGGATCTCTGATCCTGGTGAGCGGGACCTTCGCGATCGTCGCCTACGTCGTTGGCCGGACCGACTTCGCCGGATACCTACGGCTGCCCTACGTTCCAGGGGCGGGGGAACTGAGCGTCCTCTGCTCCGCCATGGTGGGCGCGGGGATGGGATTCCTGTGGCACAACTGCCACCCGGCGAGCGTCTTTCTCGGCGACACGGGGGCCCTTCCCCTCGGCGGGGCGATCGGACTGGTGGCTGTGATACTCAAGCAGGAGTTTCTGCTGTTGATCGCCGGAGGCATCTTCGTGGTCGAGGCGGCGTCGGTGATCCTTCAGGTCGCCTCCTTCCGTCTCCGGGGGAAGCGGGTATTTCGGATCGCCCCCCTGCATCACCACTTCCAGTTTCTCGGCTGGCCCGAAAGCAAGATCACGGTGCGCTTCTGGATCGTGGGTGCGATCCTCGCCCTGATCAGCCTCGTGACCTTGAAGGTGCGGTAGCATGGAAGGAAGACGCTGGCGCAACGGTGTCCTTGCCATTGTCGGCACGCTTCTGGCCCTGGGGATCGTCATGATCGCTTCCACCAGCGCGCTCAAGACGGCGGCCGGCGGCGACCCTTCCTGGTTCCTGCGGAAGCAGATTCTCTGGGCCTGCATCGCGGCGGGCGGCATGCTGATCGCATGGCACACCGACTATCACATCCTGGGTCGCTACAGCCTCTGGATCCTCGGCGGGGTGATGCTCCTGCTGCTCGCCGTGCTGATCCCGGGAGTCGGCCATGAGGCGAACGGGGCGCGGCGGTGGATCCGATTTGCCGGCGTGGGGTTCCAGCCATCGGAGGTGGCCAAGCTGGCCCTGATCATCTTCGTATCCTCTGCCGTGACGATCGGGGCGACCAAGACCGTCGTCCTGGGAGGGCTGAAGAAGGAAGTGAAGGGCCTCGGTATCGCCCTCGCGGCGATCGCGGGCTCCCTGTGCCTGATCCTGATGGAGCCGGACTTCGGGACCGCTGTCCTCGTGGGGACCCTCTCTGTGTCCGTCCTCTTCGTGGCGGGGATCCGTCTGGCACACCTCATTCCGCTGGCCGCCGCCGGAGGGGTCCTCGGGCTCTACGTGATGCTGACCCGGTTCCAGCACGTGAGGGATCGCTTCGCGACCTTCCTCAACCCGGACCTGGACCCGCTGGGGAAGGGATACCAGGTTCGACAGAGCCTGCTCGCCCTCGGGTCGGGAGGTCTGATGGGGGAGGGGCTCGGCGAGAGCCGACAGAAGCTCTTCTTCCTCCCGCTGGAGCACAGCGACTTCATTTTCGCCGTGATCGGCGAGGAGCTCGGAATGATCGGGACCTTCCTCGTGATCGGCCTCTTCGTCGCCTTCATCTACTGTGGTTACCGGATCATGTCCGCCGCTCCCGATTCCCTGGGGTACGTGATGGCGTTCGGTATCGTGATCCTCGTCGGCCTCCAGGCGGCCCTGAACATCGCCGTCGTCACGGCAGCCCTCCCCACCAAGGGGATGCCCCTGCCGTTCATCTCGTTCGGAGGGTCCTCCCTCCTGATCTCGCTGGTCGCCGTGGGGATACTCCTGAACATTGCATCTCAGACCGGCATGCCCCGGCATGTGCCCGTCAGGGTCTATACCTCTGGAAGGGGGGCTGCGTGATGGTCGACTCCGTGACTCCGTCGACGGTTCGGATCGCTCTGGCCGGCGGCGGCACAGGGGGTCATCTCTTCCCCGGCCTCGCGCTGGCAGGTGAGATCCGCGCCCTGGGCGTAGAAGTCCTCGGGTTAGGTCCAGGCCGCGAGATCGAGAAGAAGTCTGCGCCGAAGTGGCACCCGATAGCGTCGCCGCGGCGACCGCGGTCCGCCGGTCAGTTCATTCGCTTTCCCGGTCGGGCGGCGAAGGCCTTCCTCCACAGCCGGAAGTTCCTCCGGGAGCAACAGATCCAGGCGGTGGTGGGTCTGGGGGGTTATGGCTCGCTCTTCCCCGGTCTCGCCGCCCACTCGGACGGCATTCCCCTTTACCTCCTCGAGCAGAACGCCGTGCCGGGAAGAGTCACCCGGCTTCTGGCCCGGCGGGCCCGGGCGGTCTACTCGTGCTGGGAGCCGGCCAGCCTCTGGCTGCACACCGACGCTCGTCCCCTCACGCTGGGCAATCCGATCCGTTCAGAGGCCCTGGGATGGTCGAGAGAAGACGCCAACTGGAAGTGGGGGTTCCGTCGGGATCTTCGGACGCTTCTGATCATGGGAGGGAGCCAGGGAGCTGAGGGATTGAACCGACGTATCCTGGATTGCGTTCAGTCGACGAGGGTCGCCGAAAAGTACCAGGTGATCCATCTGACCGGACCGACCCTGCGTGGAGAGTTGCAGCGGGCCTACGGCGTGGCGGGGATCCGCGCGCGGGTCTTGCCCTTCCTCGACGCGATCGGCTCGGCGTATGCCGCGGCCGACCTCGTGCTCGCCCGGGCGGGTGGGACCACGATCGCCGAGCTTGCCGCGCGGGGCCTACCATCCGTCCTCGTTCCCTATCCCTGGTCGGCGGACGGACACCAGGAGGCCAACGCCCGCCAGATGGAGGCGGCTGGCGCGTCCTGGCAGGTCCGGGAGGAAGACCTCACGCCGAACACGTGGTTCCAGCTCATCCGACTCCTCCACGACGACGAGGGGAGGGAGCGCCTGGGCCGGGCAGCGGAGTCCCGGGGGAGACCCGATGCGGGACGCCGCATCGCGATGGATATTCTTGGGGATTTGGGCGTGCCGGAAGGGGCCACAGAGCCGGCAGAGACACGGAGCGAAGAAGAGAGAGGGGTGACCATGCCTTCCCCGGCGCAACTGCAGGACGCGGGGTAATGGCGCACAGAGGTGTTTCCATGAGCGGCAGTGCAAAGATCGGCCTTCTCGGGGTCTTACTCATGATCGTCTTCGTCGCGGTCGTCTGGGATCGCGGGAACGAAGAGGACGTCCAGAGACAGGCGACGGAGATCATCGCCATTCCCGAGCCGAACGTACTCTCATCTCGAGCCATCGGCGACCCGATATCCAAGGCGGCGGCCGCGGCCGATTCCATAGGGGGAGAGACCCACCCGAAGGAGGAGCGGATCGCGGATCCCCTCCCCCCGATCGTGAAGGTCGAGCCCTCCCCTCCCTCGAGCACTCCGGAGCCGGATCGCGAGCGGCTGGAGAAGCTCGCCGAGGCCCTGTTCTCCCACAGACCGGTTTCCGCCCCGCCCAGATCGGTCCAGCCGGCGGCGCCGGCCCCCGCAGGGGCGGCGGTCCGCACGGTGCGCGATGGGGAGTCGCTCTGGACGATCGCCAAGGAGATATACGGAGACGGCGAACGATGGAGGAGCCTATACGATGCTAATCGGGTCCGCATCTCCAATCCCGATCGCCTGGTCGCCGGGACCCGGCTGGTCCTTCCCGGCGCGCAGCGGACCACCCGGTCTCGATCCACACGGTCGGGGTTCTACGTGGTCCGTGATGGCGACACCCTCTATGGGATCGCCAGGTCGCTCCTCGGGAAGGGTGTCCTGTGGGAACAGCTCCTCGAGGAGAACCGGGACCGGATCGATGACCCGGATCGGCTCGTCCCCGGGACACGGCTCGTGATCCCCTCGACCTGGAATGGAGCGAACACGAAACCGTGAAGGTACACTGCCTGGGAATCGGTGGCGCGGGGCTCAGCGGGCTTGCCCGCATGCTTCGCGCCGCGGGCCATTTCCTCACCGGCGAGGATGCGGAGGAGGGACCCTTCCTTTCCGGACTCAGAGACGCCGGAATACCGATCACCGTGGGCGAGGATGCGCCCCTACCCGACGGAACCGAGCTGGTCGTCCGATCTGCCGCCGTTCCGATAAGTCACCCCCGTCTACGCGAGGCTGCAGAGCGCCGCGTCCCGGTTCAGAAGTATGCCCAGGCGATCACGCTCGCCGGCGAGGGGCAGAAGCTGGTCGCGGTTGCCGGGACCCACGGCAAGACCACCACTTCCGCGTTGATCGCCCATATCCTCGTCCAGGCCGGCCGTGACCCGTCCTTCCTCGTCGGTGGGAATATTTCCCACCTCGGCGGCTCCGCGCGGCGCGGAGCCGGCGAGATCTTCGTTGCGGAGGCCTGCGAGTACGACCGCTCCTTCCTGCACCTCTCTCCCTGGATAGGAGTGATCACGAACATCGAGGCAGATCATCTCGACTTCTATAGGGATCTCGACGAGATCGTCGAGGCGTTCGGCTCGTTCGTCGAACGGATTCATCCGGACGGGATGTTGCTGATCCCCCTGGGAGACGAAGGGGCGGAAAGGGCCGCCCGACGGGCCCGCTGCCGTGTCGAGCGATTCGCGATCGGCTCCGATTCGGACTGGCGGGGGGACCGAGGCGCGAGTCTCCCGGAGGGAACACAGATCCGGGTAAGCCGTCAGGGTCGGCCTGTGGGCTCCTTCTCGATCCCGCTCCCGGGCCTTCACAACGTCTCCAACGGCATGGCCGCGATCGCCGCAGCCGGCGCCCTCGACCTCTCGGTCGAGGAGATCCGACAGGCGATATCGACGTTCCGGACGGTGGATCGCCGGTTCCAGATCCTGCTCTCCGGAGACGATCTCGCCGTGGTGAGCGATTACGCGCATCACCCGACGGAGCTCGAGACCGTCCTCGAGTCGTGCAGCCAGACCTTCGGAGACCGGAGGCAGGTCCTCGTCTTTCAGCCGCATCAGCGAGCGCGCACAGCAACTTTCCTCGATCGATTCGCGCGGACCCTCAGCAAGGCGGACCGGGTGCTCGTCGCCCCGATCTACGGGGCGCGAGAGGGAGACCGCTCCGGAGAGGTAACGTCCTCGACGCTCGTCGACCGGATACGGCTATGCGGGGGCGATGCCGACACGTTACCTGACCTGCCAGAAATTCCGGGCAGAGTCGCGGAGGAGATCGAGCCGGGGGACGTCGTCCTCGTGATAGGCGCAGGGGACATCTACCAGGTGGCGCAGCCGATCGCGGATCTTGGTGAGCTCGGGTCGCCGGCGACGATGCTCTCCGAGGCATCGGTCCACCTCAGCCACCTCACATCCTTCAAGCTCGGCGGGCCCGTCAATTCCTACCGGACGCCGGAAAACCTCCAGGAGCTAAGGGAGGTCGTCCTGGAGGCCGGGCGGACGGGGAGCCGGATCCTCTGCGTGGGGGGTGGGAACAATCTCCTGGCCCGGGACGAGGGTTTCGATGGAATCCTCGTCGATCTTCGTCGAATGAACCGACTGCATTCGAGCCGGACACGGATCATCGCCGAGGCGGGAGTGAGTCTCCCCCGTCTGATGCGCAGGGCCGAGCGGCTCTCCCTCTCCGGCCTCGAGGCCCTGGCGGGGATCCCCGGAACGGTGGGCGGAGGCGTGGCGATGAACGCCGGCGGCCGCAATGGCGCCATGTCGGACTTCGTCGACGGGGTCGGGATCGTGCTCCCGGACGGGGAGATCGCCTTCCGGCGGAAGGAAGAGATGAAATTTCGGTACCGGGGCTGTGAGCTGGGAGGCGGGATCGTCTACGAGGTCGTTCTTTGCCTCCGGCGCGGAAAGAGGGAGGAGATTCGACGGGGAACAGCCGACATCATGAAAAGGAAGCGCCGCTCTCAGCCGTACGGCCAGTCGAGCGCCGGGTGCATATTCCGCAACCCGGAGGGGGACTCGGCCGGCAGGCTGATCGAATCGGCCGGCCTCAAGGGGGAGCGGATCGGGGGAGCGATGGTATCCATGCTGCACGCCAACTTCATCGTGAACGATGGGGAGGCGACATCCAGCGATGTCTTCCGTCTGATCGAGAGGGTGCAGCAGGCGGTGAGGATACGCTTCGGCGTGAGCTTGGAGCTAGAGGTCCGGGTGATCTAGGTGATTCAAGAACGATCCATCTTTGGCCGATCTCTCGAGATCGCCGTCCTGTGCGGCGGGGTCTCGGCGGAGAGGGACGTCTCGTTCCACTCCGGGGCTGCCGTCGGGGGAGCCCTTCGGCGGCGAGGACATCGGGTGATGACCATCAAGGTAGGTGATCGTCGGGTCGCCGATCTGGATTCATTCGAAGGGGACGCGGCCTTCATCGCCCTTCACGGGTGCTTCGGGGAGGACGGTGGGATCCAGAAGATTCTGGAGCGGCGTGGAATCGCCTACACCGGATCGGGTCCGGCGGCGAGCCGCATTGCGATGGACAAGGCCGCCTCCAAGGAGACCTTTCAGCTCGCCGGCATTCCGACCCCATCGTGGACGATCGTCCCCCCTCACATGGCCGTCCGGGATGCGATCCGGCACGTGGGCGAGGTCACGGGACTGCCGGCCGTCCTCAAGCCGCTGCGCGGCGGCTCCAGCATCGGTGTGGAAATCGCCCACTCCCGGGAAGAGCTCGCCAGGAGGCTCGAGGGACAGCGCGACGAGAGCCTGCTCGTCGAGGAGTACCTGCCCGGTCGCGAGCTGACGGTATCGATCCTGGGCGAGGAGGCCCTCCCTATCGTGGAACTGAGGCCAGCCAGGTCCTTCTTCGACTACGAGGCCAAGTACACGAACGCCGGGACCGAGTACGGAAACGCTGCCTCCCTGGGACCGACGGTATACCGGAGAGTGCAGGAGATCGGTCTCGCCGCTCACGGGGCTCTGGGGTGCCGGGCCTTCTCCAGGGTGGACCTGATCCTCCCCGAGAAGGGGGAACCGACGGTGCTCGAGGTCAACACGATCCCGGGCCTGACAGAAAAGAGTCTCCAGCCCAAGGCAGCGGGCATGGTCGGGATCGATTTCGGCGACCTGTGTGAGAAGATGATCGCCATGGCGCTTCCGGCAGCGGACGAAACAGCGGAGAGGAGGCAGCGATAGCACCCAAGCGGAAGAAGAAGATGAAGAGAGCCAGAAAGAAGGGAAAGAGAATCCCTTCCCTCTCCTTGAGCTGGATCGCGAGTCCGGTCACGGGGGCGGCCCTCCTGGGGACGATCCTGATCGTCTCTCTTGCCGTCTACTCGGCGCGGGCCTACCGGGAGGTCAGTGAATCGCCGGAGTTCACCGTCAGCCGGATCGAGGTGGACCTCGTGGAGGGCTCCGGAGCCTTGCGAGAGCCGATGCGGCAAGACCTCCATGGGTTGCTGCAGGCGGTTCGCGGAGAGAGCCTGTTCGATCCGATCTTGATCACCCGGGTGGGAAGGAGATTGAGCAGCCTCCCCTGGGTGGAAGCGGTTGTAGAAGTCAGGCGGAGCTACCCCGATCGGATTCGCGCACAGCTATGCGTCCGCCGGCCCGTCGTGGCCCTCGAGCGTTCGAACGGAGCGCCCCTGCTCCTCGATGCGGAAGGGCGCAGCCTCCCGAGAGCCTATTTCACGGACTCCGAAGTCCCCCGGGTCCGGGGGCCGGCGGGGGGGCGCCACTCCCGCCGCGAGGTGGAAGAGGTGATCCTCGTGGTGGCAGAGCTGGAGGCGGCCGGAGTCTTCGATCTCTGCGACCTGGAAGCGGTGGATCTCTCCAACCTCTGGGGAGATCGTCGGCCGGGTGAGAGCGAGATCGTTCTCTCTCTCCCGAACGGCGCGGAGATCGAGTGGGGGAGGCCCGAGGCACGAGCCCTTGATGAGCCCACGCCAGAGATGAAGATGGACGGCCTGAAGGAGGCCCTCCGCTGGTATCCGGGCCTCTCGGGGGTCCGTCGAGTTCGGCTCCAGTACCGTGAACAGACGGTGGAGCCGATACGGGTGGCGCGGGGCGACGGGACCGCAGACGGCCCCTCTCGGTAGCCCGGACTCGATTCCGACCGGAAACCTTATTGATCCCTCGAACAGCTGCATTCCAGATCGGCCTCCTGTTGCTGCTCTCCGGAGCGGCTCTTCCCTCGTTATTGCTCGAAAATCCTTCCAGCGACGGACCGCTCGCCCGAGATGAGCTCCCGCTCACCCTGATGCTCCTCGAGGTGCTGTGGGTGGGACTCCTCCTTCCCCTCGCGATCGGGGACGATGAGAGGGAGCCCCGACGCCTGGCATCTCTCCTCCTGGGAGCGCTCATCCTGTCTCTGCCGATCCTCCTCCTCACGGGAAGGATCGCCGCTATCTCCACCGCGTTCATCCTCGGCTCGCAGGCTCTCGTCGCGGGGGTCGCGCTCATCGGTTTCGTCTGCCTCGCCGGGAGAGGAGGGAGGCGACTCCTGTTCCTCCAGGGCGCCCTGATCGTGGCGTTCGTACCCCCGTTCGTCGATCAGATGGGCGAGGACCTCCTGGGTCAGATCCCCTCCCGGATCACGGCCGCCGTCTCTCCCGTCGCCGCCTTGTGCCGCGCCTATCCGGACCAAGGCCCCTGGGCCGCGGTCGCGCTCTTCGGCATAGGGTCGGTTTTCGCTCTTGTCGCGCGGAGAGCTACCCTCAGGCCCGTCTCGCTCGCGGCCTGCCTTATCTCGGCGGCGCTCCTCATGGTGGGATCGGCCCCGAGATCCAATCACGGTGAGGCCGGTCTGCGTCTCCAGCGCGTCGAAGCGTCCCTGGATGGGTGGTATCGCTCGGGAGAATGGGCGGCGGCGACCGCCGTTTTCGAGAACGGATCCACAGGCCTTCTGGAAGGAGACGTCGTCGTTCGGCTGGGGGAGATCGAGTACACCCGCTCCATTCGCCTCCCCGCCGGGCAGACGGTCGCGATCCAGTACCTGTTCCTGATGCCTCCAGGCCGTCCATCCTTCCGGGTGCTCTTCCGGGGGCGCGATGGCGAGTTCGCGCTTGCCGAGATCGAGGAACAACTGCACCGGCTGTTCCGGCCTCTTGAGCCGGCGCAGGCCTTGATTGCCTGGACCGAGGACGCTCCGGCGGCGGCCCGCAAGATTCTGGAAGGCATCTCGGCCGCTCAGACCACGATTCCATCGGGGTGGGGAGGGTCCTGGCAGGGACTGGAGCCGGTGGATCTCCTGGTCGTGAGTGGGAGGATTGGCGGCAGGATGACCGAGGCGGTGCGCCGCTGGCAACTCACCGGGGGGACGGTCCTCTCCCTCTCGGAGGAGGCATCGATCGATCTCGGGGCGCCCCTGCCCGCGCCGGGCGAGGGGATCGCTGCCTGGAGGAGGGGGCGGGGGATCATCGCCACGATGGATTTGCAAGCGTCGAGCGATCGGGGAGAGCTATTTCGTCGGGCCCGAGAGGCCCTGGAGATCGGCGTGAGGCCCGAACGCCGACCGCCGCGCGAAGCGGCGAAGCTATTCGGGGCGGTGCGGCACGAACGAGCGAGCCGGCGGCTAGGCGCTGGATGGGTGATCGGGCTGGCCGCGTTCGGTGTGGTCTCCTGCGGGCTCCTGTCGAGGCGGTTTCGGCTGCCCCTCCAGATTGTCGTGTCGATCTGCGCGATAGCCACGCTTCCCTGGGTCGTTCCTGCGTCCTTGGTCGTGGATGAGCTGACGGTCATCTCCGGCAGCTCCGGATCGAGCGCCGCTTCTCGCGAGACGATCCTCCGGATCGCCTCGATCGGTCCCGGCCGGTCGATTTCCTTCGCCTCGGCCGGCGAGGGGGTCGCACGACCGGTCGGGACGGTTCCGAACCTGAGGACCTCCGGCAGCGGGCAGTGGACTCTTCCTGTGAGTCGGTCCCATGCATCCCTGTTCATCTTCTCGGGCGAGCAGCAATTGGGCGGACGCATCGTGTGGAGTCGGGAGTCGACGGGGGATGTGCATGTGCGCAATGACACCGACCGATCGCTCGAAGGGGCGATACTGGTGGAAGGGAATCGGTCCTTCCTCATCGGCGATCTGCCGTCAGGCGAGGAGGCCATCGTCGATGCCGGCGGTGAAGGCCGGCCGGTGAGTCAGGCGATCCTGGAGTGGATCGGTCTCGCTCCGGGGCCCTTCCTGCAGGAGGGCTCGTTGGCGCCCCCCTCGACGCGGCCGATGATCATCGCGTGGACGCCCCCCGCGATCGCGCCCCGCCGGTTGCCCGGATGCAGCCGCGGGGACCCGCGTCGCGCCTTGATCCTCATAACCCTCGATCCATAATCACACCCTCGGCGGGAGAAACTGGAACTACGGCGAAAGCCCGTACCGGCTAAAGGATGGAATATGCGCAAGAGGGGGCCCATCGCCCTGCTGACGGACTTCGGGACCCGGGACCCGTTTGTTGGCGTGATGAAGGGGGTGATCCTCTCGATCCAACCGTCCTGCCAGATGGTGGACATCACGCACCAGATCCCACCGCAGGATATCCAGGAGGCGGCCTTCGCCCTCCGCAGCGCCCGTGGCTATTTCCCGAGGGGTACGATCTTCCTCTGTGTCGTCGATCCCGGGGTCGGAACGACTCGCCGCCCCATCGTCGTCGAATCCGGGGGACAGCTCTTCGTGGCCCCGGACAACGGTCTCCTCAGCCTGGTGGAGCCGATCCGCAAGATGGCGAGGATCGAGAATAAACAGCTCTTCCTTCGGCCTGTGAGCCGAACTTTTCATGGGCGAGACATCTTCGCCCCGGTCGCCGCCCACCTGGCCCGAGGGATCGCCCTCGGACGGGTCGGTCCATCCATCCGACGGATCCGCCGCCTGGACTTGCCCACCGCCATCCGGAAGGGAGGACAGGTCTTGGGAGAGGTGATCCGGATCGATCGGTTCGGAAACCTGATAACGAATCTTCGACCGGGCGATCTCCCCGCGTCGAGCCGACAGGTCTTTCGCGTGGGCCGCAAGACGATTCGAGGCATCAGCCGAAGCTATGAGGAAGGGGCGAGCGGCGAGCCTCTGGCGATCCTCGGGAGTGAGGGATTCATCGAGATCGCCGTTCGAGACGGCTCGGCGATGAATGCCCTGAGGGTCCGCCGCGGAGCGCGCGTCACGGCGGGTTCCGAGGAGCCAAAAAAGAAGTGATCCGGCGCAGACCTAGAATCGCTCATTCATGTCAGACCCTCGAATAAAATAGTTGTCCCCTCTTCGCCGACAGAAAATTCCTTTCGAATTCAATTGTCGGAAGATCGCGCGATCGTCCAGGCGCGGGTCCTCGCGCCCCGAACGGCGACGGGCCACGCGCCCGCATGCCCTTCTCGCATGGTTTCATCGCGAATCGGCGCGAGGCCATTCGAACGATGGCGTCTGACCGAGCAACGGATGGGTAAGCCCAAATTCTCGTCGGCGGGACCGCGCTATGCACCGGAGAAACAGACCGCGGCGGGAGGCTCGTGAGAAAGGCGGGCACCGGATCCCGTGCTCCCTGCGGGGACCGGGCGATGATCACCTCCAGGATGCCGACGGATGATAGGCGAAATGGAGACGCGGCGCCCCCTCGGTAGAGGGAGGGGTGCGCCATAACCCACTCTTAGATAGAGACTTACAGAAGCTCTTTGAACTGGAGACCCGGCTTGAATCCCACCGTTCGGCTGGCCGGGATCCGGATCGGGGCGCCCGTCTTGGGGTTGCGTCCGTTGCGAGCCTTTCGGCTTCTCACCGAGAAGGTCCCGAAGCCGGACAGCTGGACTTGCTTGTCCTTCTGAACGCCTCTCTTGATCGCGGCGATCACCGCGTTGACGGCGCGCTCGGCCGCGGCTCGCGATTCGAAGCTGGCCTGAGCTTCCCCGTGGACCAGATCTACCAAATCCGCCTTGTTCAAGGTACGACCTCCCTTTCCTGAATCGGCTCCTCCCGAGGGAGGAGGAACCTTGATTTTCGGGAGTCTTATACCGGCGAATCTCCGCCACTGTCAAGGAAAATGATCGGATCGGGTCATAAAAATCGGGACGCAAGAAGAAACGCGGATCCGACTCGCGAAAATTCTTGCGAGATTTTAGTTAATTCGTATACTGCCGCGGTCGATAAGGATGACTATTGACGCCTCGTGTGTAGGCGTCCCCACCTTTTCGGAGGGAAGCTATGGCAGCGCGTAGGGGAGCCAAGAAGAAGGTGACGTCAAAAAAGAAGGCGGCGCCGAAGAAGCGAAAAGCGGCTCCCAGGAAACGTAAGCCGGCAGCGAAGAAAAAGCCGGCCAAGCGGAAGCCGGCGAGGCGGAAGGCGGCACCCCGGAAACGGAAGCCGACCGCCAAGAAGCCCGCCCGGAAAAGAAGTAAGCGCTAAGCTCACTCTTGCTGCTGACACACGGAAGGGGAGGCGCTCAGGCGCCTCCCCTTTTCTTTTTCCAGCGGAACCGGCCGCTACTCTCACTCTTCCCCTTCTAGCACCGATCTCCAGTACCCTGCCGTGAGGGCCTTCGGCTCGGTGGAGGCTTCCTTACGACCGGTCAGACGAATCAGGGTCTCCCGGATCTCCTTCCGATCGTTGTCCGCCTGGGGGCCCGGTCCCCCGTAATCCTGATCGATCTCATCCAGCCAGATGATGAGGATAGGCAGGATCGTCTGCTTGTGGTTGATCCCCTCCAGGGCTTTGAGAAGGGCGACGTTGATCTCGGGAGTCCAGGATCTTCCCCGGATCTCGCGATGGATCTGAAGTATGGGCCCCGCCGCCCCGACTTCGCGTATGGTCGCAATCTTCTCCTGGACCTCCCTCCTCTCGTCGTCCCTCATGCCCTCATAGCTGGCGAGCTGGACGTGAATCGCGAGGTATTCCCGGCGCTCCTCCCCTCGGGTCCTGATCTCCTGGGTAAGGTGCAGCTCGAGAAGCTGCTTGATCTCATCGGGCGACTTGCTGAGCCCGATCTGCCAGCCGGCGAGACGGGCGATGATGCCGCGAGCCTCTGCCCCGGACAGGCTGTACGGGTAGCGGCTGGAAACCTCCTTGTAGCGATCGATCGACCCCATGACGTTGCCGTTCTGCAGGAGTGTGATCTCATCCTTGTGAGCGAGGTGAAAGGCGTAGCGGGCAAATCCCTCGTAGACGAGCACACCGCAGAGCAGCACGCCACCGGCGATCCCCACGAAGAGTCCGGCGGCGCGTCGAAGGCGCTGCTTGCGCAGGGCGATCCGCCCCTCCCGGATCTCGACGATGATCTTCTGAGCCTCCGGGTTCTCCGGATCGATCTTCAGGATCTGCTCGTAGATCTCGGCCGCCTCATCGTAATTCCTGCGCCCGAGGTGAAGCCGCGCGGCGGAGCGATACCGGCTGGCGGCGCTCCGGGTCTCCCCCAGCTCGAGGTAGGTCTTGGCGAGCAGCTCATCCAGATCCGGATCATCATCGCTCGCCTCCACGAGCTCGAGGTACAGGTCGCGCGCCTTTTCCTTCAGCCCCACTTTCCGGTAGAGCTGGGCCAGCTCCCTTCCCGCCTCGTCCGCTGCCGCCCCCCCGCCAATCTCCTTCCGGAGTCCATACAGCTTTTCCCGGGCGACGGTGTCGGACGGGGAGAGGCTGGCCGCCCACTGGTAAGCGCCCACCGCACCTTCTCGATTTCCTGCTTCGAGGAGCATGTGGGCGAGGATCTTGACCTCCGAGGCTGCCTCCTCCAGCTTCCCCAGCTGCTCGAGCAGCGAGGCGTACTTGCGCCTCATGTCATGATCGTTGCGGTCCACCTCGAGGGAGAGACGGAGGATCTCGAGCGCCTCGTCCGTCTGCCCGGCGGAGGCGAACGTCTCGGCAAGCCGCACGCGCTCGAATTCGGAGAGGGTGCGCAGCATCCCTGCTTCCTCCAGGTCGGCTACGGCCTTGCAGATCTCGAACTTCGTGTGGGGGAGGTGGTCGATCAGCCACTGGACGGATCGTCGCCCGTCGGCGGATTCCATCACCTCCCTCCCCACCTCCCCGCCCGGTATATCCGTTCCCGCCTGGATGGGAGACGTGGGCACGACGACGGCGCGAAAAGTAGGGATCCGTTTCCCGATCTTCTCCCACTCGTCCAGGCGCCGCGCCGCCTCCATGATGATTCCGGTGGCGGGAATCGACAGGATCAGGGCCTTCTGGGCGGGATCGAATATTTCGGGAGGGGGCTCTCCCTCGGTGAACTCAAACAAGGCCGATGCCCAGGAGAAGATCTCGTAGACTTCCTCCTCGAGGAAATGCCGCGCGAAGCTGCGAAAGTCGTCCGGTTTCATCACCTTCATCTCGGCCAGGAGCTCGGAGAGGCTCTTGGGCGACTTCGCCTGCCGTTTGGTGATTCGGTCGTGATCACGCTCCGAGATCTTCCCGTCCTTCAGCAGGGTGTCGACGAGCGACCCTCCGTCCTTCCCCCGTGAGGCCATCGTGGCTTCCCCCTGGGAGAAGAAGACGTATCGTTCGTCCTTCTCGTCGTAGATGCGGAGGGTTCCGCCCAGTCGATTCGCGGAGATGTTCTGGAAGACATCGGAGAGGCCGATGTTGCGTAGATCGCCCTTGAATCCCACGGAAAGCCCCCGGTAAGTGGTGCGAGCAGCGATTCTATGGGGGACCTTCTGAAAGATCAATCGAGCCAGGGAGCTTGCGGGCATCTGTCGCCTTGGTAGAATCCCGTCGGGGGCAGGACGGAAGGAGAGTGATGCAGCGTCCCGGGGCGACTCCATTCGAGCGGGTGAGATCCATGGCTCTAGGGTCTCCATGGATCGTTCTCGCCCTGATGTTCGCCGCATTCCCCGCCGGGGCGGAGGAGATCACGACGTACACCAACCGGTGGGAGGCGCGGTGCAAAGGCCTCCGGAAGGCGGGCGGTCGGTGGAGCCTCGTGACGGACCGCCGGAGCGTCCCGCTGGAGGACGTGGTACACATCCGCTACTCCGATCAGCTGCTCGAAGGGGCTCTGCCCCAGGTCATGGTCTGGCTCGTGAACGGGGACCGCCTGGCGGGGAGCGTCATCGAGGGGAGCGCCCTGGGGCTCACGATCAAGAGCTCGGCCTTGCCCCGGGTCAAGGTCGACCTGGAACGAATCCGGGCCCTCGTCTTCCCGCACAATATCCCGGCCGATCACACCGTGGCCACGGCCACGGACCGCCTCCTTTCCCGGGAGAGTCGGCGGGATGTAGTGGTCTTGCGCGCGGGGAGCGAGACCCAAGGCATCATCCAGAGGTTCGGCGTCGGTTCCCTGGAGATCTCCACGGAGCGCCTCGGCAATCTGACGATCCCGTACGAGAAGGTTAGCGCCGTCCGGGTCTTCGAGGAGACGCCCCCCCCGAAGGCGACGGGGCTGCGTATCGTCGTCTGCCTTACCGACGGCTCGAGAATCACAGGCACACCGAAGCGGGGCGATGAGAAGGAGCTGGAGATTGAATCTCCCGTCCTCGGGACGCTACGGATACCCACATCCCGTATCCTCCTGATCTATCTCCTCGGAGGCCGCTCCACTTACCTCTCCGACCTCGAGCCGGTGGAGGTGAAGGCGACGCCGTTCTTCCCGGGGGAATTTCCCTGGCGCCCCTATCTGAACCGGGACCAGGGATATGGGGGTGGGCCCATCACCCTGGGAGGAGTCGTCTACCCGAAGGGCCTGGGCTGCCACTCCAAGGTGGAGGCGACGTATGCCGTCGGTAGCTACCGCACTCTGGAGGGCCTCCTCGGGATCGATGATGAGGTGGCGGGGGGCAAGGGCAGTGTCATCTTCAAGGTCCTCCTCGACGGCCGGGAGGTCTACTCGAGCGGGGAGGTGACCCACGGTCAGGAACCGAAGTCGATGCAGGTTGACATTGCGGCAGCGAAGACATTCACTCTCGTGGTCGAGTACGGCAAGAACATCCACATCCAGGATCGCGCCGACTGGGCCGACATACGAGTCTCCCGGTAGACAAATTCGAAGTCTTGCGGCGGCGCCGGGGATGTCCCTACAATGTGCCTGCGCGATCGAATGAGACCACCATCCTCCATCCTGCTGGTCCTGGCTCCAGTGCTCCTGGCGGCCGCCCTCCTCCAGGAGGCGCCCCCAGCGTCCCCATCTCTCTCATCATTCGATGAGACGTCGATCCTCCAAGCGGAAGCGCGCGGGGATAACGCCGGCGCTCGGCGAGGCTATCGGGACGCCCTCCTGAAGACTGCCGATCTCTCCGGCGAGGGGTCGCAGGCTGCCGCTCTCGCCGAGTATCTGCTCGAGCGGTACCTCCGGCTGGTCCGTCAGACCTCCCGTTTCGGCGAGGCTCTCCAGACCCTGGAGGATGTCTTCCGGAGGGACGCCATCGACCCGATCCTGTGGGGCCGGGTGGGTCTGGGTCTGGCCGAGACTCACCTCCGGCTCGGCGACGAGAAGAAGGCGAGGGAAGTCTCCGACCGGTTGGGGTTCATCTCCGACTGGCTCGTCTGCGGGGCTTTCGAGAACGAGCGGGGGGGTGGATTCGATATCGCCTACCCGCCTGAGAAGGAGTTCCTTCGCGACGCCGTCTACGAGGGCAAGAAGCGAGATGTCGGCTGGCGTCCCGTTCCCGTCATCGATCCGCTCGGCTGGGTGGACCTGGATGCCATGCTCCGGCCGAACGAGGAGTGTCTCGCCTACGCCACCACGTTCGTGAAGTCAGAGAAGGATCAAGACGCCTTTCTGCGCGTCGGCTCGGACGAGGGCCTCAAGGTATGGTGCAACGGACGACTCCTCCTCGAGAGGGATGTGCACAGAAGGGCGCGTCGGGATCAGGATGGCGTGGGGATCGCTCTCCGGAAGGGCTGGAACCAGATCCTCATCAAGGTGGCGGAGAGGGACGGGGCATGGCGGTTTGCCGCGAGGATTCACGGCGCCGATGGGCACCCCCTCCAGGGGATCCAGATCTCGACATCCCCGGAGGAGGTTCCGCCCGCCGATGAGGGGACCGAGACGGTCACGTTCAAGTCCGGGGCGATGGAGATGCTCCGCAGGCGGGATGGAGAGGAGGAGGACGCGACGGATCTCTTCCGGCTCGGGTTCTTGCACCTCTCGCGACAGCCGGGGGGGGAGGAGGATCACACGGATCGTGAACTCTTCAAGCGGGCGAGGGAGATCGAGCCGGAGAACGCGATCTTCGCCTACTATCACTCGCGGGCCCTCCGGGAGGACGAGAAATACTCGATCGCCAAGGATCACAACGAGGAACGGAAGGCCCTGGAAGATGCGTTCTCTCTGGATCCGAAGCACGCCCTAGCCGCCTATCGTCTGGCGCGGTACTACGAGCGATCCCTCGGCAACACTCACAAGGCAACGATCTGGCTTCGCCGGGCACTGAAGGCAAACCCCCGCTTCCCGGAGGCGCTCCTCATGGAGGCCGACCTGATGGTGGCGCGCGGATGGTCCGAGGAGGCGAGACGGGCGAGGCATCAGATCATCGATCAGGGCGGGGAGTCGCCGGCGAGCCTGCAAGCCCTCGCTCGATCCCATCAGGCCGCCGGAGACTTCTCCGCGGCACGCGCCGCGCTCGATATGGCGATCCAGCAGGATCGTAACCACACCGGGATCCGGACGAGGCTCGCCGATCTTCTCTCCCGGGTCGGAGAGACCGAGAAGGCCGTGGACAGCTGGCGCGAAGCGACCAGGCTGCGGCCGTTCCGGATCCGGTCGCGCACGGAGATAGCGACGCTCGAGGACGGTCTGGGCGATCTGGATGGCGCAGTGGCCACTCTCCGGGGGGCGCTGGAGATCGCCCCCGAGGATGATGATCTCCACGAGTGGCTCGGGCACATCCTGTCTCGCAAGGGGGAGACGGAGGAGGCGTTGCGGGTCTGGCGCCGCGCCCTGGAATTGAATCCCAATCGCGTCGACCTGCGAAGGTACCTCGAATTCAAGGTGGAGGAAGAGGCGCCGTTCGAAGATGCCCATCCGTTCGATGCGTCCGCCCTCGTGGAGCGGGCGCAGGCGGAACCCGAGGAGGGTAACGAGCCCTATCGCGTGATCCTGAGGCGGGTGATCGTGCGAGTGAACCGGGACGGGACCCGCGACGAGTTCCGCCACGAGATATTCAAGATCGGCAACGATGAGGGCGCCC
Source organism: Planctomycetota bacterium (assembly GCA_027296055.1). Taxonomy (GTDB): domain Bacteria; phylum Planctomycetota; class JAPUJT01; order JAPUJT01; family JAPUJT01; genus JAPUJT01. The sequence goes on along the minus strand of JAPUJT010000132.1, from coordinate 48,086 downwards.
GCTCCTTCGACTCCTACTGGATTCCCTATACCGCCGGCGAGCAGCAGGTAAAGGTGAAACTGGCCCAGGTGATCCACGAGGACGGCACGGTGGAGGAGGCGCGGATAGGCCGATCGAGATCATCCCGGCGATCGGGCGAGTTCTCCAGTCAGACGTCACACCGGGTCGACCTGCCATCGCTCGAGCCGGGCGACGTGGTCGAAGTCCGCTACCGACGGGACGATCTGGCGCAGTCGTTCTTCGGCGACTACTTCGGAGATGTATTCATCTTTCAGGACCGGGTGCCGGTCGGACGCATCTCCTACACCCTGATCTCGCCCAAGGAGAGAAAATTCTATGTCCATCTGAAGAACGCCTCCATCGAACCTCGCGTCGAGGACGGGGACAGTGAAGTTCTGATCCGCACGTGGGAGATGACCGACGTGGCGAAGCTCGAGTCGGAGTCGGGGCGACCCCCCGCGCAGGAGCTGAGCCCGCAGATCCACATATCCACCTTCGAGAAGTGGGAGGAGCTCGGAGAGTGGTACGCCAACCTGATCCGATCGCAGCACGAGGCGAGCGATCCGATCAGGCAAAAAGTGGCGGAGCTGGTGGCCGGCCGCGATTCCATCGAGGAAAAGATCAGCGCGATCTACGACTTCGTCGTGACGGAGATCCGGTACAACGATGCCTGGGAGTTCGGCGTCCACGGCTACAAGCCCTACAAGGCGTCAACGATATTCACCCGCAAGTTCGGCGACTGCAAGGACAAGGCGATCCTGCTGAACACCATGCTGAAGGAGATCGAGATCGAGTCCCGTCCCGTGCTGATCTTCTCCTCGAGGAGCCGGTGGGACGAGGATCTCACCCTGCCGATGTTCAACCACTTCAACCATTGCATCTCCTACGTCACCCTCCCCGACCGGGAGGAGGGGGTCTTCCTGGACGGGACGGCGGAGTACCACCCCTGGGACGTCATCCCGTTCTCCGACCAGGGCGCCCGGGTGCTCGTGGTCGAGGAGGGAGGGGGATCGATCCACCAGGTCCCGACGACCCCGGCCGAAGAGAACCGGATGGTCACACGACATGAGGTCGAGCTGGCCCTCGACGGTTCCGCGAAGATCCGGGTGGAGTCGGAGGCGAAGGGGACGTTCGCCGTGATCCTGCGAGCCTATCTGCCGATAGAGGAGCGGCGGGTGGATGACCTGGAGCGTATCTACGCCGATACGCTTCCCGGTACGGAGGTGACGTCGACACGGGTGGGCGACCTGCGTCTCCTCGTCGATCCGGTGAAGCTGAGCTACGAGCTTGCCTCTCCCCGGTTTCTGAAGGATACGCCGCGGGGAAGCTCCCTGCTCTCGCTCGACAACCCCCTCTTCCGGTACGCCTACGCGGCGAGCCTGTCCGATCTCTCCTCCCTGGCGGAGCGCAAACATGACGAGATCCTGCCGCAGCCCACCCAGATCGTGGATGAGGTGAAGATCTCCCTTCCGGGAGATACGGAGGTCGTCAGCATCCCCGAGGATCGCGATATCAGCAGTCCGTTCGGGACTTACACCTCCAAGACCCGTCGGGATGGGGCTACGATTCATTTCACCCGAACACTCTCGATCCGCTCCCGCAGGATTCCCGTGGATCAGTACTCCGAGTTTCGCAAGTTCTGCAACGATGTCGACCGGGCGCGGCGGGAAGCGGTGATCGTTCGCATCCGCGAGGGCGCACAAGAATAGTCCGAGGCCCCCATGACCCACGCCCTGTGGCTCGTCCCCCTCTTGCTGCTATCGGGAGGAGACGACCCGACCTTCCTGGATGCCCTGTCGATACCCGAGATCGCGCGCGGGGATGATGAGGCGACGCTCGAGGCCTGGAAGGAGATCCTCGAGAGGTCGCCCGGATCTCCCGGCGCCGAGATGATCCTTCGAGTGATCCTCAAGGATGCGGGGAGATATCCGAACTATCGATCCCTGCGCCCGACCCTGGAGGCGATGAGGAAAGGTGGCCGGATAGGTGGAGTCACCGCGGCCCTGGCCGCCACGCACCTGGCCCGCATCTATCGAGCGGAGGGCGCCCCGGCCGAGGCGGAGCGGATGGCGAGGGAGCTCTCCCTCGTCCGGACCGTGATCTTCGCCGGAACGTTCGGGCAGCGGAGCCATTCCCTCCACGATCGCGTCTTTCCGCCGGAGAGGGCCATGGTGGCGCCGGCGCCATCGTTCGACGAGACGTTTTCGAGCCAGGGCAGAACCATCTCCTGGCGCCTTCTCGGCCCCGTCCCCGGAACCGCGCCGCTGGATTTCGCGCCCTACCTCCGGAGGCCATCGGGCGTCGTCTACGCGGTAGCCCAGGTGCGCGTGAAGAACGCGATGCCGGCGGCGCTTCGAGTCTCCGCCCGGTCGAGCATCAAGGTCTGGCTGAACGGCCGGCAGGTCGCGGACTCTGACCGGGGGCGGAGCTGGCTGCCGTACGAAACCGGGGTCGGAATCGCACTCTCCCCGGGGTGGAACCGGATCGGGATCAAGATCGCATCCCGAGGCCGGGCCGGCATCCTCCTCCGCATAACGGATCCGGATGGGGTTCCGATCGACGGGCTCGAGGTGGCCGACGAGCGGATTCTTCACTCGCTCCCCGCGGGGGGAGAAGAGGCGGAAGTCGTCGACCCCGCCCTGGGGGCGGAGACTTTCTATTCCGACCTCTTGAAGGAAGATCTGGATTCTGTCGAGGCCCACCTGGGGCTCGGATTCCTCCTCTGGACCCAGGGCGTCCTGCCGGATGCCGTGGACCATCTGTCGCGAGGGGTGGAGCTGGCGCCCGGATCCCCGCATCTCCGTGTCCTCTTAGCAAAGCTCCTCAAGAGCGCGACACACCTCCCCTCGACCGTCCGGAAGAACCGCGCGAGGACGGAGTACAACAGTGCGCTTCAGATCGATCCCAGCTTCGCCCCCGCCTGTATCGGTCTGGCGAGCAGCCTCGCCGACGATGGCAAGGCGGATGAGGCGATCGCGCTCCTGCGCCGGCTTCTCGAGGTCCATCCCGATGCCCGGTCGGCCCGGTACCAGTTGCACCGGATCGCCCTGGCGGAGGACTGGATCACCGAGGCGGAGGCGGCGGCTTCTCAGCTCGAGGAGTCTCGTCCGGGTTGGGCGCCTGTTCTCGAGTTCAGGGCAAGACAATACCGTAGGAAGGGGAACCGGAAGGCAGCGGCGGAGATCTACCGCCAGCTGTACGAGGCGGACAGGAGTCGACGTGGTTCCGCCCTGACCGTCGCGTCCTACGAGGAGGCGACGGGCCGGTACGGATGCGCGATCCGGATCTACGAGGAGCTTCTCTCGCGAGACCCGGTGAACACGAGTACCCTCTGGTCGCTCTCCCGAGCGCAGCTGCGATCCCGGCTCTTCGATTCCGCCCTCGAGACGATCCGACGGATTGCATCGATACAGCCCTGGAGCGGATCGCCCTGGCGGATGGCCGGCCAGATCGAACGCCGCCGCGGCGACGAAGAGGAGGCGATCCGCCACTACCGAAAGGCCCTGGAAGTGGATCCGGGGCTCCATCGCCTACGGCGTCTCCTCCACCATTTCGATGGGGAATCGGATCAGTTCGAGATCCCTTACGATCCGAACCTCCGGAAGCTGATCGAGGCCGCTCCGGGTCGTGAGGCGTATCCGAAATCGAAGGTCCTCAGCGTGCTGGACCTCACGGTGCTGAAGATCTACGAGGATGGTTCCGCCACCGAGGTGGGCCACGTCGCCACGAAAGTGCTCACGGAGGAGGGGAAAGAGCAGGTGAAGACTCACTATCCCCGGGGGGAGATCCTCGAGATCCGGACGATCACGCCGGATGGTGAGGTCCTCGAGCCGATCCGGACATCCACGGGGCGGGAGTTTCACCTGCCCGGGCTGGAACCCGGGGCGGTCGTGGAGGCAAAGTGGCGGCGCGATCTCGCCCGCCCCCGATCCGGATTCGACTGGGGCCCGTTCTACTTCCAGGACCCATCGTACGAGGAGCCGTATCTCCTCTCGAGGCTCGTCGTCATCGTTCCTCGCGGCTTCGATGTCCAGAAGCTGGAGAAGCACCTCCCCTTCGAGCCGCGCATCATCGAGGAAGGGGACGAAAAGGTCTTGCTGTACGAGGCTCGAGAGATGGGTCGAGTCGAGCCGGAGCTCTGGATGCCCGCGCCGGACGAGCACCTCCCCTCGGTCCGGCTCTACCAGAGCGGGGAATGGGCCGACGTGAACGATCAGTACCGGGAGAGTGTTCTGGGACGCACCCGTTTGACCAGCGCGCTTCGAGAAGCGGCGAGGGAAGCGGTCGAGGGAGTGGAGACAAGTCTGGAGCGGGCGCGCGTCCTCTATGACTACGTCAACGAGACGATCAAGAGGAGCGGTCCCGCCGGAGAGGCGCACCAGGTGCTCCTCGAGAAGGCGGGGGATCGATCCATCCTTTACATGGCCCTGCTCGAGGCGGCGGGCGTGCCTTTCGACTATGTCCGAGCGCGGCCCGCCCGACCCTTCGTGCCCGAGCCGGATTGGGAGCGTCCCGGTCCATCCCACTTTTTTACGCCCTTCCTGCGTATCCGACCGGACGACTCCCCTCCGATCTGGCTGTCGATGGGCTCCCGTTTCTATCCGTTCGGATTCATCCCCGAGCAGTACCTGGGGGGGGAGGCCTTCATCACCTCACCCGCAGGGGGCGCGATCACCCTGGTTCCGGGTGGTGAGGGGGCCGATCAGAAGGACACGGAAAGCGTGGAGATCTGGCTCGAGGAGGGGGGAGGGATGCGTTGCGTCGTCGATTCGACGAGGGGCGCGGCATCCCTCTACTCGATCAAGGAGAGGCTGGAGGAGATGCCCGAGGATAACCTGAAGCGGCTCCTCCAGCAGATCGTGAATGCCCGGTTCCCGGAGCCCACGATGACGCTGGGTGAGCTCCCCGAGATCTCCGTCCGGGGCACTCCGTTCCGGTTCCGGATAGAGGCGAAGTGTCCGCAGTACGTCGAGGAGCAAGGAGATCAGAAGATCATCCGGTCCGGGCTCGATCCGATGAAACTCGCCGCCGCCTTCCTCGGTCGCGTGGATCGAATCCATCCGATCGTGATCCGCCAGACGATTCGCAAGGAGGACGACATCACGATTCACCTGGGGCCATACCGGGTCACGAGCCTGCCCTCGGGCCGTGTGCTGAAGAGCCTGTTCGGCGCCTACTCGGTCACCTACACCCAGCCAGACGAGGACACGGTTCGAATCGAGCGCAAGGTGCATCTCCTCCCGACGAACCTGCCGGCGACCGCCTATCCTTCCCTCGTCAGATTCTGCCGCGAGGTAGACGAAGCAGATGATCGGCCAATCGGCGTGGAGCCGACGCCCTGATCGCCGGGACCGCCGTGGACGGTCGGGCGAAAAAGCGATAAAATGGGGTTCACTCGGTTCCAACCTGCCGGGGAGGGAGGCAATATGGCAGCCCGCCCGCCTGAGAAGGGCGATCGCATCGGCGAGTACGTCCTCGAGGATCGGATCGGGACCGGGGGGTTCGGCGAGGTCTGGCGTGCTCGGCACGCTCACCTGGTCGAAAAGATCGTCGCCATCAAGATCCCGAAACACCCCGACACGATCGACTTCCTGCGACGCGAGGGCACGATCCAGCATTCCCTCGAGTCGGAATCGATTGTCCAGACCCTCGGGATGGATCTGGACCATGAGCCCCCCTACCTGATCATGGAGTACGTCGAAGGGGAAGATCTCCGGAAGCGGATCGAGCGCGAGGCGCCGATGCCGATCTCCGACGTGATCCCCCTTTGCAGGGGGATCCTGGCGCCCCTGCGCTTTGCCCACAAGAAGGGCGTGATGCACAGGGACCTGAAGCCGGGAAACGTCCTTCTCACTGCTGACCGGGGGGTCAAGCTGACCGACTTCGGCCTCGGGAAGGTCATCGACGCCTCCCGTTCTGCCGTCATCCGCTCCCAGACGATGCAGAGCCAGGAGGTCGCCACGATCGTCGGCACCCTGGCCTACATGTCCCCCGAGCAGAAGAGCGGGATCGGGCCGATCGACGAGCGAACGGACCTGTTCGCCTTCGGCGTCCTCTTCTTCGAGATGCTCACCGGGGAGCTTCCGGTGGGGAGCGAGGTCCCCGGGGACCTGGTGAAGGGACTCGACCCCCGCGCGGATGCGATCTACCGGAAGGCCTGCGCGCGCCTCGAGAGCCGCTACCTCTCCGTGGGCGAGATCATCAAGGACTTGAGAGCCCTGGGAAGGCCCGTCCGAGATTCGCAGCTCCTGAAGCGGGTGACCAAGGCGCAGGAGAGGTCATGGCCCTTGAAGGGTCGCTGGATCGCCATGGCGTCGGTGATCGCCCTCGTCCTGCTTCTCGGCCATCGATCACAGCTCGTCGGTCGCGCCGGAGCCCTCGTCGGCGGAATCGTCTTCGCCACGTTCGTCGTCTTCTCCCTCGGTATCTCGGGACGCAAAGGGGAGGATATCGAGCGACAGATAGGAAACATGGTGATCTTCGCCCTCGTCGTGGCGATCATATTCCTGGGCCTCGTGCTCTGGGTGGGCTGACAAGGGGGGACCCGGGCTCGGGACGTTGCACCGGAGCCCGATACCGAATCATTAATCAGAAAAGGGGGGTGTGAACATGCAGACCGATTCTTCTCGGCCGCCGCAGGGAACCGGCGGACCACGCCGGTCTCCCGGAAAAGGGGTCACCTTGGTCCTCGTCATCATTGCCGCGGCCATCGTGGCCGTTGCGCTGGCGGGGGTCTGGAAATGGTTCTTCAGCCGGATCGAGGTTGAGCCGAACGAGATCGCCGTGCTGATCGCCAAGATGGGAGAGGACCTGCCGAGCGGGCAGATCATCGCCACGGAGGAGGGACAGAAGGGGATCCAGCTGGAAGTCCTCAGTGAGGGGAGGCACTTCCGAAATCCGGTCAAATGGGGCTGGCAGATAAAAAAGTTCACCATCATTCCGGCAGGCCAGTTCGCCGTGAAGATCCGTCGGTATGGGAAGAACCCAACCCTGGAAAGGTTGCAGGAGGGTTGGATCACCGCCCAGGATGGCGAGAAGGGCATCGTCGGCGAGATCGTGCGGGAGGGAAAGCATGCGATCAACCCGTACGCCTATGAGGTCGAGATGTACAGGGCGCTCGTCGTCCCCGCCGGATTCGTGGGTGTCGTGACCAACCTGGAGGGTTCGCCCCCCAGGACGCGCAACGAGTTCCTCGTCGGTAAGGGCGAGAAGGGTGTCCAGAAGAAGGTCCTGACTCCCGAGAAGTACTACTTGAACCCTTACGTCAAGAAAGTGGACATGGTCGACACCCGGTCGCAGCGTTTCGAGCTGACGGGGGAGGGGGCGCTTCGCTTTCCCTCCAGCGACGGCTTCACGATCACGGTCCGGATGATCGTCGAGTGGGCGGTGGATCCGGATCGGGCCCCCGAGGTGCTCGTCCGGATCGGGGATCTGGATGAAGTGCTGCAGAAGATCTTGATCCCTATGCTTCGCGGGTTCGGCCGCGTGGAAGGGTCCAAGAACCCGGCGCGGGACTACATCAGCGGGGAGACGAGGCTGACCTTCCAGAACGCCGTCCTCAAGAAGATCCGGTCCAAGGCCGCGGACAGCGGAATCCTGATCAAGTCTCTCCTCGTCAACGAGATCGAGCCGCCTCAGGCGATCGCCCAGCCGATCCGGGAGCGGGAGATCGCCAAGGAGGAGCTTGCCCGAAACAAGCAACAGCTCACCCAGGCGCAGGCGGATCAGAAGCTGGCGCGACAGGAAGCCCTGGTGATGCAGGAGCAGAAGAAGGTCGAGGCAGAGACCGAGAAGCTCCAGATCGAGATCGCTGCCAGGAACCGCCAGGAAGTGGCCCTGATCAAGCAGGAGCAGCTTCTCCAGGTGGCCAAGACCGACTTCGACGCGGCGAAAAGAGAGGCCAAGGCCATCGTCTCAAGGGGGCAGGCCGCGGCCGATGTCGTTCGCTTCCAGCGGGAAGCGGAGGCGGAGGCCCTACGGTTATCGATCGTCGCCTTCCCCAACGGGGCCGCGTTCGCCCGCTACGAGTTCTACAAGAAGGTGGCGCCGCGCATCCTCTCCGTCTTCGCCGACACCGAGGGTGCGTTCGGAGATATCTTCGAGGAATACCTCCAGTCCGGTCGATCCAAACCCTAGAAAGAGGCGAAGCATACACATGGAAGCAGCAAGGTTGACTCAATGGTGGAACCGGATCCGGGCGGCGGGGGCAACCCTGGTGGTCGTCGCGATCGCCCTTCTCATCTTCGCCCGGCTGACCTTTTCGACTTTCTTCAAGTACGTCGAGCCGGGCGAGATGCTCGTGATCACCTCCAAGACGGGGGATCAAGCCCCGGAAGGACAGCTCCTCGTCGACGAGGGCATGAAGGGAATTCTCAAGGAAGTCCTGGGGGAGGGGAGGCATTTCATCTGGCCCGTCCTCTACGAGACCGAACGGTTCAAAGTGGTCGACATACCTGCAGGGAAAATCGGCATCGTCAACTCCAAGGTGGGTAGCAAGCTTCCCTCGGGCAAGATTCTCGCCGACGAGGGAGAGAAGGGCCCGCAGAGGAGGATCCTCCCTCCGGGACGGCATCGCCTCAATCCCCACGGCTACGACATCAAACTGATCGATATGACCCAGATCGAGGCGGGGTTCGTCGGGTTCGTGACGGCCCTCGCCGGTGAGGAGGCCTCCGGGCCGTTCGCCGGGGACGGGCAGAAGGGGGTCCGGAGGGACGTCCTGCAACCCGGCAACTATTACATCAATGACGGAGAGCTTGCAGTTCAGCAGGTGGAGATCGGGGTGAATCAGATCTCGTTCCTCGAGGCGGACAAAGCCCAGATCGAGTTCCCATCGGTGGACGGCTTCACGATCGACATCGATGCCACTGTCGAGTGGGAGCTCCACCCCCGTCACGTGGCCAAGGTGATGGTCGAGATAGGCGACCGGGATGCGATCGAGGACCGGGTGATTCGCCCACAGTCCAAATCGATCAGCCGGTTGCAGGGGTCTACCTATGGGGCCAAGGACTTTCTTCTGGGGGAGGGCAGGGAGGAGTTCCAGAGGACGTTCACCGAGGCTCTGACCCTCATCGGCGAGGAGAAGAACATCAGCATTCACTCCGCCTTCATCCGTCGGATCATGATCCCCGACACGCTCCTCGAGCCGATCATGGAGGCGTTCGTGTCCGTCGAGAAGGAGCAGACGGCGAAGTACTGGCAGGAGACGAGAAAGAGCGCCGCCGAGCTTCAGAGGGAGGAGTCACTGATCATCCAGCGGACGCTGGAGGTGGAGGCCCAGACGACGGCTCTTCTGAGGTCGATCGAGGCGGACGCCCAGAGGGTCGTGGAGCAGACCGACGCCCGGACCCGACTGCTCGTGGCAGAAATGCAGGAGGAGATCGCCCAGATCGAGGCGGAACGGACCCGGACGATCGGTATGGCCGAGGCCAGTATCGTTCAGATGGTCGGTGAGGCCGAGGCGAAGGGTTTCTCCGCAAAGGTAAAGGCCTTCGGCGGAGATGCCGCCGCCTTCGCCCGCTACGAGTTCTCCCTGGGCCTGTCTCCGAGCTTCTCCGTCCGCGTGGTCCATTCCGGAGAGGGGACCCTCTGGACGGACCTCTCGCGGACGGCCGGCATACCCAATGTCGCGGGATTGAAATTTCTCGAGACGACCCAGAAGAAGTAATCAGGGATACTAATTAAGGGGACACTCACTCAATTGCAGATCAATTAAGTGTGTGTCCCTTTATCTCATCTCCCCCCCCTCAAGCCGAGGTCTCATTCGTCCGATAATCAGGGCAGTTGGAAGTTCAGAGCGGAACTCACCTATGAGGGGGGAGCCATGCACCACAAGAGACATGCCCTGGAGCTTATCGAGCTTTTCAAGCAAAGCCGGCAGACCGTCGGCTCGAGCACCCTGGCAGAACCAGCCGCTCCCGTCACCCGCAGGCCGCAGTTCGAGCGGTCCGTCACCGAGAATCCGGTGATCGCAGGACGGGATCGAACGAAGGTCCAGGGTTTCTCTCCGATGGGCTCGACGCGGATGGACGGCTCCACGCCGCCCCACTCCTACCTGCCCAAGGTGACGCCGGTACAGAAGAGGCAGACTTCCATGAATATTCGGAAGGATACGATTATCGTTGGTGCCGTCTTTGTCCTCGTCTTCTCCGGCCTTTCCTTCCTCATCGGACGTCGCTCGTCGGTGATGACGGAACCCCAGGTGACGAAGGACACTTCCGTGAAGAGTACGCCCATCCTGCTCGAGGACGAGCCCATCGTGGTTGAAGCGGCGAAGCCCGTGGACAAGGCAACCGTGGCGATCGGCTCGCCGGCCCGCGTGGTCGTGAACAAGGCGGAGAAGCTAGCGGCGCCAGAGAAGCCCAAGCCGAGGCCTTTCACGCACTTCTACCAGTGCGTCACGACGGGCCACGACGAGGAAGGGGCCAAGGAGTACGAGGAGTTCCTCAAGGGCATGGGCTATAACGCGTTCAGTTACCAGACGCAGATGGGACTGTGGACCGTCCGGGTACGATCAAACGACTCCGCCTACGGCGACCTGGACACGATCCAGGGACTGACCTATCACTCGCACTCTCCCTTCTCGGACGCCTACAAGCTCGCCGTAAGGCCATCCAATTAAGAAACCCCCATCTCCCCGATGGATGAGGGCCGGCTTGTAGCCGGCCCTCTTCTTTTTTTCTCGGCGGCACGTCTCTTGCAACTTCGACTCGACTCCCTCGGCCCCCGGGCGCTCCAGCGGATCCTCTACGCGTGGCTTCACCCGATGAACCGGCTGCTTTCGAGTACCCCGCCCGTCGTGGGGACACGCTCCCGCTTCTGGCGGAGGAGTTCGGCTGCCGACTGGCTCGCATCCAGGACCTCAATCCGGATCTTCCGGCCGAGGCGCTCCTCTCTCCGGGGCGGCTAGTGAAACTGCCCTGGCGAGGAGTGGACGTCCGCCTACGCGTCGATCCAGGTGGCCAGAGGCTCGTGCACTCGTCCTCCCTGTTGCAGGTGGCATTCGATGCCGGTTGGTTCGGGACCCCGATACTCCCCGTCTTCACCCACGACAAGGACCGGAAGCTCCGCATGCGGTTCCTCGTAGACAGACGTCCCGCGGTCGGCGAAGGAGTCGTCGATGGGCTGGTTTTTCTGGCCCCCGAGGGGGCCGACCTCTTCGGGTCGCTTCCCGTGCGGGCGTACGCTGGAGATGGCTCGAGACCCATGCTGGGCGGTGAGAAGACATCCCCGCTTCCGCCCTTGGACGAGATTCGCAAGCATGTGGAGCATGCGGGGGGCCGAATCCTCCGGACGTATGCGGAGAGGGGCCTCGCGGGCCGGCGTCGGCTGTCCGTCGCCTTCAACATCGATCCGAGAGAGATCCTGAATGCCCTGCCCGAGAGTGGACGCGTTCGGCTGTGGGCGTTCTGCTCGGACGGGTACTCATGCGATGCGGACAGGTCCGATGCCCTGGGCATCCTGCGGCTTCTCATCGAGTACAGGACGCGTTCCTCGCAAGATGGGAAGACGCGATGCGACCTGGAGGCCGCCGGAAGCGGGGGAGAGTTTCGAGAAGTCGAGCCGATGCAGTTCGGAGAGGAACGGGTCCAGGACCAGGACGGCGAGGAATGGGTGGAGGTCCTCCCCTGCCCGGATGCCCACAGGGTCCGCGTGACGGGGTGTCGTGCCGGCCCCCTACGGGAATGTGTACGGGATGGGGAGCTGGTCCTCGTCCCGTCGGAAGAACGGGTCTCGACGGAGCGACAGACGCTGAGCGTCGAGGTCTACTGCCGAGAGGGCACCGACTCACAGCGAATCCACCGCATCATTCCGGATCGGAAGGAGATTGATCCCGACGAGTACGAATCCGCGAAGCGCCGGATCGATCTTGAGACGAACCGACTCGTCCTCCTTCTCGAGATGACCGGAGAGGGAATCCGACTCGCCGAGGGCTGGCTGGATGGGGAGAACATGTTCTCCAGGGAGGCGTGAGGGGCGACCGGGCCTCTCGGTCCCTTCCGTGGTATCTGGTCGCCCCGATCAGGTATGCGTGGGAAGGGCCTTCGACGGGCCGGCCAGGGTGGCCCGCGAGAGGAGAGCATTCTGCCGTAGAAGTGAGTGAGAGATTTCAGGAGACCTAGCGGAATGGTCCGTGGAACCAGCAACCGATCCTCGGTCTCTCGAAATCGTGAAATGGGGGATGTTCATTCTTGAATGAGGTCCTCTTCAGCGGCCTCATGAATCGCCCTCCCAGCATGATTCCCGGGAGGGCGATCCCTGAAGTTGCTCCGCTCGGTTATTCCGGGACCTCCTTGAAAGAGTGACGTGCCGGACACTCCAGCCGCCAAAAAATCGTCGATAGTGGGGGGGTGACTCGGCCCCTCTGCCGCCCGCATTGTTAGTACGGTCACCCCCCCTTTTGCGTCTTTTATCGCAAGGATGGTGCCGCCAGAGAGCACGTCGGAGAGATATTCACAGGTCCTTTCTGGAAAAGGAGTTAGGGTTCAGGCTATCTTTCTGCGCGGGCCGCAGAGCCTTCCCCGCTCCGTCCAACCGTCCGGGACCCGGACGGACGGTCGGACGATCGGAGGCATGTCTGGACGGTCCGGACGTTCGGAATCGAACGCATTCTCCCTTTCCCATGACCGGCAAAGGTTTTGCGGTAGTCCAATGCCTGTGATATTCTGGAGAAAGAGAGGGAGTCAGCCACTTCGAGCCTGAAATGAATCAAGATATGAGTCTGCCCCTGGCCCAGGGAGGAGCGGAGCTCCTCGAGGGATTTCGCAAGCTCGGCGCCGCCCGAGACCTGGCGTCGGCCCTGGATATCGCCGCCGACCTGGTCCTGGCGGGCGTGGCCCCTTCGTGGGTCGTCATCTCGGTGTCTCCGGGAAAGGGTGAGGCCACAGAGGTAGTGCGCGGGATCACTCCGGACCCCGCCTTGACCCGCTACATCCGATCGCTTGTTGACCTTCCGCAGGAGGGGATCGAGATCCCGCCGAGCGCTCTTCCGGATCTCGCCGGCTCCATCTCCACGTTCGCCTTTCCTCTGGTTCCCCACTCCCGCGCTCGCGGGGCTCTCGTCGTCGGATTCGCCGATGATGCGGAATTCGGCAGAGTCGGCCGGGATTTTCTCGCCTTTCTGGGGCGCCAGGTGGATCTCACGACGCGTCTGATGGCAGGAGCGGATTCGTTCTTGCGGGACTCGCCTACCGGCTTGCGAACTCACGTCGGCTTTCTTCTCCGGCTTCTCGACGAATGGTCGGCGTGCGAGGCGAAGGGATCTCCGATATCGGTCGTGATGATCGAGGTCGGGACGTCCATCGCCGGTATCGGTGGGGCTCCGGGAGAGGGAGCGATGCGCCGGGCTGCCGAGCTTCTGCGCGAGGAGACGGGAGAGGTGGACCTCCTGGGTCGCCGTGGACCGTCCACTCTCGAGATACTCCTCCCCCAGGTGGGCGCGGAATGGGCCCACCGCATCGCCCGTCGGATCGCCAAGAAGATCGGCAAGGAAAGCCTTCGGTCCCCTTCAGCTGCGGACGGCTCCCTCACCTGCAGGACCGAGGTCGCGACAGGGCCGGAAGAGGCATCCTCCCCCGAGAGCCTCCTCGAAAGGGTGGAGGAGAAGATGCGGGACACCGGCGACCAGGCCGAACCGGCGACGCCCGAGGAGCTACCCTGGGATGATCAGGGCAAGGCGCTACTGGGGATGATCTCGGGGGTGCTCGAGGCTGGCTGGGATCTCGAGGCCCTCCTCGACATCCTGGTAGCGATGCTCGTGGAGATCATGGATGCGGAGCGTGGATTCGTTCTCATGAGAGACACGGACGGCTCCCTGATGGTGCGGAGCGCTCGGGGGCGGGGAAATGTCGAGGTCGAATCTCCGGAAAGGGAGGTCAGCCGGAAGATCGCCAATCGAGTCCTGAAGACGGGTCACCCGATACGGATCCACGATGCCGGAACGGATCCTCTCTTCGCCGATTCGGAGAGTGTGGCCGGTCTTGGCCTCCGGGCGGTCCTGTGCGCACCCATCCGGCTGGAAGGCGCACCGTTCGGTTGTATCTACCTGGAGCACCGCCTGGATCCGGGCCGCTTCTCGGAGAGCGACGAGGTCCTCCTCGTCGAGTTCGCCCGTCGGGTCAGCCGGCACCTATCGAACTCCCTCGATTTCCGGAAGCGCAGTCAGGACATCGAGAGGGCCGCGCAGCGTCTGGCGGGATACGTTGGTTCGGAGGAGGTGTCGGGAGAGGCATTCGGGATCATCGGTCGAAGCCCCGCGCTCCTGCGCACGATCGAGCTTCTTCGCAAGGCGATCCCATCCCAGCTGCCCGTCCACGTCTCCGGAGAGAGCGGGACCGGGAAGGAGCTCATTGCGCGGGCGATACACTTCGAAGGTCCGAGGAAGTCCGGACCGTTCATATCGGAAAACTGCGCGGCAATACCCGAATCGATATTTGAGCGAGAGCTCTTCGGGCATGTCCGTGGCGTCTTCACCGGGGCGACCAGCGAGAAGCCCGGATTGATCGAGGCGGCGGGCGGCGGGACCCTGTTCCTCGACGAGATAGGAGAGTTGAGCCTCGGGATGCAGGCGAAGCTTCTTCGGGCGCTCGAAGAGAAGGGGATTCGTCGGCTCGGGGGGCAGGAATGGATTCAGATCGACTTCCGCCTGGTCACCGCCAGCAATCGGAGCCTCGAGGACCTGGTCCAGGAGGGGAAGTTCCGACAGGACCTGTACTATCGCCTCGAAGGGGTCACGATTTCTCTCCCCCCGCTCCGCGATCGAAAAGAGGACATTCCCCTTCTCGTGGAGACCTTCCTGCAGAGGGAGGCGGAAGGTGAAGGCTCACCGGTCCGGGAGTTCCCACGAGATGTCCTCCTGGCCCTCCTCAGGCACGACTGGCCGGGGAACGTCCGGGAGCTGGAGAACACGATACGTAGGGCCTGCGCCGTGGGGGGGAAGGAGATCACGATCGAAGACCTCCCCCGACGTCTGAGAGAAGAAACTACCTTCCGGCGTTATCTTGCCCCGAAGAGACCCACAGGCCCGGAAGCGGACGGGGATGGTCTCACCCGGGCGATCGAGCAGGCTGGCGGGAACAAGACCGAGGCGGCCCGTCGGCTAGGCATCTCCAAGAGCACTCTGTATGCCCGCCTCAAGCGGCTTCGCGAGCGGCAGAGGCGCCGATCGGGCTAACCGAAGGGGTGGTCAAGGCTTGAAAAGGCCAGCCGCCGGAGTAGAATTAAGGGTCCTGACGGAACGGTTCGACCCGTCCGACCCATCGAAGAGCGGAGCAGCACGATGTCCATGCACAAGAGTCTGGTATCCAAGAACAAGCTGGAACGCCAGAGGAGCGTCCTGACTCGAGCGGAGCGACTGAAGATCCTCGGGGAGGACGGCCGTTGGAAGGACGGAGATTCCGTCTTCGGCCTTCCCAAGGTCCGCACCATCGTCGTCACGAAGGTCGGAAAGAAGACCAAGAAGGCGAAGGAGGAGCCGACAGCAGAGGGTGCCGAGGCCGCCCCGGTCGAGGGTGGAGCCAAGGCTGCTCCTCCCGCCAAGCAGAAGAAGAAGTAGGCTCCCGCCCATTCCGATATCCCCGCTCCCCGGTAGCTCAATGGTAGAGTAGGTGGCTGTTAACCACTTGGTTGTAGGTTCGAATCCTACCCGGGGAGCCAGCACCTTGACAGCCAGGAATCGTGGCTGTTTCCCTGACACCCGAACCGCGCTATCGAACTTCCCGTGAAAAGGACGGCGCTGTCGATTGGCTCAACAGCGAGGAGGGGATTACCATGAAGGTAGAAAAGAAAATCGAGATCGACGCACCGCTAGACCTGGTCTGGGACAAGATCAGCCGACTCACGGACATTCAGAACTGGACCCAAACGGTTACCAAAGCGCACTTTCACACCGAGGCCGAGCGCGGAGTCGGTGCCGGGCGAACGTGCGAGGTGCCGGGCTTTGGTACTCTCGTGGAGAACGTTCTGGAATGGACGGAAAAAGAGTCCTACACGTTGTCGTTGGAGGGACTGCCGTTCTTCATCAAAAAAGCGTACGGAGGTTGGCGTCTCGAAAAGGTGGGCGAAAACCGCACCAGCGCTACGACGTTTATCAACATGGAAACCGGGTTCTGGCCTTTGGGCGCTTTGATGGAAAAGTTCATGCTCGGCCCGCAACTCAACAAGACCATCAAGATCGTTCAGTCGGAGTTCAAAGCGTACGTTGAGCGGGCGCTGAGCGAAAACGTGGCCTAACGCCGAAAGCTCGACTCAGGTCGGCTCGTCGTCCCTCATGAAGCCCTGCCCGGCGAGTCCTCCCAACAGATCTCGAGAGAATCCCCGGTTCCGTTCGGCGGTGTACTTCACTTCCGTGTAGACCTGGGCGAGATTCGTGACCCCGGATTCACGGATCCGACGGGCGAGATCCGGGAACTTCATGTAGCGGTTCCAGCCCTCGGCTTCCCGATCGCGATAGGTCTCGAGCGTCCGATCCTCATCGAACTCCTGGTACTCCTCCTCGTGGACAACGCTCTCCAACGGCAGACGGGCGCGAGGCTCGGGATCTTCATCGGGCAACCCGACGACGAGCGTCGTGGCCGGAAACACCCCATCCGGAAGCCCGAAGTGCTCGATCAGGCCCGGAGTCGCGCAGAGGGTGGTTCCCATGTAGCAGATCCCATAGCCGATCGATTCGGCTGCGAGGGCGGCGTTCTGCGCGGCGATGAGAGCGTCGGCAAACCCGACGAGGAAACAGAGGAAGTTATCGAATCCTGGCGTCGCGCCTCGAAGTCGACACCACTGGTTCATCCGATTCCAGTCGACGCAGAACGTCAGCAGGACAGGCGCTTGCCGGATCATGTCCTGTTCGAGGTGCAGCTCCCACAGGGCTTCCCGACGCTTCGGATCCCGCGTCACGATGATGCTGTAGGTCTGCATGTTTCCGCTGCTGGACCCTCGCGTGGCCGAGTGGATGATCGCGTCCAGATCCCCCTGTGGGATCGGGTCCGACTTGAATTGTCGAATGGATCTGTGCGCCTCGATCGTCTCGAGCGTATTCATTCGTCTCTCCTAATCGAAAAACCACGAATGGGCGAAGTCGAGTGTACCGGCCGCACCGGTCTGTTTCGGGGGACACGCACCCAGGGTGGGCACAGGGTTGGTTAGAGGCCAGAATGTTCGGTCCATTCTAGCCTGCAGTGTGGGTGCGTGGGTGCATGTCCCCCCTGGCGGTCAGTCACGCGGATGTCTTACCGTTTCGAATCTCTGTCTTTCATCGAGGGCAAGGGTTGTGCGATCAGCTCGGAGAAAGAGGTCAGGATCCGGTGGCTCAAACCCCAGATGATCTGTTCGTCGAAGCGTATGCCAGGGTGAGCGACCACTTCCCCCTCGATGGTGAGATCGATGGCGCTTGCATTCTCCGGGCTCCAAAGATGGCCCAGCGCTATCCAGTGGGCCGAGGCGACCTCCTCGTTGAGGGTAAGGGGGGGCAGGACCTTTCCCAGGTAGAAGACGAGGGGAGTGATGATGCCATCGACGTCCAGGCCCTTGCGTCGGATGGAGAGATCCGAGAGATCGCCAAGATGGTGTTCGTCTTCCAGTCGCACCCCGACCTCCTCGGACGTCTCGCGAACCGCTATGTCTCTCGGAGTCGAGTCCTCCTCCGAGGCGCGGCCGCCGGGGAAGGCCATCTGCCCCGACCAACGATCCCCGGCGCGCTCGGCCCGTAGGATGAAGCATAATCGCAGGTCCTCCGGGAGACCTGCGAGGATCAGGGCCACGGCGGCCCGGTGATGCATCTTCTCCGGGGGAGGGAGCGGGATCGGATCGTGTCGTTCGAGGGCCGCCTGTATGTTTGCGAGCGTTATCATCTCAGCGTTGATCCTCAGCCGTTCGGCCGGAGTATACGTCGCGGGTCCGTGAGACTCCACTTCCGGGGCGTCACCATCCCTTCTCCACCTCGCTTCGTCGCGATCCGGGTCTCGTGAATGGAACCTCCAAAGGATCCCTGATATGAATGAAGGGGGAGCCGAAGCACGAAGGGCAGATAGACGTGGCAACCGATATCCAGCTGATGGACCGATTCGAGGGCTGCCTCCTGGGGGCGGCGCTTGGTGATGCCGTGGGGGCGCCGTACGAGGGCGGCCTCCTGGGCGGGCTCGCCTGGGCCATCGTCGGGTTTGGCAAGGGGGATCTGCTCCGATGGACCGACGATACCCAGATGGGGATGGGACTGGCGGAGTCGCTGGTCGAGTGCAGGGGCCTCGACGCCGATCACCTCGCCCGACGCTGGGCTGACCGGATGGAGTTGACCCGGGGGTACGGACCGGGGACGTCGAAGCTGCTGAGGCGCATCAAGGCGGGGGAAGACTGGCGGGTGGCGAACAAGAGCGTCTTCCCCGATGGTTCCTTCGGGAACGGCGCGGCGATGCGGGCCGCCCCCATCGGACTCTTCTATCACAGGGACGCCGAGCAGCTACGGCGGGCGGCGGAGACTTCCTCCTCCATCACCCATGCCCATCCCCTCGGCATCGAGGGAGGACTCCTCATCGCCCGGGCCGTCTCGTTGGCCCTGGACGCGGCCCTGCCGGCAGAGGAGTTTCTCGACACGCTCCACTCCTTCTGCAGCAGCGAGGAGTATCGCGGGAGGCTGGTCCTGGTGAAGAATAGTCTCGGCGGCGATCCGGATCCGGCCTGGGCTCGCCGGAGTCTCGGCTGCACTATCCGGGCTCACGAATCTGCCGTGACGGCCGTCTACGTTTTCTGTCACTTCCGGGATCACTTCAAGAGGATGATGGAGTTCATCATAAAGATGGGAGGCGACACCGACACGATTGGCGCCATGGCAGGCGGGCTACTCGGCGCCCATCAGGGGAGGAGCGCCCTCCCCCCCGAGTTGCTCGATCGGCTCGAGACGAGGGACTCGATCGCGAGCCTCGCCCGAGCACTCCACGATTGCCCGGATCGTCCCTGAGCGGTAGTTCCGGCGAGCTCGGGGAGTGGTGGGTCGTTCCACCCGGCATCAGACCGCGTCATTCTCGACGAGGCGGAAGAGCCGCCTCGGATGGTATTGATCCGACCAGACCTTCTTCTGCCACTTCAAGGTGGTGCAGGCATGGAAGACCCGCTCCCGCCAGTCCTCGCGGATCCCTGACTCCCCCGTGAGAGCCCCCCACAGGACCCCGGTGACGGCGGTGTTCGTGTCTGCGTCACCGCCACGATTCGTGCAGTCGATCACCGCCGACTCGAAGTCCGGGGCGTGGAGCAGCTCCCAGAAGGAGATGCGAAGGGCGACCCGAACGTATCCGGGGTAGCGGAACATGTGCACTTCTGGCGAATGCAAGCCTGGATCGTCCTGACCGGCCATGTTCAGGTCGTCCACAACTTCATCCCTGGCCCAGTCAACGATTTCTTGGGGCGTTCGTGAATCGATCTCCTCGGCCGCCAGGTGGATCTCCTTGATGGCGGCAAGCCACATGGACGTGGGGGAGGCGTCCTTGTCGACTATGGCGTTCCGTACGGCGGCGCCGAATGCGGCGCAGGCGAGACGGCAGCGAGGATCCGCGTGCGTGATCACCGAGTCGGCCAGGGCCGCCCGGCGCAGGGCGATCGGATCGTCCGCGAAGAAGATCGGGATCGGCGAAGTGCGCATCAAGGAGCCATTCGCCGCGGGCTGGCGGCTGGCCTTTTCCCAGAGGACATATCCGGCCTCCAGGGGGGGGGTTCCGTGCTGGATCAGCGTGAGGGCATCCCGGGTCTGCTTTCCGATGTCGAATGTGGCGTTCTTCCAGGCGCAGTACCTCCGGGCCACGTCATCGGCTCGAAACTCCCCGCGCTCGACGAGACTCTCCGCCAGACAGATCGCCATGTGCGTATCGTCGGTCACCTGGCCCGGGACCAGATGGAAACCACCGCCTCCGACGATTTCCGTCTGTGGCCCCGTGTTGAGAACAGGAAACGGCTCGATATCCTCCGGGTAGATCCCCTCGTGCGTCGCCCCCAGGGCGTCACCGATCGCCTGACCCCAGAGGGCCCCTCGAGCACGGTCGAGATCCATTCGCGCGCCTCTAGCTGTTCGCAGGACGGAGCGTGACTTGGCTGTCTGCCACGAAGATTCGCAGGTCCGGGACGGTGTAGTAGACCTCGCCGTGGGCGCGCCGGCCGACCACCTGGGTCTCGTTCTTCGATGGGAAGGGTTTGATCTCGACCTGACTTCCGATGTTCCGCACCTCGAACTGCTCCCGTGAGATACGGGTGTCTTCGAGCATGACGTCGCAGGTAGCGTGTCTGCCGAAGACCCAGCGTTCGCCGGGAGCGATCTGGCGATCCAGGAGAGCGCCGTTCACCTCGACCTCGAGGGGAAATCGTTCGTCCGCGAGGGGCTTATCATGAAAGACCGCGTCGGACTTCCCCCGGATGAAGGTCCGGGTGATCTGGTCGGGGACATGGAGCATCTCGTGGAGGTCCTCTGGCTTCTCGACGACCTTGAACCGTCGCTTGGTCAGCGGGTGGGACATGGCCGCCGCAAAATCGTTCGTGTCGACCTTCTTTAGAACAGAGTGGGCGGAGATAGCCTCGCGAAGCGCCTCGGCCACGTTGTACCCCGCGGCGAGCATCGTGAGAGTGTCGCCGACTCCTGCCGGGAGGTAGTGCTTCATCTCTTCGAGGTCGCTTTCGGTGCGGAGGCGGCAGACCGAGGGGATCAAAGACTCGGGCACGCCGCTGTGACGCAGGTCGTCGGGCGATTGCTTGGAGAAGAGCAGATCGTCCGCCGGGGGGGTGTGCTCGACTACGGAACTTGCCTCCACCACCTCCTTGACCTCGTATATCTGGAACGAGCCGATGGTGGGGTTCACCTCGAATCTCTTGTTCTTCGCCCAGTCCATCGCCTCGTCGTGATGATCCACCCAGACACAGACGTAGACATCTCCCTTCGGCGGGTGCAGGACGATCGCCCGGTAGTCCAGCCCGATCCGGACGGTTCGTACCTTCTTGTCCTTCATCCCGTGAATCGACTCGTAGTTGATGCTCGCCATCGTAGGGTCGTGCAGGAACTTCTCCACGAACTCCCGGACCTTCTTCTGGACCTTTTTCGGCACGCGGGAAAATGCGACGAGAAATTCTGCGGAGATCGCGACCTTGGCCACCTGTGCCTCCTCGAGTCTGCAGCGAGTCCTGTACGATGGCGGAAACAACCCGAGGATGCAAGCACAGACGGGTCGCCTCCGGGGTGGACTTCGGAGGGGGTCGCTGCCATCATCGGCTCCCTGTCCGTTCCTTCATAAATAAGAAGATTCACCCGATTCTCGAGGAGGATCCGATGAGCGATGTAATCCACGCACCCGGGACTTTTTGCTGGGCGGAGCTGTCCACGAGCGATGCGGCTGGCGCCAAGAGCTTCTACTCCGAGCTCATGGGTTGGGAGACTCATGACGATCCGATTCCGGGGGCCGGCACATACACGATGTGCATCCTGGAGGGCGGCAACGTCGGCGCCCTGTACGAGCTGACCCCCGAGATGAAGTCGCAGGGGGTCAAGCCGCACTGGCTGTCCTACGTCACCGTCGAAAGCGCCTCCGCCAGCGCGGGGAAGGCGAAGGAGCTTGGCGGGACGGTCATCAAGGACGCCTTCGATGTGTTCGACATTGGCAGCATGGCCGTTCTGCAAGATCCGACGGGGGCTACCCTGGCCCTGTGGCAGCCGAAGAAGCACCAGGGGACGGCGCACACCGACGGCAAGCCAGGGAGCGTCTGCTGGAACGAGCTGGCCACTCGAGACATGGATCGGGCGGGAAAGTTCTACGCCGATCTCTTCGGATGGAATCCGATGGTCAAGGATATGGGCCCCCACAAGTACACCATGATGATGAACGGCGAGGAGCAGGCGGCAGGTATATTGCAAATGTCGGAGGAATGGGGAGAGATGCCCTCCCACTGGATGGTCTACTTCTCCGTGGCCAACTGCGATAGCTCCGCCGAGAAGGCCAAGGGGCTGGGCGCGGAGGTGAAGGTCCCGCCGACCGACATTCCGCCCGTCGGGCGGTTCTCGGTGATCCAGGACCCGCAGGGCGCCATCTGCTCGATCATCGCTCTGTCGGCGAAGTAGGGGCCCTCAATCTCTCTTCTTCGTAGGTCGGTAGGGATGCACCCACCGCAGGAATGGGGTGACGTACCGGGTTTGCACCCAGACCTTCCCGTGTCCCGAGAAGCGACAGATCAGGCCCTCGCCGCCGAAGAAGAGGCTCTTCAGCGTTCCGCCACCGCGCAGGCCGCGCAAAATCGACACGTGGTACTGCAGCGTCTCCTCGAAGGCCACGATGTACCCGGTGTCGACGATGTAATCCTCGTACACGTCGATCTCCAGGATCGCCCCGTACGAGTTGAAGAAGACGTCGCCGACGCCTGAGGCCTTGAGGAGGATCAGGCCCTGGCCGCTGAAGAAACCCTTCGCGCCCTGCCATTTCCCCGTCAGATCGATCCCCTCCGTGTGCGCCAGGTAGCCGCCCCGCTGGATGTAGATCGTCTCGCCATCGAGATGTCTGTGGACGACATCTCCAGCCGCTCCCGGGGCCAGCGAGACCTCTCCGGGTCCGTCCTTGGCCGTGAAGGTGTTGATGATCACGCTCTCCCCGCCGAGGGCGCGACCGATCGTCCCCCTCAATCCCCCCTTGAAGCCTGCCTTCAGCTGAATCGTCGGCGACATCGTGACCATCGCAGACGGCTCGGCGAAGACCTGCTGGCCCTCGCGACGCAGTTGGACCGTGACCATCGCGTAGTCCGGGCGTTCCGTGATCTCGAACTCGAAGTCACCCTTTTGATCTGGCTGATCTGGCGTATCGAACATGTTCGTCGGTCTCCGCTACTTCGGTTTCAGTCTCGGCCCGAGGCGCTTTCCAAGGCTGGGGGGATTATGGCTCTGACAGTAGAGCTTTCCCCTCCCGCTGAACTTGCAGACGAGGCCCTCCCCTCCGAGGAAACTTCCTATCCAGGACTTTCCGGCCGCTCCGATCTTGAACTGGAGCGTATCCTCGAAGGCGACGATGTGACCCGTATCGACGACGTACTGGTCCTGGACATCGACCTCGTAGATCGCGCCGAAGCTATTCAGCAGGAGATCTCCCGTCCCCGTGCACTTGACCCAGAAGATTCCTTCGCCGCCGAAGAGGGCCTGCGAGAATCCGGCCCACGTCGCGTCGATCTCGATCCCGGGGCCGCTGGCGAGCCAGCTCGAGCCCTGGACGATCATCGACCCCCCGCTCTGGCGATGGTGAACGATGTCTCCGAGAAGGTTGGGACCGATGATCAAATGCTGGCCAGCTTGCTGCGCCGTGAACTGGTTGAGGAAGAAGCTCTCCCCGGCGAACATTCGCTTCAGGCCTTTCAGGATGCCCCCGCCGCCGCCCTTGTTTCGCGTGGTCGTCTCGACGGTGATCCCGGTGGTCATGGCGATCATCGCGCCGACCTCGCACGTGACGTTCTCTTGAACGCCCAGCTCGAGCCTGGCCACCGATGCCGCCGGTCGATTCGTGATCTCGATCTGCATGGGAGCGATACTCTCCTACCAGAGGTGCGAGTTTGTCCACGAGACGAGTCCGCCAAACGACCGGGATTGGAGGTAGATCTTTCCCGGTCCGCGAACTCGCGTCACGAGACCCTCGCCGCTGAAGAGGCTCGTGAAGATGCCGCCCGCCAATCCGACTTTCAGACTGATCGTCGGCTCATAGCCCACGAGATGGCCCGTATCCACGATCAGCTCGGTCAGGATATCTCGTGAGAATATCCCTCCGTATGCGCCGAACCAGACCCTCCCGCGGCCCGACACCTTCAGACGGAAGAGGCCCTCCCGCCCGATGAAGCTGGCGAAGCCGGCCCAGCCGATCCCGAGGGAGACCGTCGGCTCGCACGCGATGAAGGCTCCCGGCTGCAGATACAGGGTCGTGTCTTTCAGATCGATGCACTCCATGTCACCCGGGAACGCCTGTGTGAGGACGAGTTCTCCTCCGGTCTCCGTGGAAAACTCGTTCACGAACAGAGACTCACCCCCGAGGCCCCTCCGGAGGACGGCGGAGAGGACCCCTCCGTTCCACCGGGTCTTCATGTCAATGGACGAGCTCATGCTCGCCATCGCATCCGCCTCGGCGATGATCCGCTCCCCGGGAGCCAGGCTCACCCCGAGGTGGGCGAAGGAAGGCTTGTCGCGAATCTCGACGTCCATATCCGTTCCCCTTCGATGGCTCCGGACCCCTGTGGGTCCCCTTCACTCATTACGGTCCTTGACCTGTCCACCGATCCGACGCTGGACCTCCTCCCAATCGATATCGAGAGGCCGGGAGATTGGCGCTCCCAAGTCGGCGATCTGCGTCTCGATGGCGGCGATCCGATCCTCATGCTGGGGGTGGGAGCTGAGCCAGGCTATGAGGCCCGGCGTATCCCCGGACTTGGCATGGAGCAGCTCGAAGAACCCCGCGAGCGCCCTCGGGTCGATTTCGGCGCCGAGCATCATACGGACACCCTCGGCGTCTGCCTCCGCCTCCTGGGCGCGACTGTGGCTGCTGATAACCCCCTCGCTCAAGAGTCCGGCTCCCAGGGCCACGAGCCCTTCCACATCCCCGAGCAGTGTGCGAACCCCGAGCACGACTCCCAACGACTGGGCGACTCCCTTGAGGCCGTGCCGGAGAGTCACGTGCGAGATCTCGTGGGCCAGCACGCCGGCGACCTGCTCCGGGCCCTCTGCCGCTTCGAGCAGGCCCGTGTAGACGACGATGGATCCACCTGGCAAGGCGAAGGCGTTCAGGATCGGAGCGTCGACGACCTGTATCCGGTAGTCGAATCCCTCGACACTGGCGTGCGGTTTAAGTCGGTCGACTATCGACTGGATCGCCGATACGACGAGGTCGTCGGAGATCGGCGGGCCCCCCAGGTCCATCGTGCTCATGACCTTATCTCCGATCTGTCGATCCACGCTGATCGGCAGGGCGGCTATCGCGGCACGCGCGGCCAGGACCACCGCATGATAGCCTCCGAACAGCAGGCCCGCGAGCAGGACGACGACGGCGATCGCCACGGTGCGGGAACGCCGTCTCTCGCTGCGGCGCTTTCCCCGAACGCGGTCCAGCTGATCGCTCAGCACGCCGCCCGACTCGAGCTCGAGGGCCGTCGGAAAGCGCCGGTCCTCACAGAAGACGGTCAGGCCGCCCGATTCGTCGTGGCAGAAGATCATACGGCCGCTCGCCCCCCCCAACTCCAGCCGGCAGGCGCGAAAGGGGATGGAGAAAGTCTGCCCCTCGGGTGTACGGGCCTGGATCGCGCCGGAGCGGAGCTCGATCTCCGCTCCGCTCCTGCCCCCATCGATCGCGTCGCTCAGGACGCCGCCCAGAAACGGGGAAAGATCATCCATGTCACGCGCTCGGAGAGGACGGCCCAGCGAAGGGTCGAACTCGGGCTTCCGAAAAGATACTCTCTTTCCCCCCGGCGGGAGCGGTCGGGGGGAGTGTATCAGATTTGACTTTTCGCTCCATCTTCATTCCGGAGAGGGTCCGTAGTCATGAGGCAGGTCGGGACGTTGGTGAAGTGGGTCCTCAAACCCGCCGCCTGGGGCTTCTACTTCCTCGTGGTCTTCGAGATCCTTTTCATGATAAGCCCCGTAGCTCTGCACTACTACTCCGTCTACGGGCCCGTCCTGAACTCTTTCCATCGCTCTCCTGCAACGTCATGGCTCACGCAGTTCTACCTGCCCCATTTCTCCCGGACAGGCGGCGTCGTCCTGGATTCGATTCCGATGGTCTCGAGAGTGCTTATCCTGGCGGGGGTGGGCTTCTTTCTTGCCGCGGCCATTCCCCTCTATAAATCCAGGATACTCCGTCGTGGGGCGATGATCGCCGGCCCGTACAGATACATTCGACATCCCCAATACGTCGCCCTGGCGATCCTCGGGCTGGGGACAAGCCTTCTCTGGCCGCGGTTCTTCGTGCTGGTGAGCTACGTCACCATGGTCTTCCTCTACCTTGTTCTGGCCCGGTGGGAGGAGGACCAGTGCCTCCGACGTTTCGGGGAGAGCTACAGAGCCTATCAGGAGAGCACGGGGATGTTCCTGCCGCGCCGCGTAGAGGACCGCCTCCCGAGGCTCATCCCCGCCCGCGGCCTCGCGCGCCTCCTGATCGGAATGATGATGTACGTGGGGCTGATCGCGTCGACTCTCGCCCTCGGCTTCGCTCTCCGGGACCACTCCCTATCCCGGATTTCGGCCCTGTACCTGGAAGACGCCGTGGTGATCTCCCCGGCGGTGCTGGCTCACGAGGAGCTCGAGACCGTCTACGAGATCGCCCTCTCGGACGCGGAGGTCAAGGAGCGGATGCTCATGGCGGGCGCCAGGAAGAGGATTCTCTATGTGGTTCCGGCGAAGTGGTATCTGCCGGACCTGCCGATGGAGGCCGAATTCCGGCCCGGCGGTCATCGAACGCCTTCCGACTTCGACCGGAGTCGATTCAAGGTGCTCGTCACGGCGGCTCGTATCCACGATAGGGATGCCACGGGCCGTGACATCGTGAAGTCGGCCTACGGGCGTGTCCCGATTGCCATCGTTCGCGTAGACGCCTCGACGCGACAGGTCCTCGCTGTCGAGACACCGCCTCCTCATGTACACTGGGGAGACATCCCGACCCCCATGTTCTAGAAGAAGCATCGAAAAGGGGACTGTCACCTTTATCCAGGATCTCGAATCGTGGGCTGTCCTCCAGGCGGCGGCGAATTGCGCCTGGGGAGAGGCAATTGTATGATTGCGCCGTCCAGGATCCGGGGGGAATTCCAGCGTCTAACCAGTTGGAGGAGTCCAGATGCTGCTGATACGCAAGTTCGGCAAGATCATCCGTGGGAAGGCCACTCCCGTTCAGATTTTCATGGCCTGCCTGCTGGGGACGATGATCAGCTTCGTTCCTAGCTTCTGGCAAGCGCCCGGTTTGGTTGCGGGCCTGTTGATGCTCCTCGTGGTGCTCAACGCAAATCTCCCCTTGGCGGCTCTGTCCGGTCTGGTCGGCCGGCTGGTCTTCCTCGCGGCCACGCCCGTCTCGTTCGCCGCCGGACGGACTCTCATTCATGGACCGACGGAGGGACTCGTCGGATCGATGGTCAATGCCCCGATCCTCGCCTTCTTCGGCCTCGAGTACTACTTGACGTTGGGTAGCCTCGTCGTCGGGCTCGGGTGGGGAGTGCTCCTCGGTCTCTTCTCCGTCAAGGTGATCGTCGGCTTTCGTAGGAGGGCGGCGGCCCTCGAGGAGGGATCCGAGGCCTACAAGAAGTGGTCATCGAAGTGGTACGTCCGATTCCTCACCTGGGTCTTCTTCGGAAAGGGGAAGGGAAAAGGCCAGTACGACGAGATCCTGGCGAAGAAGATCGGCAACCCGATCCGCATCCTGGGCGTCGTCGCGGTGATCGGAGGGGTGCTCGTCGCCTATGTCATCGGATTGTTTTTCAGCGATGAGATCGTCTACGCCGCCCTGAAGAAGGGTCTGCAGAAGGTGAACGGAGCCACCGTCGACATCAGGAGCGTGGAGGTGGAGCTGTCCGAGGGCCGCATTGTCATCCACGGTCTCGCCATGGCGGACCCCGACCAGCTCGACACGGACTTCCTGAGGGCGGAGAAGCTCGAGATTGACTTCGGCACGAAAGATCTTTTGCGAAAGCGATTCCGGATCGATCGCGTGACGATAGGAGAAGCGACTTCTGGAGAGAAGCGCTCGACGCCCGGCAAGCGGATCGAGAAAGAGGCTCCGAAGGAGGAAGAGCCGCCCCCCCCGCCTGGGGACGTTCCTGACGCCAAGAAGCTCGACGAATATCTCGTGAACGCCGAGAAATGGAAAGACAGGTTGGCCAGGGTCCAGCACTGGCTCGATCGCCTGAGCGGACCCGAGGCCGGAGAGGGGGAGGCAGACGGCGACGCACCGGACGAGGCCGAGCTTTCGCTCGGGGAGAGGCTGGCTCTCCAGGCGGCCGAGAGGGGGTACGCTGCAGTGGCGGCGAGGCATCTCGTGGAGGATGCCCCGACGGTGGTGATCGCCGAGCTGAACCTCGAAAAGCTGCGCATGTCCTTCTGGAAGGAAGAGGCACTGTCGCTCAGTGCAATGAACCTCTCCAGCCATCCGAGTCTCCTCGATGGCGCACCCCAGCTGGCCACGGAGTCGGAGAAGAAGACCTTCACCGCCGAGCTGATCCTTGCCGGGTTATCGGCGTCGGCGGGGGAGAGCGTCCTCCGTGCCACCTTCGGAGGCCTTCCGGTCGACTCGATTGCGGACGAACTCTCGGTCCAGGGGACCAAGCCGATCCAGGGTGGCACGATGGACCTCGCCTTCGATGGAAGTTGGCCGGGCTCCTCGACGGACAAGATCCGGATCCGGCTCATCGCGACCCTGCACGACACGACGATCACTCTGCAGGGGCAATCCGCTCAGGTGAAGAAGCTCGAGATCCCGATCGAGATCATAGGCCCCCTGACGAATCCGCGGGTAAGCGTGGATGCCGGGGCGCTCTCCGACGCCCTCCTGAAGGCCGGAGCGGACGAGCTGGCCAGGCGGGTGCGGGCTGAGACGGACAAGCTCGTCGACCAGGGGAAGGAGGAGGCGGGGAAGCTCGTCGACAAGGCCCTCGAGGACGCCAAGAAGAAGCTGGGTGACGAGGTCCTAAAAGGCGCGGACGAGAAGATCGGAGAGGACCTGAAGAAGAAGATCGGGGAGCAGGCGGGAGAGGACGTGAAGAAAGCTACCGAGGGGGTCTTCGACTGGCTCGGCGGAAAAAAGAAGAAGAAATAGATAAGGGGACACTCAAAATAGATAAGGGGACACTCACTTAATTCCGGATCAATTAAGTGTGTGTCCCTTTAATTATTGATCGGCTCGAGTGGGACAGGATCTTGCCGGCTAAGATAAGGGGACACTCACTTAATTCCGGACCAATTGAGTGTGTGTCCCTTTAATTATTGACTTCCCGCTCCCGGGTTATAGATTGCCGGGGTCATGGCCCAGGAAAGCTCCAAGACAGAGAGCGGTGCGGCGCCGACGACCCAGCTCAGCCGCGACCTCCGCTGCTTCGACGTGACGATGATCGGAGTCGGCGCCATGATCGGCGCCGGGATCTTCGTCCTCACCGGAATCGCGGCGGGGACGGCCGGCCCTGCCCTGATCCTCGCGTTCTGCCTCAACGGGATCGTCACCATCTTCACCGCCATGGTGTATGCGGAGCTGGGCTCCGCGATCCCCGAGGCGGGGGGTGGCTACCTCTGGGTGAAGCAGGGTCTGCCGGGGGCCAACGCCTTCATCTCCGGGTGGATGAGCTGGTTTGCCCACTCGGTGGCCGGGAGCCTCTACGCCCTGGGGTTCGGGGCATACTTCAACCTCGTCTTGCATGGATTCGACGTCTCCTTCTTCGGCCTGAGTGAGGTGGTGACACACAAGCTCCTCGGCGTCGCCGTGGCGCTCCTCTTCATCTACATCAACTATCGGGGCGCATCGGAGGCGGGACTGATCGGCAACATCGCCACCGTCGCCAAGGTGATCGTGATCGGGATCTTCATCGGGAGCGGGCTCATCGCGATTGCGAAGAACCCGGACTATCTCACCAAGTTCACGCCGTACGCCCCTGAGGGTCTCAAAGGCGTATTCATGGCGATGGGGCTCACCTTCATCGCCTTCGAGGGCTACGAGATCATCGCCCAGGCCGGGGAGGAGGTGAAGGACCCCAAACGAAACGTCCCGCGGGCGATCTTCTGGTCGTTGGCGATCGTCCTCCCGATCTACATCCTGGTCGCCGTCGTGGCCCTGGGGGCGGTCAACCCGGAGGGAGGACAGCCCACCTGGCAATGGCTCGGGGAGATGGAAGAGCTTGGCCTCGCGGAGGCGGCGCGCCAGTTCATGCCGTTCGGGACGCTCCTCCTGCTGATCGGCGGACTCCTCTCCACGATGAGCGCCCTGAACGCCACTACCTTTTCGTCCACCCGGGTCTCGTTTGCCCTTGGCCGGGATCGGAACCTCCCCGATGCGTTCGGGAAGATCGACTCGAAGACCCACACCCCGGTCGTCGCCCTCCTCGGCAGTGGGGCGATCATCATCGTGATGGCTGTCGCCGTGCCGATCCATCACGTGGCGGCGGCTGCCGACATCATGTTCTTGCTCCTCTTCCTCCAGGTGAACGTGGCGATCATGACGATCCGGAAGAAGTACGGGGACAAGCTCGACTACGGATACGTCATCCCCTTCTTCCCTCTCGTGCCGATTCTGGGCATCGTGAGCAATCTCGGGCTCGCGGTCTTCATGTTCTTCTACTCCCCGCTGGCCTGGGGCATCGTCCTCGGGTGGCTCGCCTGCGGCATGGCGATCTACCACCTGTACGCGAAGGGACGGGAGCGGGAGAAGGTCGTCACCCCTGTGGTTCTGGGCGAGCTTCTCCCCCGCGAGAAGAAGCGGTTCCGCATCCTCGTCCCCGTCGCCAATCCGGCCACGGCGGAAGGGCTGTTGTCGGTGGCGGCTCGACTCGCCCGGGTGGAGGAGGGGGAGGTGATCGTCCTCCATACCGTGTACGTTCCCTTCCAGACCCCGCTGAAGAATGGACGCCACCTGATCGAGAAGGGGCGACCCGTCATCGATCTCGCCACATCGTACCTCCGGAGGAGGGGGATTCCCGCTTCCGCCCTCGTCCGGATGACTCACGCCCGCGCATGGCGGCCGATCGTTGACACCGTCGAGGAGTATGAAATCGACTTCCTCGTGATGGGCTGGCGGGGCCAGTCGAGAAATCCCAGGACGATCGTGGGCCGGAACCTGGATGAGGTGATCCGGCGAGCCAACTGCGACGTGGCGGTGATCCAGAACCCCTTCCAGGAATTCGTCAAGACCGTGCTTGTTCCCATCGCCCTCCCTCGCCAGGGGGAGCGAATGATCCAGGTGGCTCGCATGCTCACGACGCGGAGGGGCGGGAAGATCGATCTACTGCACATCTGCAGGCCTGGCCGGCGGGAGGAGCCCGGGACGGAGCAGGTGATGAAGGCGCTGGAGAAGCTCGTCGAGGAGGCAACGGCGGGGGAATCGGGGGGGCCCAAGATCTCTCTCGAGTGCGTCGAGGCCCGAAACCCGGTCCTCGAGATCAGCAGGCGCGCAGAGGGATACGGGGTGGTGGTCCTCGGATCGCCTCAGGAGACCTGGATCCGTCGGAAGATATTCGGGACGCGGCCACAGAGGATCGCCGCGAAGGTGGAGTGCCCGGTCGTGCTCGTGAGCCGCAGGACGGGGGCCCTGAAGTTCGGAATCCAGAACTTCTTCGAGTTCTTCCGTGAGGTGGAAGAGCCCACGGAGATGCAAGAGCCGGCCGGAAACAAGAAGAAGTCCGACAAGAAGAAAGGGAAGAGTTGAAATGTCGCTCGAAGAACTCCAGCAGATGGGAATCCTCCTGCCGAAGGACAAGTGGCGCAAGCGCAAGATCAAGAGCCGCGTGCCGCGCGTCCCACTCGCCATCGTGGGCGCGCTGTTTCCGGTGACCGGCGTCATGATGTACTTCGGAGATGGAGGGCCGGTGTCCTGGGCGGGTGTCGGGCTATTCCTCGTCCTGCTCGGGGCCTTCACAGCGCTCAACCTGAAGGGAATCTTCAAGAGGTAGGCCCTTGGATGCCGGCGACACCTATTGGCCGTCCGGGCGAGTCGGTTTTCAGGCCGTCCTCTTTCCGCCCTCGATGTTCGGGGTGGCTTTGCTCCTCGGTTCGATCTACTCAGGAATCACCTTCATCGTCCCCAGGTCCGTTGCCACGTTCTTACCCTTCGTCACGGTAACCGTTGCGTCCTTCGCAGCCTCCTTCACGATGGGGCTGCTCAGGTCCTTCAACGTGAGGAACGCCACCTTCTGCTTCGTGGCGGGAATCTACGCAGGAATCTGTCTTCTGTACATCTCCTGGGTCACGTTCCTTGCCTTGGAGCATGGACTCCCGCGGTATCTGGATCTTCTCACGGATCCCGGGCTCGTCTGGGAAGGTGTGGTTTCCGTCAGCGAGGAAACTCGGTTCGAGATCATCGGCCTCTCCCTGCCGGCCTGGCTGCGATGGGGAATCTGGACGTTGGAAGCGCTGACCTTCGTGGGAGTGTGCACGGGTGGCGGATGGTTCGCTCTCGACGGGCACGTCTACTGCGAAGATTGCGACCGGTGGGCGGAGAAGACCGAGGATTTCCTCAAACTGACGGCCATCGATCCGGATGAGGCAGCGAGTGCCTTCAAGCGCGGAGAGTTTCGCGGCTTCGAGAGGGCGAACGAGGGTGAGCGGGAGATCTTGAGGCTGGACATCTGGAAGTGCGCCGTTTGTGAAAACACGATCGTGGCAAGTCTGAGAACAGCCGAGCTAGACGAGAGTGATGAGGGAGAACAGCCGTACGGAGTGGGAGACCTGATCGTGTGCGACCTCATCATCTCGCCCCGGGACTTTGCTCGACTCTCGTCCCTACGCCGAGAATCGCAAGGCGCGTGATCCGCTCCCGGACGTACCGGCGCCGACCGAAAACGGCAGTTGATGCTGGTGGCACATCGCATAGGATGAGGCCAGTTTCTCGAACTCCTTCCGGTCCTTCGCTCGTGAGTGTGTCCCTTGTCGCTCTCGGAATTCCATCCTGTCGTCCGGTCCTGGTTCGAGGATCGACTGGGGGAGCCGACTCCGCCCCAGCGAAAGGGCTGGCCGGCGATTCGCCGGGGAGGGCATACGCTGATCGCCGCGCCAACGGGCTCGGGAAAGACCCTGGCGGCGTTTCTCTCCGCGCTGGATTCTCTTCTGCGGAGGGGTGAGGCGATACCGGATGAGACGGAAGTTCTCTACATCTCGCCGCTCAAGGCGCTGAGCAACGACATCCAGAAGAACCTGCAGGGACCTCTCGGGGAGATGCGGGAGCGCGATCCCTCCCTTCCCGACGTACGTGTCGCCGTGAGGACGGGCGACACGCCGTCCCACCGCCGGACGGCGATGACGAAACGTCCGCCACACATTCTCGTCACGACGCCGGAGACCTTCTACATCCTTCTGACCTCGGAGGGCGGCCGCGGGCTCCTGCGGACCGTCCGAAGCGTGATCGTGGATGAGATCCACGCCCTCGTCGGAAACAAACGAGGCTCCCATCTGGCCCTGTCCCTCGAGCGTCTCGAGGCCCTCGCCGGATCCGTACAGCGGATCGGGCTGTCGGCCACCCAGAAGCCCATCGAGGAGGTGGCGAAATTTCTCGTGGGAACGGATCGGGAGTGCGAGATCATCGATGAGGGGCACAGGCGCGAGATCGATGTCGGCGTCGAGATTCCGTCATCACCCCTCTCTGCCGTTTGCTCCCACGAGACCTGGGATGAGATCTACGAGAGGATCGGCCAGCTGATCGAGGAGCACCGGACGACGCTCGTGTTCGTCAACACGCGCAAGCTCGCCGAGAGGGTGGGGGCGAAGCTCGCCGCGAAGCTCGGGGAGGATCGGGTCGCCTGTCACCATGGGAGCATGGCGCGGGATCGCCGTCTCGAGGCGGAGAGTCGACTCAAGGAGGGACGCCTGAAGGCCCTCGTGGCCACGGCTTCCCTCGAACTGGGGATCGACATCGGCGAGGTGGATCTTGTCGTGCAGGTCGGATCTACCTCCTCGATCGCCACCTTCCTGCAGCGGGTCGGACGCGCGGGGCATACGCCCGGTCGCGTCCCGAAAGGACGCATCTTCCCGCTCACTCAGGATGAGCTGGTGGAATCGGCGGCCCTGATGGCCGCCACGCGGGCCGGCCGGCTCGACCGCACCTATCAGCCGAAAGCGCCCCGGGACATCCTCGCCCAGCAGATCGTGGCCGCCTGTGTGCCAGAGACATGGGACGAAGCCGTCCTCCTGGATCGGTTCCGACGGGCCTGGCCCTACCGAGATCTCGAGCGCGATGAGTTCGATCGTGTCGTCTCCCTCCACACGCGAGGCCGGCACGCCTTGCTGCACCGTGACGGCGTGAACTCTCGGCTCCGTGCGACGCGCCGCGCACGAATGGCGGCTATCACCTCCGGGGGGGCCATCCCGGACACGGCGGATTACAAGGTCATCCTGGATCCGGAAGGGATCCTGGTGGGTACGCTCAACGAGGATTTCGCGATCGAGTCGAACGTGGGCGACATCTTCCAGCTCGGCAACACTTCCTGGCGTATCCTGCGGGTCGAGCGGGGCACAGTCCGGGTCGCGGACGCCAAGGGTCAACCTCCCACTCTCCCGTTCTGGTTGGGAGAAGCTCGCGCCCGGACCGAGGAGCTCTCCGATGGAGTCGGGGAGGTGAGGGAGAAGGGAGCCGACGTCTCCTGGCTCGTGAGAGAGGCGGGGATTTCGGACGAGGTGGCCCGATCGGTGGCCGAATATGTCAAGGCGGGGGCGAAGGCGCTTGGAGCCGTGCCGACCCAGCGATGCGTCGTGATCGAGCGCTTCTTCGATGAGAGCGGGGGACAGCAGCTCGTCGTACATTCCCCCTTCGGGGGTCGGATCAATCGTGCCTGGGGTCTGGCCCTTCGGAAAAGATTCTGCCGCCGTTTCGGGTTCGAGCTGCAGGCCGCCGCCAACGAGGAGGCGATCGTCATCTCCCTCTCCGAACAGCACAGCTTCCCTCTCGAGGAAGTCTTCGACTACGTGCATCCCGACGTGGCGAGGGATCTCCTCGTGCAGGCGATGCTCCCCACGCCGATGTTCATCACGCGGTGGAGGTGGAATGTCTCTCGAGCCCTCCTGGTCGAGCGGATGCAGGGAGGCAAGAGAGTGCCCGCCCCGCTTCTGAGGATGCGGGCGGAGGATCGCCTCGCCGAGGCGTTCCCCGATGTGATCGCTTGCGGGGAGACGCTGGATCCCGGGAACATTTCCGTCCCGGAGGATCACCCGATCGTCGGACAGACAGTCGTGGACTGCCTGACCGATGCGATGGACATCGACGGCCTCGTGGAGGTCCTCCGACGCTTGAAGGATGGCCGGATCCGCAAGGTAGCGGTCGACACGCCTGAGCCATCGCCCTATTCCCTCGGCATCCTGTCCGCCAAGCCGTACGCCTTCCTCGACGATGCGCCCCTCGAGGAGCGCCGCACCCAGGCCGTGATCACGCGCCGCGCCCTGGACCCGAGATCGGCCGATGGACTGGGTGCCCTCGACCCGAAGGCGGTTCACCGGGTTCGCGAGGAGGCCTGGCCGGATCCGACGGATGAGGAGGAGGTCCACGAGGCGCTCCTCTGGATGGGGTATGTCACGGAGGAGGAGGCCGCGCCCTGGAGGACGTGGCTGGACGAGCTCGCTCGTGGCGGGAGGGTGGTCAAGGAAGGGGATCGATGGTTCGCCGCCGAGGCCACACGCGATCCCAAGGAGGTGCTTCGTGGCCGGCTCGAGGCCCTGGGGCCAGTCTTCGGGGACGATCCTCTCTATCGAGTGCTCGAATCGGATGGAGCGATCCTCCGGGTGCGACTTGACGGTCGGTCGGGATGGTGCGAGCGGCGACTGCTCGGCCGGATCACCCGTTACACCGTCGAGAGGCTGCGCAAGGAGATCGAACCCGTCACGCCATCCGAGTTTCTCACCTTCCTCGCCTGCTGGCAGCGAGTGGATGAGGAGTACCGGCTGGAAGGACCTGCCGGCGTTGCCGATGTGGTGGGGCAGCTCGCGGGTTTCGAGGCGCCCACACGGGCGTGGGAGAAACACATCCTCAAGCAGCGGGTGAAGGGTTACCGGCCGGACTGGCTGGACCAGCTCTGCCTGAGGGGGGAGGTGGTCTGGGGAAGGCTGTGGGGCAGCGGATCTCCCGCGATCCGGAGTACGCCGATCTGTCTCCTCCCGAGAGGAGATGCCCGATCCTGGCAGGGTCTTGCGGGTCCGCCCAGGCGGGAGGATCTGTCATGGCCGGCCCGTACACTGCAGGAGTTTCTTGCAGCGCGCGGCGCGATGTTCCCACAGGATCTCGCGCATGCCGCGGAGATGCTGCCCTCCCACCTCGACGATGGACTCGGCGAGCTGGTCTCCCGTGGGCTGGCGACGAGCGATTCCTTCGGATCGCTCCGCAAGCTGCTCCTTCCATCCTCGAGGCGAAAACGACTTCGCAAGCCGGTCACGGCGGCGGGACGGTGGAGCCTGTTCCGATCCGAGCCGCCTTCGCCCCAGCCTTCGGCTGCGGCTTCGGCGCCCGAGGCGGAGTTCGTGGCCGGTGTGCTGCTGCGGAGATACGGCGTGATCTTCCGGCGGATCCTGACCCGTGAGCGGCAGCCGATCCCCTGGAGGGAGATCGTCCGATCCCTACGGGTGATGGAGCTAAGGGGCGACGTCCGGGGCGGGAGATTCGTCGCGAGCTTCTCGGGGGAGCAGTTCGCGCTTCCCGAGGCCGTGGAGCGACTCCGATCGATCCGCCGGGGCGGGGAGAGGCCCGTCGTGGTGGTCTCCTCCGCCGATCCGCTGAACCTCCAGGGAATCCTCACCCCGGATGAGCGCATCTCATCCGGCACGCTCAGGACCGTCCCGGTCATCTAGCTCTGGTCAGGAGCCGTCTCGATCAGGGCGGCAACGATCTCCGGGGCGGCCAGGGTGGAGGTATCTCCCAGGTCTTCGGTCTGTCCGCGCGCGAGACAGCGCAGGATCCGTCTCATGATCTTCCCCGACCGGGTCTTGGGCAGGCCGGGCGCGAAGTGGATCTGATCGGGCGCCGCGAAGGGCCCGATCCCCTTCCGGACCTGCTGGACGAGGTCTTTCTTGAGGTCGGGGCCGGCCTCGAACCCCTGATTCAGGATCACGAAGGCGTAAATCCCCTCTCCCTTGACCTCATGCGGTCGGCCTACGACCGCCGCCTCGGCGACTGCCGGGTGGGCGACGAGGGCGCTCTCCACTTCAGCGCTGCCGATCCGATGGCCCGACGTGTTCAGGACGTCGTCGACACGGCCCGTGATCCAGTAATACCCATCCTCGTCGCGGCGAGCGCCATCTCCGGTGAAGTACTTCCCCTCGAATCGGGCGAAGTAAGTCTCAACGAACCGATCGTGATCCCCGTAGACGGTTCGCATCAACCCTGGCCAGGGGAACTTGATGCAGAGGAGGCCGCTCACACCGTTGCCGGTCAGCTCCTTCCCCTGCTCGTCGACCAGACAGGGTTGGATCCCGGGGAGGGGGAAGGTCGCGGACCCCGCCTTGAGCGGAGTCGCCCCTGGCAAGGGAGAGATCATGATTCCTCCCGTCTCCGTCTGCCACCACGTATCGACGATCGGACACCGCTCCCCTCCGACGCTTCGGTGGTACCAGAGCCAGGCTTCCGGATTGATCGGCTCGCCGACCGTCCCGAGAAGGCGGAGGGTCTTGCGGCTCCGGCTCGCGACCATCTCCTCGCCGCACTGTGCAATGGCGCGGATCGCGGTCGGGGCCGTGTAAAAAAGCGTCACGCTATGCTTGTCGACCACGTCCCAGAACCGACCGCCGTCCGGCCACGTGGGGATGCCTTCGAAGAGGAGGGTAGTGGCCCCGTTCGCGAGGGGGCCGTAGACGATGTAAGAGTGGCCGGTGATCCAGCCGATGTCGGCGGTGCACCAGTAGATGTCGTCATCGCGGACGTCGAAGACCATTTCGTGAGTGTACGCAGCGTACACCAGGTATCCGCCACAGGTATGCAGGACGCCTTTGGGCTTCCCCGTAGAGCCTGATGTATAGAGGATGAAGAGGGGGTCCTCTGCCCCCATCTCCTCCGGCGCGCACGTATCCTTGATCGAGGTCTCGGAGAGCAGGTCGGCGGCCCAGTGATCTCGGCCTGCTTGCATCGGCACATCGGTGCCTGTATTTCGGAATACGATGCAAGACTCGATGCAGTCGACCGACTCGAGGGCTTCATCCGAGATCGCCTTGAGAGGGATCTCCTTGGCCCCACGGAAGGTGCTGTCGGCAGTGATCAGCGCCTTGCAGGTCGAATCGAGGATTCGCTCCCGGAGTGAATCGGAGGAGAATCCGCCGAAGACGATGGAATGGACCGCCCCGATCCGGGCGCAAGCCAGCATGGCAACAGCCAGACCCGGGATCATTGGCATGTAGATGCAGACCCGGTCCCCACGTCCGACCCCTCGGTCCTTCAGGACATTGGCGAATCGGCACACTTGCCGGAGGAGCTCCCGGTAGGAAATCCGATCGTCCTTCGCCGGATCATTTCCCTCCCAGATGATCGCCGTCTTGTCGCCTCGTCCGGCCTCGACGTGCCTGTCCAGGCAGGACTCGGTCACGTTGAGAGTCCCGTCTTCGAACCACCGGATCCTGGCCTGGCGAAAGTCCCAGTCGAGTACCTTGGTGAATCGCCGTCTCCAGTGGACCCGATCCGCCACCTCCGCCCAGAAGGCCTCCGGCTCCGCCACCGATCGGTCGTAGATCTCTCTGTAGGCATCCATCGATGACACGCGAGAGCCTCTCTGGAACGTAGAGGGCGGCGGGAAGACTCTATTGTCGTAGCCGTAGCTCATGGAACGGGTCCTCGCTCGTTTGGACGGATGGACAGATCAGCCTTCGATGGCAGAGCATTATCCCGGTCGGACGCGCGGCCGTCAAACCCCTTCTGGATCGGAAGCGGAGTGGCTGCTAGACTCCCGGGCCTGGGAATTCGGATATCCGGGAGAAGACACACCGTAGCAGAGCGGAACGGACCATCGTGATGCAAGCGAGCGCACGTTCATTCCTTCGTCACCCGCCATGGCTCCTGCTGGGCTGCCTCCTTCTTGGCCTCTGCTATTGCTTCCTGTTCGTTTCTGCGCTGGCCCAGGAGGGAGAGAGCCGGCCGGATCCGCTGGAGGCCGCCCTGGCGGATGCCGGGATCGGTGCGAAGGCTATCGGCTACGCACCGAGAGGCTCGTGGCTTCGTTATCCCGACCCGAAGCACATCCCCTACCTGAACCGGCTGTTCCCGGATCTGTTCGCCCACCCCGACCGGATCGACGATCTCCTGCGGACGATGGGTCAGGCGGCGCGAGACTTCCTGCGGCCGGAGTACGCGGAGCAGAATCCCGATGGCCTCTTCCGCACCTGCTTCTACGTGGGGTGGGATCTGCGGCGGTCTGGCTTCCGGGATTACGAGGCGGATCTGTACGAGAAGGTCCCGGCCGAGGGGGACCCGATCTCATTCGCCGTGGAAAGGATCTACCGTGATCTGGGGCGGACCTTCGACATTCACGTCTTGAGCAAGCCGGCCGACTGGCCACTCCTCCGCAAGCAGGTCGAGGATGCCTCCTCGGCGCTCGATCCGGAGCTGAGGAGGATAGTGGGACAGGCGATCCTCGACCTGGCCGACGCCCTCCGCTGGCACCGGCTCGCCTTTCGGCGTGTGAATGGCAAGGACATTCTCGCTGCGTGGGAGCTGCGAGACCTGGGGGCGACTCAGTTCGACGCGATGGAGTATCACCCTTCCATCGACGACGTGGCGAAAGACCTCGACGAGGCCTCCCTGATCACATCGGCGCGCAAGGTCGTCTGGGCCGGCGGCCGTCTGGAGCGTTCCCTCAGGCTCTGGTCTCTAAGGCCCGGGACAGACATGAGTGGCCCGCGCCTCGATATCCTGACACCGGCGGGCCGGATCGTCCTCACGGGGTCGGGGGATGACCGACACGAAGAAAAGGGCGTCCTCCTCGCGATCGATCTGGGCGGGAACGACACGTACGTCGGCTCCACCGGCGCAACCGATTCGCCGCTTCGCGGCGTCTCGTTGGCGCTGGATCTCTCAGGGAACGACAAGTATCTCGCTTCCGACGAGCGAACTCCCTCTCAGGGCAGCGGTCTGTTCGGGACGGGGGTCCTGATCGATGTGTCCGGCGATGACAGATACGAGGCAAGAGGATCCTCTCAGGGGTACGGCTTCTTCGGGACAGGCCTGCTCGCCGATCTGTCGGGAGACGATCAATACGTCCTCGAGGTGGAGGGGCAGGGGGCGTCGGAGTTCGGAGTCGGCGTGCTGATCGACGTCGACGGCGACGATCGGTACCAGATCCTGAGCTGCGGGCAGGGGTTCGGGGGCGTGGGTGGCGGCGTGGGGACTCTCGTCGACCTCGCCGGAGACGACACCTATGTCGCCGAGCCGGATTCGTCAAAGGGTCATCGCCCGGACTACCACTCCGGCGGTAAGGTGAACTACTCGTATGCCCAGGGCGCGGGGGCGGGCCGTCGCGGCGACCTCAACGACGGGCACTCCTGGGCCGGGGGCGTCGGAACGCTGCTCGACCTCGATGGGGACGATTCGTACCGCTCCGGGAACTGGTCTGCAGGATCCGGGTACTGGTACGGGATGGGCTTTCTCTACGATGGCTCGGGGAACGACCGGTACACCGCTTCCGTCTTCTCGCTCGCCGCCGGGGCCCACTTCTGCATCGGGGCTCTCATCGATGAGGAGGGTGATGATAAATACGAGGGACTGGGAGATTCCCACACCGGCATGGCGTTCGGCCACGATTACACGGTGGCCCTACTCTTCGACGGCGGAGGGGATGACACTTACCGATACGGCCGAGACGGGTTCGGATACGCGATCAACATGTCCCAGGCCTTCTTCATCGATGTGGGAGGAGACGACCGATACACGATCGATTCCGGAGGCACGGGTTTCGGCGTGACCGACTTCCGTAAGGAGAGGGATCTCCGTCTTACCGTGGACCGCGCCTACACGGGTGATTCTGTGCAGGTGGGGCTGTTTCTCGACACGGGGGGGAAGGACACCTACCTGGAGAGAGATCCGAAGTCGGGCGAAGAAGGCCCATCGCCTACGCGCAAGGATGGCGCCTCACAGCGAAGACCCGAGCACCCGCCGACCGACTCGGAGGGCCGCCACGCCGGGATCTTCCGTGACCTGGCCGAGCCAGCGGGAAGCCTCGGCTGGTTCCGCCGAAGAGTCTACCCGCGCCCCGTACCGAAGCCCGCGGGAAAGTGACCGGGGAGGCCCTGCGACTCTCAGAGAATCTCGATGAGGTCGATCTCGAAGGTAAGGTCCTTCCCGGCGAGGGGGTGATTCGCGTCCAGGGTCACGGACGACTTGGAGATCTCGGAGACCGTCACAGAGATCGGTTCCGCGTCGGGCTGGGGGATCTGGAGCTGGACTCCTACCTCCGGAGCGAAGTCGTCCGGAAACTTGCTTCGATCTACGGCCATCACCATCTCTTTCCGCCAGGGACCATAGGCCCTCTCGGCCGGAATCTCTATCGTCTTGGAGGCCCCTGCCGACATTCCATCGACGGCCTCATCGAATCCAGGAATCACCTCTCCCCTTCCGATCGTGAACTGGAGGGGATCCCGGTCGACGGATGAATCGAAGACGGTCCCGTCGTCGAGCTTGCCCTTGAAGTGGACCTTCACCGTGTCGCCGGACTTGGCACACTCCATACGGGCCTTCCCTCCTCGCTGTGACTCTTTGTGTCCCTACCCGGTCCGGGTCCGGGGACAACCCTGAGGATGCGTAGCGGATCTGCTGCGACTATAAGTGGATGGGAAGCGAATCACAAGCGGATACGGGCTTCCGCGAGGCGTGGGTGGTCGATACCTCTCGCAGCTGGTACGATCACGTCCGATCCACGAGCGTGCGAGATCCCGACCTTCACCGGGGAGACGGATTCGATCGAGAATCAAGCCCCCAATCCGGATGCCGATGAGCGTCACGCGGAGAAGCCGGCGCCTCCAAAGATCGATCTGTCGCTGATCCGTTTCCGCCCCGACGGCAAGGCGGACGTTGCTCGGCTCTTTATCTCCCTCCTCGGCTCCATCTACCTGATAGCCTTCCTGTCTCTCGCCGTTCAGGTGCGCCTGCTCATCGGAGAGGGCGGACTGCTTCCGGTCCGCGCCGTTCTCCCGAGAGTCCACGACTTCATGGGGAGCGGGTCGTACTTGATGTTCCCCACGATCTTCTGGGCCGGAGCCGGTGATACGGCGCTGATCGCATGGGCGTGGGTCGGGGTGGTCCTTTCCTTCCTGCTCATCCTCGGCATCGGGACGCGGCCGGTCCTGATCCTTCTCTGGGCGCTCTACCTCTCCTACGTCACCGCCGGCAGGGACTTCTTTTCCTTTCAGTGGGACAACCTGATCCTGGAGGCGTCGGTCGTCGCCTGGTTTCTCCCCAATTACTGGGGCCCCTGGTGGAGGCGAGGCGAGGCGCGCAAGCCGCCCTCCGCCCTGTCGATCTTTCTCCTGGGATGGCTCTTCTTTCGACTCTACTTCGAATCGGGGCTGAGCAAGCTGCTCGCCAGGGATTCGAGCTGGGTCTCTCTCGAGGCGATGGGGATCTACCATGAAACGGCCCCGCTTCCGACGATCCTGGGATGGTACGCCCACCAGCTGCCGACGTGGATCCAACATCTCTCGACTGCCCTGTCGATCGCGGTCGAGCTGATCCTTCCCTTCGCCCTGTTCGCTCCCCGGTGGATCCGGTCGTACGTCTTTGTCGTCTTGATGGGTTTTCAGATGTCGATATTCCTCACGGCGGGGTACGGGTTTTTCAACCCGCTTTCCGCGATCCTGGGCCTGTGTCTGCTGGACGACGGCCACATCGCCAGGTTGCGCAGCTGGCTGCCGAGTCGAACGTCGGTGGAGCGAAGACTCTCGAGGCCAGCCGTGAGGGGCTGGATCGTCTGGGCAGTTCGATGGGGCCTCGCCAGTCTCATCCTCATCCAGTCCTTCTCCACCGGCTGGATCGCCCTGGCGCGCAAGCCTCTGCCGGAATGGATGATGAGGGTGGGGTGGGTCCTTCAACCTTACCGGGTCGCCAACGCCTACCACCTCTTCGCCGACATCACTCATCGAAGGCTCGAGGTGGAGATCGCCGGTTCCCGGGATGGGATCGAGTGGCGGCCCTATCGGTTCCGGTACAAGCCGGGCGATCCGGAGCGAGTCCCTGGGTTCGTGGCCCCCCACCAGCCCCGGGTCGATTTCCAGCTGTGGTTCTTCGCCTTTCCAGGTGATCCGGGGAGGCGGGAGTACTTCAACAACCTCGTGATGCGACTGTGCGAGAGGGACAGTCCGGTACTGGCCCTCTTCGAGGAGGATCCGTTCCCGGAAGGCCCACCGGATCGCGTTCGCGTTCGGCTCTACGACTACCGGATGACGGACTCCGCCACCCTGGAGGAGACCGGTCGGTACTGGGACCGGAAGCTCGTCATCGAATTCGACGAGATCTATCGATGCGGATCGGCGGTCCCTCCTCGCTACTAGAGAGAAGGTGACAGTCCCTCCAACGTTGACACTCACCCTGGCCTCCCCTAGGATCCCTTCCTCTGGACACAGGAGGGTCCTATGGGCTTCACGATTCGATGGCTGATCCCCGGGAGCATGGTCCTGGCGGCGATGCTCGTCTCCCCCGCCGGAGGTGAGGCCCCGTCCCTCCGGATCATCCCGGATGCATGGCCTCGACACCCCCGCCTCATCGGTTACGAATTCCACATGAAGGACCACAGCGACATCTCCACGGAGGGAACCGGGGAGCCGCGCTTGGAGCTACTCTCGCCGAGCAAGTCGAGGTACCGAGTAGTCGGCGTCGAGGTGTCGAATCCTGGGGAAAGCGAGATCGATGCGAGCCTCGTCTCTCCGGAGACCGGCAAGACCAAGAAGCACAGGATCGAGGTCGCTCCGGGAACGAAGGCGCGGCGGTTCTTCGTGATCAAGGACCGCCCCGGGAAGAAGGAGATCCAGTTCGATCTGATCGCATCCCGCCGTACCACCCTGGCGACGGTCACGGCTCCCTATCCCCAGAAGGGGCGGATGGGCAGTCGTATGGAGGCGAGGCTGATAGCCCTCGAGCTGAACCAGGAGGAGAAGGTTCGTCGTCGGTTCCGGATGCACGACGTCGCGATTGCCGTTCGAGACGAGAAGGGCAATCCGGTGGAGGACGCCCAGCTCACGCTGAT
Organism: Planctomycetota bacterium; assembly: GCA_027296055.1. GTDB lineage: Bacteria > Planctomycetota > JAPUJT01 > JAPUJT01 > JAPUJT01 > JAPUJT01. The sequence goes on along the minus strand of JAPUJT010000132.1, from coordinate 4,241 downwards.
CCACAAGAAGACTGGCTGGATGGAGAGGGTGGAAACGGGAGCGAAAGGTCGATGGGAGGGTCGCTTGCTGGCGGGTGACTGGACGATCCTGGCCCGAAAAGTCTTCCCACCTCCACGCATCGATCCCGAATCGACGACCATCCCTCCCAGCCGCGTCCTCTGCCTTCTGGCGACCGAGACGATCCAGAAGGGGACGGAGGCCGCGCTGGCGCCGGAGGGGACGACCCGCCTCATCTTCGAGAATGAGGAAGGGGTCCCGATCGGCGTGGACCGCGTCTGGCTCACCCCCATGGAGTTCGCCGGACCTCTCTCCTATCAGGACGTCTCGCGGCGCAGCAGGGGATCCTTCCTGCTCGAGCTCGACCGGCGTGTGGAGCAAGGCGGGGTGGAGATCCTGGGGAGCCCCGGGGTGATCTACGAGATAGGCGCCTTCCGGCGGCCTGGGATCCTCCCTGGCGCCCTACACAGCAAGACGGTCAAGAACACCGGGGAGGTGATCCGGATCGTGGAGGATCCGAAATCGAGCGGCATGATCCGGTGGGATCGGAAGAAGGCCCCCCCGGGGACAGCCGAGATACGTGCATCGATCAGTCTCCCAGACGCCATCCGTGTCGAGATTTCGATCGATGTCGCTGGAGAGACGCTTCTGCGAGTGCCGGCAGGCTCGGTGCGGACCGAGGCATCGTTTTCGATGGAGTCGGGGGAAGAGATTCGCTTTGCCCCCCACCGTGTCGACATCGTCGCAGGGGACGAACTGGATCTCACGCCGCGCCTCCCCCTGACCCTGGAGCCTTACCTTATCCACTCGGACGGCCTGCAGGTCTGGCTCGCCCTTCGAGATCCGGTAGGCCGTGTCGTGCAGTCGCTGAGGGGTGAGGGAATGGTCAAGGCGGCCCACAGGGGACAGCTCCTCTTCGAGGAGCCGATCTCTCGCCTCAAATACCAGTACCCCGCGGGGATGGACGACGTGGACATCGGTCAGGTGACCGTGGCGGCCACGCTCCGATTAGGCGAAAAGGAGATGAAGTGGGTCGCGAAGGCCATGCCGTTCCAAAAGTTCCAGGCTCAGAGCGCCGAGGTCGTGGCCCCGGCGGCTCTGGAAGGTCATGCGGAACCCTACCTGGAGATCAGCCGGAGGAGCCTGACCGGCTCCCGCCGGGTGATGGGATTGCCGACGGGCATCCGGCGGATGTCGAACCGATTCGTCGTGTTCCTCCCTCCTGAGGTTGGTGGGTTGGGGGGAGGGGGGACGATCCAGCTCGATCTGAGCGAACTGATCCGATTCGCCGCGCGCACCGACTCCCTCCCGGGAGCCTATCGCCACGAGTTCGGTCACAACCTCGGCTTCGGTCACGATCCATACATGTTCATGGCCCCGTGCGGGATCGATGACGAGCTCTTTGGCGAGACCGGCTACCGGATGGTGAACGGCGGGACCATGCGGCGCGTCTTCGACTACCTGAACCGGCCACTGCCTGACCCGGCGACCCCGTGGAAGCCGTCCCGGAACGTCTTTGCCGCGATCGGTCTTCTCTACGGACCCGACGTCCACAAGAAGATGTTTGATGTAAGAGTGGGGGCGGAGCCGGTCCTGAAGCAGGCGGGCCTCTCCGTCATCGAGAGGATCGCCGCGCAGTACTCGTTTGCCGCCGGCGACCTTCAGAACATGGCCTGGATCTTTCGCGCCTTCGGGTGGCCGGTGCTGGATGAAAGGATCTGGAGGGCCTGGTTCACCCTGAAGCAGCAGGAATTCAGAAAGAAAGGGGCGATTCCGAAATATATTGCGGGTTTCCAGATGCGACAGTGGTGGATCCAGGGACCGATCCCTCTGCTGCTAGATCGGGATCCGGCAAAGGCGCCGGAGCCTCCGCCCTGGAGGTACCTGGCGTGGCGTGAGGATTTCGTCAATCTTCCGGCGGGGCCTCCCGAGCGAAAGAGCGTGGGCTACCGTCTTTTCCATCGGATCGAATCGGCCAGGCGGATGGACGCCCTCCTTGTATGTGGATCGGACGTGCAGCTGGATCTCCTCCTGAACGGTCAGGCCCTCAGCCGCATCCGCGCCTCCCCCCAGATGAGCCAGCCCCGCCATGATGATTATCGCCTGGAGAGTTGGGCGCAATCCGTGATCCCTGTCACCTTCCAGAAGGGCGAGAATCTGCTCGAGGCGGTTGCGGTCCAGCCGAAAGGGAGCAAGGGCTTTTTCCTCTCGATCGCCAACTACGAAGGAAAGACTCCTCGCGGCCTCCGGCTCCGGACGGCGGGTCCGGAGGACCCCGAAGGGACGAAGATCAGGGCGGAGGCTCTCGACCGGCGGCCTCCCGTCCACAACCCCTCGTTCGAGGATGGAGGGAGGAGACCGGGCCCCTGGATCAAGGGACCGGTGGAGCCCCGGGGCAGCATGAAGTGGACGTGGGACACGGAGTCGGCGTTGAAGGGAGCGCGATGTCTCTCGCTGACAGCGAACGGCTCCACGCGCGGCGCCCTGATCCAGAGAATCATCCTCGAACCGGGAGCCGAGTACATTCTGAGCGGAGCCATGAAGTCGGAAGATCTCTCCGGCAAGGACTGCGAGGCCTATATCTGCTTGTTCCTGCAGGACCCGTTCGGCGGTCACCTGGCTCGCACGGAGCCGATGAAGGCGGGCACGACTCGCTGGCTCGGCTTCAATACCAAGTTTTATCCACGGAAGCGACGAGTCGCCTACATCGGTTGCGTCATCGTGGGCTCGGGCGGGACCGTCTGGTTCGATGAAGTGCGCCTGACCCGGAAGTAGGTCGTCGGATTTCCGGTGGGCACTGCACTCGGCCCGCACTCTTCACCTTGAAATCTCGTGCTCTTCCGGTACGATGACTTCGGTCCCGAAGCTTGTCGGGACGCGTTGGGAGAGAAATACTTATGAAAGCGCTCCTCGTGTCGCCTCGTGGTTTCTGTGCGGGAGTGGTCCGCGCCATCGACACGGTGGAGATCGCCTTGAAGAAGTTTCCGCCTCCGATCTACGTGAGGAAGGAGATTGTTCACAACCGATCCGTCGTGAGTCGGTTCGAGGCTCGCGGGGTCGTCTTCATCGATTCCCTCGACGAGGTGCCTTCCGGGAGCCTCGTCGTCTTCAGCGCCCACGGGGTTTCGCCCGACGTGAGGAGGAAGGGTCAGGAGCGTAAACTGGACGTCATTGACGCCACCTGTCCCCTGGTCACGAAGGTTCATCTCGAGGTCCATCGATACGTCGAGCAGGGGTATGCGATCGTCCTGATCGGACACAAGGATCACGACGAGGTAGAGGGGACCACCGGGGAGGCGCCGGACCATATCCAGGTGATCGGGTCGGTCGAGGAGGTGGCTGCGCTGGAAGTGCCCGATCCGGCGAAGGTCGTCTGCCTCACACAGACGACGTTGTCGGTGGACGAAACGCTGGACATCATGAACGCCCTCAAGAACCGGTTCCCGGGGATGGTTACCCCATCCAAGGACGATATCTGCTACGCCACCCAGAACCGGCAGGACGCGGTCAAGGTTCTCATGAAGAGGGGGATGCAGACCCTCCTCGTGATCGGCTCGAAGAACAGCTCCAACTCGGTTCGTCTCTGCGAGGTGGCCCAGTACCACGGGGCACGCGCTCACCTGATCGATGGGGCTCAGGAGATCCTGCCCGAGTGGTTCGAGGGTGTGGATGTGGTCGGTATCACCGCTGGCGCTTCCGCGCCGGAGTATCTGGTGCAGGAGGTGGTCGACTACCTCAAGCAGAGAGGGGCCGAGATCGAAGACGTGGAGGTGGTGAAGGAGGAAGTGAACTTCTCCCTGCCGCAGGAGCTCGACAGCTTGGCCCAGGCCTCGCGCTGACCCCCCTACGAAAGGCTCCGCAAAGATGCCGGTCACAGAAGACGCGATTCTCGACGCCCTTCGCCATGTGGAGGACCCCGATCTCCACAAGGACATCGTCTCGCTCGGATTCATCAAGAACATTAACATCTGCGGTCCCCAGGTCGCCTTCGATCTGGAGTTGACCACGCCCGCCTGTCCCGTGAAGGAGAGCCTCCGTTCGGAGTGCATCGAGCGAGTTCAGGCGCTTTCCGGCGTCGATTCCGTCTCGGTCTCTCTCAAGGCGAACGTCCGCGGCAGGGCATTCGGCGAGGGCCATGTTCTGCCCGAAGTGAAGAATGTCGTCGCCGTCGCCTCCGGGAAGGGTGGCGTGGGTAAATCGACCGTGGCGGCCAATCTGGCCCTGGCGCTCCACGGGGAAGGAG
>JAPUJT010000131.1 GCA_027296055.1 Planctomycetota bacterium | reverse complement strand
TGTGATGTTCGAAGGGTCGGAGATGTCGACGATGTGTAGGCCCTCCACGTAGTAGGAGATGTAGGCGTACCGCCCGTCGATCACCGCGTTGTGGATGATGATGTTCGGTATCGCTTCGTAGGAGCCGACCTGTTGGATGTTTCCCAGGTCCGAGATGTCGAAGGCCTTCAGGTGGCCACCGACGAGCTCGTCCGTGGTGAAAACGTGGCGGCCGTCATCCGATGGCCAGACGCTGTGTGTGCGGTTGCCCGGGTACGTGTGATTCCTCAACACCACGGGCGCCGACGGGGTAGAGACGTCGGCGATCGTGAAACCGCGGTCCCAGAAGGCAACGTAGCAGATTCCTCCCCTCGCCATCATGTCATGGACTCCCAAGCCCCCGGGCTTGGGAATACGGGCAATGTCCATCGGCGCTGCCGGATTCCGCACGTCGAGCACGTGAACGTCCCCCGTGGCGTTGCTCGCGACATAGGCGTAGTCTCCGTCCACAAAGACGTTGTGTATATTCGCCAAGCCCGGTGACGTCAGCGTCCCGAGCAACATGGGCATCGCTGGATTGGAGACGTCGTAGATCCAGAGACCCACGGGACCTCCGGCCTCGTTGGTTACGTAGAGGATTCCGTTCTGCGCCTTGACGTCCTGGGGGATCCCGAGACCCGAGATCGTCCCGACGAGCGTCGGAACGTCCGGATTCGATGCGTCGACGATGTAGACCTCCCCGGCGAACCGCCCCGCGAGATAGATCGTCGTCCCCTCCGCCCAGATATCGCCGAGCGTGTTGAAGGGGATCATCCCGTTGGTCTGGAGGGTCGGCGTACCAGTATTGCGAGCGCGGATGGCACTGCCACTGGTCTGGATCCTGGACTGAGCCGTATTGCCTGAGCTGCCACCGCAGGCGCAGAGCGCGGCAAGAAGAGCCGCGACCGGCCACCGATAGTGTGTGTGGGCCATCGCCCCTCCCGAGTTTTCGCGTTGGTTGCACCCCGGAAGCAGATTAGGATAGACGGCCACGGGGTCGGATTTCAACTGATCCTTCCCGCCGAGCGAACCGTCCTCCGGTCGCCACGTCTTCACCACGGACGAGGTCGTCGGTGGCCGCCTGAAGGCCTTCGACATCTCGCACCCTGGGGAATATCCAGCAGGTCGGCTCCTACGAGGCGATACCGAACATCATCATTCACAATGCGGTCGTCTAGGGGCAGTATGCCTACATCTCCTACTACGTGGAGGGGATGCACGCAAGCGCGAGTCCGCGAGGAGGGCCTGGAAGGTCAATTCGCGGATGTCGTAGGGCGCGTGACTCTCACCGATAAAGTCGCAGATTGGGTAAGGCAGGCGCTAAAGGAATCCCTGGACGAGGAGCGATCCCATCGGAAGGCCGAGACGGCCAGAATCGCGAGACGTATAGATGAGGTTAGAGACCGGCTCGACCAAGCGTACCTGGACAAGTTGGACGGGAGGATCACGGTGGAATTCTGGCAGAAGAAGTCTAATGACTGGGGGGAAGAGAAGGTTCGGCTTCAGCGCCAGCTAGAGAAACACGACCAAGCGAGCGACGAGTACCTCGTAACAGGAGCCCGTTTGATTGAACTTTCACAAAGGGCACAGGAGCTTTACCTTACGCAGCCTGCTGCCGAGAAACGAGATTTCCTCCATTTGCTCTGTTTGAACTTCATCCTGACGGGCGACAAACTGACGGCCGCGTATCGGCGACCCTTTGACATCCTGGCAGATATGGCGACGGAGGGAGGATCAGAACAGCCCGGCCAACCGCAGGGATCAGCCGGGTCTGTTGGTCTGGTAGCCCCAACGGGATTTGAACCCGTGTCTCAAGGATGAGAGCCTTGTATCCTAGACCGAGCTAGACGATGGGGCCATGGCTGGCGGGCTGGGATTCGAACCTAGATTATCTGGTCCAGAGCCAGACGTCCTACCATTAGACTACCCGCCAAACTCCCGTCTTTATATCGATTTAGGCCAATTCAGGCAAGCAAAAACCGGTATCAGGACGGCCCCTGGGGCCCAAGATACGCCTCGGCGCTCGCCAGGCGGGCCAGGGTCCTCTCCTTCCCGAGTATCCCCATCACGTCGAAGAGTCCGGGCCCGGTCGTCGTGCCCGTCAGGGCGGCGCGGGTCGGGTGGACCAGCTGGCCGAACTTGATCCCCCTTGCCTCGGCGAACCCGCGGGCCCCCGTCTCCAGGCCTGCCGATCCGGAGAAGTCCTGATCTCCGAGCCACTCCCGGAACGCCCGGAGCCAGTCGGAAATCTCCGGCCTCTTTCGGAGGTTCTTCTCGGCCTTGGCATCGTAGGAGATGTTATCCTGGAAGAGGTAGGCGACCTTCACGGTGATGTCGGCACCGTAGCGGATCCGAGGCTGCATGGCTCTCGCCACCGCCTCGATGAGGGGTCGCTTCGCCTCGGCGTCCGACTCGGTCAGATACCCGGCTTTCACGAGGTGCGGCAAGATCAGGTCGATCACCTCCTGGAGGGCCATCTCCCGGATGTACTCTCCCGACATCCAATCCAGCTTCTCCCTGTCGAAGACGGATCCACTTCGCGTCACCCGATCCAGGCTGAATCTCTCCACCAGCTCATCACGGGACATGATCTCCGTCTTGTCGTCGTACGACCAGCCGAGCAGCGCGAGGTAGTTGACCAGGGCAGTCGGCGGGTACCCCTGCTTGCGGTATTCGGCCACGGCCGTGGACCCATGTCGCTTGGAGAGGGGCACCTTGTCCGCCCCCAGGATCAGAGGGATGTGACCGTAGGCAGGCGGCTCGGCGCCCAGGGCTCGTATGATCAGCAGCTGCTTCGGAGTATTCGTGAAGTGATCGTCGCCTCGTATCGCGTGCGTGATCTTCATCTCCAGGTCATCGATCGCCGCGACGAGATTGTAGGTCGGCGTTCCGTCCGTGCGGACCAGGATCAGGTCGTCGATCTCGGCGTGGACGATCGTCCGGTCACCTTTGATCAGGTCCTCGATGACCGTCTCCCCGTCCGGGACCCGGAGTCGCACCGTGAAAGGCTCGCCCTTGCCGGCGCGCGCCTCGGATTCCTCCAGGCCGATGTCGCGGCATACACGGTCGTACCGGGGATTCAGTTTTCGCCGGCGCAGATCCTCCCGCAGGGCTTCGATCCGCTCCGGCGGACAGAAGCAGCGGTAAGCCCCTCTTCCGTCGAGGAGCCTGGCTACGTAGGGCTGATAGATCGACTGTCGCTGGCTCTGGAAGTACGGGCCGTAAGGCCCCCCCTTCTCCGGACCCTCATCCCATTCGATGCCCAGCCAGCGAAGTCCCTGCTTGAGATTCTCTAGCGACTCGTCGGTGGAGCGCTTCCGGTCCGTGTCCTCGATCCTGAGGACGAAGACCCCTCCATGCCGGCGAGCGTAGAGCCAGTTGAAGAGGGCGGTTCGCGCCCCGCCGACGTGAAGGGGACCGGTGGGGCTCGGGGCAAAACGGACGCGGACCTGTGTAGTCAAGAGACCTCCTGGAGTGTTCGAACGCGAAGGATAACGACGGACTCCCGGGGTGTCAAACCGGCGTCCGGACTCTCCTCCCTCGGTTGACACTCAGGTCACTTTCCGTAGAATGAATCGACAAAACCCCTTGAGGGAGGTCGACTTGCACAGAATCGCCGTGTTTCCGGGGGATGGGATCGGCCCCGAGGTCGTCCGGGAGGGACTGAAGGTCCTGCGGACGGTGTCGGAAGTCGCCGGCTTCAAGTACGAGCTGGAGGAGTTTCCCCATTCGTCCGAACACTACCTCGCGACCGACGTCCTGCTGCCCCCCGACCTGCTGCAGAGGCTCCGTGATTTCAGCGCCATCTATCTCGGCGCTATCGGCGATCCCCGGCTGCCGGTCGGGCTGGTCGAGCGCGGGATCATCCTCGGGATGCGTTTCGGGCTGGACCTGTACATCAATCTCCGACCGGTGAAGCTCTACTCCGAGAAGTTCTGTCCCCTGAAGAACAAGAAGGCCGAGGACGTCGACATGGTCATCATCCGCGAGAATACGGAGGGGGCCTACTCGCAGGTGGGCGGAATTCTCCGGAAGGGGACTCCGGAAGAAGTCTCCGTCACCAATATGATCAACACTCGCGCCGGCGTCGAGCGGGCGATACGCTATGCCTTCGAGCTCTGCAGGAAGCAGAAGCGAGGAAAGGTCACGCTCGTCGACAAGGCCAACGCGATCCAGGCCCATGACCTGTGGACCCGCGCCTTTGCCGAGGTAGGCGAGGAGTACCCGGAGATCGAGAAGGATCACGCCTACGTCGACGCCGCCTGTATGTGGATGATCAAGAGCCCCGAATGGTTCGAGGTGATCGTCACACCCAATCTGTTTGGAGACATCATCACGGATATCGGGGCGATGATTCAGGGAGGGATGGGGGTCGCCGCTTCGGCCAACATCCATCCGGGAAGAGTGAGCATGTTCGAGCCGATCCACGGCTCTGCCCCGAAGTACAAGGGGAAGAACGTCGCCAATCCCATCGCCGCGATCGTCGCCATCCAGATGATGCTCGACTACCTGGGCGAGGATGAGGCCGCCGCCCTCATCGACGCAGCCTTGAATCGCCTCTTCCAAACCGATCGGATCCGCTCACTCTCGGCTGGCGCCCACAAGACGGACGAGATCGGCGCCATGGTCGTGGACGAGGTCCGCAAGTCCGCCGACAGCGTGGCGTAGCACACCTGATCAAGACCGATTCGATATTCTAGTTGGAGGACTCATCGACGAGATGGAGGATCTCCTCGTCGGTGAGCAGCCTGGGCGATTCCTTGGCAGCCTGGAAGATCCTCTCGACCCGCGCATCGGTCGCGTCGAGGCCGCGCTTCTCCAGCCAGTAGAGGACGTTCGACTTTCCGCTCATCGGACCCACGCGGATCTTCTGCTCGCGCCCGACCTCGTCCGCCGGGACGCCCGAATAGACGCGGTTGGCGAGCCAGTCATCTCCCTTGCGAAGGGCCTTGATGACCGCGGCAGCGTGCACACCGGTGCCGGTCTCGAATGCGTCCGAGCCAAAGACGGGATAGTTCGTCGGGATGGGTACGCGGCAGCATCGAGATACCGTCTCGACGTATTCCGGCAGGACGCGGAGATCGATTCGATCCGGCAGTAGCCCCAGCAGCTTCAGATTGACGAGCATCAGGTCCATGGGGGCGTTGCCCACGCGCTCACCGATACCGAGCGCACAGCCATGGATCCGATCCGCACCCGCGCGAAGGGCGGCGATCGAATTCCAGATGCCCAGGCCCCGGTCTGAATGTCCGTGCCAGTCGATCAGGACGTCCCGTCCCTTCTTCTTCACGAGGTCCGTGGCGAAGGTGATCAGATTGAAGGCGCCTTCGGGGGTGGAATGGCCCACCGTGTCGCAGAAGCAGATCCGCTTCGCCCCGTAGTCGATTGCGAGGCCGTATAGCTTCTCGATCGTGTCCGGATGGGCTCGGGTCGTGTCCTCCGTGACGTACATCACCGGCAGGTCTTCCTTCTGGCAGAACTTTAGGGACTCCTCGCTGTTCCGCATCATGCTGTCGAGGTCCCAGTCCTCCGTATATTTTCGAATCTCGCTGGACCCGACGAACATCGACACTTCGATCTTGACCCCTACCTCCTGGCTGATCTGGGCGATCGGCTCGATGTCGGCGAGCAGGGTGCGGGCCGCGCAGTTCGGCCGGAGGTCCAGCTTCTGGTCCCGGATCTCCTTGACGAGGGCGGTTACATGTTTCACGACGTGAGGTCCCGCGCCGGGCAGCCCTACATCGAGAGAATCGATCCCGATCTGCGCGATGAGGTGCAGGATCCGGATCTTCTCCTCGATGGTCGGGCTGTGAACGGAGGGCGACTGCAGACCATCCCGGAGGGTTTCGTCGTCGAAGTGGATCTCTCGACCTAGCTCCCATCCTCCATTGACCGTATTCCAGTCGTAGATGAGCTTACGCTCGAGATCCTGCGCATCCGACATCTCGTTCCTCCCCATTCGAGCTCGGGATTGGTCGCCGATCATTCTATGAAGTTGCTGTGAGCGGTGTCAATGGAGGGGTCTCAGGACGACTCCGCGAGGATCCGGATGATCTCGTGCTCCGTCGGAGAGTTCAGGATCCTTTCCAGGATCCCCTCCTGAGAGAAGATCTTTCCTATCTTCTGGTAGACCCTCAGGTACTGCCGGTCCTCGTACGGGGGAGAGACCATTGCCAGGAAGAGGAAGACCTTGCCCCCGTCGATCGCATCGAAGTCCACGCCCTCGGGCGCCCGGGCCAGGGCCATGACGAACTCCCTCGCCTGGCGAGTCCGCACATGGGGGACGGCGACGCCGCTCCCGATCCCGGTAGTGGCCTTTCGCTCCCGGTTCCTCATATCGAGGAACAGCTTTTTCGAGTTGGAGATCTTTCCCGAGAGGGAGAGGAGATCGACCAGCTCCTGGAGGATGGCTTCCTTCTCCTCTTGGGGGGCCCGCGGCGAATCCTCGGACTCCGCGGCCGGGCGGAATTCTAGCTCCATGCGGATAAGGTCCGGGGAGAGCAATCTGTGCCAGCGCATCATTCGACCTCGTTCGAGAGCCTCGCATTGTAGGCGGGACCGCACGGCGCGTCCAAAACCTCTTTGAGACCGACGTGAATGGGGCTAAGATTCCCCTCGGCAGTTATTCCATCTGAGGCGGATTCCCATGATCGTTCTAAAGTTCGGAGGCACCTCGATCGCCGACGCGGATCAGATCCGCGCGGTGGGGGACATCCTGGAGAAGTGCCTCACCCGGAAGCCCGTCGTCATCCTCTCGGCCCTCTCCGGGGTCACCGACACCCTGATCCGCCTCGCCCAGGAGGCCCTGGAGAAGGGCAGCAAGTCCATCGATCCGATACGGCGACGCCACCAGAAGGTGATCCAGGCCCTCGGAATCGAGGAGGACATCGTGGGAGATCTCCTCCAGGACTATCGGGAGCTGCTCAAGGGCATCTCGTTGGTCAAGGAGCTGACCCCCCGCAGCCTCGACTACGCCATGTCCTTCGGCGAGCGCTTCTCGGTCCGGATCATCGCCGCCCACCTCTGCCAGCGCGGCATTCCGGCCGAACCGATCGTCTCGTACGATATCGGTCTGCATACCGATGCCCAGTTTGGCAAGGCCCTGCCTCTTCCGGATCTGGACGGACCGATCGCGAAGGCGATTCGCGGGTTGAAGAAAGTGCCCGTGATCACCGGCTTCATCGGCAAGGCGGGACCGGGAGGGGATGTGACAACTCTCGGCCGGGGAGGCAGCGACTACTCCGCCGCGATCATCGGATCGGCGATCGGAGCGGAGGAGATCCAGATCTGGACCGACGTCGATGGGATCATGACGGCCGACCCCGAGATTGTCCCCGACGCCCGTCCCATAGACATCCTCTCCTTCGACGAGGCGTCGGAGCTGGCCTACTTCGGGGCCAGGGTGATCCATCCCTCCACGATGATCCCGGCGATCAAGAAGAGCATCGCCATTCGAGTCCTCAATACGTATCGCCCCGAGGCCCCCGGCACGCTCGTGGTCAGGGAGCGGCCGCCGGGCGCTCAGGTGGTGCGCTCGATCGCCCACAAGAGGAACATCACACTGATCAACATAGTCTCCACCCGCATGCTTCAGCAGCACGGCTTCATGGCACGGGTCTTCGAAGTATTTGCCCGGAGAGAAATAGTGATCGACCTGATATCGACCTCCGAGGTGAGCGTCTCGATCTCGACCGATTCGAAGGGGGGTCTGGACGATCTGGTCGAAGAGATCTCGGAGTTCGGGCGAGTGACCCTCGAGAGGGAGAAGACGATCATCTGCGTGGTGGGACAGGGGATGCGGGATGCCGTCGGGGTTGCAGCGAGGATATTCGAATCCCTCGGCGAGGCGGGCGTCCCCGTGCGGCTGATCACGCAAGGCGCCACCCGTATCAACATCAGTCTCGTCGTCGAAAATCGCGACGTCGAGCCGGCCGTCCGCGCCCTCCATCGGGCATTCTTCGACTGAGACTCCTATTCTCCAGGGACCGATCCCTCCAGGCGGATGGCGAATCCGGCCGAGGGACCTGGCGGGAGCCTCGAAGAATGGAAACACTCTCCTTCGGGTTGGTACAGAAAGGGGGTAAGGCCCAGGTCAGCGTATCCAATCTCGACCCCGGCTCCGGAAGCTGGAGAAACCACAGCCACTCGACGATCCCTGCCTCATCCTCAGAATCGAGTCGGACCTCGTAAGCACCGGATTCCGGGTACGCCAGGATCTCGTATCGATCCGCAAAGCCATGGACGATCTGTATGGGGATCCGAAGGAAAGTATAGGCCTCGCTACGCCGGGTGTGGGCGTAGTTCCGGATCGAAAACCTGGCAGGACCCCGTCGAAGCCGACCTCGAGATCCATCCGGATCTTCTCCTCCTGGGCGAAGACCGCGGGGCCGGCTGTCAGGAGCAGCATAGCGGCAACCGCGGGCGCGGCCTTGGAGATCCTCTTCCGGATCGTCCGGTCGGACGCGATCAACGCGATCAGCGACAGAGGAATGTAAATCAGCAGGAACCTGCCGGGGCTCGGGTAGAACTCGCATGTCTCTGACCGGACTTCCGCCCCGTCTCCCTCCTCCCACCGCTGGACGCTGATCGATTGATCCGGCTGGATGGCCCCGAAGACCGCCACAAAGGGGGAGAGCTCGGCCACAAAGTGGGTGTCGGGACCGACCACGAATCCCTTGTAGGCGGGAAACCAGGCCAGGGGCGCGAGGGTGATCACCGCCCCGATGACGCAGCCGATCGCCAGGGCCCTTCCGGGGGAACGGGTGTGTATCGAGATCACGAGAAACAGGCAGAAGAGCAGAAGAGAGATGGTGATGCCGACGCAAAAGGTCCAGATGAACCGACTGAATTCCAGCTCCTCCGCTGTGCGATCGGAGATGAGGATGGCGACCCAGAGACACACGATGGGGATGGCCGCCTTGGCCAGGAAAGCAACGCGGCTTACCGCCACGGCGGAGACCACTCGGCGTCCCAGCTTCACCGACTGGGCGAAGGCTCGCTGGCCCCGCAACCCGGTGAGGGAGAGCAGCGGCAGGAGAATGAGGGAAAAGAGGACGATCGGATAGAGGAACTGGGCCGGTTCGAAGAACCCACTCCATTCTGGCCAGAGGGATCCCATCAGCGCCAGGAAGAGAAATATGAGGAAGATCCCTATCACTCCCTCGCGGAATACCAGATCGTTTCGTCGAAGCCAGCCGGGCCGGTTTTCGTAGAGAAAGGCAATCTCCGAGGACCGGGTGAAGATAGATCGAGTCCTCTTCCGTTTACTATTCCCACCCCGATTCCCGCCGAAGATATGCAGACCGGTCAGGATAGGGATCTCCGGTCCCATGATCGCCACGAAGGCGGAGAGGATCGATAGGCCCAGAAAATACGAGACGGATAGGACCCACGGCGCCACGGGGGCTCCGAAGAACGTCCCATCCCTGGCGAAGGGAACCCCCGGTCCCAGCGCGTTGGCGTACTCGAGGAACACCGGGTTCATGGGCGAGAGGGCGCGCAGGGCGGGCGGCGTGTTTTCCGCGTGAGCGAGGATCAGAACCAGCAGCACGCCGGGCCCGGTGAGCAAGGCCGCCGCGAGGTCCGGAAGCTGGGTCGTCAGGGAGATCGAGAAGTGGAGGAGGAAGATGATGAAGAATATCAGCACCACGTAGGTCCGGATCACGAGGCCGATCGAGACGCCTCCCAGCGCGTGGCAAAGGACGGCGAAAGGAAGGCTCACCGTGAGGATCACCATGTGGTAGGCGAACGAGATCCACAGCTTCCCGAGCAGGGCCCGGTAGGGTGAATAGCCGGTGACGAGGAACTGATCGAGGGATCGATCTTTCCGCTCCCGGTCCAGGAAGCCGAGCGCGCTCATGGGGACCCAGAGGGAGAAGATGAGGACGTTTCCCGCCGTCAGGAGGAAGAAGGCGATCGATCCGAACTCCACGGCCCGCGCCCACGGCTCGGAATGCAGGAGATAGGCGAGCCAGAGGATCAGGACTTGAATCAGACCGTAGATGAATCCACTTGCGGCCATCTTTCCGGGCCGGAGGCGGATTCGAATCTCCCGACCCACAACCGGGTTGTTGTACAGGAATGAAGCGCTGAGGCTATCACTCACTGGATGTCGCCCCGGGTCAGTCGAAGAAAGATCCTCTCGAGGTCCGGCTCCTCCTCGGCGTAGGATTGGATTCCGATCTTCGCTTCGAGCAGGAGTGTCAGGAGCCGATCGGGATCCCCCTCTCCATCCTCGGTGACGATCAGCAGTTCATCCCCTTCGCGGAAGATCTCCTTGGCCAATCCGCTCGACCGGACGACCTCCTCCGCCCTGTCCGTCTCCTTCCGAGGAACGAGCCGGATCATTCGCCCTGTTGTGATCATCCCGTGGAGATCGGCCAGGCCTCCGACGGCCAGCAGCTTCCCCTTCTCCATGAGGGCTACCCGCGTCGAAAGCTGCGCCAGTTCAGAGAGGATGTGCGAGGAGATCAGAATCGTCTTTCCCATCTTTTTCAGCTCGAGCAGGACAGCCCGGATCTCGATGCGGGCCCTGGGATCGAGGCCCGACGCAGGCTCGTCCAGTATCAGGACGTCCGGGTCGTGAAGGAGCGTCTTGGCGAGGAGCAGACGCTGGCGAATTCCTCGTGACAGAAACCCGACCGCCTCATCGCGGACGGGGCCGAGATCGCACAGGTCCATCACACCCCGGATGGCAGCCACCCGGGCCTGGCCCCGCAGGCCATAGGCCGCAGCAAAGTAGTCGAGATACTCGGAGGCGCTGAAGAGATCGTAGGCTCCGAAGGCGTCCGGCATGTACCCGATGCGCCGGCGCACCTGGGCGACCTGCTCGACCACGTCGAGCCCGCCTAGCCACACCTGGCCGCCATCCGGCTTGGCCAGCGTGGCGAGCACCTTGAATATTGTCGTCTTGCCCGCGCCGTTCGGGCCGACCACACCCAGGGTCTCTCCGGACTCGATCTCGAGGTCGAGATTATCGACTGCGACCCGGTCGCCAAATCGTTTCGTCAGGTTTTGGATACGGATCATAGGATGCGGAATGGCCCCCGATGGAAGTATATCCGGCCCTCGCGATCCGGCCAACCCTTGCCCCCGTTATCCGCCTCTGCTAAATTCGAGACTCGGTTAGCCTTTCATGTGTGTCTCGGGAGTCCGGACGATGTCCAGCGATCCACGCATCCTGATCATCGGCGGCGGGGTGATCGGCGGCAGTGTGCTGCACACCCTGCTCCACGATGGTTTTCAAGGCCACGTGACCGTGTTCGACGCCCTCGAGGGGACGGGTAGAGGCTCCACCGCCTACACGGCCGGCGGATTCAGAAACCTCTGGACGACCCCCGCGAACATGCAGCTGATGAACTACAGCATCGCCCGCTTCAAGGAGTTCGAGGCGGAGTTCGGGCTCTCGATCGGATTCCATCAGGTGGGCTACCTCTTCACCTACTACGACAAGGGCTTTCGCTGGGCCAGGGATTTTGTCCCGACCTGGCAGGAGAACGACGTGCGCGTCGAGCTCCTGCGGCCAGACGACATAGAGCAGCTCATCCCCGGCTTGAGGGCCGGTACGGACCACATCGACCCCGAGGTCCTGGAGGTAATGGGGTTGCAGGAGATCGCGGGTGGGGTCTTCGGGCCGGACTGCGGTGTCTTCGATCCGACGGCCGTCTGTCAGGGATACTTCGACAGATCCCTCGAGCACTGGGCCGATCGGATCGAGATGAGGATGAGCACTCGGGTCGCCAAGATCCTCCTCACCGGGGACCGCGTCAGGGGCCTGGAGCTCGAAAGTGGAGAGGTGGTGGAAGGGGATGTCATCGTCCTCGCTGCCGGGGCCTGGGTCTCAGGTCTCCTGGAGAAGTCCGGATTCTCCGATAAGGACAACGTACCCGTGGACGCACTCAAACGCATGTTGTTCGTCACGAACCTCCCGCCCCACGAGGGGTACGAAAACATTCCCCTCACGATCATCGACAAGGGAATCTATTTCCGGTACGAGGCCGGAAGTCTGATGATCGGCCGGGCGAGGAATCCGCAGACCCCCGGGTTCGAGACGGAACCGGAGCTGGACTATTACATAAACGAGATCAACGTCTACCTCCAGGAGCGCGTTCAGGGGGCGGAGAGATGCCGCCTCGTCTCACCCAACTCGATGTGGGGGGGGCTCTATCCCGAGTGCAGGCTGGACCACAACGGCATCATAGGATGGCACCCCCGCTGCAAGGGTCTGATGCTCGCCTGCGGCTTCGGGGGGCACGGAGCTATGCAGGCACCGGCCACGGGCAAGTGCGTCTCCGAGTTGATCCGGCTCGGCCGCTACGAGACCGTGGACGCTTCGGCCCTGGACTTCCTCCGATTCGAGGAAAACCGCTATCT
>JAPUJT010000130.1 GCA_027296055.1 Planctomycetota bacterium | reverse complement strand
AAACCGAACGGGGGTGTGAGAAACGAGGTCTGCAGGTTGATTCCTAAAAGGACGCCGTACCAGAGCGGATCGAATCCCATGTCGCGCAGAATCGGGGCAATGATCGGGAGGTGAATGAAGGCTATCTCGATGAAGTCGAGGAAAAAGCCCAGGATAAAGACAATTCCCATCACGCTCGCGAAGACTGCCCAAGGCGGAATCGCCAGGCCGCCAATGAAGTTTCGCACCAACGCATCTCCCCCCATGCCACGGAATGCCAGGCCAAAGGCCGTGGCCCCGACTAGGATGATAAAGACCATGCTGGTGAGACGGGTTGTGATCTGCATTACTTCACGGAGCATCCCGACGCTAAATCTCCGGTTCACAACCGCGAGGAAGACGGCCCCGGAGGCGCCCATAGCCGCGGCCTCTGTCGGGGCAGCAACCCCAAAGAAAATCGATCCAAGCACGGCCGTCAGTAGGACAAGAGGGGGAATCAGTGCCCTTCCTGCTCTGACCCAAAGCTCGCGTGGGCCAATGGCCGCACGTTCCTGGAGGGAAATTGGCGGCATGACCTGGGGACGGAAGGCCGACAGGATAAGCAGGTAGAGAATATAGAGGCCTGCCAGACTCACGCCGGGAATGAGGGCCCCGAGAAACAGCTCGCCCACGGATACGCCCAAGATATCTCCCACCAAGACCAGAACGATGCTCGGAGGAATAATCTGACCGAGTGTCCCCGAGGCGCAAACCACGCCGGCAGACAGCTCTTTCTGGTAGCCTCGCCGCAGCATCGTGGGCAGCGCGATCACTCCCATGGTAGTGACGGTTGCCCCAACGATGCCGGTTGACGCCGCAAGCAGCGCCCCTACCACCACGACCGATATCGCCAGGCCGCCCGGAAGGCGCCCGAAGACCAGTCCCATCGTCTCCAATAGATCTGCGGCCAATCCCGAGCGCTCGAGTGTGACCCCCATGAAGATGAAGAGAGGGACCGCAATGAGCGTAAAATTGGTCATGACACCCCAGACACGAAGAGGGAGAAGATCGAAGAAACCAATTCCGAAGGTGGCGAGGCCGAAAGCCAGCGCGGTGCCGCCGATAGTGAAGGCGATCGGGTAGCCGGCCAGGATTAAAACAGTAAAGACGAGGAACATGAAGACCGGAAGGAGGTCCGTCATTAGGTTATCCCAGCCCCGATGGTAATTTGCCTCGCAAGACGATGTATGTGTTTTTGATGGTCTCCGAGATCCCCTGCAGTCCGATCAGGATGAACCCGACAGGAATCACCGCTTTCAGAAGGTATCTGGCGGGGAGCCCACCGGGGTCTGGGGACCCTTCCAGGACGGCCCAGGAGTGGGCGACAAAGGGGAGGGAGCTCTTGATCAGGAGAAAGCAGGTGGGGAAGAGAAAGAGGAGGCCGAAGACGAGATCCACCAGGGCCTGTCTTCGGGGTGAGAGGCGCGTGTACAGGATGTCCACCCGTACGTGTTTGCCCTTGAGGTGGGTATACCCTGCCGCCATCAAGAAGAGGACGGCGAAGAGATGCCACTCCAGCTCCTGAATGAACACGAAGCTGGTGTTAAAAACGTAGCGGAGAAGCACATCGGAAGTGGTGACGACCACCATGACAGCTGTAAGCCAGGAGGTGGCACGGCCGACGCGGTCATTGAGTTGATCGATCCACCGAACCCGAGCGAGAGGGAGGAGAGGCAAGGTTCTTCCGCCTGCGCCGTCCTCAAGGGCTTTGGTCCTGTTCATTATTGCTCGATGAGCTTGAGGAAGGCCGTCTCGTCCAGGATTTTGATCCCAAGCTCCCTTGCCTTGGTCAGCTTGGAGCCAGGCTCGGCACCGGCAACGACGTAGTCCGTATTGCGGCCGACGCTGGACCCAAGCCTTCCTCCCAGGGCCTCGATGCTTTTCTGAGCCTCGCTGCGAGACAACCTCTCGAGACCTCCTGTGAGGACAAAGGTCAAGCCCACCAGCCTTCCCTCCCTCTTGGGTTCTCTCCTTGCCCGGACTCCTGCATTCAGGAGTTTTTCGATGACCTTGCGGTTTTCCCCTTGGGTGAAGAAACGGGCGATGCTCTTGGCAACCTCGGGCCCTATTTCTCGCACTTCCGTCAACTTCTCTTCGGAGGCATTCATCACGTTGTCCAGGCTGCTGAACTCTTCGGCCAGGAGTCTGGCTGTGGCCCCACCCACGTGGCGGATACCTAAAGCGGTGAGGAGGCGAGGCAAGCTCGAGTCTTTGCTCCGTGCCAGCGCGTCGATTAGGTTCTGAGCTGATTTTTCACCCATTCGCTCGAGGCCAGCCAGCTCTTCTCTTTTCAGGCTGTAGAGGTCCGCGATGTCTTTGACCCATCCCCGGTCGACGAGTTGGTCGACAAGCTTCTCACCGAGTCCCTCGATGTCCATGCCCGCACGGGAGCCAAAGAACTTGAGACCCTCCTTCAGCTTGGCGGGACACGAAAGGCCCACGCAGCGATAGGCGACTTCGCCTTCTTCTCGGTAGACCCCGGAGCCGCACACGGGGCAATGATCGGGCATCTGGAATTTTTTCTCTCGGCTGCTCCTCTTGTCTTTGAGGACTTGGACCACGTAGGGAATGACGTCTCCAGCCCGTTCGACGACTACTGTGTCTCCGATGCGGATGTCTTTCCGGTCCACCTCATCCATATTGTGTAGCGAGGCACTCTTGACCGTAACACCGCCCAATTGGATTGGCTCCAGGCTGGCCACTGGAGTTAGCGTGCCGGTGCGACCCACCTGGGCCTGGATGTTAAGGATCTGTGTGGTTGCCTGACGCGGTTTGAATTTGTAGGCTATCGCCCAGCGTGGGGAGCGCGCGATCTCTCCAAGGCGGCGCTGCAATTCCAGGTTGTTGACTTTGATGACGAGGCCGTCGATCTCGTAAGGGAGATCTTCCCGCCGGCGTTCCATTTCTTCATGGAGAGCAAAGATCTCCCTCAAGCCATGAAAGAGCCGGGTGAACGGGACTGGTTTTAGACCCCACTCCTTGAGGCTGTGAAAAAAGTCCTGATGACTGGGGAAGGAGGCCCCCTGTACTTCACCCATGCCGTGGCAGAAAATATCCAGGGGGCGCCTCGCGGTGATGGCGGAGTCCAACTGTTTCAGTGATCCTGCGGCCACATTGCGCGGGTTGGCGAACAGGGGCTGTCCCTCCTCTTCTCGTTCCCGATTGAGTTTTCGGAAGGCCGCGTGTGAAAGAAAGACCTCACCCCGAACCTCCAGGCGTCGCGGGATGTTTTTCCCCCCTCTCCGTAGGTTGAGCGGGATGGAGCGAATGGCCTTTAGGTTCAGTGTGATTTCTTCCCCGTTGATTCCGTCCCCACGGGTGGAGCCGACGGTGAGGTGTCCGTTCTCGTACACCAGCTCCACGGCGACACCGTCGATCTTTGGTTCCACAAGGTATTGGATTGGATCGGAATTTTTTAAGAAGCGATGGATTCTTTCTTCAAACTCCTCCATCTCTTCCCGGTTGTTTGCGTTGTTCAACGAGAGCATCGGGAGGGTGTGGCGAACCGTGGCGAACTTCTCCAGGGGAGGGGCCCCGACCTTTTGTGTCGGGGAGTCTGAAGCGGTGAACTCAGGATAGGCCTTCTCCAGGTCGAGCAGCCGGCGAAAGAGACGGTCGTATTCGGCGTCGCTGATCTTCGGACTATCCAGGACATGATAGTGGTAGTTGTGTTTCTCTACCTCTTCGCGCAGGCGGAGAATCTCTTGTTTTGCTTCTTCCCGAGATGAGCCCATGCAAGCTTTCAATGCTCAGCGGTCGGCAATCAGCGGTAAGGTGCTAACTATCAGCACTCAGCTATCAGGGGTAAGCCAAGACCTGAAGATTGATCGCCGAAGGTTGAACTTTTGTAAAAATAGAATAAATAGGGAGCTACGATAAACGACTCAGGGCTCTC
>JAPUJT010000013.1 GCA_027296055.1 Planctomycetota bacterium | reverse complement strand
GACCGGGCCACAAGGAGCGCAAGGTGACACCGGCGCGCAAGGTCCGAAGGGCGACAAAGGCGACATCGGTCCGCAGGGAGCCACCGGTCCTCAGGGCGTCGATGGAGCCACTGGTCCGCAGGGAGCCACCGGTCCTCAGGGTCCGACTGGTCCGGAAGGACCGCAGGGTCCGAAGGGCGACACAGGCGCGACGGGTCCACAGGGGCCCGAGGGAGAGGCGGGCATCAATCCGCTCCAGGTGGCGATCCTCCGGTGGTACGAAAGCAACGAATCGGGGATAGAGGTCAATCTCCACCTCCCACTCGGCGGACGAGTATTAACCGAACCCTTGGGGATGGCCTTCGACGGGGCGAATCTCTGGGTTGCGGCACGCGATGCTAACCAGGTCCGAGGGCGTGTGAGAAAGTTTCGGGCCTTGGACGGGCAGGGCCTAGGGGACTTTAATGTAGGGAAAGACCCGCAATGCGTCGCATTCGACGGCGAGAACATCTGGGTGACGAACCTCAAAGATGACACGGTCACGAAACTGCGAGCGAGTGACGGAACCGAGCTCGGGGTTTTTGCCGTCGGCAACAAACCGCTAGGGGTCGCCTTCGACGGGACAGACATCTGGGTGGCGAATTCAGGCGATGACAGCCTGACCAGGCTTCGCGCGAGCGATGGAAGCTTCGTTGCCAAAATCGAAACCGGCTCTTCCCCTGCCGCACTGGCCTTCGACGGTTCCAATATCTGGGTTACACTCGCAGGACAAATTGGTCAAGTGGCCAAGCACCCGATAAGCGACCCTGAGAAAAGGACGGATTTCCGGGTCGGGGCATTTCCCGTGGCGATCGCCTTCGATGGCGCCAATGTCTGGGTGGCAAACGACGGCGACGACACGGTGACCAAGCTCCCGATCGACAGTGCAGGGGGGGGAAGAGAGATCTTCACGGTGGGCAAGGGGCCGCGGGGCGTCTTATTCGACGGTTCGAATATCTGGGTGACGAACAGCCAGGATGACACGGTTACGAAGCTGCGAGCGAGTGACGGAACCGAGCTCGGGGTTTTTGCCGTCGGCAACTTTCCGATAGGGCTCGCCTTCGACGGTGCCAATGTCTGGGTGGGCAACGCCACGAGCGACACGGTCTCCAAGCGCTAGGAAACTACGGCGCCCCCCCTCCTCTCCCGCGGGGCCGTCTCCAACCGATCGCAAACTGCCTTGACGCGGCGGCCGCGTTCCTGCATGAGATGGAGTGTTCTCACCCGATGGAAAGGTAGAATAGAGGCCACATGTTCCATAAAGGCAGATTCTTGACCCTCCTCCTCCTGGTGATCGCACTTCCCGCGATTGCCCAGGCCGACCGAATCAAGCTCAAGAACGGCGAGATCATCGAGGGAAAGATCACGCTCGAAACATCTGGAAGTATCTACATCCGGACAGCGATCGGCACGAGAGCGGTGAAGCTCGAAGATGTCCTGGAAATCGAGAAGGAGAAATCGCCCCGAGAGCTCTACAAGGAAAAGGCGTCCGCCATCGCGAAGGGGGACGCGAACGGTCACTACGAGCTAGGGCTATGGTGCAAGGAGAAGGGTCTCGAGAAACAGGCGCGATCCCAGTATCGGTCCGCCGTGCGACTGGTCCCTGACCACGAGGGTGCCCGGGGGGAGCTGGGGTACGTCCAGCGCGAAGGGAAGTGGGTGCTTCCTGACGAAGCGGAGGAGACGAACCAACCCGAGAAACCCGACGGGGAATCAGGTGGCGCCGACGGCACGGCAAAGCGAGGTCTCGATTTCCTTGCCTCCAGCCCGGAGGCCAATCGCCAGGATGCGGATGCCGCATGGAAGGCGAGGATGGCGGAGTACAAGGGCGTTCGCTGGAAGAAGCGGTGGGAGATAAGCGGAACCGGATTCGAGCTCCACTGCAACGCGACGAAGGAAGTGGCGGAGTGGTACGCCAAGGCGATCGAGAGGATCGATGAGGAGCTAAGAAAATTCTTCAAGAAGGCCAAGAAGGTCCGGTTCGAGAATGAGGAGACCATGGTCTTCATTTACAAGAGCCGCGAGGATTACCTGAACCATACACAGAAGCCAAAGGCCGCCGGGTTCTTCAACGTTATGGACGGGTCGATCCATGCCTATCACGGCCGCGTCAACTACACCTCCGACACCGTCGGGGTTCTGGCGCACGAGTGGACCCACAAGTGGGAGGCGAAGGTCGTCCCGAACTGGCGCAACATGCCCCCCTGGATCTACGAGGGCCTCGCCGTCTATTTCGGAGACGGGATCGTCGTGCCGCGCGAAGGGCCGGCGAAGGCCCAGCAGCTACCCCGGGATAGTCTGCTACTGATCCAGAGGGCCATCCGGGAGGATCGCTACATCAAGATCAAGGACCTGATGGAGCGCGGGCCGCGGGAGTTCAGCGGCTTCTACTATCCCCACGCCTGGTCGGTGATCTACATGATGGTCAACACCAGCAAGGGGAACCGCTCGATCTTCAACCAAGTGTTCTCCGATTGCATAAAGACCCGCTTCACACTGGAGAAATTCGAAGGGTACTGCAAGCGAATCGGCGGCATAGAGGGGTTCGAGCAGAAGTGGAAGGAGTGGGTCTTGTCGCTGGAGGTCCCTCCCTCGGGGTCCGTGATGGATTCTACTTTCCGCAGCGACTTCGCGAACTTCAGCGTCACTCTCCCCGATCCGACCTGGTCCTTCGACATGAACAGTAGCGCCGTAGGGGCGAACGAGCTGAACGCGTTCCAGGCGGTGATGAAGAAGGAGGACGCCCTGATCAAGATCCTCGCGGTGAACAACCGGCAGACTCTCACGCCCGAGGGCGTCGTTGAGCGGGAACTTAAGTTCCTCGAGAAGACGAACAAGGTCCTCTCGAGCGATTCCCTTACCTTGAACGGCTATGACGCCTATCAGATCTACTACACGAGCGAGCCTCCGGAGAAGGAGGAAGAGCCCAAGGAAGGAGAGGGGCAGGGAGGGAAAGAGCCCGAGCCGAAGCCCGACGAGCCGCCCGAAGAGGAGAAGAAGGACGGGGGGAAAACGGGTACCAAGGAGCCGCCCACCAAGATGCGGCGTGTCTTCCTGGCCACCGTCCCGCACCTCATCATCATCGAGTGCTCCGCGCCGAGCGACCAGTTCCTCCTGCACGACACTGACTTCGAGAAAGCCCTCGAGAGCATCCAGCTATACTTCGATTGACGGAGAACTCGGTGTGGCTCCGCATCAGGCCCAGCCCCGCTTGAGAAGCTCCGCGCGCACGATCTGCGCCGCTTGACTCGGGGAATGAGCGGACGTGTTCACCGTGATGTCCGCCATGCCGTACATCGGCTCCCGGTCCTTCAGGATACTCCTCAGCTCATCCATCGCGTTCTTCCGGTTGGCCATCGGCCGCGTGTCCCCCTGCAGGTAGACCCGGTTCATATGATCCTCGGGCTTTGCTCGGAGCCACACGGTCGTGCAGAGGTTCCGGATGCTCGCGTAGATCTCGGTGTTCATGACCAGGCCGCCCGGCAGGGCCACGATGCAGCGCGTCCTCTCGGAAATGATCTCTCTCAGGCACTGCGTCTCGAGGTTTCTGTAGTAGCGCTCCCCGTGCAGCGTGAAGATCTTCGTCAGGGGCAGGCTCGCCGTGCTCTCGATGCGGTCGTCCAGCTCGATGAAGGGGCAGCCCATCGACTTTCCGAGCTTCGGGCCGATCGTGCTCTTGCCACCGCCGCGAAGTCCGAGGAGAGCGACCGTCGGCTTGGCCTCCCGGAGGAAGAGCTCGCTCAGAGGCGTCCGGAGGGCCTCGGCGACGGCGGCGAGCTTCGTGATGGAGATATTGGCGGTGCCCGCCTCCAGGTGGTGGAAGAAACGGATGGAGAGTCCCGCCCGCTTCGCCGCCTCGCGCGCGGTAAGGGACTGCTCCAGCCGGAGGTCACGGACCCGGCTCGCCAGGTTCTGTAGCAGGGGTGAGGACCTAGCCATGGCCATGGAGTGTAATATAGTGCACTTATGAGATTGATACAAGAAATATGTTGCACTCCGCCGCCGCCTCCCATAATCTGGCGTGTATGGGCAAGCAAGAGTTCGCGCCGGAGCTCGACTTCCGGACGCATCCAGATCAGTACCGGCATCTACGTCTCGAGATCGAGGGGCCCGTCGCCTGGATCCGCCTGGACGTCAAGCAGGATGGGGGGATCCTCGATCATTACGATCTCAAGCTCAACTCCTACGATATGAGCGTGGACATCGAGCTGGCCGACGCGACGATGCGCCTACGCTTCGAGCATCCGGAGGTGACCTGCGTCGTCATCACGAGCGCCCAGGAGGGGATCTTCTGCTCGGGGGCGAACATCTTCATGCTCGGCACCTCATCGCATGCCTTCAAGGTCAACTTCTGCAAGTTCACGAACGAAACGAGACTCCACATCGAAGACGCCACCGAGCACAGCGGCCAGACGTACATCGCCGCGCTCAACGGCATCGCCTCGGGTGGCGGATACGAGTTGCCGCTCGCCTGCAAGGAGATCTATCTCGTCGACGATCGCCGCTCCGCCGTCGCGCTGCCGGAGGTCCCGTATCTCGGAGTCCTGCCGGGCACCGGCGGGCTCACTCGGGTGGTGGACAAGCGGAAAGTCCGCCGCGATCGAGCGGACTATTTCTGCACTCTCGCCGAGGGGATCAAGGGAAAGCGCGCCCAGCAGTGGGGGCTCGTGGATGCTGTCTGGCCCACGTCGGTCTTCATGGAGAAGGTCACCGCTCGCGCCCGCGAGATCGCCGGGATGGGTCGCCCCGACCGCAAGGGCGTCACGCTGGATCCTCTCGGGGTGGAAGTCTCCGAGCAGGGCCTGGAGTACACCCACGTCACCCTGAAGTTCGGCTCCGATCACACCGCCAGCCTCGAGATTCGCGGACCGGCCGAGATCCCTGACGTCCCTTCGGATCCCGCCAAGCTAGGCTGCGGATGGTGGCCGCTGCAGGCCTTCCGCGAGCTGGACGACTGCCTGCTGCGCATGCGGTTCAACTACCCCGAGATCAGCCTCGTCCTCATCAGAACGAAGGGGACCCTCGCATCCGTTCTTCAGATCGATTCGCAGCTGATGGAGCACAAGGACCACTGGTTCATCAATGAGGTCATCCATCACGCCAAGCGCGTGGTCAAGCGGCTCGATGTGACCTCCAAGACCTTCTTTGCCCTGGTGGAGAAGGATTCCTGCTTCGGGGGTAGCCTTCTCGAGGTGGCCCTCGCGGCCGACCGCATCTACATGCTGGAAGAGGAGGGGGTGGAGATCGCCCTCTCGGGCATGAACGCGGGACCGATGCCGAAGGGCAACGGCCTTACCCGTCTGGGCACCCGATTCCTCCACCAGCCTGGATACGCGGAGGAGATCGGACAGAACCGAGATCACCTGGGCGCGGAGGAGGCGGAAGAGAAGGGGCTCGTCACGTTCATTGCGGACGACATCGATTGGGACGATGAGATCCGGCTCGGGGCGGAGGAGCGCGCCAGCTTCTCCCCGGATGCCCTCACGGCGATGGAGGCGAACCTCCGCTTCGCGGGGCCGGAAACTATGGAGACGAAGATCTTCGGCCGCCTGTCGGCCTGGCAGAACTGGATCTTCCAGCGGCCGAACGCCGTGGGAGAAAAAGGAGCGCTCACCCTCTATGGCAGACCGGAGAGTCCGGAATTCGACAGGAGAAGGACCTGATGTCGATCTCATCCGAGAGAATACCGAACAACGTGGATCTCTCCAGCGACACCAAGCTGCAGAAGGCGCTCGAGAAGTGGCAGCCGGCCTATCTCGACTGGTGGCAGGAGGTCGGCCCCCAGGGTTTCGACAACGATGAGATCTACCTGCGAACGGCGATCAGCGTGGAGCCGAGCGGCTGGGCCCACTTCGATCACGTCAAGACGAGCGACTACCGATGGGGCATCTTCCTCGCGCCGCCCCAGAAGGACCGCACGATCCCGTGCGGCGACAATCATGGGAAGGCCGTCTGGAACGAGGTCCCGGGCGCCTTCCGCAAGGAACTGCGCCGGATCATCGTCACGCAGGCCGACACCGAGCCGGCATCCGTCGAGCAGCAGCGGCTGCTCGGACAGACGGCGCCGAGCCTTTACGACATGAGGAATCTCTTTCAGGTGAACGTGGAGGAGGGTCGTCACCTCTGGGCGATGGTCTATATCCTGCACAAGTATTTCGGCCGGGACGGCCGCGAGGAGGCGGACGAGTTGCTGGCGCGGCGTTCCGGCGACGCCGATTCCCCGAGGATCCTCGAGGCGTTCAACAAGCCCTGCCGGGACTGGCTGGCCTTCTTCTCCTTCACGACGTTCACCGATCGGGATGGAAAGTATCAGCTCGGGGCCCTCGTCGAGAGCGCGTTCGATCCGCTCTCCCGGACCTGCCGATTCATGCTGACCGAGGAGGCCCACCACATGTACGTGGGGCAGACCGGCATCGGGCGCGTCGTCCGGAAGACGGCGGAGGTGATGAAGCAGGACCCCAACGAAGAGGTCACACGGCACGGCGCCATTCCCCTGGAGATCATCCAGAAGTACCTGAACGAGTGGTACAGCGCCTCGCTCGATCTCTTCGGCGGCGAGGACTCCTCGAACTCCGCGAACTACTTCGCCGCGGGGCTCAAGGGTCGCTGGAACGAGACGACCGACGAGAAGATCAAGGACCATATGGCCCTCGAGGGGGAGTATGTGATGGAGATGCCCCTCGACGACGGCGGGACGGAGAAACGGAAGATCCCGCTGCGTCGTGCGATGAACCTCGTCCTGCGCGATTCCTACGTGGAGGACTGCGTGAAGGTCATCGGCAAGTGGAACAAGGTGCTGGAGGAGTCACAGATCTCGCAACGGCTCACCCTTCCTCACGAGCGGTTCAATCGCGGCCAGGGGATCTATTCCGAGAGGGGATACGACACGTCCGGCGCACCGATCACCGACGGGGAGTGGGAGGCCCGCCGCGGAGAATTCCTGCCCACCGAAGAGGACTACGCTTACGTCGAGTCCCTGATGAAGCCGGTGGCCGAGCCTGGAAAGTTCGCCAGCTGGATTGCTCCTCCCCCCAAGGGGCTGAACGGCCAGCCGATCGATTTCGATTACGTGAGACTGATGGACGAGAAGTCATGGCTCGGAGGCTAGCCAGCTACGTCTGTGGAGAGTGGGTCGAGGGGAAGGGCTCCTTCGTGCCTCTCCATAACCCCACCACCGAGGAATTCCTCGCCGAGACGAGCACCGAGGGCGTCGATTTCCGCGCCTGCCTGGAGTACGCCAGGACCCGTGGAAACCCCAGCTTACGATCCCTCACCTTTGCCCAGCGGGGAGTCCTGGTCGGGAAGCTGGCGAAGGCGATCCACGAGCAGCGGGAAGAGCTGATCGAGATCTCGATCGCCAGCGGAGGTAATACCCGGGGCGACGCGAAGTTCGATATCGATGGGGGCACGAACACCCTGGCCTACTACGCGAAGCTCGGGGAGAAGATCGGCGACAGGACCTTTCTCCTCGATGGGGAGCCGGAGCAACTGAGCCGGAACCCCCGTTTCGTCGGGCGCCACATCCAGACCACCCTGCTCGGCGCCGCCGTCCACATCAACGCCTTCAACTTTCCCGCCTGGGGCTTCGCGGAAAAGGCGGCCGTCGCCATCCTGGCCGGGATGCCAGTCATCTCGAAGCCGGCGACGAGCACGTCCGTCCTGGCCCATCGGATCATGGAGATCGTTGTCGAGGCCGGAATCCTGCCCGACGGCGCGTTACAGTTCATCTGTGGAGGCACGGGGGATCTTCTCGATCACCTCACGTGCCAGGACACCCTCTCGTTCACTGGGTCGGGGTCGACGGCGGAGCTCCTTCGGGCCGGGAAGGCCGTGATACAGAACTCGGTCCGCGCTAACATCGAGGCCGACAGCCTGAACGCCGCCGTCCTCGCCCCCGACGTCGAACGCGAGTCCAAGACGTACGACCTCTTCCTGATCGAGGTCCAGCGGGAGATGACACAGAAGGCGGGGCAGAAGTGCACCGCGGTGAGGCGCATCCTCGTCCCCGAAGGGATGGTCGAGCAGGTCCAGGAAGATCTGATCCAGCAGATCCGGACGGTCAAGGTGGGCAACCCCGCGCTCAAGGCTGTTCGCATGGGCCCGTTGGCGACGAAGCGTCAGCAGGAAGACGTCACCGAAGGAATCGAGCGGCTCCGCGGCGTGGCGGAGGCGATCCATGGTGACGGGAGTCGAGGGGATCTCGTCGAAGTCCCCGACGGCGTGGGCTACTTCGTGGGACCGACGCTCTTCCGAGCCTCCCAGTCGGACGCGCCGGAGATCCATGGCCACGAGGTGTTCGGCCCGGTCCAGACCATCCTGCCCTACTCGGGGAAGCCGGAGGACGCGACCCGGCTCGTGAATCTGGGGGCCGGGGGACTCGTCGCATCGCTCTACACCGACAAGGTCGATTTCGCCGAGCCGTTCGTCTTCGGCTCCGCGCCCTTCCACGGCAGGCTCCACATCGGGAGCGGCAAGATCGCGGATCATTCCCTCGGATCGGGGGCGGTCCTTCCTCAGATGCTGCACGGGGGGCCGGGCCGGGCCGGTGGGGGAGAGGAGCTGGCGGGGCTTCGCGGCCTCTCCTTCTATCTCCAGCGCACGGCAGTCCAGGGCCTCAAGACGCTCCTCGAGAAGTTCCTCCCGCCGGAATAGCAGTTAAAGACTTGGGCGTGATGAAGCCGGACCTTGCGTGCCTGTCGGATCCGTCGCGTCGGATCAGTCGCGCATGAAGTGGCAGGTGTAGCCGTTCGGATTCTTGACCAGGTAATCCTGGTGGTAGTCTTCGGCCGGGGTGAACTCTCCCGCGGGCTCGATCTGGGTGACGATCCGGTTCTTCCATTTCTCCGACTCACCCACCCGTTTCTTCACCGCCTCGGCCACCCGGCGCTGCTCATCGCTCTTCGTGAGGATGAGCGAACGGTACTGCGAGCCGCGATCGTTCCCCTGCTGGTCAGGTGTGGTGGGATCGTGCATGCGAAAGAAATACCCCAGTAGCTGCTCGTAGGTCAGCACCTTCGGATCGAAGACCACCCGGGCCGCCTCCGCATGACCCGATTTGCCCGTCTTGATGTCCTCGTACCGGGGGTTCTTCAGGTCGCCTCCGGCGTAACCGACCTCCGTGCCCAGCACGCCGGGGATCTTTCGCAGAAGTTCCTCCATGCCCCAGAAGCACCCGCCCGCCAGGATCGCTACCTCTTGAGTCGCTCCTGACTTTTCGCTGTCGGAGAAGAGGTTGGAGTATTTCTCGAGACCTTCCTCGACCAGCTTTCCCTCGGAGACGAATCGTAGGGCCGCCGAGTTCATGCAGTACCGGAGGCCCGTAGGCTGTGGGCCATCTTCAAAGACATGGCCGAGGTGGGAATCGGCCTGCCTCGAGCGTATCTCGGTTCGCGTGGTGAATACTCCGCGATCCTCCTTCTCGACGATGTTCTCGCTCTCCAGGGGCTTCGTGAATGACGGCCAGCCCGTCCCCGAAACGAACTTGTCGGTGGAGCTGAAGAGCGGCTCTCCGCTCACGACGTCCACATAGATACCCGCCTTCTTGTTGTCCCAGTACTCGTTATTGAACGGAGGCTCGGTGCCGTCTTTTTGTGTCACCTTGTACTGCAACTTGTTCAGAGTGCCCTTCAGCTCTTCCTGGCTGGGCTTCTCCCAGGTTGTGGCCATCTTGTTCACCTCCGCAGGTTTCGATTTCTTGGTTGCTGGACTACAGGCTGCCAGGCTCATGAATAGAAGCGTGATCGTAATCCGGAGTCTCATGCGCCCCATCCTACCACCAATAAAGTGGACAGTCACCTTTTTCGGAGTCGGGGAATGGTTATACGCGAATTGGGAATCGGTCCGTCGGGGATTCGCCTATCCCGTGAAGATGACGAGAGCCCCTGCGGACAGGAGAGCCAAGGTACCGCAGGCGACCAGGATCGCCAGGAAGTCCGACCGGCGGGATCTACGGTTGTACTCGGTCATCGCTTTAGACCTGGCCCGATCTTCCTTCTCGCAGATCGATCGAACGCCATCCTTGAGGCTGATCAGGCAGGTAAGCTGCATCTCGATCAGGTTTCGAACGATCCCCGTCAGCTCGGCGGATTCCGCCTGGCAGACGGAGAGTCCTTCCTGTTGCATGGCCACCTGAGTCGCCAAGCCCCAGGTCAGCTCGAGGTGCATGCGCCGGGCGACGTCGGCCGACTCCTGACGCTCCAGCACACGTGAAACTCCACGAGAGATGACCGCCAGGTCCTTTCCCATCGCCCCCTGACGCTCCAACTCCAACCGGATGGCGACGAGGGCTTTCTCTGTGCTGCCGTTGGGGGAGGGGAGGGGCTTCGTCGCGTCGGGTAGCGGCGCAGGGCGCATACGGCTGGCTGTACCGTTGGAGCCATTGGAGCCGTTAGTGCCGTTCTTCCCGTTCCCGTTCGCATCCTGGAGCGCGGCGGTGTCTATCGGCGCACGCCCTCCCAGGAGTCCACGAAACATCTTCCTGAACTCGCGTGACATGGCCGTCCTCCCGCCAATCCTGTATGTCCGATGGGGATTCTTCCCCCCCGCTTCTAATCTCGACATTTTCTCACGAGGACTGAACGGCAAACCTCGGCGGGCAAGGCGTACGAAGGAGAAACCCGACATTCCCCCCTTTCCCTGAGCCCCGCAGCAAGAATATGAGGCATCGGCCGGGCCGGAAGACTAATATAAGCCCTGCTCGGCCCGCGTAGGCAGCGCTACGGGCCGAAACCTATGCTAAGGACAATCGGCTGCGGTCGTTTGGAGGATGTGGCGGATGGATCATTCTGCATTGATACAAATTAGGGGGGTGAACCGATGAATTCCGGTACGACATCGTGGGTCGGGATGACGGGGCTCGTGATCGCGCTGGCGGTTGGGGCGGGAGCCTACTTCTACCTTCGCGATGTGAAGGAGTCGGTCGAGGAGTTGGCCAAGGATGCGACGACTCCACCGCCCCCGGAGCTGAACCTCGCCGCGCCGCAGCTCTTTCCCGCGGAGACGAGCCTTTTCCTGGCGGTGCACGGCATCGATAAGTCGTGGGACGTCTTCGAAGCGTGGCAGAAGCGATTCGAGCCTACGGCTATCGCCTATCTGATCAACATGTCTCTCCAAGACCCCTCCGCACTGCCGCCGCAGGTCCAAGGCGGCCTCGATGTCTTCGAACACTCCCTCGAAGAGATGGAAGCTCGCTTTGGCTACCGGCCGACGACAAGGGACTTCTTCCAGACCTACGGGAAGTACACGGCCGTCGGAGTCCTTCCGGGCGAGACCCCCGAGAAGAAGCCAAGGTTTCTGGCCGTCGTCCGTCTGCCGGGAAAGGCAGCGAGCGATCTCTTCGAGACACGACTGAGCGAGCATTCGTCGGTACAGCTCTCGGATCCGCCCGCCGCCCATGGATTTCCTCTCTTCGAAGAGGAGCGGGGCGGGATGGGCAAGCTCTACTACGGCATCGGCCGCAGCTTCCTCTTTCTCGGACCCGAGTCCGGTCCTGTCGTAGAGGCGCTCGGCAGGCTCCGGAAGCTGCTCGACGGCGAGAAGGTCTCCGGAACGCTCGCTGACGATCCCATTTTCCAGCGCGGCGTCCCCGATCCCTGGGAGAACGTCCGGTTCGCCTTCCACGTCCAGCGCAATGCGCCGTTCGGAGACTGGATGGAGCAGCTGAGGCAACTCGACGACTACATCGAGAGTGGCTTCGTCCTGGCGGGAGACGACCCGGCCATCGCGTTCTCGAGCGTCGAGACGGACGAAGGCTGGAAGGTGAGAAGTAGCTTCCCCTTCGATCGAAGCAAGGAGTGGATCGATCTCGTTCCGGCCGGCTCAGAGCGCGTCATCCTCACGGCCACCCTGTCCAGGAAGGAGCTTCGGGAGGCGTGGGGTCCGGCATTCGAACGATTCGAGGAGCGTGCCATCTGGAAGGAGCTTGGCGCTCTGCTTCGCGACGATGCGCGGCTGTCGAAGCTGCTGGAAGAGGCCCTGCCGCCAGGGTTGGTCCCACCTGAAGTAGTGAGCCGTTTGAAGCACGATGTGGATCTCGTGGCTGCCGTATGGGACTCGATGAGCGAGTCGGCGATGACCAGCGGTTCGATGAGCCTGGGGATGGCGAACAAGAGCTACGAACGCGATGGAGTGCTCGTGCCCCAGGGCGTGGTCGGTATCGAAGTTGATCCTCTCTCCGTCTATCACCTGGCCGCGTGCCTCGAGATGGGCCGGGCGTACGGTCCGGGCTTCCTCCGGTTCGAAACCTTCGAGGGCGGCATGAGCTGGTCGGTGGACATGGAAAACGTTATGGCCGGGATGCCGCCCGAGGCGCAGGCCCAGATGGCTTCCATCGTCGATCCCGCCCTGGTCCTCTCCTCGGGACGGGTCTTTCTGGTGTTCGGAGCCGAGCTCCGGGATGAAATCGTCCAGCTGCTCACGGGCAAGGGCACCTCGCTGAGAGCGGACGAGCTGTTCACGGCTGCGGTCGATGGGGCCCCGGAGGGTTGGACCTTTCTCGACTACCAGCGCCCGGCGGCTCTCTTGCGTGCCAACCTGAGCTCCTCCCGTAGTTTGGTGGACAAGAGTCTTAGCGAGATGGCCGGGGCGACAGACTTGTCGGAGGGGTTGGATCTTGTCCGCGGCATCTTCGGCTGCGTCGACCGTTTCACGACGTTCCTCTCGCAGGTAAAAGCGGTCCTCACGACCACTTATCCTGGCAGACCGGCGTATACGGTCACCCTGATGGATCCCGAAATCGAAAAGAGCCTCCCCGCATTCGCGATGTCTCCGTCAGTACCGAAAGTCATAGACCTCCTCCCCGACACGACCTGGTTCCTCGTGTCGATGAGGATCAAGACGGCCGAAATCGTCGATGACCTGGAGAAGGCCTTTCTCGAGGGTGTCGGCGGCCAGGAGCGATGGGACGCTGTGCGCGGCGTGAACGGGGAGCCCCCTGACGAGGTCCTGGGCCGCGCCTACGACATCCTTCTCCGTGGAATCGAAGGGGAGGCCGGGGTGGCGGTGGCGGTTCCCTCCGGATTGCCGCCGGAGCAGATGGGTCTGACCCTGCCGGACTTGATCGCGCGCGCACCGGAATTCGTAGTGTTCGCCGAATACGCGGACGCGGAAGCGGCCTTCAGCGTCTGGGATTCGATCCTGGGGAAACTCGGCGAGTCGCTGAATTCAACACCGTTCGATGAGCGAATGGCTGAATTCCAGGAGGGACTCGCCCCGCCGCCCACGGGCGCGCGGCTCTCCCGGAACAGCGCCGAGGGGCTCTCTCATGTGGCACTCGAAATTATGGTCCCTCAAGGATTCATGGGCCAGTACATGACCTACACGATCAGCTGCATCCGGAAGGGCTCGCATCTGTTCCTGACAAACGGTGTCTCCGTCCTCTCCCACCTGATCGAGAAGGAGGGGCAAACGCTGCCGACGCTTCGCGCCCGGCTCACGAAGACGTTCGGGACCAATCCGCTTCCGGCCGAGGTCGCGAACCTCTCGGTGATCCGTTCGGACGGGATCGTCGACAATCTTCACCTCCTTCTGGAGCCGATGATCCCCATCTTGTCCATGGTGTCGATGCAGGGGTACGGCATGGAGGAGCCCCCGCCGGATCGAGTCGAGGCGCACATGAAGGGGTGGACGCGCGCCGTCGAGCTGATCGAGGATCTATTCCGCACCGGGACGACGACGGCCGGCTGGTCGGTCCGGACCGGCGATCGCATCCAGTGGAACTGGAATACATCTGGGCCGTCTCCCGGATCGGATCCCGATGCGAAAGCTGGTAAGTAGGGCGACCGTTCCTGCGGTCGCCTCCTGGCTGGCGGTCCTTCTCGTGGTCGTCGGACTCCATCCCGTGCTGCTTGGCACGGGCCCGGTGCCGGAGACCGCTGATTCTCTGGGTCACAGCACGCGCCGACCCGTGCAGGGCTTGGACCTGCTCGGGAAGTTTTACCGCGGAACCATTCCCGCGTCCGCTGCGCTGGTGTGGTCGCTCCTCTACGTCGGTGCCTACTTCTCTCTGCGGCTCAGCCGCCCTGCCGACGCGGAGCCGGGTGCGGGCACGGAGGAGGGGTACGGTCCGGCCCTGCCGGCGTTCGCCGGATACTTCGGCGGTTGGATGGTCGCCGAGGCGGGCGCAAAGCCGGCGCTGGCGCAGGTGCTCACGCTGGCGATCGCCCTGCTCATCGCGATCGTGCTGATCCGCAAGTCCCCGCGCCCTGCCCGACGCTCTCCGGCACCGCCGCTGCGATCCGCCGGGCTGCTGGTCATGGGGTGCGTCTTCGTCCTGGCCCTGAAGCCGTTCGACGTGGTCATGGCCTCGCTGACCGGGGCGCCCCAGTATCCCGAGCTATGGTTCATCCTCTGGCCGGCCCTGTTCGAGCCGGGTCCGCTCACCGTGCCGTTGATCGCGCTTACGCTCACATCGCTTCCGGCGGTCCTGCTGGCAGGTGAGGGCGGGGATGACGGTCGGTGGGTGAGGCGGGCCTTGCTTGCCGCGCCCGCGTGGGCACTGCTTCTCGGACCGTCCAACCCCTTTCAGGCTTTGGGGGTCGCTCTGATCCTGGCCAGGATGCGGATCGCGGGCGTACGCGTCCCCTGGCGAGTCGCGTTCATCCTCGCGGTCGTCGGTCTGCCGTTGCTGGCGGTGCATTATTACGCGTAGGTCCGGGAGGGGAGATACGAAAGGCGAAGTCGCTAGTGCTTGTCGATATCAAAGCGGCGAGGCCCGAGAATCTCTTTCCCCTTCAGAACTCTAATGAATTCTCGACCGAGCTCGAAGTCAATATCCTCCGGCTTGATTCCGGGGCGACCTATCGCTTTCTTGTACTTCCGGAGCATTTTCACAACGGGCATGTGCATGTCGATGGCGCTCTGAATCTTTTCTTCGGCCGGACAGAAACTGCTCGAGGCCACTCGCCATCCACACTTGACCCTGGTGATTTCGATCTTGTCTCCTGGCTTCCAGGCGCCCTCCAGAGTGGCCTTGTCGCCACGCTCGTCGATCGGGATCTTGCGGAGGTGAGCAATCTTCTCCTCGAGATCGACGACGTTCAATCTAGCGCCGCTGGGGTCCTGGAATTCCTCCCATGCCCCGCTCCCGTAGGCCTCGATGAATGCATCACGAAACCTCACTGCTGCAGTCGCCAACTCCATCGAGACGCGGCAGTACTTCTTCTGCTCCGGGGTGGCCTCCACCGCCGCAAACAGTTTCTTCTCATCGCCTTGGAACATGCCCTGCGTGAACTGGATCACCGCATCACGAGGCGTAGCCGGCGTGGTGGCAGCCTTGGAGTCTGTCCCGGACTCCCGGGCATCCCCGGGCTTCTTGCGTGGCGGAATCTCGCCGGTCCGGTCGTCCTTCTCGATCTTCTTGATTTCCGACAGACGGAAAGTCATCGTGCCCAACTGCCCGATCGAGATGACGACCTTCTGATCGTCCTGCTCGATGATCTTCCCTTCGATCTTACCGCCGGACTTGAGGTGAATCGTATCGGCGGCGATCCTACCAGCGGCCAGGATCGAGAGGGCTACCACGAGGGAAATCGCAAGGTGAATGGGTCGCATCGAATCGCCTCCTGAACCAGGGTCTGCGCAAAGAAGCGAGGCCTCTGGCGGTCCCGACGATCCCACCAGGACTTTCCGAAATCCTACTTGTAGGCCACGCCGGCGCTGGCAGGGCCTCCGAGCGAGATCTGGTCGAAGCGGCTGAAGCCCGCCTCCTTGCACCAGCCTCGGAAGTCCTCACCGGTGAAGTCGAAGCCATCACCGATTTCAATCAGCATGTTCAGAGACATGAGGAGACCGAAGAGATTTTGCCGGCGCTCGTCGTCGATGATGTTCTCGATGATGATGTAGGCGCCGCCATCCGGAAGGGCGTCGTACGCCGACCGGATCAGCTTCTTTTTCTTCTCGAGGTTCCAGTCGTGAAGGACATTCCCCATCGTTATCACGTCCGCCTTGGGGAAGGGACCCTCGAAGAAATCGCCGCCGGCCGTCGAGACCCGGTCCGAGACCCCCGCCTCCTCGATCTTCTTCCTGGCGATCGGCTCCACGACGGGAAGGTCGATCGTCGTGCATCGGAGGTCCGGGTGCACCTTCGCCAGGGTGATCGAGAGGAGACCGTTGGCGCCTCCAATATCGCAGACCGTTTTGTACCTCGAGAAATCGAACTTCTCCGCCAGGGCCTGGAAGTTCATCCGGGAGATACCCGCCATTGCATTCATGAAGTGTTCGGTGCGGTCTGGATCGGAGTAAAGCTCTTCGAATATGGACTTGCCGGTGTGCTTGATCTCGTTCTGCGGCTTCCCCGTTCTGAGACCCTCCCCGAGGTCTCCCCAGAACGCGTAGAGCCGGTCGTTGCACATCTCCAAGATCCCGCCGATGTACTGTGGGCTATTCTTGTCGAGGAAGAGGGCGGTCTCGGGCGTGTTCCGATAGCGCCCTTCCGCGCCGTTTCCCTCTCGATCGAGAAACCCGAGGGCGACGAGTGAATCCAGGAAGTCATAGATCCCGCGTGGATGTAGTTCGAGGGCCTTGCCGATCTGCTCTCCGGTCATCTCCCCGGAGCCGAGCTCCGAGAACACGCCGTCCTTGACCGCGATGAGCAGCACCTTCGAGGACCAGAAACCGAATCCGACTTGCATGATCTTGGATGGATCAGGGTTGGCCATACCAGCGCTCTCCTTCATCTATCAAGAATGATCCAGTGAGCCGTCGAGGAAGCAGAATGTAAGCGAGCCATCTGGCGAAATCAAGCGGACGGTGCGATCTGACTGATCGACGCGGGAGGCCAGTGGACCAACCTGTACCGGGGGGATTACTATATCCCGGTGGACAACCGAGTAGGCGAGACGAGCAAGATTCTCCTGGCGGCTCTGCTCCTGGTGAGCTGCGGCCCTGATCCGAGTGATCTCCGTCCTGGGGATGTGCGCGGAGAGATCGGAGATGGATATGCGGTGCTCCAGACGCCCGGTGTGTCTCTTCACGGGGAGCCGATACAAGTGCTGGGCGAGGCGGGAGGGACGCCCCTGGTCGAGGGAGTTATCCACTTCGGATCTTTTCGGGCTCCCGCGCCTCCCCGAGTCGACACGGTCGAGCTGAGAGGCCTCCCGCCGGAGTGGACCTCCATTTCGGCCGGTGGAGTCACGTTCCTCGAAAGAGGGAAGGGGGTCCAGAGACCGCTGCCAGGCGACTCAAAGGTGTCGTGGTGGGTGGCGCTTCCCTTCTTCTTCTGTATGTTCGTGGTCGTGCTACTGATGGGAGTCTCGGGTGGACCGATCCACGGAGAGGAGCCCATCACACTCACTCTCATACACCTCATCGCCTTCTTCGTGATGGCCAATTCCTGGGCCTCGGGGCCGTACTACACTTACCTGGGCCTCCTCATCGTCGCCCTGGTTGTCTCTGTCTTTTCGGCGGGGATCCGCATCTGGTCGGATCCATTTTCCACTTGGGTAGCCCGTGGGGTGATGACCGG
Organism: Planctomycetota bacterium; assembly: GCA_027296055.1. Lineage (GTDB taxonomy): Bacteria > Planctomycetota > JAPUJT01 > JAPUJT01 > JAPUJT01 > JAPUJT01. Next base: position 12,874 of record JAPUJT010000013.1, on the reverse strand, counting down.
ACTCTACGTGGCCATGTTCATCCTCATCAAGGGCGGACCCGAATACGAATCGGCGGCCGAATGGACCGGTCACGACTGCATCCAGATCTACGTCCAGAAGAGCATGCGCGACCGCATCCAGCTCATTGATGGTAACGGCGAGGTCCTCTCCGAGGAGAAGAGCGACCCCGACGCAGATCGTCATATCCTCTACTTCTGGACCGGAGAGGAGTCCCCGGAAGCCGTCCGGATCGGAGAGGAGACTCTCTCCCTGGACGAGAGACCTGGAAGCTGACACCAGGGGCACGGGCTCGCCCTGTAGATTCATCGGGTAGATGATTTCCTCGAGCGCGGCAAGTTGGAATCGGTGGGGAATTTCCCCTCGAATTCGACTCGATCGTTGACATGCTCCGTGCAGCCTGTTCAAGTGGTCCGGCCAATCAGTTGACACTTCAGTTGACCTTTCTATGGATGGGGAGATTTCCTATGAAACTTTTCGGCCGATCAGGCCTTTTCAACCTGGCCATGCTCGCCGTGGCGTGTATGGTTCTGAACGGTTGTGGCGGGGGCGGTGGTGGGAAATCCCGCGCGCCTTTGAGCATCTCGTCGGGGTTCGTGAGCGCGGACACGAACAACGCTCAGGACTTCATCACGATCCTGAGTCAGTCCGCCGTGACCGTCGAGGTGGACACGAACAAGTCGATTCAGGCCACCGATGATGTGCAGGTGACCCTCGCGGACGGAGCCACGCCGGACGTGGTCTCTTCCCAGAACGGATTCACCACCCCGCCGTTCCAGGTTACCTTGATCGATGCGTCGAGCCTGAATCAGGGTTCCATAACGGTTACCATCGAGATCCTGCGGGGCGGGTCCACCGTCTCCGGACCGTTCACCGGGACCTCGGCGACGAAGGACACGACCACCCCCGAGGCCCCGACGGCTTCGGGGATTCCGACGGGCCCGTCGAACCCGGCCAATTACATCAACATCGTCACTACGGGAGCGGCCACCGTGGAGGTCACGGTCGGCGGAGCCGGGTTGGTTGCCGCCGATACCCTCGAGGCGCGCCTCGGTGGAGCCACGGGAATCACCGACACGGCGTCGGGCTTGACCGGCAACGGTCCCTTCCCCCTCGTCTTCAACGACGGCCCTCTCTCTGATGGCCCCCTCGCTGTCGAGGCCCGCGTCCGGGATGAGGCGGGGAACCTCAACACCGGGGGCTTCATCGCCGGGACGTCGGCCACCAAGGATACCGCGATCCCGACCCCGACCGCGTCCAATGTATCTGCGGGTGGGTCGAACCCCTTGAACAGCATCAACCCGAACAACCAGGCGGCGGTCGATGTCTTGGTGACGCTCGGCGCCGCGGCGGTGGCCACCGATACGATCGAGGTTCGTCTGGGAGGGGGAGCGGGTCCGACCCAGACACTCAACGGGGTGACCGGACTCGGTCCCCACACCGTCGCGGGTGTCAACGCGACCACCCTGGCGGAGGGGCCGGTCGCAGTCGAGGCCCGGATCTTCGACCTGGGGGGGAATGACTCGGCCTTCGTCACCGGAACCTCGGCGAGGAAGGACACCGTGCAACCCAACTTCGTGTCTTCAGTTCCAGCGGACCTCGCCACGGGAATCCTGACGGGCTCGACCGTGACCGCGACGTTCGATGAGTCGCTCGACCCGACGTCCGTGAACGGAACCTCGTTCACCCTCATGGGTGGCGGTCCGGTGGGGGGGACCGTCACCTACGACGACCCGACCCTGACCGCAACGTTCACCCCAGGCGCCCCGTTACAGGAGAGCACGACCTACACCGCCACCCTTACCTCAGCGATCAGGGACGTGGCCTATAACGCGCTGGGGGCGGTCCCGGTGACGTTTGAGTTCACCACGGGCGATTTCACGGATCCGATGGTGACCGGGCAATTCCCGATGCCCGGCGCCACCGCGGTTCCGGAAAACACGCTGGTCACCGCCACGTTCAGCGAGGATATGAATCCCGGCACCATCAACGGCGCCACCTTCACCCTCATGGACGGCGGTTCGGTGGCCGGAGGGGTCAGCTACGATGCCCCTTCGCGGACCGCTACCTTCACGCCGACGAGCCCCTTGATGTCGCGCACGCTGTACACGGCGACCGTGACGACCGGGGCCCAGGACCTGTCGGGCCGGGGGATGGCCGCGAACGCGGTGTGGATGTTCACCACTGTTGTCGACATGACCCCCCCTATGGTCACCGGGCAGAGTCCGTTCGACACCGAGACGAACGTGGCCACGAACCGGGCGGTGACGGTGACCTTCAGTGAGGACATGGCAGCCGGCACCATCGACAACGTCTCGTTCACGCTGACGGCTGCCGTGGCCGGGGCGATTGCCGGAGGCGTCTTCTACGACAATCCGACCCGGACCGCGACCTTCACGCCAACGGCGTCCCTTGCCACTGGCGAGCTACACACCATCGCGCTTGCGGGCACCATGACCGATCTCGCGGGCAACCCACTCGCCTACACGCCGACGTCCTTCACCGCGGCGGGTGTTGCGGACATAATTCAACCATTCGTCCTCGGATTTAATCCGGCGGATGGACTGATAGAGGTCACCATGGGAGGAAACCAGGTGATCCTCTTCTCCGAGCCGATGAACAAGGCTCTCACCGAGGCGGCCTTCTCGATAGCGCCCACGGCCGCCAACGGCGCTCAGTTCTTCTGGAACGCCGCCGGCGATCAGGTCACGGTGGTGTTCGATACGACCAATCCGCTGGGCATCGAGGGGGATGACATTCTCCTGGAGAACACGGCATATACCGTTACCGTGGGCCTGACCGCCGAGGATCTGGCTGGAAACCCGTTGGACCCCGCGGGCGGTGTCACCAACACGGCAACGTGGACCACGCGGTCCGATGTGACCGCGCCGCGCGTCACAACTTTCGTCCCCGACATTCGCACCAACGTGCTGGCGGCAGGACAGTTCGACGTCGGCGATTCGATACTGATATCGTTCAATGAACCGATGAACACGGGCGTGAGCCCGCTCGTGCGCATGGAAAGTCCCAACGACCAGCGGGAGATCCCGGCGGGCAACCTTGCCGCCGCCTGGGTGGGGAACGACATCGAGATCACGTTCCTCATGACTCCGCTCCTCCCCAATGCACGCTACAGGCTTGACCTCGAAAGCGGGTCCTCCATCCAGGACGCCGCTTTCAACGATGTTGATGATCGCGATGTGCAATGGATGGTAGTCACCGCAGGGACGCTCCCCGGCGCCCCCACCATCGTGACGAGTATTCCCATCGACGGCGCCACCGACGTCCCCGCAGCCTCTCTCATCGTCATCCAGTTCTCCCAGCCCATGCGGCCGGATATCCTGAGCCAAATCAGCATCACCGGGAACGGCTCGACCCAGTTCGACATGGAGAACCCCGACTTCACGTCCGCCGTCATCATCACGGGCCTGCAGGCCTGGCCGGCCGGCCAGTTGATCACCGTCACTGTCGCCGGGACCGCCACGAGCGCGTCAGGAGTCTCCTTCGGAACCCCCGACAGCGTCTCGTTCACGATAGCAAGCGCGCCCGGCGCGACGACCTGGGGGATCAACGGTCCCTACTCCACGCTCAACGACGGGGAGACGGACATCATCGCCAACTCCATCACCATCGTTCAGGGTTTCTTGTTCATGGATGCCGGCGGCAACCTTTCCTTCCCGAACCTTCAGACGGTGCAGCCTCAGGATATCGTCCTGCGGGAGACGAGCACCGGCATTGTCCTGAAAGGGTACCGGGTGGCGGTCGGTGAGGACGGGGATGTCCTTCTCTCCAGTGGAATGTTCGGTCCAGGCACGTTCCCAGGCTTCAGCCCAAGCACCGCCTACGAGTTGATCTTCAACCCATCGTTCCTCGATTTCTACGGCAATCCGATCACCGCGACCACCATCAACTTCACGACGGCCGCCACCGCCGGAAATACCCGGCCCGACCTCCGTGGCGTCCTGGATGAGGTGGGGGAGAATCTGAGCGTCACTCCCGGCGGACTGACGGTGCAGTTTCGAGCGAATGTCTTCGACCCCGACTTCGGGGACGTTCTTACCGTCGACGCCCAGAGCGACGTGGACGTGGCGTTCAGCCCCACGCTCATGGAAACGTTTCCCGGCAACTTCGAGTACCAGACCCCCGGCGCCGATGAGGCCTCCATCACCACCCGTAACGTGGTCCATCCGATCACCTTCACCATCACCGACGGAGGTGGCGGCCACAGCTTGACGATCAAATCCGATATGTTTGCCTGGGATGTCGCCGACGTCCCGTTCAACATCGGGCCTACCGGTGCGGCTGTCAGCAGGACACCGACCTACACCTTCGATGTTACCGCCGCCGCGCGCGCAGAAGCGCAGATCGTCGCCATCTTTGTTCTTGAAAATGCGACGGGCAACCAGGAGAGCGTGTTTCTCGTCGGAATTCCTCCTGGCGTAGGACCGGCGACCATCACACTCGATCACCCTGTGGACAATCCGCTCGCGGCCACCACCGATTACGATGTCCAGATCCTCATGCTAAAATTTGCATCCACTGCGGTTCGCGGCCAGATGAGGGGCGTCCTCTTCAACCAATCCGCCGCCCCGTTTACCACCGTGCCATAACCGTGCCCCGCCGATCCGCGCCCTTGGCTCGATCGACCGGCCGGGGAACTCCTCATCCGCTCTACTCGACCGGGTCTGAGCCGCAGTCCGCGACGGAATCGGGGGGTGAGGATCGAACGACACCGTCCGTGCAGACGATGAAATTGCGGATGTCTGACGACTCCTCTTCAGGAGTGGCGGAGCACTCCCACGAGTCTTTGCCGCCGGCGAGGGAGAACCTGTAGCCTTCGGCCTCAGCCTGACCGAGGGCCTCGTCGATCAGGCCTAACTGGCTCAACTCCGCCAGGGTGGCGGCGAAGTCGACCTTCCCGTCCTTGCCCAGTTCTTCCTCCCTGAACTTCGCCTGACCGCCCGCGATCTCTCGGAGGGAGCCGAGGGCGGCGGTCTCCCTTCCGGCCTTGATCATGTTCAAGATTCGGGGAATGGCGATCGCAGCGATGACGAGCAGGATCATCGTCACCGTGAGCAGCTCATTGTGGCTCGCGAATCCCGCCGAGCCGGACGAGGCGTGGCTCTCCCACAGAGGCATACTTACACCTGCTCCTTTCGACAATTTACACCAGAGAGCATACCCGTTTCGCCGTGGATCTTCTCATAGATGATGTTAATATTTCGGCTTACGTCGTCACCTTGCCGGGGGGGGAATGCCATCGGGGGAGGACACCATCGAGAGGCTCCCCGGCCGAAGACAGCAGCTTAGGATAACGGAGGATCGAACATGAGAGTCGCTAACGTACGCTGGTTCGTGGCAGGAATGCTCACTCTGGGTCTGCTGGTTCATATCAGTTGCGGCGGCGGCGGGGGTGGTGGAAAAGGAGGGGGTGGCCCCCTCTACGGCCTGGGGATCAATACGCCCCTCGGCAACGGCAACGTGACCGCCTCGCCTGTCGGCTCACCGCCCTTCTTCTATCCGCCGAACACGCTCGTGACCCTGACCGCCGCTCCCCTTCCGGGATTCATGCTCATCTCGTGGTCCGGTACCGACGACGACACATCGACCGCTCTCACGAACACGGTGACGATGGATTCCGACCCCAAGCAGGTCGACGTGGTATTCGATTACGAGCTATTCACCCTCACGATCCTGACTGATGGGACAGGCTCCGGCACGGTCACGCCGGATATCCCGGGGCCTTACCCCTCGGGAACCTTCGTGCGCCCGACGGCCACGGCCGATCCGGGGAGCCGGATCATCGCCTGGGCGGGCACTGAGGCCATCGCAGATGTGGCGCCCGAACAACTCGTGATCGTCTTGGTGGACCAGACGATCACGGTCACCTTCGAATTGATTCCTTCATACACCTTGACCGTGAACACCGGTGGAGGAACCGGCGGAACGGTCGCCCTGAATCCTCCGACCGGCCCTTATCTGGAAAGGACGAAGGTGATGCTCACGGCCAGCCCCAACCCGGGGGAGCGCGTGGCCTCCTGGGCCGGAACGGACGTCGAGATGTCGACCGCGACGGCCGGACGCGACCTCCCGCTCACCAACACCGTGACGATGACCTCGGATCGGACCGTTACCGCTACGTTTGAAACCACGCCGGCCCAGAGTATGTTGACGGTGACTCCGGGGGCGAACGGGACGATCCACCCGCCATCGGGCCTCGTCGACACGGGGGCGACGGTGCCGCTGACCGCGCTGCCCGACGCAGGCTACGAGGTCACTCTCTGGTCCGGGACCGACGACGATGCCTCGACCAACCCCCAGAACTCTGTCACGGTGGCGGGAGCCACGACGGTCTCGGCGACGTTCGCCCTCACGACCTACACCCAGAGGACGTTCGACGTGAGCAGTCTCGTCTATACCAGCGGCTCGATACGTGTCATCGACTACGACGACGACGGAGATCTTGACCTGATCGTCAACCAGGTGGACGCGACGAATTGGATACCCCAGCCGCTCCTGGCCTTCAATAACGACGGGACGGGGGGATTCACGGAGGATACGAACGCCTTCGGCGGCGGCACGGTGGATCTAATTGACGCCTTCAAGGGCATCGCGGCAGACTTCACCGGGGACGGTCTGGTGGACTTCTTCATCGGCGACGGGGGCCCGGACACGGCCACGAATCCGGGCGGCCAGGATCGCCTCCTGGTCCAGAACGCCTCGGGGCAGCTCATCGACGAGACGGCAGCACGACTCCCTGCCATCCTGGCCTTCACGCACGACATGGCCTTCGGCGACATCGACGGAGATCTGGACCTGGACATCTTTGTTGCCAATATCTCCTCTCTATCGGGAGAGGCGTCAAGGTTCCTCATCAATGACGGCGCGGGCAACTTCACGGATGACCAGACCCGAGGCCCCGCTTATATCTTCGACCTCATGAACGTGAACTACACGGGGTGCGGGCTCGTCGATGTGGATGACGATGGGGACCTCGACCTCTTGCTGGGTCTCTTTTCCCCGCCCAACGTTCCGCCCGGCGACCCCTTCGACCGAATCCTGCTCAACGACGGCACCGGCAACTTCACGCCGGCCCCGATACGGACTCTTCCCCCGCGTCAGGCCAATGAGAACTACGCCACGGCCGAGATTGATGGCGCCGACCTCGACGGCGATGGCTGGAACGACCTGATCGTCATCGCCAACGGTCCGGCCGGGGGAACTCCTTCCCCGCGGCTCCAGGTGCTGATCAACGACCGCGACGGCTCCTTCCGCGACGAGACCGCCCTTATGCCCCAGCCGTGGATCGCGCTCAACGGCCTGCTGCTGAGCGCGGCGCAGACGGCGGACGTGAACCTCGACGGGATCCCCGACATCCAGGCGATACCCGACGGGGTGGGGAGCACGATGTTCCGTGTCTTCGAGACACGTCGCGTGCCCACACTCACATTCGTGGAGGTCTTCTCGTTCCCGGGCATCCCCGCGATCGGGGACTTCGACGGCGACGGGGACATCGACTTCGTGCAGATCCCCCAGGTGGCGACGCCGAGCTTGGCCACCGTCTATCTCCGCGATTAGGGGCCCTGGGTCCGGCTCCCCGAGGCCGCGGCGGCTGCTTTCCAAGATCCCCATTTCGTTGTAGGATCACAACTGTCCAGCGGGAGTCCCTGGGGGGGCTCTCTCCGCCTATCATCTCTAGGAGTTTGACATGACCGCATTCCGCACGGGCTGCGTCCTGGGAGCCCTTCTTCTCGAGGTGGGTCTGGCCGCCTGCGGCGGAGGCGGCGGCGGGAACAGCTCCCCCGTGCTGGGCGCCCCGATGGGTCCGGGGCCTCTCGGTGGTATCGACCCTGCGTTCACCGCGCAGGTGATACTCGGAGACTCCATCGACCTGTCCGTCACCGCTACGGACGGCAACACCAACGATACCCTCACCCTCACCGCCACGGTCACCGCCGGAAACCTGACGGCGGGACAGGCCGGGTTCAGCACACTCTTCCCGGCCACGATGATGTCGATCTCCCCCGCGACCCTCAACCTGACCGGGACGGCGGCCGTTGCCGGTCAGGTCGTCCTCACCTTCGACCTGGATGACGGGAGGGGCGGGACCGATACGATGACACTCACGATCGACATCGACACTCTGCCTCAGATCGGGGCCCCCACGGGCCCGGGGACAGTCGGCGGAGGCACTCCCGCCTACTCGACGACGATAGACACGGGCGACTCTCTCGATTTCAGCATCACGGCGACCGATGCCGACCCGAGCGACACGATCATCTTCAATGCAGATGTTACGAGCGGGACGCTGACGGCCACGCAGGCCGGCTTCACGACCCCCTTCCCCCTCACGAATACGGGGCCCTCCCCGCAGCCGCTTGGCTTCTCCGGCACCGCCGCCATGGCGGGAGACATCACCCTGACCTTCGACGTGGATGATGGCCGGGGCGGGATCGATATCATTACGCTCAGCATCACGATCAACCCCAACGCCCCCCCCCAGATCGGGAGACCCGGCGGCCCCGGCACGGTCGGTGGGACAGATCCTGCCTTCTCGAGCACGGTCAACATCGGCGACGCGCTTGCCTTCAGCGTATTCGCCACCGACGTCAACGCCGGAAACACGCTGACCTTCACGGTGACGGCGACGGGGGGCGCCTTGACCGCCGCTCAGGCGGGGTTCGATCCCTTGCCGCCGTCAGCGACGGGTTCCTCACCGCAGACGCTCAACTTCTCCGGCACCGCTGCCATGGCGGGCGACATCACCTTGGCCTTCAACGTCGATGACGGCCAGGGAGGCACCGACACGATCACGCACGCGATCACGATCAACACGCCCCCGCAGATCTCGACGCCATCCGGGCCGGGCATCCTGGCCGGGGCAGACCCCTCCTACACGACGACGATCAACATCGGGGACGCGATCGGGTTCAGCGTGACGGCCACGGATGCGGACGTAACGGACACTCTCACGTTCATGGCGACGGTGACGGGGGGGACCCTGACCTCGGCGCAGGCCGGGTTCGTCGAGATGTTCCCGTCCTCCGGGGTGGGAGCCTCTCCCCAGAGCCTCACGTTTACCGGGACGGCGGCGACTGCCGGCGACATCGTCCTCACATTCGCCGTGGACGATGCGCGGGGCGGCGCCGACATGATCACACACGCGATAACGATCAACGCCCCTCCGCAGATCGGCATGCCGACGGGACCAGGGGCGGTGGGCGGAGTGGACCCGGCCTATACCACGACGGTGAACATCGGAGCCTCCCTCGGCTTCAACGTGACGGCGCTCGACCCCAACTCGCTCGATACGCTGACGTTGTCGGTGACAGAGACGGGGGGGACCTTGACGGCGGCTCAGGCCGGATTTGGAGCCCTGCCTTCGCCGGCGGTGGGGATGTCCCCGCAGTCCCTGGCCTTCACAGGGACGGCGGCGATGGCGGGGGACGTCGTCTTACAGTTCGACGTCGACGACGGCCTCGGCGGGACCGACGTGGTCACGTTGACGGTCAACATCAACACGCCGCCGCAGATCGCGATGCCTACGGGACCGGGGACGGTAGGCGGGGTAGACCCCGCCTACACCACGACCGTTTTCATTGTCGACTCCCTGGCCTTCACGGTCGATGGGACGGACGCCGATGGCGACACGGTGATGCTGACCGCGACAGTGACGGGAGGGACCCTGACCGCGACCCAGGCGGGATTCAACGAGACGTTCCCTTTGATGGCGACGGGCCCGGCTACGCAGACCCTCACGTTCACGGGGGCTGCGTCGACGGCGGGAGACATCGAGATCACCTTCGACATCGATGACGGCCGCGGCGGGACTGACCTGATCACTCACACGGTCACGATCATGGCGGACACCACGCCGCCCGACCCGATCGGGGACCTGTCGGCCGCCTACTCGGGAGTGATCGACACGATCCAGCTCGACTGGACGGCGACGGGTGATGATGGCGCGACCGGGACGGCCACAGCATACATCTTGAGGTTCTCCGCCAGTCCGATCCTGAACGACACCGACTTCAATGCGGCCATGACGTACCCACAGACCTGGACGCCTCTGGCCGCGGGGAACATGGAGACCCTGGTCGTGGACCTCACGCTGGTCGGCTACTCGTGGTACGGGGGCCTGGGGTACTTCGCCATCAAGGCGGAGGACGAAGTCCCGAATGAGAGCTCCCTTTTGAGTCCTCTGACCGTGAGCACCGACCTCCAGACGACGTTCCCTGCCACTTTTTACTCCTTCGGGAGCGTCGGCTTCAGCGACGTCGCCTCGGCCAATTTCGACTACACGAACGACTCCGCGGTGGTCGACCTTGTGATATCCACCATCGCTCTCCTGGGTGACCCGGAGTTCACGATCGCGGCGGGAGGAGGGGCTCCCGTCACCCTGCCGCCGGCGTCGACGCACACGGTGACGGTCGAGTACATGCCTCTCGCCGTAGGCGCCGATGCGGCGACCCTCGACGTGACGCACAACGATGTGGCGAAGACCTCGCCGTACGTTATCTCCCTCTCGGGGATAGGTGCAAACGGCGCACCGCAGATCACGGCGATGTACACCACCCCGACCCCCGTACCGGTGGGAATCATGCCGAGTTTTGTCGTCGAGGTCACCGACAGCAACAATGACCTGCCCGCGACCAATGACATCGCCTCGGTCATCATCGATCTCACGTCGATCGGCGGGCTACCCAACGTCCCGATGGGGTTCACCTTCGATCTGGGACCCAAGGTGGCGCGGTACGAACTCTTCCTTACCGTGGGGGCCGTGACCACGGGTGTGTACGACATACCGGTCACGGTGACGGACCTGGGCGGCGCGGTCGCGACGGACGTCTTCGGTCTCGCCTTCTTTACGGGCGCGCAGATCGACGTCATCCCTCCCGGAACCATCCAGGCGGCGATTGACATTGCCGTGAACGGCGACGCGGTCGTCGTATCGGCAGGCACGTGGGTCGGCCCGGGAAACACGAATCTCCGGACGAACGGCAAGCAAATCATCGTGATGGGTCGGCCAACAGACACTGTCATCATCGACTGCGAGAACGTGGGCCGAGCCTTCCTGTTCAACAACTCCGGCGAGACGGGCTCCACGGTCATCTTCGGCTTCGATCTCGTGAATGCCGCTGTTTCCGCGATCTTCTGCTTCAGCGATCCGGGTACGCCGATGGACGCTTCTCCCATCATCCGAAACTGCATATTCGATACCAACACGAATTCAAGCCATGGGGGGGCCATGGTGCTGGACGGCGCCCTGGCGAACCCGCTGATCAAGTTCTGTGTGTTCTCGAACAACATGGTCGATCTCGGCAACTTCCGCGCCGGCGCGATCTTCGTCACGAACGGGTCGGGGCCGACGATCGAGGGGACCAGCTTCACGAACAACCAGGGCCTCGAGGGAGGGGCCATCGCCACCCTGGGAGGCAGCATCACGGCGACGAACTGCACCTTCTCGGGCAATGGGTTGGGCTCGGGAGATGGTGGGGCGATCTGGCTGGATGGACCGAGTTCGTCGATCACCGGTTGTACCTTCGATATGAACGTGACGACCGTAACCTTCGGCGCCCGGGGCGACGGAGGGGCCCTCTTCACACGCAGCGACCTTACGGTCATCGACTGCCTCTTCACGAACAATAGCGCGGTAAGAGCCGGCGGGGCGTTCGCCACGGGGACCGGCGGGCTGACGATCGCATTCACGGGCTGCCTCTTCTCCGGCAACCGGTCGCCGGTCGGCGGGGCCACCTTCGAGGCGTCCACGCAGGTTTCCTCGACCTTCACTCGATGCACGTTTGATGGAAACGAGTCCACCGGCGCACGCGGAGGGGCGGTCAATGTGCAGGGCGGGGCGGGCGGAATCACCTTCTCCGACTGCCTGTTCACCGGGAACCTCACGGCGGGAGACGGCGGCGGAATCTACTTCCAGGGTGGCTCTGTGGGGACACCCAACCGCATCCTGAACTGCCCGTTCACCGGGCACATAGCGGCGAATGGGGGAGGGGTTCATCTCTTCGCGGGGGGAGGGACGGCTTACACCACGATGACCGACACGATCGTCTGGGGGAATCTCGACACGGCGAACGCGGACGAGGTCTTCGTGGAGAACTCAGCAAACCTCTTCGCGACCTTCACCTTCTGCGACATCGATACAGGGATGTGGCAACTGGATGACGCGGGCTTGAGGGTCAACGCGCCGATCGGGTTCGTGCCGGGGACGTCGGGAAACCTCTCGGCCGACCCCCTCTTCGTGATCGGGCTCCGTGGGGATACCTATCTCTCACAGATCGCGGCAGGACAGTTGTTCGACTCTCCGTGCTTCGACGCGGGATCAATGACGGCGGGTGCCCTCGGCCTGGATACGCGCACCACGCGGACCGACGGGGTGCCCGATGCCACCGGGAGCCTGGTCGACTTGGGCTCCCACTTCGAGCCGTAGCGACAACCCTGCATCCCATCCTATTCGTGGGTAATCACCAAATCTCGTTGGCGTGAAGCCGCGGTCCGGGCCACATCACGGCCGGACCGTCGTGCCACGCGTATGGTGCCTCGTCGAGAGCCCCTTCAGCGGGGTCGGCGGACTGCCGATAGAGAGAGTGTCCTGGTTCGCCGGGACCGAGGAGGCCTCGACACAAATCGAGCCAGATAAAGACGAGGCCTCCTCGACCTTCTCACCCGAAAAAACCTGCTTGAAGACGTGCATAGAACCGCGCCCCAGAGGGGGCGCGGTTCTATAGATGCCACGTCCTAGCCCGGGATTGATCTTGCAGAGATAAGGGGACACTCACCTATCTCCGCGGGAGTTTCGGGGACACCCATCTCAACCTCCTGTAACATCAGAGGTTATGCTGATCGTCCGCCGAGCTAATT
>JAPUJT010000129.1 GCA_027296055.1 Planctomycetota bacterium | reverse complement strand
ACTTCCAACGCGCTGTCCCCTCCTGTTGAGAACGGAGGTCTTCAGCAGAGCTGCGTCGGAGCGCACTCGAGGTGGGGAGAAAGGGTCCCAGGCCAGGGATAGAGTGTCTATGGGAACGAACTCTGTGTAGTCGGGATGTGCCGGCTGGAGCGGATACGCTTGTGGTTCTTCCCTTCTCACAAACGTATCACCCAATTTTGTATCGTGGACATCTGCTCCGTAGTAGCGCTCAGCGGAGAGTTCAATTCGCAGGTCGCCTCGTCTGATAGCACGTGCGATAGACTCAGGCGCTAGGGCGTGGATCGTAAAGGTCTCGGATGCGAGATCCCATTCCGTGTGATAGATGACCACCAGCAAGCTACTCTGCGCTCTTCGAGCAGCAAGCTGACTTCCGCCCACCATGAGCAGGGATATGAGAGGGATGAAGATCAGACCGCGCCACCGGCTCGCTATGGAAATCCATCGAATCCAGAGAATTGAGGAGAGAATGGCGTAGGCGATTCCGAGAGCCGCCCAGGCCAAGTAGTAGGTCAGATTATGGAGCATTCCAGAGGCCAGAGCGTCGAGGAGCCAGTCGCCCCTTTCGGCGGAGTAGAGGAGCCCAGCTCCTCCAGTGGAGAACAAGAGGAGCCAGACGGCTGGCCGGACTCTCGGGCGCTCGTCGGGAGTCGTCATCTCTGCGGGAGCCATGCGCGGCATGTCAATCCAAGGAGTTGGGCAGATGGCGCTGTCTCTGCGCCGCTGGTCAGGTGCAGGGGGTTATCCGGCGACTCTCCTAAGGTGGGGATGGCTTCACTGTGTACGTTCTAAAGAGCGACACTATTGTCACTGCAAATAGGACGATGGTGGTGATGAGAAGAGCGCCAAGGGTGCCGTCGTACGTTGACATGATGAAGGTCATTAGTGGGAAAAGCGCTGTACTTATCAAGAGGGGGCCCCACGGATCCGACTGCGCGAAGGGACCTTCAGTAAGGGTACCGCTCAAATACATCGCGGTTGGGCCGAAGACCCAAATTCCGAGGCAGCCGGATAGAGGCAGCAGGGCACGACCCCACCCGGGTTCAACCAGGCGGCGGCCGAAGATGGCAAGCAGAATGACGACTAAAGGGATAATCAGGGTGATCGCTATTACGTCGCGTCCTGAGAACTCCGCACCGCGCCAATGGTGCACAACGATGCTTGGTATCCAAAAGGCGAGAGCGGCTAGAACAAGAGCGCAACCGTGAGCAATCAGTGATTTCATATGGATCGATGTGGCCAATCAGGGGTTACGAAGTCGCCTACCGCCTCGGCCGCTCACCTGCCCGCGCCGCTGGTCAGGTGCTGTTCGTTAGGGGGCTCCATGCGTATTCCCGCGGGCATCTCTGCTCTTGAGACGATAGAAGTGTTCGACCGCCACCCCCGCTATCCCTGCGACGAAGAAGCAGACTAGTTTAATTACGGAATGACCGCTAACGCCGTCCCTAGAGAGAGTGTCGTAAGCGAACCCTATCCCTGCCATGAGAATAAGGACGATCGCAAGAACCCTGAGAACCAAGAACAGGAGCTTAGTAGCTTTCATGCGTCATGCCCGTGTCTGTCTAACGCCTCGGCCGCTCACCTGCCAGCGCCGCTGGTCTGATGCTGCGGGTTGTTAGACGCCCTGGCTACGAGAGCTCTGAACCTCCAGTTCTAGCTTGCTGATGCGATCTCGGAGATCTTGGAATTCCTCTATTCGAGCATTCGTCTGTGCATACCTGATGCATGCATAGACAAGACCTACGATTGGAAATCCCAGGAGGCCGACGAGGCCAGTCTCAATGTGGGTTTGACCGGCAAGCGCCACCATGAGAACCACGAGCCAGCAAGTCCCGTAGGCTGCGGCGAAATGCTCGTAGGACCGTAGTGCAATTGACATGGTTCCTCCGTAGGCTCCAGCGCCCTTAACAGGCATTCGACGGAACTTGGTAAACACTTTCGCGACGCGTGGCCCGCTGCCTGGGATGATAGACGCCAGCAGTCTTCCATCACAAGGCCAGCTACTCCTCCTCGAGTGTCGACTCCCTGGCCTTCAGCGGGGCCACGACATGCCGGGTGTGGGGAGCTGGGCGAAGACTCCTTCTAGCTTAGAACCCCCCTGCCTCGTTGCCTCCGTCATCCACGTTTCGCTATCCCGAAGGCCTTGAGCCTGAAGATCGTTGGCTGGGTAATACCGAGTAACCTTCTCAGCGAGGCGGTTCTTCCGGTCCCTCCGCCGCCAGCCAACGGCCCAGTGGGAAGATGAAGTCGTCGTGGGCCTTTCTCCGGCCCTGACGCCACTTGAACTTGAAGGGTTCCTCCGTCACACCTCCCTCATCAATCAGGTTGACTCCCACCGAGTAGATGCATGCCGGTCGACCACCATCAGGAGGTTTGTAGCGGAGGGGCTTCCCATCCCAGGGATCGATGGGCTCGTCGCCACAGTCGCCGAGTGCGGCGGGCCACGTCCCACCGTGGGCCGCTCTGTATCGGTGAACCATCGTCGCGGCGCGTAGACAGCGAAGGCGAGCGAGCACCTCCAGTTCAGCCTCCCGAATCCCCACGCTTTGACCCAGGTGGTACATGACGAATGCACTCCCCTCCCTGGAGTTAAGGGTCTGCACTCCGGCCTGCCGCATCTTCTGGATGGGTCCCAGGTAGAGTTCCCGCTCCCGGTTGAAGTATTGTCGAAACTCCGCGACATCGTACTCGCCACTCAAATAGGCGAGCCACCAATACCGCCCCCGGGGGCCGTACCGAGTCCGGCCCTTCTCCCAGGCATCGGCCAGCTCAATGATCGCCATGAACTCGATGACCTCCAAGGTACCTAGGAGGCCGGCCTGACTCTCCTCAAGGATTGAAAGCTCGTCGAGGAAGGCATCCAGTTCATCGATCTTGAACGGGTGTGTCCGGAGGAGACCTGAACCTGCGACAGCCGCAGCATCCTGGATCGAATCGCGGGGATACCACTTGAAGGACAAGCGACCCCTCGGCCCCAGCTCCTCCCCGAGGCGAATCGTGTCCGCTAGGCAGCGCAATGCCTCGTCCCGTCGACCGGCCCCTGCGAGCTCTTCTGCCTCCAGGAGCCAAGCCGCGGCCAGGCGAAAGCCAGCCCGGTTCCTCCTTTGCAGGGAGCGGTTAGCGAGGATCGAGTGGAGCCCTGCCGTCAGGTCCTCGGAAAGGTAGCAGGATTCGTGCTGGAGGGCCTCGCGTGCCTCAGGAAGGAAGGCCCGCATCGATTCGAGGTGGGCCCTGGCGATCTCCGCTTGCTCCGGGCTGAGGGTGCCGTCGTACATCTCCCGGAACAGTCGTGGCCACCTCACGCGCGAGGTCTTTGGGACGTCCGTGATCTTGTCGAACACGGAGTCGAGCTTCCCGGCACCGCTTCCTGAAATCGGCTCCCCTCGCAGGACCGGTCTCTTCTCCTCCGCCAACTCCGCCATGATCGCCTGAAGCGTGGGAAGGACCTCATCCCGCGCCGCTACCAGCTTGTCCTTGTCGGAACTGTACCGTGAAGCGAAACTCGCCACGGCCACCAAGGCGACTACCATGAGGAGAAGCAAAAATACTACGAAGAATCTCCGCATTCCTCAGTTCCCCTTGGCCGTCTCCACCGAAGCAGCGGAGCGGGAGGATTGCCGACTACTCCTGGACGATTCCGATCGGGAAGACGCGCGCATTCCGTTTGACCTCTTCCGCATCTATTCTCCCTGCCAACGAACCCGATGATACCACCCCCTGACTCGGGAACGAAACTCGGGGAGGGTACCCCTGGACCGCCGCCTCGCGTGTGCCCGGAGACCGGCCACTGAACCGGAGCCTGGGCACCGGGCCCCCCTGCCAAAACCTACATCAACATTTTGGGCTGGGGACGGATGGAGATCCTGGCTGGGGCTTCTGTTTGCTTCGGACTTATCCCTTCGAGAGATCCGGGGCTAGATGAGGTGTCCGGTGGCTATCTACGTAATACCGCGATGACAAGGCCAGCCACGAACAGAACAAATGCGCCTACAAACATTACCCACAGGGACTTATTACGAAGGCGGTTCATGGTTTCCGACCTATCTTGAGTGCCCCGATCACTTCCCCTTCCCCCGCCGCTTCTCGAACCCTCTAGCTCCCGTCCTCCCTGCGCCGCTGGTCAGGTGCAGGGGCTTCTTGGGCGGGCTCCTGATCCGGGCCGTTGACTCGTACCAACCCCCTTATCAGTCGGTAACTTCCAATACGAGCCTTCCTTCGGCCTGGGAGGCGTCCACAAGCCACTCGACAGAGATCTTGGGGTCGTTGAACAGCTCGATCCCGAATATTTCGAGGGAGGAGGGGTCTTCTCGCCGAAGCTCTCCTCGCATTCCCACGACGAACTTCCCTCTCTTCTTCGCCCTAAGTCGGACCTCAAACCCTTGCGTTCCCCATTCCTTCATTGCGTGAACTACGATCGTTTGCGCATTATCCTTGACGAACTGGTCCGTGCGCAGTTCCTCCTCCGGACTCTGCCGGTAACCCAAAACCTCCACCGCCTGTAGGAACTCGTCGGTGAACCTGACCCGCAAAATGTTGACCCAGTACTTCGAGACGTTCTTCACATCGACATCGATGCCGAACTCCTCGCCCACTCTCACGGAATCGGGGAGCTTGCATACTATCTGAAGAGGGACGACGTCCGGGTCAGGCAAGAGGAAGTATACGGCGGCTCCGGTCACGACGAGGGCAAGGACTACAATGAAGATCCACTGTAACCTCACCCTCTGTCGCACCTTGCCTGCCTGACGTTCGGGCGAGAGTGGGGATGGTGCCAAGGAGTTCCTCCCAAGACGCGTCGCATGTCTCCAATTCGGCCTACCGCCTCGGCCGCTCACCTCCCAGCGCCGCTGGTCAGGTGCAGAGCTTGCAAAATGGAGTTCATAACGCATGCTTCTCTCGAAGGTATAGCCAAAGTCGCTTGTATTGCGTTCCGACCACTAGAGCGAGAAGACATGCGCAAGCGATGGACAAATACATAAGCACCAAGTCTATGGGAGTTGGGAGATCTACCTTCAGGACTGCGTGCGACATCAGAACATACGCAATCAATCCAGAGGTCTGAGCGCGGACTAGTTTGGGTGTAGGGAGAGGAGGTCGATTCTGCTGGGAGGAGCTTTCTCGCTTGCTAACGACCCAGAGCAGAAGGGAGGCCCCGCTGAACACTACGACGAGAATAACCAACGGTGTGGAATGACTCATGAAGAAACCTCCGTCACTGCTATTGTCTAACGGATAAGGCGCTCACCTGCCAGCGCGGTCAGGCGGGGACGCAAGCCCTCCATCCTAATAAGACACGGAACGAAGGCTGGGCAGGGGAAGTTTTCGGGGCGAGATGCGGCGCGGCCTCCCTCCCTTGCTGAGACTAATCCTCACCGACGCGATCACCTGTCCTCTCCCCGGCCTCCAGCGGGACGTCATCCCCCGCGATATCTACATCCGCTCGGATCTAGGCTAGTGAAACTCCGCCATATACCCATGGACCATCGCGACGATGAGAACGCCTAGGAACCCAATGAGCAGCATGAGAGAAGGCACCAGACATGCCAGGGAAATGACAATCGACCGCGTTGCAATTGATCGGAAACCGCGGTAGTGAATCCTGCAGTAGATGAACACCCATGCCACGAATGCAGCCAACTGAGCCAAGCAAAATGGCGGCAAGCGCCAGAAGAACATGATCCGAAGATTGCTAGGAACACTCCCGTATCCCTCAGGCCCCAGAAAATATAATAGGACGAGTGCCAGGCTGCCAGCCGCCGATGTGACGGAGCAGATCAAGATAGGCTTTACATAGAGCCGTTCTTCTTTGCGGGTATTGTGCATAGAGGATATTTATCCCCCGCGTCTCGGTCAACTCTGCTCGTTGATTTCTAGTAGGGCCCGATCATCCCCCGCGATATCCACAGTGAACCAGCCGAGGAAGAAGTCGACGAACTCGCCGGGGCTGAAGGCGGCACTAGCGCCCATCCTCCGGGAACTTGATCTTAGGCCGCGGGTCAAAGGTAATCAGCCCGACGTGTCCTTCAACGAATCCCGTGGAAGTTCCAGTAAGTGCGCCCACGGGATCTTCGTAATCGGTTCTGATCTTGTAGGATAGCTTGAACACTCCGAGCGATTTCTCCTCCAGCATCTTGCGGTCTCGACGATACTCTGCCTCGCGATTCTTCGATGATATTTCGACGTCTCGCTCGCCCACGATCTTGAAGACAATGTTGCCTTTGCTAGAACTGTATGTGGTCTCGTCCGCAAAACCGAGCCAACCCCGGTACCTTGTCGTGTCGCCATCCCTCGTCACAACGAAATCTGCGTACGATAGACCAACAGTTCTTCCGTTGGGCTGCATAACTAGGGAAATTGTAACCAAGTCACCGGATTTCAGCTTGGCCCAGCCATTCCATGTGCGGCCTGCTATCGGCCCCAAACCCAGATTCGTTTTGGTCGCACCCGCTCCCATCAGCAGGCAGGCTAGACCTACCCCCATCCAGAGTCGTTTTCTCATAGTTTCCTCCTGACCAAATTCGGGCTCCGTGATTCGCAGAAGCCCATTACAGCCGGAACTCGGAAGCTCTCTCCGAAGTCCCGCCCGCGGTTACCGAGGTAGTTCCCCACCGTCGTCTGGCAGCCGGTGGTGGCGAGAGCTGCGAAGAGGATCGTCAGAACCAGCCCCGGCATGACGGAAGGAGAAAGCCCGCGTCGCATGGCACCCCATCGTTCGAAAGCGATCAACACGCCATCCCATAAGACACGGATTCCGGGGACCAGGGGGGACGCTTGCCGGGACAATCAGGAGAGGAGCCGGGAGCCGGCTGGCCGGGCCTTTCTTTTAGCTCTCGAACCTCCAGGATGAGGACACGCCGAGAGAGCGGACCTCTAGGACCTACGACTTCACATGACGATTCCAGCCCCTCGGAAGGGGCAACTTCTGGCGCATCGGAGCCTCCGCGAGAATTTCGAGTGGGTTTGCTCGCAGAGATCATAATGACAGTTGATTGAGAGAGATGCGGAAAGACTCGACCGTGCCGGAAATCGGTGGACACCCACACAGCCCCCATCCGCGACTGCCTCAATCTGGGGCAGTCGTTCACGCCATTTATTGCGAACCTCTCGAGGGCCGTTCTCGGGGTGTATATCTCGGAGTCTCTTGATCACAGTACGCCGGATTCGACGGTCAAGCGACGCTGCTAGCGCAGCGTCACCGTGTGGTACTGGCCCGCCGCGACCGCGGTCACCCCGGCGAGGAAACCCGTGGGGTCCGAAGGGTCGACCACCTGCACGGGGGTGGTTCTGAAGGTAGAGGTCGTCCCGGCGCCAAGCTGGCCGCCTGCGTTGGAACCCCACGCCCGGAGGGTGCCGTCGCCAAGCAGCGCTACCGTGTGCGAGAAGCCCGCCGCGACTGCGGTCACCCCGGTCAGGAAACCCGTGGGGTCCGAAGGGTCGACCACCTGCACCGGGGTGGCAGTACAGAAGG
>JAPUJT010000128.1 GCA_027296055.1 Planctomycetota bacterium | reverse complement strand
CGCAACATTGGGCTACTTCGCCACCCAGAAACTCATCCTGTGGAGTGAAGAAACTCCCAAAAGCCGCACCTTGCGCTAGCCGGAGATCCCTCTCAATTCCAGCGGGATGCCCGGCCAAAACCTCATCCACAGTGGTTGTTTGCCTGGGGAGCCTAGCTCTTCATCCTAGGAAGACACCCTTTGATGGCCCTGTGGGAAAGAAAAGTTTTTGGCCATGCTGCAGGTGCACCACCGAGTAGCTCCCTATTTCTGTACTACCAGGCGGTTCCTGATAGCCGGAGCGGTCCAGAGGAGCAGGGCGACGGACAGGAGCAGGGCGAGCGCCGTGATCCACGCGCCCCACGTGAAGCTCTTCGGATCGAATCGGAAGACGACCTCGTAACTCCCCGCGGGGACCTTCACGGCGCGAAAGGCGTGGTTGGCCAGGAGAATGGGCGTCTCCTGCCCGCCGATCGTCGCCCGCCATCCTGGATAGTGTGTGTCGCTCATGACGAGGATCGCCGGCGCGGGGTTCGCCTCGACGGAGACCCGGACCTCACGGGGCAAGTAGTTCGTCACCCGGACCTCGCCCTCCGGCGCCCCTTCCGGCAGGGGTGCCGCCGGGGGCTCCGGCGTCTCGGCAGTCTCCGCCAGGCTCTCGAGGATCACCTCGTTCCGGAAGTCCACGCGGCCATCTCGGATCAGCTCCAACGATTCGGCTCCGCCACGCGCGTCGATGATCCTGCGAACGAGAAACGCCCGGGGCAGCGCCCGGAGGTTCTCGATGACGGAGTGCCCCTCCACCGGACTGAAGCGAGGTCCCCCGCCCGTCGAGACCTCCTCCCCCCCCGGGACCGTCCCTGGCAGCGGCGTTCCAGGCTCTCGAACGAGGTAGCGGACGTTGAGGAAGTCGAGGAGCGGGAGGTCCTGATCCGCGACCTGGAGCAGGATGTTCTGCGGCCCCGTCAGGATCTTCCGGACGTCCTCGTACCGGGCGATCGACATGCCGTCGTAGCCCCGCACTTCCTGGAGCCGATACGGCAGGTTCGTCCCGACGGGCAGGTGATCCAGGGCCCCGGTGACCCGGAACTCGGTTCCGGCCTTCTCGGCGAGCATGGTGGTGGTCGGATGGGCCGGATAGATCTTGCCGGGAGGGGCCATCGGATTATAGGGGACGGCGAACCAGGCCAGGTCCGCCACCACCAAGAAGCCGACGATCCACCGGAACCAGCGGAGGGGGAGTCGCCCGGCCAGCCGGAAGCCGAGGAAGATGAGGAAGGCCCCGGCCAGGCAAAGGGCGAGGATCAGGTGCGCCACCATCCATCGAGGCGCGCCGGCCGAATCGATGGGCACGGAGAGGACTCCGGGAGGGTAGTTCCCGGGGGTCAGCACCACGACCACGGGAAGGAGGGTGAGGAGGAACATCACGACGGCACCCGCGAGGATCGATGCATCCCGGAGGGGCCGCCGGTCCTCTTGCCGATCTTCCAGGATGGTGTTTAGGGCGCCTGCGCCGAGAACGATCCCCAGAAAGATCACCAGACAGAGCATGCGATGGTTCGGGGCCACGTCGAACCCCGGCAGCAACGTGATCCAGCCGTGGAGAGGGGGAATCCCGTAGATCACGCTGAGGACCACAAGTGCGCTCAGTGAAAGGCCGATCCGCCCGGCGTCCCGCCTGCGGTAGGCGAGAGCGACCCCGATGAGAGAGAGGACGAAGGGAACGAGACCGAAGTAGCCTTGAGCCAGCTCGACGTAGCTGCCCTTTGTGAACCAGAATTGCCTGTGAAGTACGTCTCCGAAGAAGCCGGGCACAAGGTGGAGGAGGAAGGTGTCCGGCCGGAGGACGAACGGATTCGTCGGCAACGACTCCCGGTAGCGGGCCACCTCGCTGAGGTCCAGGTACTCGATGAAGGGGATCAGGACGATGGCGGAGATGGACACCGCCAGGACGACGGCGAGGGCCAGGCGCGAGAGAGCGGCCCCCGCGTTCTTGGGCGTCCGGCGCTTCCGGAGAACCCCCCAGGTCAGGGTGCCCCCCCCGATCATCGCCAGGAGAAAGCCGATGTAGAAGGTCGTCTCCGGGTGTCCGGAGAGGAAGCACAGCCCGCCGAGCACCCCGAGCACCGTGACGTCCCGGATGCTCGCCCGGTCCATCACCCGTTCGGAAAAGAGGAGGAGGACGGGAAGCCAGATGAACGTGCTCGAGAGGGGCCAGAACATCCAGCCGATGACGTAGCCGGAGAGCGCGAAGGCTACCGCCCCCAGAGCGGATGGGAGTCTCGCCAGGCCGCGGTGTCGCAGGTAGAGGGCCATGAACGTCCACGCGAGGAAGACCTTGGCGGCGTGCAGCAGGTAGAGTGCGACCGGGAAGGAGAAGATCCAGAGCGGGATCGAGAAGGGGGAGAAGACCGCCGTGACCGGGTTGGCCGCGTGGGGCAGGCCGCAGGAGGCGTACGGGTTCCAGAGCGGGAGGCGACCGCTCCGGATCTCATCCCGGGCGAACCCGTACCAGGGATACACCTGGATCACCCCATCGAGGAGCATGGGTTGGGGATTCATGCCCTCCGCGGCGTCGCTCTTCCATGGATACCAGTTGAAGAGCAGATCGGTCGGCGTGGGGACCTGTCCGAACCCTCCCTTGCCGAAGAGGAGCAGGATCAGGAGGAGCCCTCCCCCCGCGATCCAGCGCGCGTCTCGAATCCTGGCTCTTTCCATGGGTCGGTATAGTAGCGTGTCGGGGTGGGGATCGACACGTCATCAGCCACGCTCGGCCTGGTTGTTCTCGTGCGCCGCGCATTCCTCCGCGGTGACTCGGAGCAGGGGTAGCGGGAGGAGGAGACCAGTGGCACGCCGGGCACCGAAATCACAGGCGTTGAAGAGGGGCAAAGCGATCCGACGTCTGGACGAGAGGCGGGCTGGAATCTTGGGTGGGGCGAGTGTGGTTCGGGACGGGAGAGGGAGGAACGGGGAATGAGCGATAGCGACTCACACGGTCTCTGCCCCGGCCCGTCCCACCCCTGCCCTAGATGCGACGAGCCGACCACCAGGATCGGCTCGGTTCTGACGCGTACGCGGTCGGTCGATCTCTGGGGATGCGCCAA
>JAPUJT010000127.1 GCA_027296055.1 Planctomycetota bacterium | reverse complement strand
CGCAACATTGGGCTACTTCGCCACCCAGAAACTCATCCTGTGGAGTGAAGAAACTCCCAAAAGCCGCACCTTGCGCTAGCCGGAGATCCCTCTCAATTCCAGCGGGATGCCCGGCCAAAACCTCATCCACAGTGGTTGTTTTCCTGGGGAGCCTAGCTCTTCATCCTAGGAAGACACCCTTTGATGGCCCTGTGGGAAAGAAAAGTTTTTGGCCATGCTGTACATGCACGGACGAGCGGCTCCAAATACTTCCTTTCTGACAGGTTACGACGGGTATCTGGCCTGAAAAAGAATCGCGTAACCGTTCACGAGCGCAGTGCAAAGCTGTCGATGTCCTACAGGTTGAAGTGGTCATGTTCGATTATCCGCAACATGCCTGCCCGACCTCGTGCCTCCCCCCGCGGACCGAACGGCCTCGGGTCGATGGCGAAACGCTAGCGGCAGAATCGACTGGGCCCGGCGGGTCCGGTGAGGGGGGGGAGGTCTCTGTGATCCTCCGGGGCGGCCGGCGTGAACGCCCGGAATCTCACCGTGATCGCCCCCGTGCCCGAGCTCCGGGCTCCCCCCGAATGGCTCCGGACGACGACGACCGGCCCAAACGGGCGGGCCCGGCGGCTCCGAAGGCCGGCGAGGTCTCGGCGCTGATCGGCGGCGGGGGAGTTCGCACAGGATCATCCCAGATCGCCCCCATGCCCGAGCTCCGGCCTCTCCACGAACGGCCCCGAGCGGACGACGACGGCCAGAGGCGGAATGGGAGGGTCCGGCGTGTCCGGCGCCGGAGGGCGGAGCTCTCGGCGATCCTCGGCGGCACGGGAGTTCGCGCCGGATCATTATTAGATGATGATCGCCCCCGCGCCCGAGCTCCGGCCTGCCCCTAGTCCACGCGACCTCTGCGCATGAATCCGACCTTAGGCCCGCCACGGAGGCCGAATTCTGGCACAGGAGCATTTTGATAGTCGTCATGCCGCCTCCGGCTACTCCCAGGAATTACAAAAACGATCCGACTATTTATAAAGCAGGACGGGCAGGATATCGGCGCCCTGAGCCTACTCGGCGTACCCCCGCGATCGTCACTGCCACGCGTCGGGCATCCGCTGGGAGAAGCAGACCCGGTCCTTTGGGCCATGCGTGTCTAAGGGAGGACTATCGCTCGCTAAGTGTCTGCACAATTCTGGCCGTGGGATCGGGGCCCAAGAGTTCCCACTGGCGTTCTTCCTCTTCGTTCTGCCCTCGGGCCACTGCGTGCCGGATCCCGTCCAGAGCGGTTCTTTCTACGACGACGCCGTGGTCGGCGTTGTATCCATTCGTGGAGCGCCCTAGGGCGAAATGTCGCAAGTACTCCAAAACGTAAAGCGGTACCCAGATATGGACGGTGGCCCTCTCGCCGTAGTGAATAAACATATTGGTCCAACTATAGATCCTATCCAGGTTGGGCAAAGTGACAGATAAATCCATTTGGCTCTGAAATGGGCGGGCCGCGTCCAGGATACTCCGCATCATTATGGGTAGCGCGCTCTGGGGTTGGTTCACAGGAGCTCTTGAGAAGATGCCAAAGGCCTCTCTGAGCCTTAGTTCGATGAGCTGCCTAATGATAGCTACTGACACGTACGGCTGGCGATCGGCAAAGGCGTGACCAGAAGCCTGGCCCACGATCACCTGCTTTGCGAAGTGATAGAGATTGACAGGGTGAATACTAGATCTCCGCGATACGTATCCGCGGATGGATGACGATCCCAGGAACCGATCGTACTCACACAAAAGGCCCACTGCGTCCGTAAGCAGATCTACAAAGAGGTCGCGGTAGTTCCTGACGGCGAGTGAGGACGGGTTGGACTCCAACAGGGCGATCGTCTCACGCGAGAGGAACTGCTCTATGACCCGAAAGAACACTGCAAGGCTTCCATGGTAGTACAAGGGACCCTGTAGCTTCCCGGCTAGGTCAGCATTGCTCCTTGGGACGACTTGCTCGATAAGCGCTGCCGTGGGCGTCCCGGGTAGTCGCTGCCTCCCCATTATGGCAAGGGCGAACTCTATGAACTCATCAAGCTCACTCTCGGAGAGGGCGGTGATTTTCCGTATCAATTCTGATCTATCGCCGGGTACATCTACGAACTTGTTGAGATCTATCTGGCTCGACATGGTTGAGACTCCCGCCATATTAGTGGCTTGAGCACTGCAGAAAGCCGCTGCGCGTGGCCTTACCGGCCGGTGTCCGTGCGAAAAACACCGGCGCGCTTGCCGCACAAGAGCCTGGATCGTAACCCGCCCATCCCGTCAGCCCGACCGATACCTACTTCTGGGCCCACGAAGATCATCTCCATCCATGTGGTGATTGGCCTCCACCATCGTTACGAACGCGTCGCTGCTTGATCCGCGGTCGCACTGACTTTACCTCTCTCGCTCGGAAGGGATCACGGGCTCTCGCACAATCCTTGCCCGCGCGGAACCAGTTGCTGAACACCACGACGGTAATCGGATGGACAGGACGCAGGCAGAGGGCACGTTTCTCTCGTAAGAAGTTCGTGTTGCCCTGGGGTGTAATTGTTTCTTGCCCCTCTCCTAGGCGCGTACCGCTGCGAAAATCAACATGGACCAGCTAGTCGCGCGCCTACGCTTTTCTCGTCCGTACATTGTTCTTATCCGAGGCCGTTACCACACAGTCAAGACGTCTCGCCTGCCTACTGGCGTTGTTCTCCCACTGGAGAGGGCGCAGATTCGAGAGATCGTCTCCACCACCTTCTGACTGTGGCGTCATGTGATCGATATCCCATCCGTATTGGGAGTTCCTGTTTCCATAGTGACCCCTGCGAATCCACGCCCCACACTGATCCTTGCGCCACACATTCGGATCATTGCTGGAGACCTCAGTTCCCTTTTGCCAGACCTTCTCGATTTTTTCCTTAGAGAAACCCATGTCCACATCTCGTCCTATCAAGACGCCGCCGGCCCTCGAATCCGCTCCGGATTGGAGCATACGCGCCGAACTCAGCTACATCGCCTCTCCGAAACTCATCCCGTGGGGCGAAGAAACTCCCACAGGCCACATCATCGAGCAAACTGGCGATACCTCCTCAATTCGATAGGGAAGACCGCCCAGAATCTCATCCAAAGTCGCGGTCCCGGCCTTGTGAGCTACAGCTCTTTCCGCCCTTGACCTGGCCTCCAGGGCCTACCCACCCATCACGTCGTACCCACGATCATGAGATGCCAGGCGGGGGCGAGCAGCCCCCGCCCGGAATCCATGGCTCATTCGCCTCCGTAGCCGGTGGCGCCTACGGGCCGATCTCCAGGGCCACCGCGATCTGATCGTACCGGTCGTACTGGGTAATCCGGCCACCATAGCCATTCGTGTGCTTCGCAAGGACACGGAGATTCACCGCGAAGCTGCACTTCGGTTCACCGTCGAGCATCGCGCCGAACGAGAGTGAACTGGACTCCGCCGGGGGGCCTGCGCCGAGCGAAGGCGGTCTATTCTGATTTCCGATCTCGATCGTGCCAGAACCACTCAGCCCCCTCGTGTACCAGAGTCTGTAGTTCAACATGAACGGTTCGAGGACAGGCCCCTTCGTGTGGAACGCGCGGAACCCCACGGAGAACTGGCTGGTTTCCGTACCAGTTAGGAACTGGCATATATCCGCGCTCTCAACCCCCCCCTGCCGAACGTCCACAATGTCGGCGTAACAGGCCAGGTTGTCCACCCAGAACAGATGGGCGAGTTCGGCGAACGGGACATCCTCAGTGACGAGGGGATCTGTCCATCGGAGGAAACAGAAGTCGACCGCCTTTCCCGGACTCGTGGCAGGGGCGGCGAGTGGCTTCATCCGTTCACCGTTTACGTCGAAGATCTCAAGGAGCAACAGATGCTGGCCGTTTGCCCCCGACGGAGTCTCCCAGTAGTGATGGAACTGCCCGGAGAGCCAGAGCCGATTGACGTCCCAGTAGGGGATCTTGTACAGCGCGTTCTGAGGCTGGCCTGCGAACGTGACAGAATTCGGTCCCAGGACATCCGTTGCAATGGTGGGCGTAGAGCTCGCCCCCCCGTAGACCCATCTCCGCCAGGCCACCGGTCCGGCCAAGGGCTGGGGAGTGGCGCCCCAGAGAGGGTTGCCCAGGGCGTCGCACCGCACCGTGCTGATACGATAGTAGTGAGCACCGAGCGCCTCCATTCCCGGATGGATGTACAGACGCAGGTTCAGTCTCTGTGCCCAGGGACGGTTGAGGAGTTTACCCGCGGCACTCCCGCCGGAGGGCGGAGGGAAAACCAGCCCACCGTTCGCCGGCAGGGGTAGGTCGATCTTCCCCTCGCCAGTCTGGACCGGGCTCACCATATGATGACTGTTCGTGGAACCCACCTCCTGGAGCAAGACAAATGGCTTCAGGCCATCTTCCGGGACAGGCGGGGGGGGCGGGTCGCCACAAGGAACGGCCCAGAAGTGATGGGTCGTGATGTCCGCGGGATCATCCTTGGTGAAGTACTCGTCGGCCGCCAGGCCGTCGTATATGGTAATCCACTGGTTGAAGATCCACTGCTTGACCTTGTAGGCGTAGGTCGTCGTGCATTTCCTGCCCCGGATGACAAACTGAAGGGGACGCTCGTAACAAAAATCGAAGGTTCCTCCCGGCCCCAGGGGGGCCTCGCCGACCTTCTTCGTCGTGCAGCTACAGATCAGCGGCCAGAGGTAAGCGCGCTCCTTTACATAGCGGCTGGCCTCGACGCGGGACAGCTTCTGGAGCGCATAGTGGTCCCGGACCAGACGCTCCGACGGGGGCTGACCTTCCGCCGGGTTGATCGTCGCGTCATGGAGCTTGAACCCACGGAGGAGGTCTCGGCCGATATCGATGGGGGATGGATCCGGTCCAGGCCCGGGAGGGAAGGGCCCGGGCGGGAACGGATCGGGCGGACAAGGCGGCTTGGGGATGGGGAACTTGGGCCAGCAGATCAGCTCTTCCAGAATCGGGATGATAACATCGATGCGGGGATCAATGTCCAACCAGTCCGAGCAGCAGCAGACGCGCTCGTAGATCTCCACGACTCCGTCGCAAATCGGGAGACATTCTGCGGGGGGCCATGGCGGAAGCGGGAACGGCAAGGGCAGAACGATCTGACCCAAACTTCCCGGCCAAGGCCACGGGGGAGGACACCACTCCACTGTGCCGGAGACACAAATCGTCTCGTAGAACCAGGAACGCCAGTTGTCCGACGAAATGTAGATTCTCTCTTGGGCGGCCCACCTTGGCCACACCGACTCGACGCGATAGAGGAGCAGGGTCTCCCGACGAAGCTCGGATGGGTTCTTGGTATCCGGGCCGAGGGCAACTGCATGCCCCAGCTTTCCCCAGTTCCGCTTCAGCTCTATACGGAGGTCCTTCGAACACGCCAACTGCTTGATCGGGTCACCCTTCGGTCCAACCTGATAGATCGCCATCACCGGAGCGCGCTCGCCCGGCTTGAGATCCTGATAGACCACGTCGGCGATGAGTGTTTCTTTCCCCTTTGCCATCGGCTCTCTCCCCTGCTAAATGTCGTGATAGGATGCTTCGCATGCGAAGCCGGTCCTGAACACGCCTGGTTCCAGCCGAGCACGGCGCCACGGGCCGTGCTTCGTCGGATTTCCCTGGTCACTCGTAGGTTCCATCCCATGCACGTTTACACGGCAGGGGAAAACATTCTCTTTGGGGACGCGTCGCGGTCTTTGCGCGGTGAATCGCGCCGCTGCATCGGTCCCTCCGTCACCCTCCGGAAAGCGCGCCAGCCTCCGCGGCTCTCGGCATGGGCGCGGCCTGAGAAACCTCTGCCGATAATCTCCCTCGAGCTCCCTGAACGGTCAGGCTCGGCGTCCGGCTCACCACATCATCACGGCCGTGTCCCCCGAAGAGAAATTCCAGTAGAGCCGGATCCGAAGGACGTAGCGGACTCCCTCCCTGAGCCTCACCCGGAAGCTGGCATTCCGATCCGTTCCGCTGTCATCGTCTCCCTTGACGTACCGGAACTCTCCATCCCGCTCCTCGAATAGGACCATGACGGTATCGGTATCCCCGAACGTCTGGAAGCGATACCGACGAGTAGATTCTGGGTTGACCGCGAAGTTTATCTGCTCCCCCGGCCCGAGGGTGAGGAGCGCCGCCTGGAACGGCTTCAGCTCGGGGTAGACCTCCTCCCTGGTCGGGTAGAAGTGCTTGGCCTGTTCTATGTCCTTGCCCGAGAGGCCATCCTCGGGGCGGAGCCCGTTTCGGTACTGCTCCGGCGCCTGGATCAGACCTGCCCCGAAGGGGTAGTGCATGATCGAATCCGGGTCCCACTCCGAACCCTCGATGGTGTCGGGGGCGATCTTCCGGAGGATGTTCCGGAAGGTGGTGTCTCGGTCCCAGAAGTTCGGCGCTGCAGCCAGGGCGGCGTAGACCGCTTCCTCATCCCAGACGATCCCGGCGAAGGGATTCTGATGCTCATGGGGAAAGCCGAGGGTGTGACCAATCTCGTGAAGCGCGGTATCGATCTCCCCCGGGTGGCTCGTCAGGTCCCACCCAAAGTTCATCGTTCGCTCATTCTTCCCCTGGTTGAGAACGTCTCTTCCGAGGTACGACCAGGCTCCGTCGCCCCGGAGAAAGCCGATCCGGATCTCCGAGTCGTTTCTCGATCCGACCTCCTTGAACTCGAGGCCGATGCCAAGGTCCTTCCACATGTCGAAGGCCCGCCGTACGACGTCCTTCTCGGCCCCGGTCGTCCCCATGAGTCCGCCGTCGAAGAAGAAGTAGTGAAGGACTGTTCCGTTCAGCCACTTCTTGGACATGACTCGTATGAGCCGGGCCCTCTGATCTGAGACCTCGGGTCCGAATTTCATCTCGGCCACTTCGGGCTGGGAGCAGTACGAGTTGAACTTTTCCGCCCCATGCCTCTCGGAGCCGTTCGTTCCGCGAGACGACAGCCTGCGCTCGATGGCTACGATCCTCGCCGAGAGTTCCTCGAGCTGCGTCCCCGTGGACTGCTTGACCGGCATTGCGGCCTCCTTCTTCCTTGGGCGACGCAGGGGCCCCACAGGGCGCGGAACTCCCCTCGTGCCCGGTTCCTGTTTAGAGATCTGTTGACGGAAGGCCCATCGGGCAGAACGGGTGCTGCCGGCCTGGTCCGAGACGGGGCCCCCGTCATCTAGACACCGTCCGGCTGGCGCCTAGGAAGGTTTTCCAAAATATTATGTATGGCCCCTATCCGGTGTGCCGGCGGCCCCCAAGACGGGGAACATCTCGGTTCAGACCAAGCCCGTAGAGGTCAGGGGGCAAGGCCGCTCTTGAAATGCATCCCGGAATCGCCGTGAACACTTGTCAGCCGACCACTGCCGAAGTGGCGGAACTGGCAGACGCGCGGAATTCAAAATCCCCTTGGCCCGGGTCCACCTCCATTCCCTAACACTCTGCCAGCACTCAGCAAGCCCAACTGATGGAAGGAGTTGTGTCGGCCCCAGTCTCTGGCCTGACGTAACCTCGCGCGCCCACAGGTAACCTGAAATGCCCTTCAGTGGGCCCCCGCGTAGGGTCCTCGCGGGGTACTTGAGCTCCCGTGGGGGCTGTCTCAGTCCGCCTAGGGAGACAGGGAAGCTGGGGGGATCGCGCGGGACTACATCAGATTGGGCACTGTGCCCCGAGCTTCAGTCTTAGCCCGCCGGCCCGAAGGGCCCCGGGTCGACGGCGCGGGCCATTCGCGGATGGGGCGGCGTCGATAGGTCCCGCTCCGAAGGGGGCAGGTCTCGGCGCTCATCCTCTGCGGCAGGGGAGATCCCGGCGAACCATCATTGATGATCGCCCCCATACTCGAGCTCTGGCCTCCCCCGCGCCGATGACCGCGGCGATTCTCGGAACGGGCGGGCCCGGCAGGTCCGGCGGCGGAGGAGGTCCCGCGGTGGTCGGCGGCGGCGGCGGGCATTCATCCCCGTCAAGATCCGTGAACGAACAGCCGATGATGAGATTGTCATGAAAAGCCTGGAGGGAGGAGGCCTCGACGAAAGTCGAAACCTATAAAGAAGAGGCCTCCTCCTCCATTCTGCTCTCTCCTCCAAATACACCCTGACGATCGAAACGGTAGCCTGGCATGGAGCAGGCGCGATCTTTGACCGCCTTGCAGTCTAATGCCGGGGCCCCCAGCTCCTCCTCCTAGGCCGAAGACGCGGGCCCAGGACCCAAGGGGCGGGCCCTTGAAGGTCCGGGGCCGGTGGGGGAGGTCTCGGCGATTATCGGCGGAGGCGGCGAGTCGGTGGCGTTGCGAGGGGCGTGAGGAGGATCTCACCAATCGTGCACATCCGGTCTGCTTCGGGACCCGGACCGCGAATTCCCTTTACTACGAAACAGCCAGGACGGTACAATCCCTAGGTAACCAGGAGCGAAATCAACCGAAATCAAGTGTGAGGCCGAGTGGTGCTGCCCTCTGAGACCGCGAGGCGAGTTCGATCCCTGACGGGCCCGATCGGCACGCTGGACGCAAACGTCTGCAGCTGCGTAGAGGAAGTCATCCGTGCCATCCGTGAAGGCGCTTCTCTGGAGGTCCGTTTCCGGCAGATCCTCGATGCAGCGGTCGAGGTCGCCGAGGCCGAGCGTGGCTTCCTGATCCTGACAGACCGCGAGGATGAGCGCGTAGCAGCGGCCCGGAGCTGCGATCGGGAGGACGTTTCCAATCCAGAAGGAAAGGTAAGTCGGACGCTCCTCCGCCTCTGTCACGAAGGTCAGAAGGCGGTAGTGGTCACCGACGCGAGCATCGACGACCGCCTTGCCGATGAGCCGGCCTCCCGCAGTCTGCACATGGGCTCCTCCCTTTGCGTCCCCGTCATTGTCCGGGGGAAGGTCGTGGGAAGTCTCTTCGTTGTCAACCGTTTCCGGTCTCATGCCTTCGGCCAGCGAGAGGTGGAGATTCTCCAAGGGCTGGCAGGGTTGCTTGGTGACTCCTTGGAGGGAGAGGCGTTTGAGCCTAATCTCCTGGAGCCGGCCGACGGCTCGATCCTCCAGCCAACCTGAACTGAGCAAGTCTTCTAGGCATCCACCATCAGCGTCCGCCGGTCCTCAAACATCTTCTTCATCTTCTCCCTCGGCCGCCACTGTAAGGGCCATCCCTCCTTCCCTTAGCCCCTTTTCGTCGGCGCCGGCCCATCAGGCGAAGCGGGGGCCCTCCCATGGCTAGAGGTCTTGGCATTGCACTCAATCGGCGGGGGAGTTCGCACAAGATCATCATTAGATGACCTGCTCCATTCCGGAACTCCGGCCTCCCCCCTCGGACCGAACGGCCCCGGGCCGATGGCCACCACCCGGGCCGGAAGGCGCGGGCCCGGCAGGTCCGGGGCCGGAGGGTAATGTCTCGGCGGGAGTCCTCGGCGGCGGGGGGAGTTCCCCGTGGATCATCAACATTGTCGGCCCCTTTCCCGAGCTCCGGCCTCCCCCCGCCGGCCCGCTCATCCCCGAGCCTCGGAGGTCGGTGGATGTAGTGAAAAGGCCCTGCTGATTCGTCTGGCCGCTCGAGGTGTTAATCCCAGCTCACCCATCGGGCCGGGCCCCCGCTCTCGCGGCCGGATCAGTGCCCGACCTTCTTGACCAAATTCTTTCAGAATCTTTGCCTAGGGCAGCTGCCGTTGGTGTCTACCAAGGTGAAGGGGATTCCCTATCGTAGAGATTGGCTCAATGCCCTGCATGGGAAGCCCCCGTTTCCGCTCTACAACGAACTACGATCCGAGCCAGGCATGGGGGATGGGGTCACGCCGAGGGCCGAGGGGCTAAGTCCCTCGGCCCCCGGACCCTAGCGAGAATAGGAATTCTGCAGGCATAGACCGCCGAGGGGGGGTCGTGACGCCAGCAAGCCTCGCATCCCGACATTGGGAACCGCCTGCTCGATCCTATCGGCCAGGGCCATCCCTGCTGGGGATACGATCCGCTTCACTCTTAAGGGCCTGCCAGGACAACGGAGCCGAGTTTTTCGGGAGGGGGGGATGGGTTCACCGGATTCCCGTACGCAGTGCCCGCCTGCTAATGCTTCGGGCTCGAAAGGGATGAGATGGCCGAGGCCTCTCAGGGTTCGATACTTTCGAAAGAGCCCGTCTGACGGCGAGACGGACCGTGGAAGCGAGGATGAGCGATCACTGCGGCCGCCAGATTGGCAGAACGGGCCCTTGGGCGCTTCCTCTGCTCGCGCCTGGCCGGACAGTGCTGGTGTCCGTGTGGTCGCCACCCCCGTGTTGGGAGTACAGATGCCGATGAAAAATGCACGATTCCAGAACCCCCTGCACCGGGCCAGCAGGCATAGCAGAACCCATTTAAGCTAAGAGAGTTAAGCAAGGTCGCAGACCTGTGTATTGACGCTGGACCACGACCCTATCGAGAAAATTCTCGGGATTTCCGCCCGGAGTTCTCCCAATCGGTGTCTGTAGATATGGGTACCCCCGGATCGGCGCCAATCCTCGGCAGACTGTCACGTCGGTCTTGGCGGCAAACCCCGATGAGAGGATGGAGCCACCCCTTGAAAACTCAAGGTGACGGCGCGACCAAAGGCCGCGAGCGTGGCCTTATCGCGGATGAGCGGCCCACAAGAAGGAACCTCATGCCGCCAGGTTACGATGGATCCGGCGATTGGTCCGATGCGGACTGGAAGGGCTTTGACGACCTCGTCAGGAGGGCTCAAGCGGACGATCCCGAAGCGAAGAACCGTATCTGCGCCAAGATTGGACCGCATGTCTTGAGGTGTGCGATGGCCTACTCTAGTTTCGTCCGGGCCGTGGACAGTGCCGAGGACCTGGCTCAGGACTCCCTGATAAGAATATGTGATAAGATCGGCACCTTCAGGGGCGGCTGCGATGACGAACAGACCTTCAAGATGTTCTGGGGTTGGAGTCGTAGGCTCACCTGGAATGTATGTTTCAACGCCAAGAGGGATAGCAAACGAAAGAAGAGGAATCCCGGCCATCTCCAGTCTCTGGATGCGTTGGAACTGCATTCCAAACACACCACGCCGTACTCCGCCGCTTGCTGGGCGGAGCTCTGCCGAAGGATCCAGGCGGAGATGGTTGCTCTACTCACTGATGGAGAAGCCGAAATCGTGGAATTGATCTTCTTCAAGGGTCTCATCCTTGTCGAAGTCGCGGACACTCTCGGGCTGGAGGACGAGGAGGTGAGTTCCATTTTGGCCGCCGCCCTTCGGAAGCTCCGGCCGCCCCTGGAGGATCTGCTGTGAGTAGGGCCGCGCTCTTTCCGTGATTCCGAGTGCCGAAATGCTTGAAGAGAAAGGCCCGGGAGCCGATTATTCATTTCCGCGGTGTATTCCACAGAATTCTCACCTATTCGCTTGAGTTTCGGGGTCTAGTTGGATAGGAACGGCGGTGGCCGAGACCGGGCATCGCAGGGAATCAGGACGCGCAGGAACGCGCGCTTGAAGCCTGCCCAGCCCCGGCTGCTGCCCCGCCGAGAGTCGACTCGTTAAGTTCGGTCCTGACGACTTCGATCCTCGAGCGGCTGGCATGGAATAGGCAAGGGCTGAATGAGAGGTACGTTGTGAACGAAGAAGAGAGAATGAATCCGGAAGATCTGTGGAAGCCGTCGAGCGCGGAGGATGAGATTAACGAAATCGCCGAACTCTACCTCGACCAGCTTCAAGACGGGGACCTCCCGGACATGAGGGCCATTCTCGAGT
>JAPUJT010000126.1 GCA_027296055.1 Planctomycetota bacterium | reverse complement strand
CCCACCTCGAGTGCGCTCCGACGCAGCTCTGCTGAAGACCTCCGTTCTCAACAGGAGGGGACAGCGCGTTGGAAGTGTATTCAAAGCAGTTGTAAAGATACGAAGTCACATTCGGCCATATTGAAGTCATTCGCCACGACGGGTGACGAGCTTAGACGGTCACCCCCGCATGGTGGAGGAACCGGGCGAGGATCGCCGACGCCCCCGACAAAACAGAAGCCCCAGCCAGGATCTCCAGCCGTCCTCTTCCCAAGTGGACTCGCTCCTGCTTCTATGGCCGACTATGCCGTAGCCATTGATCGGCCTCCAGTGCAGGTGTAGGCTGCTCCGCGTAGGGACCCCCACGACGACGCAACAAATGCCGCCCAATAGTTTCAGCCCCAGCAGTGTGACAAACAACGCTAGTTCCGAGGCTCCGAAGTTTCCCTGCCCCAAGTGCGGCAACACTCTCGGGCGGGCTCGACTGCCCATCACGCTCAAGGAGATCATCGCGTGGGCCGTTATTTTCGCCATCGGTAACGGAGCGGCAGTTCCATTCTTCGCCAGCGGGGACTGGGTAGGCCCCGTACTTGTCTATGTGGTCTTCCTCCTCCTCCCCTTGGGATCGCTTTGGCTGTGGATGCACCTAGGACCAATTCCACGCTGCGTTCCATGCGGAGTCGTGTGGCTAGCCGGTGAAACGCCCCTGGCCCATCCCGTGCCACCTCTGGCTATTCTGCTTGTGATCCTGGCAATGTTCATCATATCGTTCCTGATGGTGGCCTTCCGGAACGCCACCTGGCTCTCCGTTTTTGCCACTCTCATACCCATGTTCTTCTTGGGGTTCGCCTCCCGCGGCCGCGCCCGCGCAAACGAAGGACACTCAGATAATGTTGACTGAGACGAGACACCCAACCGGCCTGATAAGCGTGCTGGACAGGTCCATCCGCCCGGCGTATTGCTTCGCGATGTGGACGATCTTGAATAGCTCCAAGCAAGACTGCTCGTCCCCATCCCAAAAGTCCGATCTAGGTTTTGGCAGGGGGGGCCTTGGCTAAGAGATCCCTCTGCTGCGCACCCCTCGCCAGATGCGATCGTTCACCCAAGACCGGCCATTCCGCCCAGGCGAACGCTCGCACACTCCACGGGCAGCGTTTGTAAGCTCCCAGGCGGGCTGGGCCGGCGTCTGGCCGGCTTCTCCTGTCGAAATGACCCGTTTTGCCTTGTTCAGCCAGGACCGCTCAACGGCCGGCTTGGTGTCTCCTGTGGAGGATCTGGCGTCGCTCCCTCTTGGGTCCCGATCGATCGGCGGCTACCGGAAAGCGCTCAGGCCACCGCCCGCCACGACTCGCCGCTTCCGCTTGCGACGCTTAACCCCCGGAGCTCCTGCAGTCTGCAGGCCCCCGGGTGCGCGGGGTCGACGTGGACACGCCCCGGGTCGTCACCGAACTGGCCTGTTCGATAGGATTCCGTTCCGTCGGCTCCAGGGAAAGGCACCTCGATCGAGACAAGAGGGTGCTGCCGCTGGGACGATCGTCCCGAGGAGAGGGGATCGAGGCGCGAGTGAAGACGGAAGCCGTGATCGGGCTCATCAAGCCCGCCTGATTGACTCCAGGGATCTGCCGCGATTAGAATAGTTCCCCGTCAAGCTGAGGGAGAGACCCATCAAGAATCTGAACGCATTCACCACTGGCCGCACTGTTGGGATGGTCGCCCTTCTCGCCGGGCTTCTGATTGCCATCAGCATGGGAAGCTGCAACAAGTCCAGCGGTAGACGGACGCAGGAGACGCTGCCCGTCGTGCCCCAGGCGACGATCACATCTCCCGGCGGGGGCACCTACTCGGGCAACGTGTACATCACGTATCTGCTCGTGGAATGGACGTCCGAACCGGCATTCATCGAGGTCTCCTACTCCACCGACGGCGGGGGCACCTACCAATCAGCAACCGAGTTCCCCACTCCCGCGAGCGATGGAGTGAACTCCCTCGCGACCTCGCCCTTCCCGGGCGTGCCCCACACGTTCGTCTGGGATTCCGTGGGCGATCTCGGCTTGCAGCAGTACTCCGGCGTGAAAGTGAAGGTGCTGCCCTTCGATGCCTCCGAGGGGATCCCGGGCATCTCTTCGCCCTTCTATCTCGACAACCTGAATCTTCCCCCGCACGAGGTGATCTCGGTCACCGATTCCTACTACAACGAAGCCAACAACGAGGTCGTATTCCGGTTTGCGCAGTCCCTCCTCCCCACGAGCATCATTCACCAGGGCACCAGCTCGGATACGTTCGCTGTCTTCCGGGATCAGAACCGACACATGGGACCGACCTACACGCAGGAGGCAGGGACGATCGTACTTTCCGATGCGGACAGGACTCTTAGCTACACGCCCCCGTCCCCGTTCACCTGGGACCTGGAGATGCGATTCGTCCTGAGGTCCGGGATTCGCGACATCTACGGACAGGTCTTGTCCCCCGGGTCGCCCTTCCCATCCGCTCCGCTCTCGTTCACTTCCATCTATTCCGACCAGGTCTTCGAGTATCGGTTTGTCCCCGGGGCCGGGCCGGTGACGGGTCGTTTCCGCCCGGACATCGATAGCGATATCTGGTTCGTCGACTTCGACACGTTTGGCACGTTCAACTCCGACCTCGGAGCCCACGGTCTGCGCGGATCCGACTCGACGGTGGCTCGATACTCCCGGGACATGGTCATCGGGCGAATCTTGGGATATACGGGCCAGAAGTACCTGCGGGGTCCGGACTACGGATCACCCGTATCGGGCGCTTACAAGATCTCCTTCGTGGCGATCCGTCCGCCGGGCAACATCGGGGTATCCATCAATCGGATGTGCATCGGGCTCAATCGCGGGGGACTCTGGGGCGTCGCCTGGTACGATCCCGGCAACCTGTACCGGGAGGACGACTGCAGCATTGGCATTCCCCTTGGAGTCTTCAGCGGCGGGATCGCCGGGCTCAACTCCTATCTCTCGCCGGGGCTGGGTTCGGCGGATCTACCCTACGTGGACGGGACCTATCTCCTGGGGACGGACCCGACTCAAGATAGCCGATTCCTCCGGGTAAGAAACGTGCTGGAGGACTGGGCTCACGCACTGGCCGTCGTGAACTCCCACGAGGTCGGCCACTCGGTCGGGCTGCCTCACCATGACTCGAGCAACCTCAACATCATGAGGTCCTGGGCATCGAACGCCTGGGCCTCCAACCGCTCAGTCCGATTCTCCAGCCTGAACCGTCAGCGCCTGAACGGCAACCTCGGTCGCGTCCCTTAACCCCCCCCCAGAGTTTCATGCAGAGTTTCATGACGCGCACCAAACTCGGGATTCGGTGCAAGTCACCAACCTCAAATGACTTGATTGCTGTCCTGCCAGAGTGCCGATTATCCGAAGACGAGGCGGATACGGGTCGAAAAGTGCCTTTCCTCACCCCAATTGCACTTTCAAGAGTTTCATGACGCGCACCAAACTCGGGGGGCGGAGGGGGGTTTGGTGCGCGTCATGGATCTCAGCGATTTCCACGATTTATCGCACGGATGTGACTGGAATTGTAGGAGTAGTGGACTAGAGGTCTTCGGAAACCCGGATGAAGTTGGCGACCTCTCCAGCAACCGTGGCGACGGTGCCGAGGACCCGGATGTTGGCGACCAGCTCCTCGACCCAGGTGTTTCTCTCGATCGGGATGAAGATCACATCGCCGCTCTTGACGGGGATGTTCTCATCGACGGCTCCGAACTCGAGGAACCGACTGACATCCACGATGATGACGCCCCTCAGCCCCTCCTCCGGCTCCCGGATCACGGCGATCTGCGTCCAGTTCGACTCGCCGTGCAGGGCCTGAGTCTTCGAGAGGATCTCCATCACGTTCTCGTCCCCTCGCAGCTTGACCGTGCCGCCCGCGCGGAACTGACCGAAGGTGTTTTGATTCAACCTGCCCGCGATGGAGAAGACCGACACCGTTCCGGCCTGTGCGATGCTGCTGAACTCCGACGCGGTGAGGGACGTGCTGACCGCGTTCACCGTGACCTGCGGATCCTCGTAATACCTCGAGTACATGACCTCCAGCTCGGTGTGGATAGCGCTCAGGGTCTTGCCCTCCACACGCAACTCTCCGATGAGGGGGAGGGAGATCTTGCCGTTCGGAGAGACGTCGATCGTCCGGTCCAGATCCGGTACGCCGACGACTTCGATCCGCAGGCGGACGCTGGGCTTGATCTTGTACTCATCGATCGCCGCCTCCCCGCTCTCCGCCCGCAGCCTCCGCAAGATGGCCATATAGTCGGGGGCGCGGATCACGATCGCCGGGTTTTTAGGATCCCCATACTCATCGTAGTAGAGGAGGGCTTCCTTGGGCTCGGTGAGGCGGGTCCTCCAGCAGGAGGGCACAACAAGGGCGATCAGCAGGACGAGTCCGATTCTGGAATTAGCCAATAGAGCCTCCGTTGCCCAGTATAGAACATCAGGCCGTTATCGGCAAAATCCCCCCTTCGACTTGAGGCGCACCTCTCGGTGGGTGAGACGAACCCCGGGCTCTCGCGGACGGGGGGCGCCGTTGTTCCGAGCTATGTCCGGGGAAGGCTTGGAGAGATCAACCGATCTTGGCGACCATCCGGGCGAGGCGAGACTTATGGCGAGCAGCGGTGTTTCGGTGCATGATTCCCCGCTTCGTCGCCTTGTCGATCTGCTGGCTCGTGATCCGAAGCTGCGCAGCGGCCTCCTTCGAATCGCCCGACTCTACCGCCGCCAGGACCTTCTTCGTGTAGGATCGAATCGCCGACTTGGCCGACCGTCCAACCAGGTTTCGTTTCTCATTCTGACGAACTCTCTTTTTCGCAGATATCGAACTGGGCATGAACCGTATCCTCCAGGAGCGCGCTCAGGAGCCTTCGCCGTCTGCCCCGGTGAGCTTGTCCATGATAGTGGCCACGTCTCGGAAATTGATATCGACGGCGAAAATCTTCTCGAATTCCGACTGGGCTTTCGCCTTGTCCCCTTTCAGCATCCATGTCTCTGCCAGGTCATAGGTGATCTGCTTCGCCTTGTCATTGAAGGTGCGGTAATCGCCCCGCGCCTGCTCGAGCTGCCGGATCGCGAGGTCGTAGGTCTTCTTCTGCCGGAAACAGAGTCCGAGGTAGTGGTGGCAGTCGGATCGCAACTTCGGATCCTCCACCGTCTTCTGAAACGCCGCTATTGCATCGTTGAGCCGATTCCCCCGATACAAGAACTTGCCTAGCTCGAATCGGAGCTTCGTATCGGTCGGGTGATCGTGGACCCGGCGGCCGTAGGCCTCGATCTGAAAACCGACAAGTTCCACGCGGGCCTGGTGCAGATTCTTCTTGGCGCCCTCATCGTCACCTTCGGCGACTTCCTTCTTCAGACGACCGACCTCTCTTTCCATGGAGATGATCTTCATGTCGTCGATCGCCTCCTTGGCAAAGTAATCTTGAGGGTTACTCTCGAGGACCTGTTCATAGTATGTCCGGGCCGTATCGTAGTCTCTCTTCTTGCGGTACAGTTCGGCGACCTTGCGGAGGAAGTCGGGGCTGTCCGAATTCTCCTCCGCCTTCTCCTTCGCGAGCACGATGGCCGCATCGATCTCTTCGTCCGTGCGGAGAAGGTGGGCCTGAGTTTCCAGCTTGGTGGCCCTATCCTGGTCCTTCAGCTTGCGCCGGAAGTCGTCCGTCTCGTCCAGCCTTCCGACCTGGATCGTGTTCTTGGCCGCCAGGTCGCGAATCTTCTTGCCGGCGGACTGATCGTGGGGTTTGGCCTTCAGGACCTTCTCGAAATAGGAG
The DNA here is from genome assembly GCA_027296055.1 of Planctomycetota bacterium. Taxonomy (GTDB): domain Bacteria; phylum Planctomycetota; class JAPUJT01; order JAPUJT01; family JAPUJT01; genus JAPUJT01. The sequence goes on along the minus strand of JAPUJT010000126.1, from coordinate 67,621 downwards.
ATCGCCTTCGGATATTCGTTCCGCTCCTCGAAGATGCCCCCCAGGTGGCCCAGGGCGTCCACATGCCCTGGATCGAGCCTGATGACATCCTCGAACTGCTGGGCGGATGCGTCGGTGCAATCCATGTTCAAGAGGGCCATCCCGAGGGTGAAGATGACCTTGATGTCTCTCGGATGGTTCGCCAGGTAGTTCTCACACTCTCTCGCCTGCTCCTCCCACTTCTTGCGCGCACCGAGAGTCTTGATCTTGGCCATCGGGCCGAGGCCCCTGATGAACGAGCCGGCTCCGGAGCTCGTCCCCTTCTCCTGGGCGCGCTTGAAGGCGACCTCGCGCAGCTCTCGCCGACCTTCGAGGTGTCCCGGGCTCATCGTCACGGCATTGAGGTACAAGGTGATCGCGTAGTCGAAGTTTCTCTTCTTCGCGGCCTCTCGCGCCTTGGTCATCAGATTGCTGACATCGACGGCCATGACCAGCCCCCCGGCTCGACACCGGACCCCCCAACTCTTTACACGGCTTACAGTAAGAAAAATGATAGCAGAAGCGATCCAGATCGTCAAGTGGCCAAGGAGGGGTCCTGAACGGCCTCTCGCCCCGGCGCGTGGCATGGATGGTACCGGCCGCGTTGCGGCCCCTCACGCGGTTGCCCTCGAGTCTACCCGGGCCTCGAATGGGGTACCGGACGGTCGGATCGACTGCTAGAATACTTCCCTTCCAAACCCCTGCCTGCCGGTAGCGGGGGATCGATGGCCTCCGGCCAGCCGCAGAGGAATCCGACCCGATGGAAATCCTGAAGTACCCCGACCCGTTCCTCCGAACGCGCACCAAGAAGCTCGAACAGATCACGAATGGAGTCATCGAGAGGGTTCGTGAGATGTTCGAAACCATGTACAAGGCCCACGGAGTGGGGCTTGCAGCTACCCAGATAGGCTGGGACGCGCGAGTCTTCATCAAGAACATTACCGGAAAGCCCGAGGGCGAGGAAGTCCACATCAACCCCGTCATCGTGGAGAAATCGGGTGATTATGCGGATGAGGAGGGCTGCCTTTCCCTTCCGAGCCTCCGGGGAAAAATCGAACGATCCGAAGAGGTCCTGCTCCGATCGATGGGGATCGACGGCGAAGCCCAGGAGGTGCGTCACAAGAACCTCGCCGCCCGAGCGGTACAGCACGAGATCGATCACCTGGATGGGATGCTCTTCATTCATCGTCTTCGCCCGGCCGATAGGGTGCTGATGCGGGGCGCCTTGCGGGATCTGGAGCGTAAGTACAAGGCCCGTCCCGAGCAGGACTCACCCAGCTAACCCAAGACTCCCGATGCGCATCTTCACTCACCTTCAAGAGATCAACCCCAAGAACTTCGATAATGCCGTCGTCACGGTGGGGGTCTTCGATGGGATGCATCTCGGCCACCAGGCGATCTTGAGAGACCTCCTGAGGCTGGCGGAGATCAAGAAGGGAGAGGGGGTCGTCGTCACGTTCGACCGACATCCCGCGGAGACGCTGACGGGCAAGGCTCCACCCTGGATCCTCTCGCTGGCCCACCGCATGCTCATCCTTCAACGCGCTTCGGCCCAGAATGTCGTCATCATGGCGTTCGATGAAAAGATGGCCAATTTGACGGCGGAGGGGTTCATCCGTGAAATCCTGAAGGAACAGTTCGGGGCGGTGGGCCTCGTCATGGGTCCCGGCAACAATTTCGGGAAGGGGGGAGAGGGCACCGCCAAGACGGCCCGAAAGCTGGGGAAAAAGCACGGTATCCAGGTCATCGAGACCCAACCCATTATCGTCGACGGCAAGACCGTCTCGAGCACGGCGATTCGAGAAGCAATCCTTCGTGGAGACCTGGACGAGGCGAACAGCATGATGGGCCGGCCCGTCACGTTGCTGGGAGAGGTGGTCGAGGGCGAAGGCCGGGGGAGGAAGATCGGATTCCCGACCGCAAACCTCGACCTGCGGGGAGAGATCCTCCCTCCGAACGGCGTCTACGCCGGCACGACGACCTACCAGCGCAGGGTGTTCCGCTCGATGATGAACATCGGCGTGCGCCCCACGTTTTCGGGAGACAAGAGGGTCGTGGAAGTCCACCTGCTGGACTTCCAGGGGGATCTTTATGGCCTCAGCATAGAAGTGACCCTCCTCGCGCACCTCCGCGAGGAGAAGAAGTTCGATCGGGTCGAGGATCTGGTGCAGCAGCTCGAGCGAGATCGGAACCGCACCCGCAACGCCATCAGCAATCCGTCCTGATCACCACCACGCTGCAGGATCCTGGTACGGCTCAATTCGCGAGCTCTTTCAGCTTACCCCGGCAGTAGCCCTTATCGGGAATGCCGCCACCCTCGATGTGATCAAGATACCGCTCTCCCATCTCCATCGCCCATGACTGTAGCCGAGAGGGAACCTCGGAGAGGCCCTTCCGGAGATCGTCCCGTACGCGGTCGAAATCGAGCCCTCGACCAAATCGGCCATTGCCCCGATTTGCCAGGAGGTATACGAGCCCCCCGTCCCAGCCCACATCGCCCCCATGCATCTCGGCGATGATCGCGACCAGGGCGCCGAGGTCACGCAGCCCACGGGCCTCTTCGTCATCGGGACCGGCCGACCGATGCCAACCCAGCATGTACCCCACGGAGCCCAGCCAGTGCGGATGGGAAAGCGGATCAATGAACTTGACCATCCTGTCCGGCCCCTGAAGGAAGATGTGGTCCGGCTTGATGTCTCCATGAGCTCCGAACACGTCGTGCAGCTCTCCGAGCGCCGACGCGACGTCCCGGATGAGGAGCCCCGATTCGGCGGGCGGCAAGGGCGCCGCGTCGCCGAGGCTTCGTCCCCGAAGGTATTCGAAGATCGCCACAGGGACCCCGGCCAGGTCCCTACGCCCGAGCAAGCGGGGTAGCCGAACGCTGAGGGCCGTCTCATGCCGATCGCACGCCGCGACGAGCAGCTCCTCCGCCTGCTCCTGGGTCCGAACCCCTTGGAGGACGATCGGCCCCGTGGGGCTGACCTGCCGCACTCGATTTGGACCCTGACCGCGTCGCCTCGGGTCGGAGACATTTCCCCTTCCGGCGAGGACCGATGGGATCTTGATGACGGAGTTCTCCCTCTCGCCGGCGACCAGGACACTGTGGCCTCCAACGGCGACGATCCGGCCCATCTCGAGACCCTGCGCCTCGGCATCCATCGCCACGCGTCCCAGCAGCTGACCCGCGGCTGCCAGATCCGCAAGGGTCATCGCCCGAGCCGGCTCATCCGTATGTTCAGAGTGATCTTGCATGTACAGGTTGAGGGAGGCGCCTGATCATGACATCCTATTCATCGGGATCCGGCGCGGCCGGATTTCGATCGGTCTTTTTCCGCGGCATGACAATCGTCTCGCCCGCCTCGCGGTCCTCCTTGACCTCGATCACCTCGGACCGGAGGAAGTGGAGACCATCGGTCTTGACGGCGGGGTTGAGGGTCTGCTTGGCGATGAGGTCGTAGAGCTCGTCCTCCTCGATCTGGAGCTCTCTCAGGGTACCCTCGAAGGATAGGTAGGCCTCATCCATGCGTCGATTATAGATGGGGGCAGTGACGTTTTTCCAGGTTTCCAGGCGGAATCCAGCAGAATCATGACTCTCTTTCGAAGAACCGCTTTTCCCTCACCTCCGGTGGCGACGGCGGAGGATCCGCTGCCGGGGCTGCGGGGTGATCCGGTGACGTTCGACGTCCGGCAAGTCCCCGGTGGTCCCTGGAAGAACATCATCATCCGGGCGCCGAACTGGGTGGGGGACGCTGTGATGGTCTTGCCCGCGCTGAAGGCTATTCGAAGCCACTTTTCAGGGGCCCGGATAACCCTGCTAGCCAGGCCTCACATGACTTCTATCTTCTCCGGCGAGCCTTACTTCGATGACTTTATTCCCTACGAGGCAAAATCGCTCCGTCAGATGTGGCGCCAGGGACGTGAATTGGCGAAGTGGAGTTTCGACCTGGCGCTGGTCTTTCCTCATTCCATCTCCGCCGCCCTCGTCGCAACTTTCGCCCGGATCCCGACGAGAGTCGGATATGCAGAGCGATGGATCGAGCCGCCCGGGCTCCTCACCCATCCGCTGAGGGCGCCGAAGACGGCCGGTCTTCGTCAGATCCCGATGGTGGACTATTACCTTCACCTGGCGTATGCGCTGGGGTGCCCGAAGTCCTCCCGTCGGATCTGGTTCGAGATCCCGAAAGAAAAGGAAGAAGAGGCGAATCGGCTCTTCGATGGATGGGGAATTAAGCCCGGAGAGAGAGTGATCGGCGTGAGCCCCGGCACCGCCTTCGGCAGCTCCAAGCTCTGGCCTCCCGAATATTTCGCCAGGGTCGCCGACGAGCTTGCCCGCGAGCACAAGGCTCGCGTGGTGATTCTCTGCGGTCCCAATGAAGAGGACGTGGCGGATCGGCTCGAAGGGGCGATGAAATCGCCTGCGATCAACACCTCTCGTGACATCGTGGGCATGGATGTCCTCAAGGCGGTCTGCAAGAGACTCATGCTGCTCGTCTCCACCGATTCGGGCGGCCGACACTTCGCCGTCGGGGCGGGCGTTCCGGTCGTCGTCGTGATGGGGTCCACCTACCACGTCTACACCGAGACGGAGTACGAGAAGTACGAAATCGTTCATCACCGGCTCGACTGCTGGCCCTGCCACAAGCAGGTCTGCCCCCTGGGCCATCACCGCTGCATGAAGGACTTGCAGCCGGAGAAGGTCCTCGAGGCCTGTCGACGGATGCTTGCCCGCTTTCCCCCGGAGTGATCCTTCATGGACGAGGGCATCAGGCCCTCGGCCCGAAATTGCTCCTGTTTGATCGGTCACGATGGAGTAGTATCTTCTATCTGCACGGCGGATTCCGGGGGGAACCCGTAGGCCCTATCCACGACCAGGAGATACCCATGAAATCGGCGCGCACCGGGTCCATCGTCGTCTCCGCTCTGCTCATCCTCGGCCTCACTGCATGTGGGGGTGGGGGAGGGGGCGCAGGAAAGAAGAACGCCGCGCCGTCCATAGCCGGTCCGTCGGGGCCGGGAACCCCGGCAGGAATGGACCCGACCTACTCGACGCTGGTAACGGTCGGAGACTCGCTCGATTTCTCCGTCGCGGCGACCGACCCGAACGCGGCAAACCTGCTCACTTTCACGGCGACGGTGACCGGCGGCAACCTGAACGCCTCGCAGGCAGGCTTCGCTCTCTTCTCCACCATCATGGTTGGATCCTCACCACAGATACTTACCTTCACGGGGACCGCTGCCATGGCGGGCCAGATCGTCATCACCTTCGACGTCGACGACGGCTCGGCGACCGATTCCATCACGCTCACGATCGACTTCAACGATCTGCCGGTCATCGCCATGCCGACCGGCCCGGGGACAGTCGGGGGGACGGACCCCACTTACTCCACCACGGTCAACCTGGGGGATTCTCTTGATTTCAGTGTCACGGCCACGGACACGGACGCCGCCGACGTGCTTGTCCTCGACGCCGCCGCCACAGGAGGCACCCTCTCAGAAGTCCAGGCGGGCTTCACGGTCTTCCCGATCACCACTACGGGAGTGAGCCCGATCTCGCTCAGCTTCGTGGGAATCGCGGCGATGACGGGGGACGTCACGATCACCCTCGATCTGTCCGACGGGAGAGGTGGAACCGGCACCATCACTCATACGATCACGATCAACTCGGTTCCCCAGATCGCCAGCCCCTCCGGGCCAGGCCTCGTCATGGGCGCCTCCCCTACGTACACGTCGACGATCACGATCGGTGGCTCGATCGCCTTCGACGTCACGGCCACGGACGCGAACCTGACCGACACGCTCACGTTCACCGCCAGCGTGACGGGAGGCTCACTCAGCGGGGCACAGGCTGGCATCAACGAGATGTTCCCGAGCACCACTATGGGATCTTCCCCTCAGACATTGAGCTTCACAGGCACGGCGGCGATGTCGGGGACAATCACCCTCACCCTCGACGTGGACGACGGGCTGGGGGCAGCGGACCAGGTCACCCTCACGATCACGATCAACACGCCCCCGCAGCTTGCTATACCGTCGGGCCCCGGAACAGTTGGCGGATCGGACCCAGCCTATTCGACCATGATCAACGCCGGTGCTTCCCTCGGCTTCGATGTGACGGCTACCGACCCGGATCTGGGGGATACCCTCACGACCGTGGCCACCGTGACCGGCGGGTTTCTATCCGCCGCCCAGGCGGGCTTCATCGAGGTCTTCCCCGTGACGACGATGGGACCGTCCCCTCACGTCCTGTCCCTCACGGGAACGGCGGCCCTGGCGGGGGACATCGAGATCACCTTCAGCGTCGATGATGGCCGCGGCGGGATGGACACGATCACGCACACGATCGCGATCAACGCGCCGCCCGTCATCGGAATGCCCAGCGGCCCCGGAGTCGTGGGGGGGAGCGATCCGGCCTACACGACGACGATCAACATCGGCGACTCCGTGGGTTTCAGCATCACCATCACCGATGCCAACCCGACGGACAATCTCGATATCACGGTCACCGACCTGGGAGGATCGCTCACCGCTGCTCAGGCGGGATTCATCGGCACGTTTCCCGCCCTGGCGAGCGGGATATCGCCCCTCCTCCTCGGCCTGGCCGGGACGGCGGCGATGGCAGGCGACGTCGTCCTCACCTTCGACGTCGTCGATCCGTTCGGCGCGATGGATCAGGTCACGCATACGATCACCATCAACACGCCGCCCCAGATCGCCGCGCCGGCCGGACCGGGCCCCGTAGGAGGGACCGACCCCAGCTTCACGACAACGGTCTTCGTGGGGGATTCGCTGGATTTCTCCCTGACCGCCACGGACGCCGACATCGACTTCCTGAATTTCACCGGGACCGCCACCGGCGGGAGCCTGACGGCGGCCCAGTCCGGCTTCACGTCAGCCTTTCCCATGTCGGGCGTCGGGTTCGGTGGAGTGACTCTCACGCCGCTTGGCACGGCGGCGATGGCCGGGGACATCGAGTTGACGTTTGACGTGGATGACGGCAGAGGCGGGACGGATCTGATCACGCATACGATCACGATCATCCCGGACACGACGGCTCCCGATCCTATCGGCGATCTGGCCGCCACCTTCTCCGGAGCGCTCGACACGATCACCCTGACCTGGACAGCGTCGGGCGATGACATGTCGACCGGCACGGCGTCCGGCTATATCCTGAAGTTCTCGGCGGCGCCGATCGCGAACCAGACCGATTTCGACGGTGCCACGACCTACCCCCAGACCTGGACACCTCTGGCCGCCGGCAGCCCCGAGACGCAACTGATCGACCTCACCCTAGTCGGCTACTCCTGGTACGGCGGCATCGGGTACTTCGCCATCGAGGCGGTAGACGAGGTCCCGAACCAAGGCGCCCTGCTGAATCCACTCACGGTGAACACCAACCTCGTGACCACGTTCCCTCCGCCCGCTCTCTCCTACGGGGCCATCGATTTCCGGAACGCCGCTCCCGCCAACTTCGACTACACCAACACCTCCAGCCTGGTGGATCTGGTCATCACGTCGGTCGCCCTGACGGGCGATCCCGAGTTCAGCATCACGGCGGGGGGCGGAGGCCCCTTCACCGTCGCGCCGGGAAACACGCACACCGTCACGGTCGAGTTCCTGCCGCTCACCATCAACACATTCGCCGGCTCGCTCGACGTGACGCACAACGACACCTCCCAGGCATCCCCGTACATGATTAACCTGTCCGGGGAGGGGGCGAATGCCATTCCAGTCATCCAGGCGAAGGTCTCCATGCCAAACCCGGCCCAGGCGGCCACGATGCCGACGCTGCAGGTCCGGGTCCTCGACCTGAACAACGAACTCCCCGGCATCGACGATATCGCCTCGGCAACGATCGACCTCACGGCGATTGGAGGCTCGGCCACTCAGGCGATGACGCTGGTGGGGAACGCCGGGCCCAAGGTGGGAATCTACGAGGTGACGGTGGATACGACCGGCCTCACCACGGACGTTTACGACCTCGCGATCACGGTCACGGACGTGGCAGGGTCCTTCGCCGAGGACACCCTTGGATTCACCGTTTACTCGGGGGCAGTCCTGAACGTCCCGACCGTCCTGTACCCGTTCATCCAGGACGCGATCGATGCGGCGGCGAACGGCGATATCGTCCTCGTCCAGGACGGGACGTATACGGCGATGCGAGACAAGAACCTGCAGACGAACGGGAAGTCGATCATCGTGATGTCCCAGAACGGGGCGGTCAGCACGAGGATCGACTGCCTGTCGGCGGGCCGGGCCTTCCTGTTCAACAACTCCGGTGAGACGACCTCCACCGTGATCTACGGCTTCGAGATCGTGAATGCCACGGCTTCCGGAGTCTGGGCGGACATCAACGCCTCGCCGCGGATCGTGGAGTGCCTGTTTTCCAACAACACCTACACAAGCAGCAACGGCGGGGCCATCTATCTCAGCGGAGCCGGCGTGAGCCCCTTGATCGAGCGATGCACGTTCGACGGCAATTTCGTCGACATTGGCAACAACGGCGGCGGCGCAATCTGGGCGCAGATGGGCGCCCAGCCGACGATCGAGGACTGCCTCTTCATCAACAACGATGGCCTCGACGGGGCCACCGTGGCGGGAAGCGGTAGCGATCTGACCGTCACCGGATGCACCTTCACGACCAACGGGGCGAACTGCCGACGGGGGGGCGCTCTCTACCTCGTGGGTGGAATCTCCACGGTCACGAACTGCACCTTCGACCAGAACCTGGCGCTGGTGACGTTCGGCTTCACCGGGCACGGTGGGGCGGCCTATGTCGCAGGCGCGTGTACCTTCACGAATTGTGTGTTCGTGAATAACTCCTGCGCTTCCAAGGGAGGCGCGGTCAACGTGGCAGCCTGCTCGGTGGACTTCATCGATTGCACGTTCAACGGGAATTCTGGAGGCAGCGGCGGTGCGGTCCTGGTCGAGGGATGCAGATCCAACTTCACGGATTGCATCTTCATGGCAAACACGGCGATAAATTCGGGTGGGGGCCTTCTTTATCAGGTCGGTAACGCCGGCGTCGTCAAGAACTGCCTCTTCGCGGGGAACACCGCCGGCCTAAACGGGGGAGGCCTCTACTCCAACGCGGGCAGCGGAGCGGATACTCTCCGAATCCTTTCCTGCACCTTCTCGGGCAACACAGCGGTGAGCGGAGGTGGGATATACTTCTACAATCAGGATGCCGTCGTGACGGACACGATCGTTTGGGGCAACACGGCGACGACCTCCGGAGAGGACGTCTTCTGCCGTAGCGTGACGACCCTCGGCGTCGTTATCAGCTTCAGCGATATCGACACGGCCGCCGGAAAGCTCGAAGACCCGATACTGCGCATCAATCCCCCCGTCGGATTCGTGCCGGGGACGTCGGGAAACCTCTCATTGGACCCTCTCTTCGTCACCGGTCTCCGTGGCGACTACTACCTGACCCAGATCCTGGCCGGTCAGGGGATCGACTCCCCTTGCTTCGATGCCGGCTCCGACACCTCGGCAAACCTTGGCCTCAACTTGCGGACGACGGCGACCAACGGAGCCCTCGACGCGGGCACGGTGGACATGGGTTACCACTTCGAACCTTAGGGGAACTTCGTTCGATGGCATCGGAAGGCTTTCAGGATCTCGTTCGCCGGGCCCAGGATGGGGACCGGGCCGCGATGGACCAGGTGCTGGAGATCATGAGGCCTTACATCGATCAAATGGCGAGGCCCTATGCAGATTCTGCGCGGCCCGCCGAGAGCACGGCGGACCTGCGCCAGGACACGTGCCTGCGCGCCTGGAAGAAGATAAAGCTGTTCAAGGGCGGTGAGAACGACGAGGAGACCTTTCGTATGTTTCAGGGCTGGATAGGCCAGATGGCCCGTAACCTCAGCCGTACCGCAAAGAGGGATCGCGATCGCCAGAAAAAGATCCCCCCAAAGAAGATGGTGAGCATCGATCAGAAACAGCCGGGTCAGTCGACGACACACGCTGGAATCACACTGCCCTCTGGGGACCCCTCCCCGACCGAAATGGTCCGGACCGATGAGATCGTCCGGCGCGTCCAGGAAGCTCTCGGCAAGATCACCGATGAGACGGAGGCCGAGATCCTCCGGCTACGCTTCATCGAGGAGGTGTCCCTCCTCGAGATCTCGCGCCGCCTGGGCATGACCTACAAGAAGGTGCGCCATCGGTCCAACTCCGCCCTCGCCCATCTCGAGCAGGACGTCGGAGACCTGATCTAGCCAGTAGCTCCTCACCCCCATCCCTCAGATTTATTCGAGATTCCAGGGCAAACCCAGAATAGACGGTCGTTTCAGGGAGGAGCGAACCCATCTCCCCAAGAAGCCGGATCATGGTCATCCGGCCCACGCGGGGGAGAGGGCCTGCCAAGGCAGACCCCTTACAGTCACGGAGGACGGAAATGAGGGATAAGCTCACGATCTTGGTGGCGCTCATCTGTGCCACGGCACTCGTCTTGGTGAACCCAGACCTCGCCTCGGCGGGAAAGGGCGGTGGAGGGAAGAAACCGCCTCCCAGTGATGACACGATATCGCCGGGGGAGATTCTGAATCTGGACTTCTCGGACGTGACCGCGACGACCGTCACGCTCACCTGGACCCGGACCGCCGACGACAACTACGAATGCGCCTCCGGCCCAGCCAGCTCCTACGAGGTCCGCTTCCTGATCGGCAGCACACCGATCGATGAATCGAACTGGGCCAGCGCCACACCGACCGACCAGTGGCGGACGCTCGTTCCCGGCACACCCTGTGTCGGAGACGACCCCCCCCTCCTCGCCGAGGATCCTTACAAGGTCGAGGGGCTGCTCCCCCTGACAGACTACCACTTCGCCATCAAGGCGGCCGACGAGGCGGGCAATTCCTCTCCCATCTCCTCGGAACTGTCCGTCACGACCCTGGACGACGGCTGGACCATCGAGGTCGTCGACGACGGGGGAGCCAGTACCTCGCTCGTCTTCGATCGTGAGGGAGATAAGAACCCCTCTATCTCCTACAAGTCGGGAGGAATGATCCATTTCGCACATTTCGATGGATTCGACTGGGTGATCACGGACCTGGGGATCTTGGGCGGCAAGATCGATCTCGCTTACGAGAGCGCGGGGGTCCCCGCATTGAGCTTCCTGGTCAAGGCCGCCAAGAAGAAGGACGGACAGATCGTGATGTATGGCCTGTGGAACGGGGTGGATTTCGATCCGCTAGAGGCCGTGGCCACAGGAGCGGCGGCGGCCTCGACCTCGCTCGCGTTCGACGCCAGCGGGAACGCCAGCATCGTTTGGTCCGAAGAAACACCCCAGGGGGAAGACCTGATGTTCGCCATCCGAAGTGGATCTGGATGGGGAGCCCCGGAGGTCATCGACGGCCACGCGTTCGTGAGGGATCCGGATCTGGCATACGATCCAGCCGGGAATGCCACGGTAGCCTATGTAGCCAGTCTCTCGGACAGCAGGGAGATCAGGTTTGCGGTCCGATCCGCCTCCGTCTGGGGCGCCCCCGTGACAGTGGAAAACATTCCGGACCCGGATACAGTCAGGTATCCCAGCCTCGCCTTCGACGGAACCGACCAGCCGGCGATCGCCTACCTCCACTACGATGCGGCTGGTCCACCTTTCCTAGGGAACCAGGTCCGGCTTGCTGTCCGCGACGCCGACGATGGCTGGCCCGCGATCCCGGAGGTCATCACGTCCCGGCAGGAGGGCGGCTCGACAACGTCGCTCGCCTTTGACGGGCTGGGCAATATCTATGTCGCCTTCGCCGCCGTCTACGACGGCGGGTGCGAGGAGAACGGCATCGAGGTGGCCATCAATGACGGCAGCGGCTGGACATTCGACCTGGTAACCGAGTTGCCCTTTTGCACGAACCGCGTTTCCCTGGCCCTCGACCCGAACAACTTCAATCTGCCCGCGGTCGCCATCAAGGACGACGGGAACGGCGTGCTGAAATTCGCCCGGATGAATCCGTAGACAGCACTCACCGCAGACAGAATTGTAAAGGAGTCAGGTTCGCCATTGAAAACTAGTCTCTACGAGTCGACACTGTTACACACCGGGGGCGGAGAACACTCTCCGCCCCTGGCTCCCTAGGAGAGACGATGAGCGGCAAGGATAGACACGGACTCGTGCCGGATGACGCTTCCGCGTCCACGCCGGAGGAACAGATTGGCGCGATAGCGGACGACTTCCTGGATCGCCTTCAGGCGGGGGAATCCCCGGATCGCGATGCGCTGGCGGCATCCAGTCCCGAAAACGCCGAGAAGCTGGAGCGTCGCCTCAAGATCGTCGAGGCCCTCCACAGGGCAAAGACACCAGAGCCCTCGGCGAATTTCTCGACCTCTACCCGACAGGGCGGGTCCGGTCCCGCCTTCCTTTCGGGGGATCTGAGCCCGCCCCAGCAAGTCGGCCCCTATCGCATCCTCGACAAGCTCGGGGAAGGGGGCATGGCGACCGTTTACCTCGCAGATCAGAGGGAGCCCGTTCGGCGTCGGGTAGCCCTGAAGGTCATCAAGCTGGGGATGGACACCGAGGAGGTCGTCCTCCGCTTCGAATCGGAGAAGCAGGCCCTGGCCCTGATGGATCACCCGGGGATTGCCAAGGTGTTCGACGCCGGCGCCACCAACACCGGCCGACCCTACTTCGTCATGGAGCATGTCGCGGGGGTGCCGATCAATCAGTACTGCGATCGCATGCGCCTCACCACGGCAGACCGGCTACGTCTCTTCCAGCAACTCTGCGACGCCGTGCAGCACGCCCATCAGAAGGGAATCATCCATCGAGACCTGAAACCATCCAACATCCTGGTCACCGGCAACGGGAGCGCCTTCCCCAAGATCATCGACTTCGGCATCGCCAAGGCCACGAACCGCAGGCTGACCGAGAAGACCCTCTACACGGAGATGGGCCGGGTCATAGGTACTCCGGAGTACATGAGCCCCGAGCAGGCTTCGGGCAAGGCCCTCGAGGTCGACACCCGGACGGATATCTACTCCCTCGGGGTGCTGCTTTACGAGATCCTCTCCGGCTGCCTGCCGTTCGACGCTCGTGCTCTCCGGATGGGAGGCTATGACGAGATAAGCCGCAAGATTCGAGAGGAGGAACCGGAGAAGCCAAGCACTCGAGTGAGCACGCTCGGGAAGAAGTCCAGCGACGTGGCCCAGAGCCGACAGACCAATCCCTCGTCCCTCGCCCGTCTCCTCAAGGGAGATCTCGACTGGATAACGATGAGGGCGATGGAGAAAGAACCGGCCCGTCGCTACGCCACGGCATCCGAGTTCGCCGCCGACATCCGCCGTCACCTCGAAGACGAGCCCGTCCTCGCTGGGCCTCCGGGACCGGTGTACCGCGTGAAGAAATTCGTGAGAAAGCATCGAGGCCTGGTCGCCGGAGTGACGGCCGTCGGGATTGCCCTCGCGGCCGGCTTGGTTTTGAGCACGTCGCTCTTCCTCCAAGCCCGCAGCGATCGAGATCTCGCGCGGGATGCCCAAGAGAAAGAGCAAGTACAGCGGCGCTCGGCAGAAGATGCGGCCCAGAAGGCAAGTGCGACGATCGACTACCTCCTGGGAATGTTCGCTTTGATGGATCCGAGCGAGGGCGGTCGTCAGGTTAAGATCGCCGAGCTGCTGGACCGGGCAGCATTAGATCTTCTGGCGGCGTTTCCGGATCAGCCTGGTGTGATGGCTGCCGTCCAGGGAGCCATAGGCGAAGCCTATCTGAACCTCGGCCTCCTTGCGGACGCCGAGCCCCTCCTCGAGTCGGCATTGGATACTCGAAGGACTTTGCGAGGAGACGTAGACAAGGAGACGCTGGATTCGCTTCACGTCTGGGCTCGACTCTTGTTCGCACGGAGGGACGCCTCAGGAGCGGAGCCGCTCTTCCGCGAGGTCCTGGCGGGCCGACGCGCTCTGCTCGGTGAAGAGCATCCAGATACGCTTCGAACCATGGACCACCTCGCTCGAGTGCTAGGGAAATTGGGGAAGAGCGAGGATGCCGAGGTACTCCAGCGATCTGCATGGGAGGGCCGGCGAGAGGTATTGGGAGAAGAGCATCCGGACACGGTCGACTCCTTCAGCGGCCTCGCACTCCTCGTGAAAGACGGGGAGCTTATCGCGGAGGCGGAGGCCCTGAACCGAAAAATCTTCGATGCACTCAGGCGCACTCTCGGTATAGAGCATTCGAAAACACTCAGGTCGGGCGATAAGCTTGCCTCGCTACTTCTCGAGCAGAGGCGCTTCCTCGAATCAGAAAGGATTCTCAAGGAACTTCTCGATACTCGGCGGGCCATTCTGGGAGAGGAATCTCCAGATACCCTCGAGAATTACTCTGCCCTGTCGAACGTGCTGTTGGAGCAGAGGAAAGACAAAGAGGCGGAGCCGATCCTCCGCCGGGAATACGCCCTGAAGGCCCGTCTACTTGGCCCCGATCATCGTCTCACCCAGGACGCTGCCCACCATTTTTCGCTGTCCCTGAGATATCAAGGGAAGTTCGGTGAGGCGATTCAGCTCCTCACAGAACTGAGCGAAGTTCTCGTCGAGTCTCTGGGTGAGGAACACCGTCGAACACTCGAGGCCGATTACTGGGTTGCGAAGACCATGCAATATCAAGGGCGTTGCGAAGAAGCGGTGCCTATATTCACACGTGTATGGATGACCCAGGCAAGGATCCTGGGCGGCGATCGCCACCAAACGCAGAACTCCCTGCAGCGGCTCTCATGGTGCCTGCGGAAACTTGGCAGGGAAGACGAACTCTTGGAGCTACTCGAGCAGCGCATACAAGACCTATCCGATGCCAAGGGCATCGGCGATCCAGAAACAATCGGGGCGGTCCTGGATCGCGTCGACCTCCTGCTCGAACAAGGAAAGTTCTCCGAGGCTGAGCCGATCGCCCGCGGGCTGTGGGAAAAACAACGGCGAGGGAGGGGTGAGGAGACCCATCTTACCATGCGCATTTTGGGCGTGCTCGAGGACTCCCTGATGGGCCTGAGAAAGTTCGATGAAGCCCTGGCTGTGAACTGGGAGGCTGTGAAAGCCCTCAAGCGGCTCAAAGGGGAGGATCACGATGAAACTCTCCGCGTCATGAGCACCCACGGCCTTTTGGTGGCCGATTACTTTGGCCGGTACCGCGAGGGCGTGGAGATCATGCGGCGAGCGGAGGATCGGCTCGGCAGCGCGGTGCCCGTCGACCTGGCCTGGACCCTACAGAACTGGGGCAAGCTCAGTGAAGCGGAGGCGCTCTATCGTCCGACCAATGAGGCCTATTGGGAGTTCGAAGGAGAAAAGGCTAGAGACACACTCTGGGCTAGCCTGGGTTTGGCTCGCGTTTTCCATGACCAGGGAAAGCTCTCCGAGGCCGAGGCGGTGTATCGACGGGCACTAAAGAACAGCATCAACCCTGAAGGAGGGGATTATGGGCCTACGGATTGGATACGGCACGACCTCGCGCGAGCCCTCCTCCATCAGGGACGGCTGGAGGAGGCCGAGACGCTCCTGCAGCAAACACTGGAGAACCGGCGAAAGGACGACCCCCGCGGCGTGCGGACGCTCGAATCGATGAGCGTCATGGGTGCCGTACTCCGCGGTCGCGGGAGTCTCGAGGAGGCCGAGCAGGTCGGGCGAGAAGCGGTCGAAATCGCCAAGGAGACTCTGGCTCCCGGTAACCGGCGGAATGGCGATTTCCGAAGCAACTATGGGGCGACTCTGACGGCTCTGAAACGATATGAGGAGGCCGAGCGGCATCTTCTGGAAGGATACGAGGGACTTCGAGATGTGATCGGAGGCCATCCCCGAACCCGAAAGGCCCTCAACCGTCTGATCGACCTCTACACCGCCTGGGAAAAACCGGAGAAGGCGAAGGAGTATCGGGCCCTTCTGAAAAAGGACCCGGAGGACTCCGCCCCTAAAAAGGAATAGGCCTCCTCGCTCCAGGAGATGAAATTCTCCAGAGCCCGATCAGCGGGACCAGTCGATGACGGACCAGAGGTCGGAGGCCTCGTCGGTCCAGATGCGGGTGTCGGGTGGGGGGCCCTCCCAGTCGTCGTCCCCGTCGGTGAGCCGATCCAAGATTTCGGGGCTGCGGGTGAGAGCCACCCAATCCGCCTCGAACATGACGTAGAACCCATCCCGAGGCGCCTTGTGCTGGGCATATCGAAGGCCCAGTTGATCTGCTGCACCGGCGAGCACCGGCTGGAGCCGGACATGGCGATTGGAGATGTGGTAAAGAAGCAGACCCTCGGGCTTCAGGACTCGCAGGTATTCCTCTATCGCCTCGAGAGTGAGAAGGTGGAGAGGGATCGTCCCGCTGGTGAACGCGTCCAGGATAAGCAGATCGTACGTCGCGTCCCCGACCTCACGAAGGGCGAGGCGCCCGTCCCCCTTGATGATCCTCACCTCGGCCGGGCAGCTTTCCAGTAGCTGGAATTGATTCGTCGCGATATCGATGCTCATCTGGTCAATCTCGAAGAAGTCGAGCGTCTGGCCCTTCCGTCCGTAAACGGAGATCGCCCCCGCCCCGAGGCCGACCACGCCGACCCTCTCGATGTCCGGCAACTTGGCGAACGCCTGCCCGATAGCGGTCTTCTCGAAGTAATACGTGAGCGGAACGAACCGCCCGTCCGGATACCGGGCCTGCCCTCCGTGAATCGTCGTCCCCTGCATCAGCAGTCGAACCGCAACCTGCTCATCGGGTAGCTCGGGGACTTCCCTGATCTTGTAGGTGCCATAGAAGCTACGGCCCCGCCAGATCGAGTCGGTGCGGGAGAACACCTCTTCGTTCAGGAAGGAGAGCACGAGGAGCAATGCCATGAAGGAGTGGCACAGGCGAGCACTGGAGAGCGCCAGGGGTTGAACGTAAGGGAACAGGACCCCGTAGAGTGAGACGAGGATCACCAGGGTGAACTCGAAGCTCCCACGCAAGACCAGGGGAGCGACGAGACCGATCAGGACACTGCCGGCACAGGCACCGAGCGCGAGGTAGAGATAAAAAGACGTGAGCCGGTGGACGGGCGGCTTGGATCGTTCCAGCTCTCCATGAAAATACGTGCTGACCGCAAGGATGGCCGAGCAAGCGACGAGTGTCCTCGTGATCAGGGAGACCTGGATCGCACCACGGCCGATCAGCGCGACGGCGAGCAACGCGGCCAGCACGAGCATGCTCCGGATATAACGCGGACGTGAGATGCCGGGAAACAGGAAACAGATGATGAACGACATCAGGTAGAGGGCGAGCGGAAGGACCCAGAGGAAGGGCAGGTTGGCGATATCCACGGTCAGGTGGTGCGTGATGGCGATCAGAGCGGCCGAGGGGATCAGGCTGAGAATGACCCATCGGATGCGATCTCCTCGCTGCCCCGATTCAGGATCGCTTCGATCCGCGTCGGGTAGCGGGGAGGCGGCCGGATCGGCCGTCTTCCATCGAAGAGCAATCCCCGCGAGGAGGAGGACGGCGTACACGCCGAACGCGACGGACCATGACCCGAGCTGAACGCGGTTAGGCAGATTCGGCTCGACCAGGACCGGATAGGCAAGGAGCCCGAGCAAGGAGCCGGCGTTAGAGACGGCATAGAGGATGTATGGGTTTCGCATCCGAGCCCCGGGCCCGACTCCGATCCAGTGCTGGATTGCTGGAGAGGTCGTGGAGAGGACGAAGTAGGGGAGACCGACCGAAGCGGCTAGCAGGAGAAGGATGTCCACGGCCGGTGTGAGAGTGGAAGGGTCGAGTCCCGTGTCCCGCGTCCGAAGGGGGAGAAAGGCCAGAGAGACCAGGATGAAGAGTGCCTGCACCAGCAGGTGCCTTCGCGTCCCCAGACGAGTGAGGAGCCAGTGCGAGGATGCGTATCCGAGGAGCAGGACGAGCTGAAAGAAGACCAGGCAGGTGAGCCAGATGGATGCCCCGCCTCCGAAGCGAGGGAGGATGATCTTCGCGATCATCGGCTGTACCTGGAAGAGAAGAAAGGCCGAGAGGCCGACGACGGCAACGTAGAGGGCAGTCATAGGGTCCGTCTCCGACCCTACCTGCAGTCATTGCACCCGGTCAAGCATATTTGGTGTGAGATGGGGGACACAGACTTGATTCGGCCAAGAAGATCAGGTGTTGGGGCGTCACGAATGTGGCGCCTCCTTTCATTGTAGGTGGTATCATTGCCTCTCCTGGGGGGGATCGATTCTAGAGGCTAACTCGAATTCTGGGAGGTTCTTGATGAAGTCCGCGCATCGCACCTGCTCGGCGGACCGCGTTCGTCTATTCGCTCGGATCGGGGCGCTCGCCCTCCTCGTCACGGCACAGGGCTGCGGCTACCTGGCCATCGCCGTCATAGCTGCTACCTCCGGAGGAGGGAGCAGCGACGATCGTCCAGCCAACGTGGCCCCGACGGTGACGATCAGCTCCCCCGTGCGGACGAGAGGCAACATCGACATCGACTACACCCTCAGCGATCCCAACGGGGACAATGCCTCGATAACGGTGGAGCATGCGATCCTTCCCTACCCGGGGACCGGCGTCCCGATGCCGACGGACTGGCTCATCTCCACACAGGGCGGGGGAGACCCGATCGCAGACCTCACCACCAGTTCCGGCGGCGACCCGCATCAGTTCATCTGGGATGCCGGCGCCGATCTGCCTGGTGGGCCTCCCTACGATGCCGCCTATGTCCGAATTCGCATCACTCCTCAGGACGCGGATAGCCCCAGCGTCTTAGGCAATGTCGTGGAGACGGCGAACTTCATCGCGGGAAACAACGCCCCCTCGGCAACGGTGCAGACTCCGGCAGGTATCCAGAGCGGCCTCGTGCAGATCGACTATACGCTCCTCGACTCCACGGATGACCTGGTAGACATCGCTGTCGATTTCTCCACCGACGGGGGATTGAACTGGGCTGTGGCCAACAACATTCCCGTGGGCGAGACGGCGAACCTGACATCCACGCTGGCGGGGGAGGGGCATAACTTCGCCTGGGACTCGATCGCCGATAACGTCGACAACAGCTCCCTCGTGAAGATCCGGATCACCCCGACTGATTCGCTCACCCTGCCGGGCCAGGAGATTCCCGTGGAGACGGGGGACTTCACGATCCAGAACAATACGCCGCCGATCATCTTCATCAGCACTCCGGTCGACGGGTCGCTGATCGGGGGAGACGTGAACATCTCCTACCTCCTCTTGGACGCGAACGACGATCTGGTGGACATCTTCGTGGAGTATTCCATCGATGGCTGGGTGACTTCTTCCCTGGCGACGGAGAAGCTGGGCGGGGGGAGCGAGGGAACGTCGGGGCTTCCCAGTTCGGCCATGGGCATCTCCCATCTCTTCCAGTGGGACTCTGCTCTTGATCTCCCCGACGTGGACCTGCCCAACCCGACCTCCATCGACCCCGTGCAGATCATGATCACACCGATGGATCCGTTCGGTCCGGGCAATTCGTTCATCGCCACGGGACTTCAGCTCAATAATAACTCGGAGCCGAGTGTCACCGTCAGCACACCCTCCAGCCCACAGGTCCTGGGGGATGTCACGATCGACTACACCCTCTTCGACTTCGACTCGGACATAGCGGGAATCAGAGTCGAGTATTCTACGGACGGGGGACAGAACTTCATCTCCTGTTCCGAGAGGACTGGGCCGCCTAGCGAGGGGACGGCGGGCCTCTCCACCTCGCCTACCGGATCGATGCACACATTTGTCTGGGATACGGCCACGGCCCAACTCGCCGGGGTCCTCGCGGACGACGTCGTCGTCCGGATCCCACCGAGCGACCACGCCGATCCGGCCCTGGGGCAGGGCGCAGTGGCATGGACCGATGTGTTCACCGTGGACAATACCGATCCCCCGAGCGCGACGATCAGCCCGATAGCCTCCCCCTCGATGGGAATCATCCTGGTCGACTACACTCTTTCCGACCTCGAGGGCGATCTCATCGATGTGATCGTCGAGTACTCCACGGGCGGTCCGATCGGGCCCTTCTCTCCGGCAACTCGCGATCCATCTCGGGGAGAAGGTGTTACCGGCCTGACCTCGGGAGCCTCGCACACCTTCGCCTGGTTCACCCTGGCTGACCTGGGCCCGGCCCTCGAGTCGAACGTCGTCATCCGGATCATCCCTTCCGACAGCAAGACGGGAATTGCCGCAGATTCCAATGTCTTCACCGTCGATAACAACGACGCCCCGGAGGTCCAGGTGGCCACACCGGGCGGCGTGCAGTCCGGGTACGTGCTGATCTCGCACACGCTGTTCGACAGTAATAGCGACAGCATCTCGGTCCAGGTGGATTTCGAGTACTCGCTGGACGCGGGCCTGACCTATACGATCCCCGCGACCGCCACGGAGTGTCTACCTGCCGTCTGCAACTCCCCGGCCAGCGACGGTATCGCGGGCCTCTCGTCCGCCCCCCGACCCGTCGGAACCCCGCACCTCTTCATCTGGGATTCCATCGCGGACATCGGACTGCTCACCACCGACAATGTGCGAGTCATCCTGACCCCGTCCGACTCGATCGTCGGCGCAACCGTCCAGACCCTCGATTTCCAGGTCGACAACGGGTCTCTCGTCCCCATCGTCCTGATCGATCCGATCTCCCGCTCGTACCCGCTCAACGTGACGATTCCGTACCGCATCCTCGATGGCGATGCGGACGATGCGACCGTCGCGGCGTTCTATTCGACCGACGGCGTGATCTTCAATCCAATGACGATCTCGAGTGTGGATGTAGGCGTGATCACCGGCAACACGGTCACGGCGGTCCCCACATCTTCCAGTGGTATCAATCACACGCTCGTCTGGGACTCCGCGATAGACCTGACGCCCCCTCCGGAAGCCGTGTTGGGGATTGAAGTCCGTCTCGATCCTTCCGATGGGGACGGCACCGGCGTCTCGGACACGTCGAACCCGTTCACTCGAGGGAACGACGCCCCCTCGGTCACGATCCTGAGCCCCATTCCCCTGTCGGTCGTCACGGGCCTCGCCCGATTCGAAGTCAGCGTCTCCGACTCGACGAGCGACACGGTCGACCTCACCGTCACCTACGATACCGGCCTGGGGCCCGTCCCGTCGCAGATCACGGTGGGAAGCGTCTCGGGCCTCTCGTCCTCGCCGACCGGAGTCGTCCACACGTTCGCCTGGAATTCCATCGCCGATCTCGGAATCCAGGACTTGACCGGCGTCATCCTGTCCATCACACCAACAGACGACGAGCCCCGCGCGGGAACGACGGTGACCATCACGGTCGACGTCCAGAACAACGACCTGCCCGTCACCTTCATTGGATCTCCCGCTGCCGGGGACGTCCGGGGAGGACTGGTGACGGTGACGTACTTCCTGATCGACGGCGACAGCGACCTGATCGATTGTGAGTTCCGCTACTCGACGGATGGCATAAATTACCCGCTGGCGACCGAGGGGGGAGGGGACGGCACCATGGGGCTCTCATCGTCGCCGGATGGAATCGAGCACGTTTTCCTATGGGACTCCGATATGGATCTGCCCGAGACAGACGGGGAGACGATAACGTTCCGCATCACTCCAAGCGACCCTCAGAACCCGGGGGCGACCTTCACATCGAAACCCTTCCTGATAAACAACAATGCGGAACCATCCGTGACCATCGCGTCCCCCACCGCGGGCAGCATCCAGGAGGGGACCGTCCTGGTGGACTATACGACGATCGACACGGAACAGGACTCGGTGGGCATCCAGGTCTGGTACTCGGCGAACGGGGGGTTCGATTTCTTCACGGCCACGCCAGATCTGGCCGATCCCTCACACGACGGCGTGACCGGGCTCTCCACGATCCCCGGCCTCAATAACCACATCTTCGCCTGGGCAACCCCTCTCGACCTTCTGGGGCTGAATGAGGAGGTCGTCCTCAGGATCGTCGCCTCTGATCATCCGAACCCTCTCCTGGGCGACGGGCCGGCGGCGCAGACGAGCGTCTTCACGGTGGACAACACCGTCGCGCCGCACGCGATCGTAGACCGTGTCGTCTCCTCCACCGGGAGAATCGCTCCACCCCAGGAAGTTTTCGGGTCCTCGACCATCGAGTACCGCATCGTGGACCCGGAATCCGATCTCGCCAGCATATCGGTCAAGTACTGGGTCGGGGTGAGCCCGCCCGTGGACGTCAATACCTGGCTCGACGCCGCGCTGGATCCCTCGATAGGAGATGGAGAGAGAAACCTGAGCACCCTCCCTGGGAGCGGGGCCATGCACACGATCGGGTGGCAAACCGCCCTCGACCTCCCGGGGTACAATACCGCGGTCCATGTGGCGGTGATCGCGCAGGACACGAAGATCGATGCGGACCCGTTCTCCGGCCGGATCGGGCCGATCATCGTGAACAACACACCTGTGACGGCCACCGGGGACGTGGCAACCGGAATCCTTTACGATCGGGTCACGATGCGGTATCGTCTCGCCGATGCCAACGAGGACCCGGCCGACATCGTAGTGCGGTACTCGACCGGCGGAGTCTTTGGGCCGTTCTTCGCTGCCACAGAATCGGAAGGCACCCCGAGCGAGGGACGCATCGCTCTCCTCACGGACTCGGCAGGCGCCGAGCACATCTTCGTCTGGAACTCGTTCGCCGACCTGGGGAAGGGGGACTTCATCGACGTGATCCTCGAGGTGGCGCCGACGGAGGTCCCGACGGCCAGCCCGGGGTCCAGCGCCTTCACGTCGTCTTTCCGACTGGATAACCGCGTCATCACGACCGTCTCCGGGGCTGGCAACGGGGACGGAGGGGATGCCAGCGATGCCTGGATCGCCGCGAGCATTCGAGGGTGCGCCGTCGACAACTTCGGAAACATCTTCTTCTCCGAGGAGCAGAAGCATCGGGTGAGGCGCATCGACGCCTTCACGGGGCAGATCGAGACCGTTCTCGGAAACGGCGCCCAGGCATCTACGGGTGACGGCGGGCCCGGGACACAGGCGTCCTTGAACAGTCCGGCGGGGATCAGCTTCGATTCCGACAACAATCTCCACGTCGCCACGAGGGGAGGAAGACGGATTCGACGCGTCGACAGCATCACGAAGATCGTCA
Source organism: Planctomycetota bacterium (assembly GCA_027296055.1). GTDB lineage: Bacteria > Planctomycetota > JAPUJT01 > JAPUJT01 > JAPUJT01 > JAPUJT01. The sequence continues at coordinate 44,591 of JAPUJT010000126.1, read as the reverse complement.
CCACCGTGGCCGGCGGGGGCCTCAGCAATCCCGGCAACGGGGGGCTGGCCACCGATGCGGTCCTGACAGGCCCACTCGACGTCGTCATCCGGTCCAATGGCGAGATGTTCATCTGTGAGTGGTTGGCGAATCGGGTGCGCATCGTCGACACATCGGGGATCATCAACTTCTACGCGGGGTTAGCGGCCGCGGGAGATACCGGAGACGGCGGACCGGCAACAGCGGCGCTCCTCGACTCGCCCAGGGGCCTCGCCCTCCACCCCGTGACGGAAGACCTCTACATAGGGGACTCGGACAACCACAAGATCCGGTGGGTCGACGCGTCTGCCGGTGACATCATCGATACATTCGCCGGGACGGGGGTCCAGGGAGACACGGGCGACGGAGGGCTGGCGACGGCCGCCCAGCTCAACAATCCGGTCGGGCTCGATTTTGACGCTATCGGACAGCTCTATGTCGTCACGGAGCTCGCTCACCGGGTTCGGATCATAAACCTCGGCGGAAACATCGATGCTTTCGCCGGGACGGGCACCGCGGGATTTCTCGGGGATGGCGGCCTCGCCGTCTCTGCCCGGCTCAACCGGCCCTGGGATCTTGCCGTGGACATGGGGGGCGAGGTCCACATCGCCGACGGAAACAACTTTCGGATCCGAACGGTCGACGCGCTAGGAGACATCCGGACGACAGCCGGACAGGGGTTCCCCTTCGCCGTGGACAACATCCCCGCCGTGACGGAGGTCCTCCAGTGGGTCGAGGACGTGGAGGTGGACTCGGTAGGGAACATCTACCATGTCCACCAGAACCGCGTCCGTAGGGTGGACGCCCAGACGGGGATCATCACCCGCGCCGCCGGGTCCGGGGCGAGAGGCTGGAGCGATGGTTTTCCAGCCCGCAACGTCCTGATGTGCGCCCCGCTCGGGCTCGCTGTCGATGCCGCGGGCCTAGTCTACGTGGCCGACACGGGGAATCACCGCGTCCGCCTGGTCGATCCGGTGGCGAATACGATCGTGACGTTCGCCGGTGGCGCGGGCGGTTTCGGCCCTATCTGCAACTCGGACGGCGCCTTCGCGGGCGACGGCAGCCTGGCGGTCGACGCCGAGCTGAACTACCCTGCCGGACTCGCCTTCGATTCGGCCGGGAATCTCTACATCGCAGACCGAGACAACCACCGAATCCGGATCGTGGATACTCTCGGAAACATCAATACCTTTGCCGGAGACGGGACACAGAGCTTCGGGGGCGATGGACTCCCGGCCACGATGGCCCAGCTCGACTCCCCGCTGGACGTCGAAGTCTCGGGGACCGGGATGGTGTACATCGCTGATACGGGGAACCACCGCATACGGGTAGTCGACACCCTGGGCAACATCGATACGTTTGCCGGTGACGGCGTGCAAGGATTCGGCGGGGATGGAGACGCGGCGACCGCTGCGTCCCTGGACAGCCCGGGCGGTGTCGCGATCGATCCCACGACGGGGAACATATTCATCTCGGACACGAACAACCACAGGATCCGATCCGTCGATCTCCTCACCGGGACCAACATCATCGTCACCGTCGCCGGTCTCGGCGGCGCCAGCTTCGCGGGCGACGGCGGTCCGCCGGCTCAGGCCCTGATCCACCTCCCCAAGGGGATCTGGATCGACTCGAACGGCGTCGTCTTCTTCGCCGACTGGGGCAACGACCGCATCCGCCGCTTCTGATCCGTCTTCCTCATGGCCACGAGGCCCTTTTGCCTGGATCGAGCAGTGCTTGGCACCGGGACGGGGGGAGTTACCGGAAGAGTCGTGGCTGGACCTACTGGATCTCGGGGAGTTCCAGGTCGCGGAGGGCCTCTTTTCGTTTCTCGTACCGCTTCGTCTCCTTCTCCATCTCCTTGACGAAGGCACGCTTCTCGCCGTCGATATTGACCACGGGCGCGCAGACGATGCGCCTCGCGAGGGCCTTCTTTGGCTTCTCCGGGTCCTTGATCATCGATCGGATGTCTTGCATCTTGATCCGGACGAAGGCCTCCCTCCAATCGCTCCTCGAGAGAAGTAAATTACACACGATGCCTTTTTCCGCCGCAAGAGTTTCATGACGCGCACCAAACTCGGCGTTCGGGCACGAGTTTCATGACGCGCACCAAACTCGAGTTTGGGTACAAGTCACGAAACTCGAAAGACTTAACTGCTTTTCTCCCGGAGGGCTGAATCGCGGAAATGAGGAGGATCCAGGGTCAGAATCGCCTCTACTCGCCCCAATCCCACTTTTAAGAGTTTCGTGACGCGCACCAAACTCGGGGGGTCAGAGGGGGGTTCGGTGCGCGTCATGAAACTCGGTGAGGCGTTACCGCTGAAAGATCCTTGCAGCCCCGGCCACGATTTTGGATGCCTTCGAGGTGAGGGCGAGACTCTATTTCGATGCCCCAGCCCTCCGCAAGTCCCCCGGCAGTCATGGTTTCCGAAATCGGATGTGAGCGATTTACTCGGGCCCCATTTCTTGGAACCCGGTTTGCGTCATGTCTCCTGAGATTCGGAAGAGGTCGCTTCTATTCGAGGAGGGGAGAATGTCAGATAAACGCGCACAGTCACTTTCCGCTCTTGCCATTGTCTCGGTCGTGTTCCTCGCTTCTGGCGTTGCCGTCGGCTGGGCCATCCATCCAACTCCATCCCTTGAACGCACAGATGACGAAAGGGCTGTCCTCTCCCATCACTCGCTCCCCCGGGGGTCCGTTTCCGTCGCGCAGGTAGATTCAAATTCCTCGGCGAATCTCATGGCGACGGCCACGGAGAGCGCCGAGGCCGAGGTGCTGCGGGCCGAGCTCGTCCGGGAGCGCGAGGCAGTCACGCTACTCCGGTCTCAGGTCGAAGAGCTGGAGCGGCGAGTCGCTGCAGAGGATGACGCCGACGAGCCGAAGAAGGAGGAGCGGCTCGAGTTCGCGAAGAAGATGCTCGCTGGCGTGCTCGGCGTCGAGACGGGCGCCATCGATCCCGCCGAGCAGATCAAGATTGCCTCCCGACTCCAGGAGCTGGACGCGGACACGGCGGGATACTTCATTGAGCAGTATCGGGCGGCGGGGCTCGCCGAGGAGAACGACGATCTCCGGGACGCTGCCCTCATGCTAGCCCTGGTCAGCGGCGGCGAGCAGACCGCGGACTTCATCAGCGATCTTCTTCAGGACACGACGATCCCCGTCGACGATCGTCAGGACCTCATCCACGAGATCGGCCAGTGGGGCTCGTGGATCTCCATGAAGAACATCCCCGTAACCGCCTCCCTGCAAGGGACGATCGATTGGATGCAAGTCTCTCAGAACGAGTGGGAGAGGGCTGGCGCCGTGACCCTCATGTCGGGTTCGGCGACGCCTGAATCCATCGAGACACTCAAGTATGTCCTCCGGAACGACGCCTCGGCGAAGGTCAAGGCTGCCGCCATCCGCTCCCTCGCCCTCCTGGGGGACCGGGGGATCCTCGACTTCCTTCGAGCGTACGAGGCGAACCTCTCCGCGGGGAGCGACGCGGGAGCCAGCGAGACTGTGCGCCGAAGCCTGACCAATGCCATCGAGCTCATGACCCATCGACTGACCCGATAGCAGACCGGAGTTCATTCGAGCAGCCCCGGGCCTCCGGACCTGATCCCTCACATCTCTCGGGCTCATGCTCGCCTATCTCTTCGAAGCGTTGTCCTGCCATGATAATTCTATCTCTGGTCTCGGGCCGTAGGCAGGCCCGAGCGGTTCGAGCAGCGTGATCTGCCGGATCAACCCCGGCTGTCGAACCACTCAACGCCCACCGCTCATCGTGAGTCCTACAAACGGAGAGTTGAGGCTTGACTCGCGGGTGGGGCAGGATGTAAAGGAGAGGGGAGTCGCCGGCCAGCGATCTGCGGCTCCCGTTCTGTTCACAGGAGGAAGACCATGAAGATTGTAGGAGGCACCCGTCACGTCTCGAGGCTCGCCGTATGGGCACTCACAGTCACCATGGTGACGACCGTCTCATGGAGTTGCGGAGGTGGAGGACACCACAAGAAGAAGGCACCCGTCCCGTCGATCCTGAACATCAATGGATCGAGCGACCCGGCAAGCCCTGTGGATGTCGCCATCGAGATCAATGGATCCGGGTTCGGGGCCCGTCCGGGCAGGGTTGATTTCACTGATACTCTGGATCCGTCCAACGTGGCGGTTGTGGTTCCGGTGTCATCCGGATGGTCTAACACGGGCGTCGTGGCCGTCGTCCCGTCGGCCGGCTCGGTGGGACCATTCCCGATCCCGGGGACGGTCACCGTGACAGTGGTCACCGGAGGGGGGACCAGCAACGGGGTGGACCTGGATCTTGTGGACACGCCGACCTTCAGTCCAAGCAACCTGACCTGGACCCAGACCACGCCCCTGCCGATGCCCATGCGCGGCCTGGCCGCTTCGCCCGTGCGGGTGGATGACGCGAACGCCTACGTCGTCCTGGCCGGTGGCAACGATGGCCTCTCGAATCTCTCCGCGGTCTATACGAATACGCTCGCTCCGGACGGGACCCTTGGCCCCGCGTGGACGACGGAACCCAACTCCCTTCCGGCCCCGAGGGCGTACCACGCCCTGGTAGAGGCCAATCCCCAGAATGCAGGGCTTCTCGACCCGGACGACAGGTTCGTCTACGTGATCGGTGGCCAGGCGGACGCGGCCGACACGCCGGGCGGCACGGACACGGTGTACATGGCTCGCGTCTCGGTCTTGGACGGCAGCGTGGGGAGCTGGTCGCAGACGGCCGCGCTCCCGAGACGGCTCGTCGGCCCGGCGGCGGTGCTCTACAACGGGTTCGTGTACATTGTGAGTGGCCTCCAGACGGACGGGACCCCTAGCGAGGCGGTCTACAAGGCACGCGTCCAGAGCGACGGTGCCCTCGAGCCCTGGGTGAGGGCGAGCAATGACTATCCCACACCGGTGTCGTTTGCCCGGGTATTCGGCTTCGGCGCCAGCCTTTACGTGGTGAGCGGCGACCCGGACACCTCCCTGGACCCCCACGAGCAAGGGCGGCTGGGGGGCACGAAGGACGTCTACCTGGCCTCGGCGCAGAACGGGACCATCGGCTCCTGGACGGCGACAGCGAGGGCGATCAAACAGAGGAAAAAGCACATCGTCTGGGCCGCCTTTGGCCAGATCGTGGCAGCGGAGGGGATCTACAACGGCGGCATCGGCGGCAGCGAGGCGGAGCGGAGTGCGGTCCTGCCAGACGGTAGCCTGTCCCCCTGGAACGGCCTGACCGGGGCCGCCATCATCGCGGCGAACGTCTACAACGCGGCCGCATTCGTCAGCCCAATCCGAGTCCCGCTGGGCGCTCCGCGGTTCCTTCTACTTGGGGGCCAGGTTTTCACGGCGACGCCTCCGGGGGGTCTGAGCAGCGCTGTCTATTTCAACGACGGACCCTGACCGAGTCTGTGATCGGGGCGGCGGGGAATCGGGTGCGGGAATGAAAATCCTCCGTTGATCAGCAACCGCTCACCCCGCCAATTGAATCGGCTCGGCTCCCTGTGGTATCGACGGGGAGCCTTGCCAACCCCTGCCATCTCGGCTAATCTTTCGGCCCCAACCCAGGAGTTGGGCCATCGGGAAGGCTTATGGACAGATTCCGATGCGTGTGTCGGGCGACGAGTGGCCCCGTTCCTGGATCCTGGAGCAAGGGGGAGGGTGTCTTGCACAATAGAACGTCGAGAGGAATTCGCTGCCTCGTTCCCGCGGCGATAGCACTGCTCTGTGCATGCGCTTCGTTGGCTCCCAACGAAGACGGTGCTTTGATAGGCCATGCCGCAAGTCCGGCCACGCCGAGCCTGCTGATCGAGACCAGTTCTCCCCCGGCAGCCCCAGAATATCAACGGCAGGGGGAGAAGGCGCGGCAGGTCAGCGCCATGGCGGGGTTTACCGCCAGCCCGGGCACGTTCCTGCTCGCTGCAGAGGTCATGTACCCTCTCGATTCCAATGTGAGCACGGATCGGATTCGCGGGGGTCTCTCCGTCGGTCCCTTGCTCCAGATCGGGTTTAACGGCAATCATCTTCTCCTGGGTCCGAGCTTGAATGCCCGCTTCACCATCGACCTCCCCTCTCTGCCGAGACTCAGGCCTTACGCGGAAGCGGGAGTCGGGCTCCTCATCTCGAAGAAGAAGGACCACGCTACATTCGGGTCGGCCCTCATCGTCCTTGGGGGTGGAGCCGACTGGATGCTCCGCGAGAATCTCGGGGTGGGGGCCAGGAGTTACATAAACATCGCGCCTGGACCGGGGGAGGATTTTTTCATGTCCTTTCTCGGCGGCGTGACCTACTACTTTTGAGCCATTCACGCCTATTCCGCCCTGATCGACCGACTCCTCGCTCCGCGGTCTTGTTGTCTTTTTTTTAATATGGTAGGATTACCGAAGGAGGGGTTTGTACCTCCCCTCGTTTCGCAAACCATGCTCTCAAGGAGGACCTCCATGCGACGCCTCCCACTGATGGTTCTTTTCTTGCTCCCTTTCCTTTTCGGCCCCGTCCTCGCCTTCCAGGGGAAATCGGCCAGCGCTCCTGGCCAGGTGAAGAAGAAGGCCCATGGGGATATCAAGAAGTGGGTAACGGCCAAGGGACGGAAGCTCAAGATCGAGGTCAAGTTCTACGATGACCTCGTCCTTCGCGGGGTCTCCTCGAGCGAGGCCATGAAGATGATGAGGCTTGTCGTTGATCACGACCTCGACGTAGGAATCCTTGGACACTTCGTCAAGGGCAAGGTCCACGGAGGACTCAAGGGGAAGAAGCTTGCCGCTTTGATCCACAAGGAGGTAAGGGCCAGGGCCGAGAAGAAGAAGGCGAGCAAGGCGGCCCGCGGAAAGGCCAAGGGGAAGCTCGGAGACAATTCGAAGGGGAAGGCGAAGGGCAAGGCCAAGGGGAAGGCAAAGGGCAAGGCGGGGAAATAACCCTGTCCGAGGCCCTGAGCAGGAACAAGTCCTCACACACCGCAGGATTACACAGGATCGGCTCCCGGCAAGGCGCTCACCGAAACGCGGAGGGGTAGCCACCTCTTCGAGGCATCTACTCTCCTGAAACTAACGCCCGTCCATCCCGACGTCTATTCCGATCCCTTGCCATCCCCACACAGTGGACGATACATTGGTCCAGATTTCCGGGGGGGGAGCATTTCGGCCTTCTCTGGGATTCAAGCTCGAGTCACTTATCCGGACTCCGGTCCAGTTTCAGGAGAAGCGTCATGATCACGCACCGTGGTTCACTGCTGTTCTCGGGTCTCGTCTCGGGGCTCGCCTTCGTCGTGTTGCTCGCCGTCGTTGCCCCCCTCCTCGTCGCGCAGGAGGAGGAGGGGATCACCCCCGAGGAGCTCTTCGCCACGGCGAAGGCAGCCTACGGCGAGAAGAAGTACGGCACCGCCGTATCGGAGCTGAACCTCCTCGTCAGCCTCATCAACAAGATCCGGGTGGACGTCGTGCAGGCAGCGCTGCCGGCCGCCCCGGCAGGCTGGACAGCGAAGAATCCTTCCAGTGATAATGTCGGAATGCTTGCGGCATTCGGCGGGGGCTTCTCTGTGAGCCGACGTTACAAGAAGGAGGGGACCGATAGTCAGGTTACCCTGGTGGTCATGGCCGACTCCCCCCTGGTTTCCATGTTCTCGGCCATGCTCAAGAACCCGATGCTCCTCCAGGCACAGGGGGCCACCTTGATCAAGCTCGGGAATCAGAGGGCCATCCTCGAGTACGAGGAGGACAATAACTCCGGCGAGGTCAAGTTTCTCATCAACGCCAACACGGCCGTCGTCACGGTCAAGGGCAAGCAGATCGAAAAGAGTGTCCTGCTGGGAAGCTTCGCCAAAGCGATCGACATTGCCGCCCTCGAAAAGGCGATCCAGGACTAGGGAACGCCTACCGCTTTTCAGGACTCACTGACCCGGACGCGATCGACGGGCCACCCCCGGGTGGCCCGTCTGCCATCTGGGTCCCGCCAAGCTCCCGGAGGATCGCCTCCTGCTCTCGTCCACCCCCCCCGGGACGGCGACCTCGGACCTGAAAACCGAGCCCAGCGAAAAGGCCCACTCATATGTTCAAGCAGGAGTATAGGAAGTGGTGATCAATATTCGTTCCTTACCCTCTTCCTGTGGAAGACCACGGTGTATGCCGGCCTGATTGGTGATGATCAAGGTGCCTCTTGGCGCTATGAAAATGTGAGCTTTTGATGGATCATGAAATACTGCATCCGTGGAAGGCTTGCCCTTCAAGCGATTGACCAGCTTACCGATCTTTCTCTTTGTGGAGGAAAGCTCATGCGAGCCCTTGATGAAGGAATAGGGTCCGTATGAATTGTCTGGTACATCGGTCAAATACACGAAGGTCTTGAATGAACCCCTGTACGTGTCTGCATGATAACCCCGTGGATTGCTCACTCCTTTGTTGATGTAGGCGTTGATCCTCATGGGGGAGAATTCGGTTCCCGCCGCTCTCGTGATGATTTCATTCAGGAATGGATCTTCCCTGAACCCGCGCAATCTGGGATGGATAGTGTCGACGTTGAACAGGTCAAGCATTCCGTCGTCGTGTTGACCATGTCTTCTGGAGAGCACTGGTTCCTTCCTGGATACAGCGTCCTTGATATCCATATCGTTCCGTTCGATGAATTTGCCAGATTCGATCGTGGCATTTATCGCCTGCCTCAATTCATCACATGTCTCTGGCGCCAGGTAATCCTTGATGACGATAAATCCATCCTTGGCCAGCATTTCTCCGTATTGATCGGCTGATTTCGCTTTATCCATAGGTCTAGCCCGAACAATTCAAGTTGGCACACGGGCGAGGCAGAGTCCCGCCTCCTTGTACTCGCTGGACATTCATCTGGCAACCTTGCATAGTGCTCGCCTCTGCATCGCCGACACTGGAGAAGGGGCGAATTAGCCGGCTGATCGTGATGAGACTATTCAGTAAGTTGCGGAGACGATGGCGATCCACCACCTGGAAGTGGGCAAGCCGATTGTACCTCTTGAGGGCCCGAAAGAATTCGCGGCGGATCGCTCCGCCGGAGATAGTCGACGTCACCTGCGAGCCCCACGGAGACGGAGGCGCCGCCTACTACATATGTCCCGATCAGCTATCCGCCAGGAGCGTCGTCTATTCGTTCGGTGTGGGATCGAACATTTCCTTCGATCGGTCGCTGATCGACACCTTTGGATTATCGGTCTTCGCATTCGATCCAACCGACGAGTCGGCCAAATACGTCGCCAGCCATCCCATCGGGTCCAACTACTCGTTCCGACAGGTCGGACTGTCCGCGGCGGACGGAACCATCCAGCTGCGGACGATAAAACGCGCAAGCCGTTTCTATCGTCCTGCTACGGTACTGGAGATCAAAGACAGGGAAGCGCCCGCCGTGGAAGTGCCGGCGCGCTCACTGAAATCGATCATGGCCGAGCTGGGCCACGAATTCATCGACATCCTCAAGATGGACATAGAAGGCGGGGAGCTCGCCGTCATCGAGGATCTGGCAAGATCACACATCCCTGCCGGGCAAATCGTCCTCGAGTTTCACCCTCACCTGGTCAACCTGGAGCGATCCGGGCACTTTTTCGGTGCCGCAGGGTGGGACAAGACAGGCAGGGCGATAGAGCAACTGCTGGATAACGGATACGGCGTCTTTCACGTCTCCGAACGCGGCACGGATTTTTCCTTCATCCGAACCTGAATCAACAGCAGCACGCTCGGGCGGTAGGGGAGGATCGCTTGAAGATTCTTCATGTCTGCGACTAATTCAACCCGGAGATCCCCGGCGGGGGCACGAGGCTGATACAGTCGCACCTCCCGGAGCTTTCACGCTGCGGCCACGACGTCCAACTCCTCGCCGGGCATCCCGGGGAGGACCCTGCGAGTCTGGCGAACCGCATACCGATGCATGCCTTTCCCTATCCACCCCATGGCGCCATACGCGTGGGCGCGAATGGCGAGGTGCTCGCCGATCTCGATCCGGATATCATCTTGGCGGGGACGGATGCCGCCGCGCTGTCAGAGAAGACCACCGAGACGCAGCGGGGGCGTTGGTGCGAGCCCGAGTTCCGGACGCTGTGCCGGCGCTACGCCGAGAAACGCTTCCCGTGGAGCCTTGCCATCGATCGCCTCGAATCCCTCGCTCGCGAACTGGGCCGAGAAGAACGCGCCTGATAAGGAAACGGTGATGTCTGCCGATCCGACCCCAGAGGGTGACAGGATACGCAAGGCCGTGTGCGGAGTCTGCATGACCGTTCTCCCCATCGACGAGATGAGAGAGAGAAGGGGAGAGCATTTCTGCGGCCCCTGCTTCGCGATGATCGAGAAGAGGACCGCGGCCGGCGCACCACGATCACCTTCGGGCTCGGCGGATCACGGGACAGGCCCACCGGCTTCCCATAGGGATGCAGTATCGGGCCCGACGGGTCCATCCGCTGGAGAACCCTTGTCACCCGGGGAGAGAAGCCCCGCGTTCCGGGAACCCGACGCACCGCGCGACCGAGGCCCCGGGGCCGGAGAGGTCAAGACACCTGCCGTTCCGGTCGCCCCCTTCTGGGAGGACGTCCCGAGGCTCCTGGGTTATGCATTCAACGGCCGTGGACGGGCCGTGATCCTCGCGGGAGGGCTCTGCTTCGGCCTGGCGTGGTGGATCGGCCAGATGAGTCTTCTTGGCATCTTCCTGATCGTGCCCGTGATGGGGTACATGTCCTCTTACGCCTTCGGCGTGATCCGCTCGGCCTCGACGGGGTCCGATCAGCCCCCCGACTGGCCCGATACCTCGGACTTCCTCCAGACCTTCGTCTCGCCGTTCATCGCGATGATCGTGCTGGGGTTCGCGCCGTTCGCCCCCTACTTCTTCCTGAGATTGATGGACCCGAGCGATCTTAAAGACGCTCTCGTGATCGCCGCCCAGGTCGCGGGAATCTTCCTCTTCCCCATGGTCCTGCTGATCTACTGCTTGTTCCACTCCGTCGTGGGGGCCCTCAGGCCAGGGTTCGTGATTTCATCCATACGAAAGGTCCTGCCCGATTATCTGATGCTCTTCGTCACCCTCTGCATCGGCTTTGCGGCCTACCTGGCCGTGGACGGCCTTCTTGGCCGGGCGACCGGAGCCCTTGCGTCGAGCAGCTCTCGCCAGGGGTCTCTCATCCACGCCATCGGGGCTTCCTTCCTCCAGCTCTATTTCCTGATGACGGGGTCTTTCGTGATCGGCTCCCTCTATCACCAGGCGCAAGGCAGGCTCGGCTGGTTCGAGGAGGCGACGGAGCCTCCGAAGCCGCTGCGCCCTGCGGTGATCGGAGCTGTCGCGGGTGCGCTCGTAGTCGTCGCCGTGATTGCAGCCGCCAAAATATTCCTCTCGGGCGACTCCGGGCCGTAGGCCCTGCTTGCCCTCCGCGACCGGGAGCGGATCGGGCTAATGCAAACGCCCATCCAACTTCCCAAGCGGTGCAGGTCCCTCGGCTACCCTCAAGGGGTCACGTCGTACCTGAGGACGCGGTCGTTCTGCTGGTCGGGCACCCAGAGGGTGCGAATCCCTCCGTTCACGACGAGAGCGGATCTACCACTGTCCGTTCCGACGCCCGGGTTGATCCACAAAGATCTCGCGCTGACCCCTCCCTCGTTCGCGATGGCGGTGTCGAAGTCCGCCTGCCCGATGATCCGATCGGCGTCCTGCCCGTTGATAGTCGGAAACGTGTCCCACAGCAGGACGCGCTGATTGCGCGAATCGCTCACGTAGACGCCGACGCCATCTGACTCGACCCCCTCGGGCCTGTCCATCCCGTTCCGAGATGTGGCCTTCCCGAAGCTGCCGAAGCTCGTCTGCCCCAGTACGAGCGATGCCTCGGCGTCGCTCATGGTAGGGATCGGGTCCCAGATCAGGATTCGATACCTGTTCGTGTCGGCGACGAGTAGCTTGCCGCCACTTGCCGATAAGCCGTTCGGAACCGAGAAACCCTGGTCGCCGTTGATCGGAGCCGGATCGGCGCCACTGTGTCCCTGACCGTTATCGACGAAGTTTGCCTGGCCAAGCACCAGGTCCGCATCCATCCCTGTAGTGAACGTGCCCCCGGCAAAGCGGAGGACGCGATGGTTCAACCCGTCTGCCACCCAAAGATTTGATCCGTCCCAGGCGACCCCTACAGGATTATTGAACTTGTCAATGGCCACACCACTGGTCCTGTCCGCGACAGTGATCTGGCCGAGAACCGCCACCGCCGCTTCACCCAGGATGAACGGCCCGTCGTAGACCATGACGCGGTGGTTGCCGGAGTCCGCCACGAAGAGCCTGCCAGATCCGGCGGGGTCGTAGGCGACATCTTGGGGGACGTACAGGGAGGACGCCGTCGGCGTGCCCGGCTGGACGGATTCACTGAAGGTCGAGTGTCCGAAGAGGAAGTCCGCGTTCTTCTCGTTCACGGCAGGCATCGTCTCCCATCCGAGGACCCTGTGGTTTGACCTGTCGGCGACGAAGAGCGAGTTTCCATCCGTGTCGATCCCCCCGGGTACGTGAATGGATCGGGAGGTCGTCTCCGCGTGATTGGATCGGTTCGAAGTAAAGTCCTTCTGACCGAAGACGAGCGTCGCGGCAGCGTTGTCCGTGACGGGGATGACATCGTGAATCTTCACCCGGTGGTTGTTGCCATCGAGAACCAATAGCTCCGTGCCGATCGAGGCGAGCCCCGTAGGCCCGTCGAAACTCGTGTCGGAGATGCCGCCATTGTTGGCGGTATTGCCGTTGAAGTTAGGCTGGCCGAGGACGACATCCGCCTGGGTGGACGAGGCGGGGATCGCGCTGTTCCAGATCAAGACCCGGTGGCTGATGTGGTCGGCCACGTACGTGTGGCCCGAGTCCGCGAAGACTCTCAAGGGGCGATGCATCCCCACCGGCAGGGTGGGGTTGCTGACTCCGGCAGTGACCAGGCCCGGCTGACCGAGAACGCCGTCCGCATCCAGACCATCGGTCCAGGGAGCGGGAATGGTCCACATGAGGACTCTGTTGTTCGAGGAGTCGGCAACGAACAGTGTGGTTCCATCCGCGAAGACCCCACGACACAAATTGAGCGTGTTCGCCGCGACGGCCCCCCCCCGGTTCGCCAGCTTGGAAGTGCCGTCAGCCTGACCCAGGACGAAGTTCGCATCGGGTCCCTCCCCGAGCGAGAAGTCCAGGGGAAGATTCCAGACGAGGACGCGGTTATTCCCGAAATCAGCGACGTAGAGGTGCGAGGCCGTCCCGCAAACGTCGGTCGGCTGGGACAGGGTGCCCTTACCCAGCGGTCTGAAGGCGGGTGCGTCGAGGCTATCGTGTCCCAGCACATGGTCCGCCGGCGCGAAGTTGGCGGTGGGGATGTCGTTCCAGATGAGAACGCGGTGGTTCCCGGAGTCCGCGACGTAGAGGATTGTCCCGTCCGAGTACACGCCGCTGGGGTGATTTATGGTGCGGGCGGAAAAGCCGCCGACGTTCGGCTGCCCTGTCGTGAATTCCTCCTGTCCCAGGACGACATCCGCCGTCTGGAAGTCCGTCACGGGCACGGCGTCGAGGATCAGCACCCGACTGTTCAAGTAGTCGGCGATGAAGACCCTCTCGCCGTCAACGGAGAGTCCGCCGAACCAGCCGGCATTGATCCCGCGGCCATCGATGGCGGCGAGGTCAAAGGTGGGTTTCCCTAGCACGAGATCCGCCAAGATGGCGTTGTCCAAGGTGAAGAGATTGCTCACGGTCGGGGTTCCCGCGACGAGGGGATCGCTCGCCGTGATTCGTATCTCCAGATCGTCGTGAAACGTGGTCGTCAGATCCTTCAAGGAGTCCCAGATAAAGGTGTGGGCGGCGCCGGATGAGTCGGGGCTCGAGGAGAGGCCCGTCGTCCCGTCGCTGGATGGATCGAGCGACTCGGTGGCAGCCAGATACACGCCCGTCCCGATCCGGTACTCCGCGACGATGCTGCAGGTATCGGCGTTGGAATCCTGCAGGCTGTAGGAGATCGGCACATCGCGCGATTGGACGCCAGTGATGTCGCTGATGTTCACCATCGGGGCATCGTTGTTGAAGATACCGAGCGGAAAGTCGGCCGCCGCCCCGATCTGAGAGTCCATGGGAATCAACCGGAGGGTCACGGCGGCCTGGTTCACCTCTCCGAGGTCGGCGACGGTGTCCCAGTCGAAGCTGTGGGCCGCCCCTGATCCGACGTTGGACGGTGTCTGACCCTCGATGACGTTTTCCAACTTCGTCCCCTCGTCCGGATTTGCGATCGCGGCGGGGAAGAAATCGATCCCGTTCAGCGAATAGGTGACGTCGATGTCCACCGTCGGTCCCGTGGGCGGCTCCGCGTCGTAGAGGTCGTACGTCACGGGGACGGTGTCGGAGTTGCCCGTGACGGCCAGGGTATTGATCACAGGAGGGCTGGTGTTGTCCACGGCAAAGACCGAGGTCTGCGCTCCGGCGCCGAGCCCGAGCGCGAAGTTGGTGGCATGGTCCCGTGGCTCGATGCGGAGGACGACGGCCGTCTCTCGCGCGCCCGGAAGGTCCGTCCCCGACTGCCAGATGAAGCGGCGAGAGGTCCCGCCGGGACTTGTCGGGAGCCCGGAGATCTCATTCCCCGAGATCATGCCCGGATCGCCAGGATCGAACTTCCGCAGGGTGGCGGCCAGGAAGGCCCCGCCGCCGTCGATGGAGTAACTCACGGCGATGATCGAGGCATCCGATTCAGGATCGGCCAGCGTGAAGTTGATGGTCACGTCTCCCGTCCGGGCCCCGGGGCCGAAGGGGTCGATCGACTGCACGGTCGGCTCCGAGTTGTTGTCAAGGCGGAGGTCTACAGCCGTGTGGGACAGGCCCATCGAGGAATCGAAGGGGGTGATCCGGATGGCCACCGTCTCGGGCAGGGCGGCCCCCGGGAGATCGAGGCCGGGGGCGTCCGTCCCGGACGCCCAGACGAACGTGTGGGACACTCCGGCTACGCTGCTCGTGAGCCCGGTTGTACCTTCCCCTCCCGTTCCCATCGTGGCCGTCTGGAACGTCGTGCCCGAGTCGATCGAGTACTCCACGGTGATGCTGAGGGTCGCCTCGAGATCGTCGAGGAGCCGGTAGCTGACAGTCACATCCCCGCCGATGACCTGGTCGGTGATCGGTGAAGCGATGAAGACGATGGGGGGATTGTCGTTTCGGACCTCGAACTCGAGCGTATCGTACTCCATTCCCGTCCCGCCGGGCGCCGCGTCGGTGGGGATCAGACGGAACTGCACTCGGCCTTCGTTCGCGACCATATCGGCGCCCGAATCCCACGCAAGCGTGTGCGTGGCGCCGGGGGTGGGGGCAGAGCCAACGGCGAGGGTCTCTCCGAACCGGATCTCGGCCGTGGCCCAGATCGCGCCCTGGTCGACGGTGAAGTACGCCTCGAGATCCGCGGGATCGCTGGTCGTGTCGATGAGCCTGTAATCGATCGGGATGACACCCGTCTGGACGGAGCCCATGGCTGGTGACTGGAACGTGATCGTCGGGGCATCGTTCCCCGCCACGAAGTCGACGGTCTCCTGGGGGGTGCCGGTCACGGCCGGGGCCGAGGAGTGGGCAGGCGTGACTCTCAACCGCACCCACGCGGCCACGTAGGTGACGCCGTCTCCCAGGTCGGTCGCGGCGTCCCATATATAGGTGTGGGCCTCGCCTGTTGCGCTCGTCGTGAGCCCGGTCACCCCGTCCCCCCCGGCGGCGGTGGACGGCATCCATGCCCCGATCAGCCCGGTCCCGATGTCGACGACGGCGTACTCCATCCCGATAGCAGCCTCGTCCCCCTCGGCGTCCGTCAGGGTGTAGGTCACCGTCTGCGCACCGAGTTGCCGGGCAGGCGTGAGCACGGTGACGGTCGGCAACGCGTTCCCGCTCTTGCTCGAGGAGCCGCCGCCGCCGCTTCCGGCAACCAGGATACCGGCAGCGATATATCCGCAACCGCTTAGCAGGGAAAGAGCTACGATCAGCGAGGCCCCTACGGTGAGACGTCGCCAGGGAGTCCACAGACCGACGGACAGCATGTGCAGGATCCTCCGAGAGATTTTGGTTGCAAGGCTAACGAGGAGGGCGCCGCACCCCTCGGCCCGTGACGGCCTCTGAAAGTATGGGCCCGTCCACCAATCTAACGCAACCAAGGCCGAAAAGCGGACAGAATTCTTGGGCCTCCATCGTCGAAGCTCGGATGCGAAAGGTTCGGTCCCTTGCTTAGAGGCAATGGGGGGGGGTGACGGATACCTGGGGATTGCAAGTCACGATCGGCAAACTCACTTCGCTTTCATGCAGAAGACGCGCATCCGGGAGGCCACAAGCAGGCGGCCCTTCTCGGTCAGGATCGGCGCCGAGGCCAGTTCCTCGCCCTCAAGCGTGACCAGCGTCTCGCGCTCCCCTCCGATGTCGAAGCGCGAGACGCTGTCGCCGGCGGCGACCAGCAGGCGGTCGTCGCCGCTGATGGCCGCGCCGCCGAGCGGCCCGCCGAGGTCGGAGGTCCACTCGACCCTTCCCTTGGAACCGACGGCATGCACGTGGGTGTCGGTGAAGAGGTAGACGCTATGGTCGTAGCCCACCACCGGAGGGACGGTGATCGAGCCATGAGTTTCTTCGGGGACGGCCAGACGAACCAGCTGCTCGCCCTTCGCCGACAGCAGCCAGTAGTATTGCAGCCCGTCCGGCTCCGTGACCAACAGGTGGATCCGTCCCGCCTCGTCGAGGCTGAGCAGCTCGGGGACAAAAGTGCCCGTGAACTCCGCCTCGAAGTTGAGATCGGCGTCGACCCGGTAGACGCCGTCCTCGACCGCGATCGTGAAGCCCGCATCACCGAGCGCGACGAGGAAGCAGGTCGAGTGATGGGAGAGAACGGCCTTCCGTTCATCGGACAGGAGGATCTTCACCCCGTTGGCTCGGATGGGGTCGCCGAAGGACCAGACCTCCATGGCGGCCTCCTCGGGCGTACGGCCGTGCGGGTTGATCATCCCGTAGTGGCCCGCCACCGCCAGCAGCCTGCCCGGAAGCGTGGCCATGAAGGTCCGCCGGAAGGCACCGACCCCGCGGATCGTCGTGACGAACACCTCCTCGCCGTCGGATAAGCGGTGGCCCTTGAACCCACCGCGGAGAAACGGCTCGAAGTAGAACAGTCCCCGATCGGCGTCCAGCAGGACCTCGCTGCCTTCGGTGAGCCCCTGCCCGTCCGCCAGGTGCCGCCCCTTGGCGTCGAACAACTCCCACGCATTTTTATCGTGGAGGAGGATCCGCTTGCGCGTCTGCTGCAGGTAGACCGGTCCGTAACCGCTTCCCGCCGAACGGTCGGACGCCCACTTGACCCCCCACGTCCCGCTCGGGAGAGCGCGGGAGAGGCGCGAGTTCTGCTGCGGGTTCAGCCAGCGGCCGGCCACCGCCCCGGGCCGCCCCGGCGAGCAGGGAGGTGGGCTTGGCGGTTCGCCATCGGCGACCGTGATCGGCGTCGGCGTGAAGCCGAGGTCGATCGGCTCGTTCATCGCGTCACGGTAGAAGTTGCTCATGTCCCAACCAGATCGATCATCGTGCGGCCGATTCGCGCGATGTTTCTGCCCATCTTCAGGAAACCCAACCCCTTCTTGCTCCAGGAATGCCCGATGATGTCACGCGCCAACCGCTAATTCCACAGGCTTCGCCTATCCTCCCCGTCCTGACAGGAGGCGACTCGAGAAACCGATCCGGAGCATCCTCCCCGAACAGCCGTTCGCCTCCTCAAGTCGCCGCTGTCAGATGCCCGTAGTACTCTCTTCACCTTCATGTCAGGGGATGCCAGGGGGGGGACCATGGATCTCTCGGTCGTCATTCCGGCCATCAACGAGGGGGAAAACCTCCGGCGCGTTCTGCCCGCTCTCCGCGACGTCCTGGACCGGCTCGGGATCACGTTCGAGATCCTCGTCATGGACGGCGGCTCGACCGACGACACCATCGAAGTAGCGAATCAACACCAGGCCGCGACGCGGCGGCAGAAGGAGCGCGGCTTCGGCAAGGCGCTCTGGGAAGGAATCACATCCACCAGCGGGGAGTGGATCCTGACTCTCGACGCCGACGGCTCCCACGACCCCGCTTATGTCCCACTCCTCTGGCGCCAGCGGGATGTTGCCGACATGGTCATCGCCTCGCGGTACGCCCCCTGCGGCTTCGCCGAATGCCCGTGGGCCCGGGGGGTGATGAGCCGCTTTCTCAACTGGACCGCTCGCGTGGTCTGCTCGATCCCTCTGCGCGATCTGAGCGGCGGGTTCCGTCTCTACAGGCGCCGCATGTTCGAGGAGTTCTCCCTGGACGGGCGCGATTTCAATGTTCTCATCGAGGCCGCCATCAAGGCCTACGCCTTCGGCTTCCGCATCGTCGAGGTGCCCTTCCACTTCAAGCAGCGGCGCGGCGGCGAATCCCACGCCCGTGTCCTGGCGTATGGAATCTCCTTCGCCCTCGGCCTCTATGGTCTCTGGCGGACCCGGAACACGGTCTACTTCGCCGATTACGACGAACGCGCCTTCCGGAGCCGACTCCTTCCTCAGCGCATCTGGCAGAGGCGCCGCTACAAGCTCACCCGGAGATTCATGGAAGGTTCGAGCCCCGCCCTCGATGTAGGCTGCGGTTCCGGCCGCATGATCCTCTCGAATCCGCACGCGATCGGCATGGACATGGACCTCCGCAAGGTGAGGTTCATCCGCACCGCACACGCCAAGGTGGTCGTCGGATCCGTGACCCACATCCCCTTCCCCGACGAGCACTTCGAGGAAGTGATCTGTCTGGAAGTGATCGAGCACATCCCCGACATGGAGCGGCCCCTGCGCGAGCTCGTCCGGGTCCTGCGCCCGGGCGGCAGTCTGGTCCTCAGCACTCCGGACTACGGGACGTGGGTTTGGCCCCTCGTCGAGCGGGTCTACGGTTGGGTCCTCCCGGGCGCCTACGCGGATGAGCACGTCTCCCATTACACCAAGCCGGATCTCGTAACCCGCCTCGCCGATCTCGGCATCGAAGTCGTCGCTTCCAAATCGATGTTCTTCGCCAACCTGATCCTGAAGGGAAAGAAGCGCGAACAGAATGCCGCTGGAGAGACTCCGGGACCTTGACGGCGCGTCCATCGAACCCCACGTAGTCCACCGTCGGACGCTCGGATAGGATGGGTGGAGATGGAAGTCGACCGACCCCCGAAGCCCGCGTTCCGGGAGGCCGCTCTCGTCTCGGCGGCCCTTCTCGCTCTTTACCTCGCGGGTCTGTCTCCCGCCATCGGCTTTGGGGACAGCGCCACGTTCGTGGGCAAGGCCGAGCGGCTCGAGCTCCAGGCCGGCGTCCTCGGCCACCCCCTTTACACGGTGGTCAGCCGGGCTTTCCTCGCCCTCCCTGTGGGGACCCCGGCAGCTCGCGTCAACCTGGTCTCCGCGGTCTTTGCCGCGGCTACCGGAGGACTGCTCTTCCTGATGCTCGGCGTCATCGGCCTGGGCCGGGCAGGTTCGCTTGCCGGCACGGCCGCCTTCGGACTCAGTCATACCCTGTGGCTGAAGGCCTCTCTCGCGGACGTCTACACTCTCCAGATGTTCCTCTCCGTCGCCACCTGGCTTCCCCTGATCCAGTGGCGAACGGATCGCCGCCTCCGCTGGCTCTACGTCTGGGCGGCCCTCTGGGGCATCGCTTTCCTCCACCATCTGCTCATCGTCTTTCTCTTTCCCGGCCAGCTCCTCTTCCTCCTTCTGGAGGACCCGGGGATCCTGAAGCGGAACGCGCGCCAGGCCGCCGCCGCCTTCGGGCTCTTCATCGTCGCCTCCAGCCCATGGTGGCTTCTCGTTCTCGCGTGGCATGGGCAAAATCCAGGCGAGCCCGTGGGCCAACTCTTCACCGGAGGGGGAGGGACCGAGGCGAAAATGTTCGGGTATTCCGCCGCGGAAATGCCTCGCCAGATCGCACTCTCTGCCGGCTTCTTCGCCTACCAGTTCCCCCTGCTGACCGGGATCCTGGGACTCATCGGGATGGCGGCGAGCTGGCGACGGGATCGGCCACTCTTCTGGATGCTGGCCGTCAGCTTCGTGATCAACACGGTATTCGCGATAGGCTACCGCGAGTCCCACAAGTACGAGCTCTTCCTCTCTGCCTATCTCATCTTCGCGATCTGGGTCGGCTTCGGCGCCTCGGCCCTGGCAGGGCGCCTCAAGCCGGCTCATCGATGGATCATCGTCGCCATCGTCGCGCTCACCCCACCCCTGGTCTACGCCGTGACGCCATTGGCAATCGGAAAGAGGGGATTGCCAATTTCCTTACGGACGATTCCCTACAGAGACAACCTACGCTACTTCCTCTGGCCGCCGAAGCGAGGGGACTGGGCGGCCGACCGATACGGGCGCGAGGCCCTTTCCACGGCCCCCCCCCGGGCGGTGATCCTTGCGGACTGGACCCCGTATGCCGTGCTCGAACACTTCACCAAGGTGGAGGGGCTGCGGCCTGATGTGACCATTGCCTTCCTCGAAAGAACCCCCTTGGCCGAGATCCTCGGTCACCACCTGGGTGATCGGCCGATCTATCTCGCTGACGACGAGCCCGTCTACGGGTTCGACGCCTTTCGCGATCGCTTCCGTCTCGTTCAAGAAGGGGTGTTGTTCCGGTTGGAAGCAAGGTGACCTTTTCCCCCGAAATCTGATCCCGAATTGTTCGGATCCGCAGCTCCCCGCTCCGTTTGCGGCTCGGTCGGTCATCTTGACAAAAACGGCGGCCCGGCCGATGATGGATCCGTCCGAGGAGGCGCACATGGCCCCATCCAGGTCCCCCAGGCAATCTATTGGAGAGGCGGGATTCCCATGAGGAGTTCCTCGGCGCGCAGGCATCGATCCACTCTCTTCGTCATCGCGGCCTTCATGGGCCTTTCGCTGATCTCAACCTGCGGGGCCCCGACGCGGGTTCAGAGTCCTGCGGCGGACGATGCGCTGCCCGCAGGCTACTTCACCCAGAACATGGGACAGGTCGAGAACCAGGATGTCCTCTACTACTCCAACGGCGGCGTCCTGCAGGTCGGCTTCGGAGAGGCCACCCTCTTCCTCAAGGTGCTGCAGGCGCCGGCGGCGCATCCCTCCTACTCTGCATCGGGAGGAGGCGGGCTGGGCGGCCGGCCCGGGGCACGCGCGGACCTCCCGGACGGGGTCCTCGTGCGCATGACTTTCCCCGGCTCGAACCTCGTTCGACCCCAGGGCCGCGGCTTCCTCCCCTTCCCCAGCCATTACTTCCTCGGCCGGGATCCGGCGGGGTGGCGCATCGACGTCCCCAGCTTCCGCCAGGTGGTCTACCCCGATCTCTACGATGGCATCGACCTGATCTGGTCGGTGGATGAGGATGGGCTGAAGTACGAGTACCGGGTCCTGCCCGGGGCCGACCCACGGGAGATCGAAGTGGCCTACGAGGGGATCTTGGGTCTCGAGATCGGCACGCAGGGCGATCTCGTGGTGCGAACAGTGGTGGGCGAGATCTTCGACTCGCCGCCCGTGGGCTACACGGTGGATTCGGTTGAGGGTCCGGACCCCGGGCCATTGGTGGTCAGCGAGCAGACAGACGCCGAAGCCGTCCCGTGCGCCTACGAGCTCCGGGGCCCCTCATCCTTCGGTTTCTCCGTGCAGGGGTGGGACGGCGCCAGGCCCCTGATCATCGATCCCCTCCTCTACTCCACCTACCTGGGCGGCTTCAAGAGCGAGATCATCCGGTCCGTCGCTGTGGACGCCGATGGCTCCGCCTACTTGACCGGGTTCACGACCTCGGACGACTTCCCGATCACGCCGGGGGCGTTCCAGACCTCCCACGCCGGGAGCTGGGATGCCTTCGTAACGAAGCTCGACATCATCCTGGTTGGGCCCCCCCCCGGCAGGGGTAGCGAGAGAATACGGAGAAGTGGAAGGATAGTATACTCCACCTACATCGGCGGAGCCGCCCAAGACGACGGGGTCACGATCAAGGTGGACTCCAACGGTATCGTCACGATCGGGGGACACACCCTCTCGATCGACTTCCCTGTCACCGATGGGTCCGTCCACGCGGGAAAATGGGATGCCTACGTGGCCAAGCTCGGCAACAAGGGAAGGGAACTCCTCTACAGCGGGTTCTTCGGGGGAAGCAACGATGATTTCGGGTACTCGATGGACGTCGACGCGAGCGGCGCGGCCTATCTGGGCGGCACGACCCGGTCCGCGGACCTGCCGGTCACTCCCGGCGCCTTCGACCGCACCTTCGGCTTTGGCGTCCTCGACGCCTACGTCGCGAAGATGGACACGGGAGGCGGTGGCATCGTCTGGGCGACGTACGTCGGCGGGATCGGCATAGACTTCGGGTTCGGCATCGCCGTCGATTCGGCGGGCTCAGCCTACTTGACCGGGAGCACGGTCTTCAGCCCGGACTTCCCGTCCACACCGGGCTCTTTCGACCCCACCCAGAACGGCTTCCACGAAGCCTACGTGACCAAGCTCACGCCCGATGGGAGCGGACTGGTCTACTCAGGGTTCCTGGGGGGTTTCCACTTCGACCGGGGTATGTCCATCACCGTGGATGCCATCGGTTCGGCCTACGTGGGTGGGTTCACCTTCTCGAACGACTTCCCCGTCACTCCCGGCGCCTTCGACACGACCTACGGAGGAAACTTCGATATCTTTGTCGCGAAGGTGGATCCGACCGGAAGCTCGATCGGGTACGCCACCTACCTCGGCGGGAGCGACAAGGAGGAGCCGAGATCTCTCGCGGTGAACGCGGCAGGCGAGGTTCTGGTGATCGGTTACACGCGATCGTCCGACTTCCCCGTGACCCCTGGTGCCTTCGACACGACCTACAACGGCAACGACGACGCCATCGTGACCGTGCTGAGTTCCGATGGGAGTGCCCTCGTCGACTCCACGTTTCTCGGAGGG
The DNA here is from genome assembly GCA_027296055.1 of Planctomycetota bacterium. Taxonomy (GTDB): domain Bacteria; phylum Planctomycetota; class JAPUJT01; order JAPUJT01; family JAPUJT01; genus JAPUJT01. The sequence goes on along the minus strand of JAPUJT010000126.1, from coordinate 21,731 downwards.
GTGGGCCTGGATCGCGGGTACGGCATCGCCTGGGGCCCGTCGAGTACGATCTTCGTCGGCGGTGACACCCTGTCGCCGGACTTCCCCGTCACCCCGCTCGCCCTGAAGAAGACCCTCGAAGAGAAGCGGGATGCCTTCTTTTCGGTATTCGGCCCGTAAACGTCAAGAGTCGCGGGTCCCCCCCGGGTGCAGATCACGGCCCTCCCTCCGGCGATCCGTTCAGATCGTTCCCCTGGACGAAAACCGGAACATGGGCAGGTGCGGAAACTGGATTCCCTGTGCCTCCAGATGGGCCTCCAAGCGGTTGACTGACCTTCCTGCACCCCGATATAACTCTTTGTCTGACAAGGCTGTGGGCGGATAGCTCAGCTGGTAGAGCACTGGACTGAAAAACCGTCCAACCTCATCTCGCCGTCTCGCCGCAAGTCATTCCCTTTCTTGGCGAAGCGCTGATCTGCCAACAGGATACGAAACAGGCCAGCGCGCACTGACGCGCAATTGGTCCAAGTCCCTCGCGGCCTGAAACGACATCCGTTTGGCCTCCACTCTGGCCTCCAGATCTCGGCAGCCCGGCACTGGACATCACCAAGAGTGCTCGACTTTTAGAGGGGAGGGGGGGCGGCCTCGAGCGCGCTCCGGCAGCGCGATCGCCGGCCGGGCCGGTTGACGCTCTCAGCGATCTCGATAAACGGGGAACCTTTGACAGCCACTGGGAGAGACTGCTAGCATCCTTATCTTCGAGAACCGGGAGCCGCCGGTACTCCGGCGGAGTCGTCGAGGATTAATGAACCCGAAGGCAGCGGCTGAACTTGTTCATCAGCGCCGGGCCCGGCAGGAGGAATATAATGAAAGCGGGAAACCACCCCGGCCGCGTGAGACTCAAGAGCCGCACCTTCTGGGCGGCCTTGCTGGCCCCTCTGATGCTGCCTGGCTGCGCCTATGCCGGCATTGCGGCCGCCCTCGCGCTCTCGGGCTCGGATAGCGGCGGCGATCCCCCGACGAATGCCGCTCCGATCGTGACGATCGACGTCCCCCTGCGGCAGACGGGGACGATCGACATCACCTACACCCTCACCGACGTCAACGAGGACAACGCCGACATCACCGTCGAGCATGCCGTGATCCCCTACCCCGGCACGGCGAGCCCCATGCCGAGCGACTGGGTCTTCTGCACCGAGTTTGGGGGGGACGGGACGACAAACCTCACCACCACCCAGGGGGGGGACCCGCACCTGTATGTCTGGGACGCCCCCACCGACCTGGGGGACGGGGTGACCTACAACGCCGCCTTCGTCCGGATCCGGATCACCCCACAGGACTCGAGCAACGCAAACCTCATGGGCAGCACTCAGGAGACGAATAACTTCGTCGCCGGGAACGACCCGCCAACCGCCATGATCACGACCCCCGCCACCCAGCAGTCCGGTTTGATCCAGATCGACTACACCCTGTTCGACTCCACCGACGATTTGGCGAGGATCCAGACGACGGGGGCCTCTCCGGTGTTGCTGGTGGACTTTTCCACCAACGGGGGGACGAACTGGGCGACAGCGACGGTCCCGGTAGGCGCGAAGACGAACCTGGCGACCTCCCTTTCGGGAGTGGCCCACACCTTCGCATGGGACTCGATCGCCGACATGGGGGTAACGAACAGCGACTTCGTCCGGGTACGCATCACCCCGGTCGACGACTTCACCCTGCCGGGTCAGGAGATGCCCGTCGAGACGAACGACTTCATGGTCCAGAACAACACGCCGCCGATCGCGTTTATTGCCTCCCCCATCGACGGGCAGGTGATTGGGGGGGATGTGGTCGTCCAGTACCGCCTGTTCGACCTGAACTTCCCTCCCGATCTGGTGGACATCGATGTGGAGTACTCGACGGACGGGGGAACCATCTGGAGCTTCGCCATCGAGTGTCCTCCGGCGGTCTGTCCGTCGCCCCCCAGCGAGGGGACGACGGGGCTCACCAGCAGCGACACGGGGATGGATCACATCTTCGTCTGGGACTCGGTGGCCGACTTGCCGGGCATCGACTTGCCGGGGGCGGCGGGCATGGCGGTGCAGTTTCGGATCTCGCCGCGAGACCCGGCGGGCCCCGGGACCGCCCACACGACGATGGGGCTTCGGCTCGACAACAACCTGGAGCCGGGCGCATCGGTCAGCACTCCGGCGAGCCCGCAGGTGACGGGCAGCGTGTCGATGACCTACGGCCTGTTGGACACCGAATCGGACCCGGCGGACGTCGACCTCGAGTACTCCACAGACGGCGGGCAGGCCTTCACCACGGCGACCGAGATCCCTGGTTTCCCGAGCGAGGGGACGATGGGGCTATCGACATTGCCGGGCGGGGTGACGCATACGTTTGTCTGGAACGCCGGCATGGACCTGCCCGGGGCGCTCGAGTTGAGCGTCGTGGTGAAGATCACCCCCCGGGACCACCCGGATCCCGCCCTCGGCCAGGGTCCGGCGATCTGGACCGATGTCTTCATCGTGGACAACACCGTCCCTCCCACCGCGATGATCGACCAGGTCACCACCCCTTCTCCGGGGACCGTGATGCTGGACTACACCCTCTTCGACACGGAGTCGAACCTCATCGATGTCGATTTCTCGTACTCCACCAACGGTGTAGCGGGCCCCTTCTCACCTGCGACCCGGGACCCGACGCAGGGGGACGGGGTGGTGGGCCTTCCCTCCCTCCCCACGGGGGTGATGCACGCCTTCGCCTGGAACACCCTGGCCGATCTCGGGCCGGCGCTCGAGACGAACGTGGCGGTAAGGCTGATCCCATCGGACACCAAGACCGGGATACCGGTCGACTCCATGGTCTTCACCGTGGACAACAACGGCGCCCCCGAGGTCGAGGTAATAACGCCGATGGGCGTGCAGTCCGGAGACATTCTGATCCCCTACACCGCCTTCGACTCGAACAGCGACCTCGTCTCGATTCAGGTGGAGTACCAGTACTCCCTCGATGGGGGGGTGACCTACACCCTCCAGGCCCCCGCGACCGAATGCACGACCTGCATCACGCCTGCGAGCGACGGGATCTCGGGGCTCGCCTCCGCCCCGCGGCCGACCGGGACGAGCCACATCTTCATCTGGGAGTCAGTTACGGACATCGGCCTGATCACGACAGGCAACGTGCGGATCCGGATCACGCCTTCCGACTCCGCCACCGGCCTGGCGATCTCGACGCTCGACTTTGCCCTGGACAACGGGTCCCTGGTGCCGATCGTGCTGATCGATTTTATACCTCGATCGTATCCCTCGAACGTGATGGTGTCCTACCGGATCCTGGATGGGAACTCGAGCCCCGCCGATGTGGCGGTGCAGTATTCGACCGACGGCACGAACTTCAGCCCGGTCACGACGATCGTGAGCACCGATGAAGGAACGATTTCCGGAAACGTCATCTCGGGCCAGTCCACTTCCTCGAGCGGTGTGATCCACGACCTGGTGTGGGACTCCGCGACGGACCTCGGTGCGGGGGCCGTCACGGGTGTCCAGGTCCGCCTGATCCCCTCCGACGTCGATGGGCCGGGGCTGCAAGACACATCCGATCCGTTCATCCGCGGCAACGACGCCCCGGGGGTGACGATCACCTCCCCGACCGGGGCGATGCCGGAGAGCGGGCTCATCCGGTTTGCCGTGGACATCATCGACAGCACGAGCGACCCAGTGGACCTCACGGTGCTCTACGATGCCGGGGCGGGCTTCCAGCCCGCGACGATCTCGGTGGGGAGCGTCTCAGCCCTGCCTTCGGCCCCCGCGGGGGCGTCGCACTCCTTCGCCTGGAACTCGATCGCCGACCTCGGCGTCCAGAACTTGATGGGCGTCGTCGTCCAGGTCACGCCCACCGACGACGAGCCCCTCGCGGGGCCGCTCGACTCCGTCACCCTGGATGTTCCGAACAACGACCTCCCCGTGGCCTTCATCGGGACGCCCACTATGGGGGACGTGCGGAGCTCGTCCGTCAACGTCACCCACATCCTGATCGACGGCAACTCCGACACGATCACGCTGACGGTCGAGTACCGAACCAGCGCCGCTGGGGTCTTCATGCCCGCGACGCTAGCGAACACTGACCAGGGAACGATCTCCGGGAACCAGATCTCGGGGCTCAGCTCCTCGCCCGGCGGCAACAACCACTCCTTCGACTGGCTCTCGGATGCAGACTTCCTCGCGCAGGACACCGATGAGGCGCAGGTCCGGATCACTCCGGACGACCCGCAGAACACGGGGAACCCGTTCACATCCGGCCTCTTTCTGGTGAACAACAACTTCGAGCCCTCTGTGACCATCTCGTACCCGGTGGGCAGCATCATTGTGGAAGGGACGGTCCTGGTCGACTACACCCTGCTCGATACGGAGCAGGACCTGGTGGACATCGACGTCGAGTACTCCCTGGACGGCGGGACCAGCTGGGGCTTCGCGACGCCTGACCTGTCGGAGTCCCTGCACGAGGGGACCACCGGGCTGTCGACCGTACCCGCGATGAACAACCACATCTTCGCCTGGGATTCCGCGGCCGACGCCGCCGGCATCAACACCGAGGTCGCCATCCGAATCATCCCATCGGATCACCCAGTTCCACGGCTCGGCCAGGGCCCGGCCGGCCAGACAGGTGTGTTCACCACGGACAACACGATGGCGCCGCAGGTCAACACGCTCACGAACTCGAGCCTCGCGGGCATCATCGCGCTCGACTACTTCCTGTTCGATGCCGAGCTTCCAACGGGGGCCACCGTGGATATCACGGTCGAACACTCCTTCGACAGCGGCATCAGTTTCTTTCCCTCGACGATCACCTTCGCCGACGAAGGGCTGCTGCTGGGCAACCTGGTCCAGGGCCAGACCCCTTCCAACATCGGCAGCGGCCAACCGCACTCGATCCGGTGGGACTCGGAGGTGGATGTTGGCTTCACCAACATAACCGGGGTGATCGTGAGGCTGACACCGAAGGACACGAAACAGGGACTCCCCACGGATCTTACCTTCGACGTCCTGAACAACTCCTCCCCCGTGGTGATCATCACGGACATCTCCGGTATCCAGTCCGGGATCGTCAACATCAACTATGCCCTCCGGGATCCCTTCAGCGATACGCTGGACATCGTCGTGGAGTACATCGCCGGGGGCGCTCCCCCCGCCCCCGCCACGCTCATCAGCACCGATCAAGGGACGATCGTCCCGCCGAACACGGTCATGGGGCTCTCCTCGGGCCCCCTGGGACTCGAGGTCAGTCACCAGATCATCTGGGACTCCCTTGCCGACCTCAGCACCACGGTCATCAACGACGTGGCGATCACCATCACGGCGACCGATCCGTTCGGCGCGATGGGGCTCGTGACCTCCAACACCTTCATCGTGGACAACGCGATCGACGCCGACCTCGTCCTCGGGAAGGACACCTTCGCCCAGGCAGCGGTTGACGGCCGCGGACTGAGCAATCAGTTGTTCGGGGTGCACTTCGACGGAACGAACCTCTTCATCGCAGACAGCCGGCACCACCGCGTCCTGATCCTCAATGCGATCCCAACCTCAAACTTCCAGACGGCCGATGTCGTCCTCGGCCAGCCGAGCTTCACGACGAGCCAGTCAAACTTTGGAGGAGTGACGGCCAGCAGCCTGGCCTTCCCGGAGGGCATCTACTCGGACGGGACGAGGCTCTACGTCCCGGAACGGGGCAACAGCCGGGTCCTGATCTGGGACACCATCCCGACGGCCAACTTCGCACCCGCGGATCACGTCCTGGGACAGCCGAACTTAACAAGCAGAGGACAGGACCGAGGGGGATCGGCCGGGGCGGATACCCTCGACGTCCCCAGAGCGGTCTTCGGGGATTCCACTCATCTCTATGTGAGCGACGGCTTCAACCATCGGATCCTCGTCTGGAACCTGCCCATCGACTTCTCGCTCGGCGAGGGTCCTCCGGCAGACTTCGTCCTCGGCCAAGCCGACTTCACCTCCGAGACGGCCAACCGGGGGGCAACGGTCGCGGCGGACACCCTGAACTCCCCCTATGGGGTCTTCACCGATGGGACGACCCTCTTCTGCGCCGACTTCTCCAACAATCGGGTCCTCCAGTGGGACCTGCCGATCACCGTGAACGGAGAGCCCGCCGACCGGGTCCTCGGCCAGCCGGACATGACGACGAACACGATCAACACCGGCGGACGGAGCCTGGCGACGATGCACCAGCCCCAGAGCGTGAGCGCCGATTCGACAAGCACCTACGTGGCGGACAAGATCAACAACCGGGTCCTGATATGGCTGAGCACCGCCCCCGTCAGCAGCTCACCGGCCGACATCGTCCTGGGGCACGCGGACGGAACATCGGGAGCCTCGAACGACGGTGGGCTCTCCGCGACGAGCCTGTCCGGCCCGGCGACAGTCTACTCGACGGACACGAAGCTCCTGATCGCAGACTCGTCGAACGCCCGCATCAAGATCCACGACCCGATCCCCGCCTCGAACAACGCCCCCGCCCAGGTCGTCTTCGGCCAGAAGGACTTCACTTCGGGCCTCCCGAACCACGGGGAGGTAAACGCACGCTTCATGGGGCTGCCTGCGGGGGTCGAGACGGACGGGAACGCCCTCTTCGTCGCGGACCACGATAATAACAGGGTCCTCGGATGGAGATCCCTCCCGGGCGTGAACAACAAGAACGCCGACCTCGTCTTCGGCCAGTCTTCGTTCACCAGCTCCTCCCCGGGCACAGGTGCGAGCAGGCTGAGCCGCCCGGCCGACGTCGCCTATGACCCGAACGCCAACGGGGGTGCGGGGCGACTCTTCGTGGCAGACACCACTAACAACCGGGTGGTGGTCTACGACGGGCCGTTCGTCGTCGGCCAGGCCGGGTCCGAGTACATCGGGCAGATGAACCCCACCGACGCCACCTCGGGCACCACACAGAGCAAGTTCTGGGATCCGCGCGCCGTCTCCTGGGACGGGACCTTCCTCTGGGTGGCGGACAGGAGGAACAACCGTGTCGTCCGGTTCACCCCTCCATTCTTCACGGGAATGAACGCGGATCTCCTGCTCGGGCAGGCGCTCTACACGGACAGTGGGTTCAATCACAGTGGGGCGGACCCCCTTCCGGTGGACGGCGACCAATCCCTGAACTCCCCGGAAAGCCTCGTCTCGACGGGGAGCGAACTCCTCGTCGGGTGCAAGTTCAACCACCGGGTCCTGGTCTGGACTCCGCTCCCGACGATGGACGACGAAGCGGCTTCGGTCGCCATTGGACAGCCTGACTTGACGACCATGGGGGGGGGGGGCGGACGCGGCGGCCTTCGATTCCCACTGGGCGTCGACTCGGACGGCGTCGGGGTCTACGTGAGCGACGCCAGCAACAACCGGATCCTCATCTGGAACTCGATGCCGGCGGCCAGCGGCGTGGACGCCGACCGGATCATCGGACAGCCGGATTTCACGAGCATGGACCCGAACAACGGGGGCATCAGCGCAAGATCTCTCTTCGTGGGGACAAACCTCTCGGCTGCCGAGCGGACGACCAGCCCTGCCGTCATGACGAGCGGGGGAAGCACGATCCTCTGGGTCCCCGACCAGCAGAACGACCGCGTCCTCAGATTCGATGTGACCCCCTGATACCCGGACTGGAACGTCGGGCCCCGCGCGCCAGGTGAAGTAGGTGCTTCTGACCTTACCCCGATCTCTGCGCCAAAGAATTCTTAGTTCGAAGCATGGTTGGGCTGGGGACGGTGGATCCGATCGGCTGAGGGAGGCTAGGGGCGAGCAGCAACACGCCCAAACCCTCGGCCCTGGGGAGTTGTGTGTTTCGGGCCTGGGATCATCTCCCCCCACCCATCAAAGCGGGGCCCAGTCCTTGACAAGAGTGCTGCATCGTTTCTAGAATTTCGGCACTCGTATCAAGGAATTGACCAGGAGTCCAATTGTAAGCGGAGTTGTAGAGGAGTACCTTCCATGCGAATTTCATCTGCGGCCTTGCTAGCAGTGTTTCTATTCAGTTCTGGATGCTCTTCCCTCATAACAGTTACCTCCCATCCGAAGGGAGCCACGATCCGTATCAACGGCCAGTACTACGGCGTGACCCCTTCCACGTTTCCCATAGGCTCTTCGACCTTTGGATCATACCAGATCACCCTTGAGAAGGACGGCTACGACACCGTCACTGCCACCATGACGAAGGAACTTTACGTTGGCAGGCTGATCGCTGACATTATTTTCTTCTTTCCTCTCGCCTTGATTAATGCAGCAGGGCCTCAGGACGTTCCCGCCGAGCACCGATACATTCTCATTCCGGAAAGCAAGGAAGATAAAGCCATCCGGAAGGAAGCCATGGGCGTTGGGAATCCGTGACGCATTTCAAATTCCTCGGTTTGCGTCTCCGTAGCGGTTAACTCAGGTGCTGGCGTCTGGCCTCGTCCATGGGAAAGGCCACCGTAGCTCGCCTTGAGTCGTTCTGCTCGGAATCGTGACCTTTGAGTCCGTTGATCACAGGACAACGTGGACCGGCCGACAGTCCTGTTCAGAGGACGAAACCCGCCACTGGCCGCTGAAGCTGCCCCCCAAGACCACGGCCTCAGATCCGAAGTTTCCTCCTCCCGAGTTTCAGCGACTCTGCCATGCTCTCCACGTCCGCTTCGGCCAGACCCTGAATTTCAGTGGCCACCCCGGAGAACGCCGTCTGGAGCTGCGCCCGGAGGTCCTTCGCCATGGAGGCGATCACCACCCGGACCTCGGCCTCCTCGGAGGCGATTACCCGCCGGCGAATATCACTTCGGACTCGGTCTCGCTCCGTGGCTTCGATGGCCGTCTCCTCGGTGAGCGTCCCGTTCTTCGGACCGGTGATCGCGAAGAATCCCCACCGAAAGCGGAACTTTCGGGATAGCTCCCGGAGGTCCGGGTAGGCGGATTCGATGCGAGACAGGAACTCCTGCTCGAAGGCCTCCCGGTCCGTCCCGTTGCCGTTGGCGATCGACCGCCACACCTCGTCGGCGGCATCGACAAGAACGGGCGGGGTCGTACCATCCCGATGTCTATGACGCTTGTCGGTGAGATTATGGAGCTGAGATCGTCCCAGAAGATCACCCGAGCCGATGGCACCGATCCGGTTTTCACAACCTCCAACGGATCGCCGGTGGCCAAGGGAATACTCAGTAGGATGATGGAGACCGCCAAGAGTCGGTGCGGGGACATTAGGGAGGAAAAAAGGGCCAAGATCACATTTCATTGCCTCCGCCACACCGCCGCCTCGTTGATGGTGCAGGCAGGGGTATCAATCTTCGAGGTAGCCAAGATATTGGGACACTCGACGACGGCGGTGACGATGCGATACGCTCATTTCGCGCCCCAGGCCTCCATGGCGGCGATCGATCGGCTGGATTCTGTTATCAGGGGGGCGACAGGTGCAGAGGAGCGGAAGGGCCGCACGCATCAGGTGGAGTAGGGGTTTCTGATTCGTTTGGCCTCCATGCTGGCCTCCAAGTGGTTGACGGGACGATGCCAGATCGATATAACTCTTTGTCTGACAAGGCTGTGGGCGGATAGCTCAGCTGGTAGAGCACTGGACTGAAAAGGCAGTTAGACCGTTTCGGACTTTCTCAGCTAAGCTCCTTACCAGCAACCACTAACACGATAGCCCATCGAAACTTGCGATGGCCCACAGATCGGGTTTCCACACCCTAACCGAGCCGGCACCATACCCTAATCGCGCCACGGCTAGGCACACCACTAGGCACACAAGATTCCGGTCGCAATGTCCCGTCTGGCTCCGTACGGTGCGGCCCTTGAGATCGTAGTCTCGGGGGCGCTAGACTAGAGCCACCATGCCCAAGTGCGGCTCCTGCCAGGAAGACATCCCCGACGAGTACCTCCACGAAATCGCCGAGGGTGCCGTCCTCCAGTGCCCGCCCTGCATCGAGGGCTGGTGCGACGATTGGGAGGGCGAGATGAAGGAGCTCACCGATACCATCCGGGCGCGAAACCAGGAGCCACTCGCCCGGTTTCACGAGTGGCAGGACCCGCTGCGGCAGGAGAAGCAAGAGCTGAATTGAGGTGGCCAAGCATTGACGGGCTCAAAGAGGTCCGGTTTGTGTCTGCCGGGCAAGGAGGCGTGGGGCAAACATGGATGTACAGGAGAGAAAGGCTACGAGGTTTCGGTTCTTGAGGGAGCTGTATGACCGATCAGATGGAAATGAGATGTCCCCACAGAACATGTCCGAAATAGCCAGGAGTATCGGCATAGGGCATCGTCAAGCAATTGATGTAACCACATACTTGCGGAACGAGGGACTCTTGGAGTTCCCCTCCCTGAGCGAAACAATCGTCATCACCCACGAAGGATTCAAGGAAATCGAGAAGGCCCTATCCTCTCCCGACGAACCATCAACGTATTTTCCACCAGTCAACCTGATCGTCATTGGAGAAATGTCCGGTGGCGCGATTCAGCAAGGCACGACAGATTCCTTGCAGGTTGTCATTCTGCAACCCGAGGAAGTTGCCACCATCACTCGCCTCTTGGATGAGACCAGGCAAGCCTTGGAAGAGGTCGGAGTGTCAGATTCTAGCTCGTCGGATCTGCGAGCTGATCTCAACACCCTCGAATCTCAGCTTCGTTCGTCACGGCCGAAGAGGTCTATAGTTCGGGAATGCCTAATCTCCGCTCGGGCCGTACTGGAGGCCGCCACGGGTACGGCCCTTGCCTCCGGCCTCACCCAGCAGTTCACAGCCCTTATTGACGCTCTCGCCACGCGGGGATAATCGGTTTCCGGTCCTGTCCTGTTATCTCACCGCGTGAACGTTGCAAGTGTAGGTGGATCCTTGTCCTTGGCTATGGTAGGTTAGGATTTTGGGAAGCAGGAACCTGGGACAAGGAGGAACTGAATCATGAGCTATCAGTCTCGACCGGACTTCACCGATCTTGGGGTTCTTGAAGGATGGCCACTTCGCCTCTCTATCGGCGGAAGATGGATGGGGGAACTTTCGGCCGCGTCTTCCGATACTCCATCAGAAAAGGAATCTTCGTCAGAAGATCACCATCAAGCCTCAACTCAAACCAATGCATGCCAGGCACATGAAACTCAACTCTGAATGTTGGCGATGTCTGTAGTCCCTGTTCGGGTCCTCCTTGGAATACTGGCTGAAACTTGGTGAGGATGTACTTTTCTCCCTCTGGTGGGACGTGAATCACTTCCAATATCGGCGCTCCTTTTGCCTTTCCGCGAAAGAGCTGAATTACGAGACAAAGGGGAATGGTTGCCTTTGGCATACTCTCTGAGGGTTCAATGCCCTCCTTTGGCCACACCATCTGGCCGTTCATGAAGTGACGAAGGGTCAGTCTCCCATACTCGTCTTCCACCGCAGCCTGGCAGAAGGCAGCCATCCCCAAGTACGGGCCGTCCTCAGTCAGCTTCATGTCCCGCCTCCTCTATTTCCGATTCTGGGCCCTCACCATGCCTGGGCAGGGCTTTCCCCTACATTCCTCGTGAGCGACTCTAGGCTCCCGCCTCAGCAGTGTCTTGATCGCTTCCGGCACCCATGACGGCCTGGTTCAGTTTGAGGACTGCGGGACGGGCGAAGTCTGGGGCCAGGTGGGCATATCGCTGGGTCATGGTCGGAGTGCTGTGGCCGAGAATCTTCCCCACATCGTAGAGAGATACTCCTGCCTGGATCATCAAGCTGGCCGCGGTGTGGCGCAGGACCCGGAATGTGACCTTGGATTTCTTCTCCTTTGGGATTGCCTTGCATCTCTCCAGTGCCTTTGGCAAAGCGTCGCGGACCATCTGTTTAGTCAGCGGCACACCGCTGCATCTGGTGAAGACACTTCCAACCCCTACAATCTTCCGGGCAGTCCGAATGGCGTTCAATTCGGCGTCAAGGGCGGGGCAGATAGGGATGGCCCGCCTCTTCCCCGTCTTGGCAGACTTGGATGTCACGGTGATCTGCCCGATGGAGAAATCTATGGCGTCCCAGCGGAGAGAGAGCAGCTCACCGCGCCGCATCCCGGTGAAGATGGCGGCAGTGACGAGCGGTCGAAAGTCGTCATCCGATGCTTCGATGAGTGCCCTGGCCTCCTTGGCAGTCAGGTACGTCTCTAGCTCCCGGCCCTTCTCTGAGCGATGAGGGACACGCCGAGCTGGATTTTCTTCCGCGTACTCTAGGTCAATAGCCCACTGGAAGAGAGCGGAGATAAGAGCAACATCCCGGTTGATGCTAGAGCCAGCGAGCCCGGCCCTTTCCCTGGCATTGGTCCACCGGATGAGGTCCTGCTTCGTGATATCCGCAAGGTCCTTTTTCGCCCAGGCGGCCTTCTTGAGGAAGGCATTGAAGCGGATCGTGTCCACGTCAAAGGTACTCTGGCGCTTGCGACTCTTGATGTCCGTCAGATATCCGCCTACAGCCTCGCGGAATGTGATGCCGCCCGCGCTCGGCTGATTGAAGACGACACGCAAGGTTTCCTCAAGGGACATGCCCTTCGACAAGAACGTATGGATCTGGGAGAGTTTCTCGTTGGCGATTTGCTTCGTGGGGCCGCCGTACCGCTGGATACGTTTACTGCCATGGTAGAACCGGATATTCCAGTGAGCTTGCCGCTTGCCAATCGACCGCTTGTCCCTGGCAACAGACCCGAAGCCCCTCCGTGTCGCCATCTGCCTTACCTCCGCTTCTTCTTCCCCACGAATTCCTGTACAGCTTTTCTGACGAAGTGAGCCACCGAATACTCCCCGTCGCTTGCCTCTGCCATCCGCTGGAGGGCCTTGAGGTCATCCCCGCGGAGATACAGGGTGAATTTCTCTTTCGTTGGTCCTGTCTTTTTCTTCCTTGCCATCTCTGTCCACATAAGATATTGTCGGATATTGTCCTCGTCAAGGAGTATTCTACAGGATTCTGCCCTGACGTGGACGAGAAAATAAGTAGGCCGACACATCCGTGTTGGGGAACTGGGCCATTGGTTACTGCTGGAGCGGCAGGATGCCAGGAAAAAAGGGTGCCCCCTCACCCTGGTATTTGCGGTCGGCTGATTGGTGGGAGATGACGCGCCGCAACCCCGGCTACCAAGACGAGTGGGTAGCTAAGGACAGTCCGCTTGATGCCTTTCCCACTGAACCCAGCAAGAAACTCCGGGACTTGGGGTACACCTCCGTACTCCGATTGAATCCGAACATCTGTGCGGATTATCTGCTTCTCAATGACGGAGTACAGCGAGCCATACACACCAAGAAAGGCGAACGTTGCCCAGGCCCGGTGCTGCCAGAGATAGGCTTCTCGGATATTCGCCCGGCCGTGATCACCTTTCACCCTGAAGCCCTCACGTCACAGAATTCATTGGCTTTCTTTTTTGATTTGGGCCCTGTAGCCGTGGCGCTGCACGTGAATCCTAAAAGGCCGGTGAAAAGCTCTGCTGCCAGGGCGTGGACCAAGCCGCTGTCTGCCCAGGTGGAAATCCCCTTCGAGTCTCTGGCGGACGTGCAGAACGATTTCCCGTTCCCAGCGCCCACCCTGAGGAGATGGACACATTTCCCCATTGCCGTGGATTGGAGGCTTACGCAAACCGAATTCCTTGCCCTGATGGAAGACTTCTACGAAGATACCATTGAGAAGATCCAGAAACTCCTAAAGAGCTTCAAAGATCCGCTCATCGCCAGGACGCAACCGAGATACCCGCTTACTACATGGAAGGTACTCGCCAAGATAGAGAAGCTCAATCCCCTTCCAGCAATCAAGATTCTTAGATGTCCATCGAGCTGTGGTGACTCGCGAGAAGCCTATGTAAATAAGCTTGAGAAGCTTGCGGAGGAGCGCCACCGACTAGCAGGGGAGGAAATGCCTGGCTCCAGCAAGGAGGCACAGATGAAGAAATTCCGCGATACGCTCAAGCGATGCGATCTCTGGGAGCTTGAGCCGCGCCCGTACCAGGAGAGGTTCATTTTGAAAGTCAGACGACGGCGGCTAGGCGATGACTACTGGAGTGGCAAGCTAAACGAAGGGGCCCTGTGGAGGGAAATCCAGGGCCATAGTTCAAAGGACTGATTCGCCAGACACTACCGCAAAACTTTTACCTAAACTCCACCCGGCCAAACCCACAACCTCATAGCTCCCAACCACTTTCATTCACAAACCGAGACTTTTATTCTCAAAAAAAGGTCTCGGTTTTGGCTCGTCCTGCTTTTGCTAGACTCGGGCTGGAATGAAGCAAATGGAATATGCGCACGCAGGTTCCGCAGCCAAAGGAGGGCCCAGATCCATGCAGACAAGGGAGAGTCCAGCCCGGCAACCTCGGTTGCTTCGTCTGTCAGAGGCAGCAGCTCGACTCGGCCTCTCGGAACGCCAACTCTACAAATTGGAAGAGGCGCAGCGTCTTACTCTTACGCGACTCCAAGGAACCGGCAACCGACCCATCGTGCGGATCTCCGAGGAGGAGCTTGAGCGGTATGTGAAGTCGTTCGGAGAGGACGAGTGAGCGTCGATTCTCAACCAACACCCCCTGCTTGTAGTTGTCGGTGCCTCCCGGATGTGATCTTCATCCCGGATGCCATGCGACTCCTGGGGATTCGATCAGAAACCGGAATGTATAGGCTCGTCCGTTCTGGGGCCCTTGGACCATCCGGACGCATAAACCGAAAAATCTACCTACTTCGAGATTCCTTCCTTGCCGCTCTGCGCTCGCGAGCCGAGGGTGAGTCGCCAGCGAGACCTCCCGCTGCGCCGTTCTCGACAAAATCAAAGCCAACCAGGAACGGCAAGGTACCCAAGGTCGATCCAGAGATTGATCGAAGGCTAGGTGGAAATGGTGTGAAGAAAAGGGCGAGTCGTGCTGTGTCGTAGCGGTCGAATTTAAGGAATCGGGGCCTGGGGCGGGGCCGGTATCAACGGCCCCCAACCCCCCTACAGAAAGCATGAGAGATGCCAATCCTACCAAAATTCCTGGCTGAAAATCGATCTTTTCCATCTCTAGGTGCCCAGCTCGGGGTCCACGAGGACCTTGGGCTGTCGGAATTCCTTGTGCCACTAGGAGATGAATTTCCCTCACACGGCCCTGGCAGACCTAGAAAATTGGCCCAAGAATCTTCACTTCGTGGCCTCTGCTTCCAGTTGGGATGGAGTTTCCTATGACTGAAACTTGCTACAGCGCAATCGTAGAACGTGCCCTGTTACGAGAGGCCCGCCGCCTCATTCGGCGTGGGCGAAGTCCCGGCTTTGCACTCGAACGTCTGCGTCGATTGAAAAGAACGATGCTTGGCTTTCCGGTGCCGGGCGGAGCGATAGAGCGAATCGTGAAGACGGCCGAACTGGAGGAAACGCGCAGCGTTGCCCCATGGCGAGTTTCCAGCGAGCGATCCTTGGCCGTTGGCGAGAACGTGGAGATTCGTGTCCAGAACGTTGTGACATCCCTAACCGGCGCACTGCGCGATCACGAGGAGAAATAGTTATGGAGTTCCATCCCTCGGCCGACTTATTTCCGATGATGAACAAAGACGAACTCCGGGCCATGGTCCTCGACATCAAGGCTCACGGGCTCTTGCAGTCCATCGTCACCTACAAGGGCAAGATTCTCGACGGGAGGAACCGTTTTCAAGCCTGCAAGGAGGCCAAAGTGGGGCCGCGTTTCGAGAAGTGGAATGGCGAGGGAAGCCCGACCTCGTTCGTCATCTCCTGCAACCTACAGAGGCGTCAACTGACGCAGAGCCAGGTAGCGGCCATCGCTGTCGATTCGCTGCCACTCTTCGAAGAGGAGGCACGTTCCAGGCTGACGACCAGTACAGGAGGAGCGGAACCCCGGCCTAGGGCAAAATTGCCCAAGGCTGAAGGAAACTCCAAAAAGGCGGTTTCTGGCGATCTCGGGCCGGGGCGGGCCAGGGACTTCGCTGCTCAGACCTTCGGCGTCAGCGGGCGCTATGTGGAGGACGCCAAGGCCCTGAAGGCGACTGACCCGGGACTATTCGGGTTGGTCAAGGCCGGAGAACTCACCATCTCGGCAGCCCGGAATTTGATAGCGAACCCGATGATTCTCTCATGGGTCAAGGATGGAAAGATTACTGCCTCCAAGGCTCAAGAGATGCTCCACCTGATAAAGAGCGGTAATGAGAACTTTGAGAAGGCCCGCTCCTCCTTGGTCGCCTCCCTGCAAGAGATGGCCCAGGCGGGGCGCAGTTTGCATCGGCTCATGGCAACATTGCCCGCGAAGGTCAAGGGGAAAGTGAGCAGCGAAGGGCAAGTTGCCATGGAATTGTCTACTAGAGAGCATCTGATATCCGACGACGCCTTCATAGATCTAGTTTCCGAGGAGACAGAGGAAAGGCTTTTAAGGCTCGGGAGCGGTGAGATCAGCAAGACGTATTTCTTGGGAGTCAAGGCCGCGCTAGCCAAGACGAAAGATGCAGCGTGAATGCTACGGGACGAGCGAAACCTTCATGGCCGGTGCAGCATTCGCGAAGTTAAAAAACTCTTAGGAAAGGAATCGGACTGTGCAAGGCTCTGAACAGAAGGCACCGAAGGAGGGGACTGTGCCTGTCAGTTCCCACGAGGAGAACGGGAAGAACTCACAGGCCGTCCCTGCGGAACCGAAGCCATCGGGAAGTGGCGGCAAGGATGATAGCCCAGCCCGCTTCCCAGAAATTCCTTGGCCCTCTCCCATTGGTAAAGCCGCGTATTATGGACTGGCCGGACAAATGGTTGCCTCCGTGGAAGCCAACACCGAAGCAGACCCGGTTGCCTTACTCGTGCATCTCCTGTTGGCATTCGGGAATATCGTCGGTCGCAATCCGTATTTTCCGGTGGGAGGGGGCCAACACTACATGAACGAGAATGCCGTTTGTGTGGGAGTGACTTCCAAAGGGCGGAAGGGTACGGCGCACGCTCGCTCGCTTCAGTTCTTCACGGACCCGGAAGAGAAGGGACCTGCGCCTACTGGCGCACACTCGTCTTGGCTTAATAAATGTCAGGTAAGCGGCCTGTCGTCAGGCGAGGGTCTAATCACAGCGGTGAGGGACCCGTTAGTAAAGAAAATAGCCGTGAAGAAAAAGGGGATGATCACCGGGTATCAGGAAGTGGTTGTTGACAGCGGAGTTGATGACAAACGTTTACTAGTTTCGGAATCAGAGTTTGCGCGAGTGCTGAAAACTGCCCTCAGAGACGGCAACGTTCTGTCGACGGTCTTGCGGGTAGCCTGGGATGGTGGTCCTCTCAGTTCGATGACAAAAGTGCCTCTTTACGCCACAGGAGCCCACATCTCTATCATGGGGCACATCACCAAGGAGGAACTCCTGAAGGAACTCAAGTCTGTTGATGCGGTGTCCGGCTTCGGCAACCGCTTTCTATGGATCTGTGTTATGCGCTCGAAACTTCTGCCGGAAGGGGGTGAGACTTGGACCCTCGAAATGAAGGAGCTAACCAAAACTCTAAAGGAGGCTGTTGCCTTTGCCAGAACAGTGAAAGGGCTCCATCGCGATCAGGAAGCTAAGAAGTTGTGGGCGGAGATCTATAAAGAACTTGCCGAAGGGAAGGGCGGGCTTCTTGGAGCTATGACATCTCGCGCTGAAGCTCACGTACTCCGACTGTCCGGTATCTACGCTCTACTGGATCAGTCTGCCATTATCCGTCCACCGCACTTGGAAGCCGCTTCCGCTCTCTGGAAGTATTCGGAGAACTCTGCTGCCTTCATCTTCGGGAAGACGATGGCCGATCCACACCTCCAGAAGTTGCAAGAGTTCATTCGCGAATGTCCGGGGGGACGTACCAGGACGGAAATCAACAACTTGCTGAGTGGCCACAAATCGTCGGAGAAGATCGATAAGTACAAGGACCGCCTCATCCGGGAGGGTGAAATCCGGGTCAAGCTGGAACCCACAGGAGGGCGGCCTATCGAGCGATGGATCGTCATCACGGTCAACGCTCCTGCGGAATAAGGGGGCGGGTCGGCTGTGGGGGGCGGACCTTAGTTCGCTTTCTCCGCTTATTTCCCAGGGGGGTAGCAAAAAGTGCAAAAGTGTATTTGAAGGTCACATAGAGGAGGAACCTCCC
This sequence comes from Planctomycetota bacterium, assembly GCA_027296055.1. Taxonomy (GTDB): domain Bacteria; phylum Planctomycetota; class JAPUJT01; order JAPUJT01; family JAPUJT01; genus JAPUJT01. The sequence goes on along the minus strand of JAPUJT010000126.1, from coordinate 3,720 downwards.
CAGGAACCGGCTCCTCGTACTCGAACTTGCAATTTTATACCCCCCCCAGAGGAAGAAGCGGAAAAAGCTGAGAATCATGCTCGTGACGGTTGAGCCAGAGAGCCCCAGGGTATTCAGCAGAGTAGGGAGGGGATGCAAAGTGAGCGCAGGGCAGCCTTGAAGGTACAATGCTATGGGCCTGTGTCCCCTCGATAGCTGAAAACCATCAGAGGCAGGCGAGCCATGGCACTACGACGAAGACATCTCCTCCCCGGTCAGCACAGTAATGCCGGGCACTGGGGCTATGGCTTCTCACGGGAGGACTGTGCGAAGGGTGGTCGGAAGTCGGCCGAGAAGAACCTGGAGCACAGAGAGAAACACCGACGCATAGCTCGCGAGTGCAGACTACGGGAGCGGCGAAAGGATGGACCTGCATTCGTCTGGCCACGGGAACGGGACGCCGGGGGACGATGGGTCTCCGACAAGGCGAAGGTCCCGGCCGAGAAGAAGGCACCCGAAAGGGTAAGGGTTTCGGTCGAACGACGCCCGCCGACTCCCCGAGGTACTCGTCCTCTACTCCCTCGTGGCTTTGCCGCGTGTGAGACTTGCGAGTGGACCGGCCGAGAGCACAGCCTTCCTAAGCACATACAGATGGCGCATGCCCCGCTCTCTTCTCCATGGCACCCGAGGCGCGCATGGGAACGGTCCGCGGCGGTCCGGAGGGTCAGGGTCGAGGAGAGGAAGCGGCGAGAGGAGGAGGCCCAGGCTCAAGCTGGGGTTGCTCCTTCCGCCAAGCCAGGCGGGTTAGGTAGCTAGTAGATCGCACAGATAGCTGAGATCCGCCCGACCCGAATCATACCCAGGCCCGAGAAGTCTCGCTCACGTCGAGTACAGACGGCCTAACTCCGGGCTCGTCACTGTAAGTCGAGTGCTTTGGTCCTAGGTCCTCGGTCTCTCTCAGATTGGTGCCTCGGCCGGAAGCTCTGCGGCCGTCTCAGGGCTTCCCTTTCTTCTCGGTTCGCTTCTTCCCGCTTCCCTTCGGTCTGTAGATTCTCTTCTTGTCCCATGCTGGGTCGTGGCAATTCGCGCACTTCCTCGGCCTCCCTGGTTTTCGTGGAAGCCACTTGTAGCCGCACCTGCCACACGCCGCCTCTCTGACGTTGACCAGCCTGATGCCCATCGATTTGATGCCCATCGATCTCTCCCTTGCTGTGGTAGGTAAACGCCCCCGCCTGATCCAAAACAGCAACCCTGACGGGCCGCCATCAGACGGGAGCGATTTCAGTCTGCCAATATGCTCACTCTGGATCAACCCCTAAGAATTGTTTTCGCCGGTCTACTTCGGGGCTTCCCACTCCCGCCGACGTATCGCCTGGATCGTTTCCTCGGGACTCAGACCGGCCAGGTATCGAGTTGTCGTCGCTAGGGACGCGTGGCCGAGTTGCCGCATGATAATGACTACCGGGATTCCCTCTCTGGCCAGTTCCACGGCAAAGGCATGTCTGAGCCCGTGAGGATGAATCCTTCGGTCGATTCCCGCCTTCCGGGCTAGCCTCGGCAGTAGTTTCCGCACGTAGGACGTCGCTAGCTCGCCGCCAGTCAACGTCGAGAACACTGGGCCACCATTGAGACCTAGATTCGCTCTTGTGGCGATCCACTGTTCGATGACGGCAATGGCGGAGGGATCGATCCCCACCGTTCGGGCACGGCCACCCTTGCCATACCGGATTCTGATCGTTCCCGAGTCTCGGTCGATGTCTCGAAGTTTCAGATTCAACGTCTCCAGGCACCGCAACCCGGCCCGGTACATGACGACGATGATCGCCCGGTTGCGAATTCCCGTGGGGGCTTTCCGGGAGCAAGCCTTCATCATGGAACCGACCTCATCCCGTGTGGGAATCTCTGCCGGATAGGTCCGCCCCTTATTCGCGGGCCTCCTGGCCATCGGATACCTCCTTTCCGTTCGGGTTACGCTTTTCAACAAAAGCGCAACTCTATTCGCCCCTACTGGCCCTTGGCCGGGTTGATAGGGCAAAGCGTAACTCTATGGGCCAGATTCGAACGTCTCGGCCCGTCCCTCGAATCCCCGAACCAGGGACGCGAGGGAGAGGCCGAAACCCCTCCCTTGGTCCTACGTCTCCAGGGTGATAGGCATCAGGACGTAGGTGCCATCCGTCTCGTCGGTCAGCTTGACCGCGCTCCGCGGGTCGTCGATCCAGAAGGTGACGATCTCCCCGTCGGACGCCTTCAGATAGTCGAGGAGATACTTCGGGTTGAAGTGAACGTCCAAGGGCTCGATCAGAACGTCCCGGTCGTCGATCTTGATCGGGACTTCCGCCTTGCAGGCCCCGACGTTCGAGACTTCGGCGGCCACGGTCAAGGTCTGATCCTCGAACTTGAGACTGACCGAGTGGCTACCTTCGGACGCCAGAATCCCCGCATCCTTGATAGCGGCCATCAACTCCGCCGAATTGACCGAGATTCGATACTTGGACCTTGACGGGATAACCTCTTCCCATGAAGGAAAGGTCCCATCGATCTTGCTAGCCACGAATGAGACGGCCCCATACTGGAACAGGACTCGGCGCGCCTTGGGGAGAATGGAAACGTCTCCTAGATCCTTCCCGCGCTTGGGAATCTCGGCCACGATATCGGCCATGACTCTGGCGGGAATTAGGGCCTTGAACGTCCCGCGCCCTTGAATCGTCCCGGTCTGGGTAGCCAGGCGCTTGCCGTCCGTCGCCACGAAAGTAACCTTGCCATCCTTGACCGAGATCAGGAGCCCGTGGATTGCGTATCTCGACTCCTCGGACGCGGCCGCGAATGAAACTCTCTTGAACATCTCTCGGAAGGTCCCTGCATCGATCTGCAAGCCCTTGCCCGAGGGATAGGACGGGATGACCGGGAAATCGGCCGCATCTTCGCCCATGAGGGTAAAGCACCGTTTCGGCCATCTGATTTCCGCCTTACCCTCTTCCGCCTTGATCGTCACTGCCTGGCCGTTGACGCCCTTCAGAATCGTCGCCAGTCTGGCCGCGGGGATGAGTATCTCTCCGGTCCCTACTGTCTCCCCCTCGAGCTTGAGGCGCATCCCTACTTCCATGTCTGTCCCGGCAAGCTCGATAGTCCCGTTGGCCGATATCAGGACATTCTGAAGTATCGGCCGTGCGGCGCGTTTGGGAATGGCCCTTGAAACAGACTTGAGCGCCGAGGACAGTACCTTCCCTTGGATCGAAAACTGCATAGTCTCGCCCTCCGTTTTGGATAGAGGATTGAAAACAGATCCCACACCAGGATCTCCATGCCCGCCCCCCGTAAGGGGCGGACGGGAGGCCCTAGAACTTCTGCCGGATCGCATCTGCAATCTCGCGGGCCTCCCCCGTCGGATTGCCCATGCCCATGAGCGCATCCCAGACTTGGGAAACGATGGCGTATGACTCCCCCTCGATTGCCTTCTCGTTACCTACCCACAGATCGTGAAGGTTGTTTCCCTTTGGGCTACCGTGAATCCGTACGTCCATATCTCTCTCCTGTCTGTCCCGCGCTAACCGCGGGGCCAGTGACTAGATGGCATACCGCATATCACTGGGGGCCGATTCCCTGGCATTCCGCCCCTTAGTGGTAGCTTGAACCGATCCTCGTTTGTTTCTCTTGAGATAATCACCGCTTACTAGATCGTCGATTGCCGCAGTTGCCCCCGGAATCTTGGCCAGTGCGTTGCGCCGATACTCAACGCCCTTC
>JAPUJT010000125.1 GCA_027296055.1 Planctomycetota bacterium | reverse complement strand
CGGCAAATGGACAAGATAGATCGCTCGAGCGCGCTGACCGCAACGGTGTGGTTGATGCACGAAATACGGCGCCAGCAGACAACGAGCTTCGAGGAGGGACTCAAGGAATTCAAGGAGGCCTCGCTGGTAGGGCTAGCCACGGCCATCGAAGGGCACGAAAGAGCGTGGAACGAGTCCCCCAGCTCCGAGGCTAAGCAGGAACTGGACCAACTCGAGGCTGCGCTCGGGTGGCTGAGCAAGTATCACACAGCGCTAGATACTGTCGACCACGACCTCGAGGAGGCACGTCGACTTCACAATGCTCTCAATCCGGAGACTCTGTCCTGGGCGTTCCGGGAGTTCCAGAACATGGCGCACGGGCACCGGAACTCTCTCTTCGATAGGGTGCAAGATGGGACAGCGCGGGCACTGTGCCGACAAATCGAATATTACTGCGACCGACGTGAACTCGTGGAGGCGCGAGCCGCGCTCGACGACCTTGACAGCCGGCCCGTCCCGCGGCGCGTCCACTCCGAGATCGGGGACGCCAGAGGCAGGGTGAAGAGACTGGCGAATGAGGAGAACAAGCGGCGACAGTTCGAGGACAAATTCAATAGGTTTCTCGAGGACCTTCGGGGGCACATGGGAGCTGACGCGAAGCTGTCACTCGATCTCGATGTACTGGAACACGCCTGGCGGACGGAAAGGGATCGCCTGGACACGGCGATCGAGATCGAGCCGCGCGACGAGCTCCTGAAGCGACGCTCCACGCTGAACCTTCGGCTGGGGAATTATGGTAAAGCCCTGAAGGACGCCCAACAGTCGCTCGACCTCCAGCCGAGTCCTGAGGGATTCCTGCTGAGTGCGCAGGCCAGGTTCGCCCAGGCCCATGGGGATCCGGAAGCTCTGGAGGACGCCCGACAGTCGATTCGTCTTGATAACCAGAGCGCACCCCCGGTCTACTTGAGGGGATTCTACCGGTACGAGAAGTTCGAGGCGGGGGATTCGAAGGACACAGATCTGCTCGACAAAGCCCGTGAGGATCTTGATGCGGTCGTCGACACTCACCGTCTCGATTCCGCGCATGCATATTACTTCTTGGCCAAGATTTATTTTGAGCTGGCCTCGATAGCTCTCGATGCGAAGAAACCCAACGTTGCGATTGTGTCCGCCGATAAGGTGATTGCATTGGCGAATCGGGCCCTGAGCGCGCCGTTGACCGAGCAGGAGATTATCGTGGCCTTCGGCGGGTACAAAGCGGCCGTGGACCCTGGCGTGATCAAGAGTTTCCAGCGCAATATCTTTGTTGTGCGCGCGGAGGGGCACCTGATACGGAAAGACTTCCAAGAGGGCATCGCCGACTTTGATCGAGCCATAAGTCTGGACGAGGGATTCGCAGACACCTACTTCAGCCGCGCTCTCGCAAAGGGAAAGGCGGGCCACTACGCCGACGCCATGTTGGATCTGGCGGAAGCGGAAAAGCACGCTGGGAATGACACCCGCCTGAAGAGGCTCATTCCCAAATGGAGGAAGGATTACAAGACTCGCCTTGACAAAGGACAACAGTAAGGTGATTCGTCTCCAGTATGATCATGGAATAATCGTTTCCTTCGACCACACAGCTCTGATTTGTGTCGTGATCTCGGCAATCATCCTCCCATTTTCGAGTCTGCTCTGGGCTGATCAGGAACCGGGCGAATCTGCGCAAGAGGAGCAGCAGGAGGCGCAACCAGACGCCACCCGGCCTCCGTACGCCAGAGGGGGAGCTGCAGAACGGCGGAAGTTTGAAGAACCCAAAACAGCCACCATCCCCCAGAGACGCGAGGAAGCCATCACCTTCTCCCCATCCTCCGTCACGGTGATTACAGGCACAGATCTGCGGGAGAGATTCGGAGTTCGCTTTCTCAGCGACGCGCTCAGGATCGTTCCCGGTCTTGAAGTAATGAGATCCACCTCAACAGAATCAAATGTGAACGTCCGCGGCTACAACGATCTTGCCACGTCATCTCAGGGCATCATGGCTCTGATCGATGGTCGCCAGGTCTACAACGAATTTCTCGGCAACGTCCTTTGGGAATCTCTCCCGGTGACCATGGACGAGATCGACAGGATCGAGGTGATCCGGGGGCCCGGCTCCTTTCTGTACGGCCCCAACGCGATGCATGGCCTCGTCCACATCGTGACGAAGTCCCCCCTGGATTACGAGAAGGACGTCATTCGCTTCTCGGGCGGCTACGGATCGTATGAGTCCAGTGTGGCTTCGTTGATGTATGTGAGGCGCGGGGAGTCTACGGGGTTCAAGGCCACGCTCGGATGGGACGACGTCCGCCAATTTGATGAGAGTCCCTCTCAGAACGTCGGTGACAAGAAGTTCGCTGAAGTTCGATTCGAAAAGCGCATCGCGCAGGATCATCATATCGAGCTGACGGTAGGCATCCTCGAGCAGATCCAGGAACTCTCGTTGATCCAGCCCATTCTCCCTGTTCCCCCGGCCAAGATCCGGAACGAACTGCAAGAATCTTTCGTCAAGGGCAACTACACCGTTGGAGACTTGAAGGCGCAGGTGTCCTGGACGGGCACCGACGCCACGTTGACGCCGGATCAGTTCTATGCTCCGTTCGAGCTCGATCTGGATACGGTGGACATTGATCTGCAGTACTCCGTTGAACCCTTGATCGACCATAATGTCACTTTCGGAACCGGTTACCGCCACGCGACATTCAACACAGAGGACCAGGACGTATCCAACGGCCGTCACAGCACCAACCTGGAGTGGGTCTTCCTTCAGGACGAGCTCAAGCTCGCGGATAACCTGTTCGTGACGGGCGGCCTGCGACTCGACTTCCACTCCGTAACCGGCACCAACCCGTCACCCAGAATCGCCGCCGTGTGGAAGTTCGACGAGGAACGGGATGACCAGGACCACATACTCCGCGAGCAATCTCTGCGAGCGTCCGCGGGGTACGGCTTTCGCAACCCCAGCCTGCGCGAACTCTGGTTCGACATACCCGTCACCCTTCCCGGAGTCGGCACTGTCACGATCTTGGGAAACAAGGATCTGGAAGCGGAGAAGATCCGATCATTCGAGCTCGGATATTTCGGACGGCCCCTGGAGAGAGTCAAGGCAGCAGTAAGTGTCTACTACAACCTTATAGACGATCTGATCGAGTACCAGGTCAATCCGGTGAATCCCTTGGAGGCGGCCCCGTCGAACGAGAACGACGAAGAGGCATACGGAGTCGAGACGGAGGTGGACTACCTCTTCAGCGATTCGATCTCGGGCTTTGTCAACTACTCATACGGGATCCGGCGGGATCGTGACACTTTCCAGCGCGTTCTCAGGACGCCCCTGAACAAGGCGAACGCGGGTGTTCGCGTCTCGACTCCCACAGGATTCAGCGGGATGCTCTGGGTAAACTACTTCGGTGATACCGAATTCGGCGGCACTGCACTCGATGACTATGCGCTCCTCAACGCGCAGATCTCCTACACCTTTCCCGTGGATCAGACCGAGGCCAGGGTCTACCTCCAGGCTTTCAACCTGCTGGACGAACGCCACCGGGAGCATCCCCTGGCCCAGAGCTACGGCCTGATCCTGATGGCCGGGCTCAGTCTCCTCTGGTAGCAGATTCGCTGGCTGATGCGCACCAAACTCCTTGCCTCGAGCCTGTTTGTCGAGCATCCTGATGGTGTCCACGCTTGACTCGAAAAACCTGTACAGAGTCCAGGTCGGTCACACTCATGCATTCGAAGGGCTTTCAGGAACTCGTACGTAGGGCCCAGGAGGGCGACCGCCAGGCGATGGACCGGGTCCTGGAAACGCTCGGGCCCTACTTGGAGAAGATCGCCCGCTCGTACGCCGATCCGGTCCGCCCGGTGGTTAGCACGCAGGACCTGCTTCAGGACGGCTGCCTCCGCGCCTGGAATAACCTCGGGAGCTTCGAGGGGGGGGATAACGACGAGCGGACCTTCGAGATGTTCAGGGCCTGGATAGGCCAGATTGTCCGGCGCCTGGGTCGCAATGCGGCTCGGGACAGAAACACCCTTCGCCAGGGCGGGAGGAAGAAGCTGCTGAGTCTCGATCAGGAGATGCGTGCTGACTCCACGACTTCCGGCCCCCGACTCAACCCGCCTTCCCTGGAGCCTACGCCAAGCGCCAATCTCCGCACGGAAGAGCGGTTTCAGCGGATCAATGCGGCCCTCGAGAACCTGGGGAACGATAGTGATGCCGCGATCGTCCGGATGCACTTCTTCGATGGGCTGACACTCCCGATGGTCGCAGAGCGGCTAGACCTCGAATACGACTATGTCCGCGAACGCTGTCGCGTCACCATGAGACGGTTGGAGAAGGAGCTCAAGGGCTGGTTATGAGCCAGGGCGACACTCCACCCGAGGCCCCCAACTCAGCCATCGACACGATCGCCGAGCGTCACACACACCGGTAGACTCCTCGCTCGCCTGCGACGAGCGAAGGGTAGCTTGCTAGCCCCCAAAAAAACATTCCACAAAGTCTCCGCGAAACCGGCGTGTTTCGTGTCTGGATGGGTAGGGAATGAAATCATTCCTCCAGCGGAGCGGGCGACGAGTCCCACGGATCGTGACCGTATGCGACCTGGTTGACGGCCTGCCAGATAAATTACCATTGGGAGGAATCGTCATGCCGTCCCTGCGGATAATCACCACCCTCGTGCTTGCAGCGCTTTCCGTCTGCTTCCTCGCCGCCCCGGCCCAGGCTACCTTTTCCATCGTGGCCGTCGACCCGGCTACGGGAGAGGTGGGAGGGGCGGGGGCCATGTGCATCGACAACGCCATGATCATCAATGAATTGATCGAGGGGATCGGGGCAATCCACACGCAGGCCTATTACCGCGCCGTGAACCAGAATAACGCACGATCCCGGATGCTCGCCGGAGACTCTCCGCAGCAGATCATCATCTGGCTGGTCGACAACGACGCGAACGGCGTCGGGTGTCCCCCCTCGTGGAACTGCAACGAGACCCACCGGCAGTACGGGGTGGTGGACATCTGGGGCACGGGGGGACGGAGCGCCGCCTACACGGGGGCAAGCAACGCCCCCTATGCCGACCACATCGAGGGGCCGACCTACGCGATACAAGGGAACAGCCTTCTCGATCCCGCGACCTACGATGTCCTGGGGGAGATGGAGGCTGCGTTTCTCTCCACGACCGGCCCCCTGGCCGATCGGCTGATGGCCGCGCTCCAGGCGGCCAACTGGCCCGGCGCGGACGGGCGCTGCCTCCCCAGCGGAAAGCCCGCCATCTCCTCCTTCATCAAGGTGGTGCGCATGGGCGACGGGGCGAATCCCTATCTCGAGCTGGAGGTGCCGACCACCACCGCGAGCGAGAACCCGATCGACAAGCTCCAGGGACTCTTCGACGCCTGGAAGATAGACCTCGACGGCGAGGCGGACCCCTTCCTCTCGTCGGTCAGCGTCGCGCAGTGGAGCCTTCCAGCCGACGGGTTCTCCACCACCCAGATCACCGTGATCCCGCGGAACAACTCGGGCGCGGACCTCGGCTTCGGGAGGATCGTCAACGTCACCCACTCCGGAAATGGGACCCTGGGTCCCGTCGTCGACACCGGGTTAGGGAGCTACACGGCGACCCTCACCGCCCCCGGCTATGTGTCATCGGACACGATTACGGCGACGGTCGACGGGAGCGGCGGGCTCGTCACTCTCTCCGATCAGCCCTCCGTGCAGTACGTAGCGGTGCCCCCGCCTCCGCCCGTGGGAGGATCCGGCGGATACGGGACGCCGGGCGCCTGCTGCTGCTCCCTGGGTCCGGTGGATCCCCTATCGGCCTGGGGGGCGATGCTACCCTTCATCGCCGTCTTTTCCCTGCTGATCCTCATGCGGCTCCGGGCCTTCCCGGCATTCCAGGCGTGCAGGGCATGACCCCCGGAGTCAGGTACCCAATTCACCTCGAGAAGGAGCCAAGGTATAGCATGAGAGCGCGCGTTCGGTCGGTCACTGTCCTGGTCGTCGTTCTTTCGCTGAGTTGCGGAGGGGGGGGAGGCCCCCGGAAGCGTAGTCCACCACCGGTTGTCGAATCTGCCTCGGTCACCATCGATCCGGACGGCCTGGGAAATCCGATCTCCGTGTCGTTCGCGAGCGTTACTCATTCCTACAATGCTGCAGGCGACTGCTCGGTTATTACTATGAGTTCATCGACGCCAGCGGGTTGGATAGTCGAGATTGTGTGGCCCGGAGATTCCAATCCTGGAATGACCGATACGTCTGTCTTCGGGGTTGCTCTCGTAGTGACAGATCCCAGCTCGGAATCCTATTTTGCGAGCGATTTCACGCTTGCGACTACGTTTATAATGGTAGACAAGTTTGCGATTGGAGACGAGTTTACCATTGCCATAGGGCGAGAAACGAGCGGCACATTCGTCGGTACTTCGGAGTGGTTTACAGATCCGTTCTTCTATCTTGATTTGACAGGCGGGACGTTTACCGCGGCGAGGTATTAGGTGTCCCCCATCTCTCAGATTCAATCGGGGACGCATTGTTCGATTGGACAGGTAGTATGCAGGCCCTCGTGACGACCCTCCTTGTCGGGTCATGCCTGTGCATCGCATGCTCCATTTCGCCGAACCGACAATCTTCAACGGCACAGGTGCCCTCTCCCCTCCTGGCACACACTCTTTCCAGTTCTGATGGCTCGGGTTGGCAGCAAGAGGACTGGCTGCCAACCGTCGAGCGAATCGATCTCGGCAGCCCCGAGACCGTGGACCCGACCCAGCCAGGCACGTCCGAGCCCCCCGGCGTTACCGGCGAGTTGAATCTGCTCTTCGGGTCCAGGGTCCTCGTCGGTGGTAAGGCGGAGAGCCGAAACCCGGTGAAGGGTGTCGATGAGGTCCCCCGGGACGAGAAGCGAGGCATGGAGGATCTGTCCCTATTTACGGGATTCGCCCTTTCTCTCAATATCCCTACGGCGGGGGGGCAGACGGCGGGTCCCGCCATCCTGTTCCAGTACAGCCAGATCGGGGTCGACGACATGCCTAGCAACTTCGACAGTTTCGGCTACCACGTCTACAACTTGGGGTTGGGGGGCCGCTACCGTGCGATTCGCTGGAGGCGCGTTGATGTCCACGTCGTGGCGGACGCCGGGTATATGTGGTGGCAGGGTAAGCGCAGCATAGACAAATGCAGTGACCTCTTCTTCCCCTGTACCCAGGAGTACCCCAGACACATCAGGCCCAAGAACGTCGAGGGCCCTACCCTTGGAATCCGCGGGGGCGTCCGGATCAGGACCGGGTCCACCTCGAAAGCGAGGATACAGGGGGGCCTGGGATTCGATGCTGGGTATCGCTACTTCGCCGGGTGGGTGGCCTCGACGCCCATTGGCTCGAGCTGGGCATGATAGCCTACGTCCTCTTCTGAGAACTGTATTGAGAGGACACTCACTTGATTCGGGATGGGGAGCGTATATCTTGCGGAGCAGACCGAGCCGGTGCGGAGACGCGTGGCTCTGAAGCCGATCAAGTGGGCATGGACACCCGGGAGATCATCGGCCGTATCGAGGCGGAGCGACAGGCCCTGGCCCCCACGCGCGCTCCCGGGAGTGCATCTCGTCCCCCTACAGGTCGAGGGCGACGTGCTCGGGGTCTTCGGGATCGATCTGCGCGGCATTCTGGCTAAGGTGATCCAGGCCGCAGGCGGACGGTGCTTGTCGCGGAACATGGCCGCCTGGCGAGCGCCATGGCCGCGTCTAGCCGTCGGATGTCTGCGCACGGGAATGCGTTCGCAGCACCCGGCTCACAGCGTCGTCCACCCTCACTCTCAGCATGTTGGCTCGGCCAAAGTCAATGAGCTTAGCGGCGTCGTCCAGCTTCATCCTGGATGTTTCGCCCGGGGCGTGGACCAGAAAACCACTAGGGTGGCCTTCCACATCGATATCCAGCGCGACCCAGCCCTCTTCGAGACGCCGATATCTGAACCATAACTGCAAGATCGTGTCGTCGGGATTCTTTGCGACGTCGCCCTCTATATGTGCGCCGTTCCACGCATCCAAGTAAAACCGGCCCGCATGAACGCGGATGCGGTTTGGGCCATAGCAGCGGAATTGGAAGATCAGTCGAAGCACATACCAAAGCCCGACGCCGAGCGCGAAGGCGACGGGCAAAATGAACCATGGCGACTTCAAAGCGATGAACTCCTTTGCGGGAGTGCGTGTCACCAAGAGTACCACGGCCGGCAAGCCGAAAAAAACCCCGATCACGCCTCCGACCATCCAGAAGGTGAAATCCCACAACAAGTCTTCGGTATATAGCTTCAACGGAATTCGGCGAATCACCGCCATGGCCGCACCGGACCGCTCATCGATTTCCACGCGCGAAGGCGTCGCGTTGATTTCGGCAACTGCCTCGTCAATCTCCCGTAGCCGCTCCTCCTCCGCTCGTTTCCTGTCCTTGAGGGGATTTTCGTAGTCCATTGCTCGCTCCCTGATTCGGGGCTGCGCGCGGCGAAGCGTCCTTCCGCCGCACGGCAGACGGGCATGTCAACGGCGCTTTGCCTCGTGTACATCGTCAGAGCGCGTGAACAGATCCTTTTCAAACCAGAGAGCCAAATCCACGAGTCTCTGGCACCTTTGGGCTCTGATCACGCTGTGAATCGCGCCGTCCGCCAAATTCTCGCCTCCCATTCCATGGATCTGTGCCATGCGGTGCACTCCGGGTACACGCCAGCCACGTTCAGACCAAAAGAAGACACTCGATTGCGGGTGCCGTGAGGCATCACCCCCGAAGCGCAGCCGCCATCACCTGGGCCTTCCTGATTCGTTCAAGAATCGCGCCGAGCAAGCTGCGCGGTACGGCCACCTCGACCTTGGTAACTACTCGGGGGGGCTTTGTTCCAGCTATTGGGGACCATCTCCCCGAAAACGGTACCAACCTGAAGGCGAGTACTTTGGTAGATTCTGAGCCTTCAGGAGGGACCGGATCATGAAGAAGAAGCGCTACTCGGAAGAGCAGATCGCGTACATGCTTCGTCAGGCGGAGGCGGGGACGCCGGTGAAGGAGCTGGTGCGAAAACTTGGGATTTCGGATCAGACTTTCTACTGCTGAAGGAAGAAGTACGTTGGCATGGGCGTGCCCGAGATCCGACGGTTGAAGCAGCTCAAGGATGAGTGGCGGAGTTGGCAGACGCGCGGGACTCAAAAGGCTGAAGCGGCTGTTTCCGGAATCCCCCTCCTAGCAACGCCATACGTTGACACTCCAGATGTTGACGGCGCTTTCCCGGGAGTACGTCTCGTCCCCCTACAGGTCGAGGGCGACGTGCTCGGGGTCCTCGGGATCGATCTTGACCGGCACCTTCTGGTTCGGCTGGACCCGGGGCATGTGAACGGGTGAGACGTAGGCCTTGAGCTGCACCTTGTAGGGGCTGCCGGAGGGGGGGCTCACTTCCAGGGTCAATTGCACCCCGAACTCACTGTTGACCTCGACGCCCGTCGGACGAACTTCCAGGACCGTGGCTTCCGCGGGCGTTCCCGTGGCCAGTAGCTTCTTCGTCCGCCCCCTCTCCCGGAACACACCCGCCACCAGCACGATGACAATCAACGTAACCGTGATGCTGAACGCGACGACCAGGTACAGGAACCAGTCAGGCACGGCAGAGGATCTCCTTCGCGGGGGAGGGGGACCTGGGGAAACCCTCCGGTTCCATCTACGGCGTCACGTCGAAGCGGAGGACGCGGTTGTTCAGGGTGTCGGGGAACCAGAGCTGCTTTGTCGTACCACCCGGGCTCACCTCCGCAGGCCCAACGCACCAGAATCGGAAGGTGAAGAGCGTTCGGTTGGAGACGCCACCGTCGTTCGGTGCTGCCGACAGGAAGTTGGGTTGGCCGATGAGGCGGTCTGCCGGCGCCCCGTGGTTCCCCGCAGAAGGGATGCTGTCCCAGATCAGGGCCCGGAAGTTGGCACCATCGGCAACGTAGAGAGCGTCAGAGAGTCCGGTCCCCTTCGCCTCCACGCCAACAGGCCTATTCAGGCCCGCTCGTCCCAGACCCGGAGATCCTCCCAAGGTGAAGTCCGCCTGTCCCAGGACGAGGGTTGCGGGGTCATCGTCGCCGGTAGGCAGGGAGTTCCATATCAGGACCCGATTGTTCTCCGTATCCGCCACGATCAGCGCGTCCGATACGGCACCGCCCGTCACGGCGATTCCGATTGGGTAGTTCAAGGAGCGATCCCCGACCAAGTCTGTGCCGTCGTGATTGGCCACCCCGGTCATGAAATCTCCCTGGCCGAGAAACCGGTCGGCGGGATCGTTCGTCGCGAAAGTCGAGAACCGGAGGATCCGGTTGTTGCCCGAATCCGCTACCCAGAGCTTGGAGCCGTCCCAGGCAATGCTGCTCGGCCGGTCCAGCTCGCGGTCGCTAGTGCCCGCGGCGCCGGACATCCCATCCATCTGGCCAAGGAACGCATCCCCGGTCTGGCCAACGCTGAACGGTTCCTTGTAGAGGACAATGCGGTTGTTGCCCGTGTCCGCGACGAACAGGCGGGCGCCGGCCGGGTCGTAAGCGACGTCCATGGATTTCAAGAGGCCATCGGGAGTCGTATTGCGGGCGCCGTCGGTAAAGTTGACCTGGCCGAAGACGAGGTCTGCATTCTTGTTGTTGACATCCGGGATGGAGCTCCACCCGAGGACCCGATTATCGTCCCACTGGGATACGAAGAGCCTGTTGCCGTCCGAGTCGAGCCCCATGGCGAACGGCAGGGTGCTTGCGGTGAGCTTCAGGTGGTTCGTGCTTCCCTCGGCAAAGGTCTCCTGCCCGAAGACGACGTCAGCCGGTGCATAGTCTGCTGTGGGGATCGAGTTGTAGATCATGACGCGATTGTTCCCCTGCTCGAGGATGATGATCTTGCTTGCCGTGGAGAAGACCCCCGTGGGCTCCGAGAAACCCTCCTGTGTCGTCAGATAGTTCCCGCTCGTACCGTCGACCTGTCCTATGACGAAATCTGCGGCCTGACCATCCGCCGTGATGGGCATCGTCCAGAGGAGGACTCTGTTATTGTTCCTATCCGCTACGAGGGTGTTCGTCCCGTCATTGTGAACATCATAGGGGAAGTCCATTGTGTCGTAGTCCCGAGACGGATCGTTGGGGTTGCCGTCAGACATGAGGGCCTGGCCCAGGACGCGCGTGGCAGGGTCCCCGTCGGTCCACCCTCCCGGAATCGCCCATATCAGGACACGGTGGTTTTCCGAATCCGCGACGTAGATGTTGGTCCCGTCCGTATAGACGCCCCTCGGCCTGTTCAGGGTATTGGCGGCCGGCATTCCACCCTGGTTCGGGGAGCTCTGCATCATATCTATCTGCCCGAGGACGTTGACGGCGGCTTGACCGTCCACTGTGATGGGGAGGTTGTAGATGAGCACGCGGTGGTTCTCCGTATCGCTCACGTAGAGGTGGGTTCCGTCACCGGAGACACGATAGGGTGTGTTCAGCGAATTTGCCGCGGGGGAGCCTCCCCGGTTTGCCGCGTTGGAGGTCTTGTCCGGCTGGCCCAGGACGAGGTCTGCAGGCGCAAAATTTGCCGTGGGGATACTGTTCCAGATCAGGACCCGATGATTCGAGCTATCCGCCACATACAGGCGCGTCCCGTCGGAATAGACACCCAGGGGGTCGAACATGCCCTGGCTCGAGGCGCCGGTGAAGTCGGGATAGTTCGGGACGTTCGTGCTGAAATCCGGTTGGCCAAGCAGGCGATCCGCTGTCTGGAAGGTCGAAGTGGGGATATCGAAGAGGATCAGGACGCGGCCATTGGCCCTATCGGCGACGTAGAGATTTGAGCCGTCATAGTGAATCGTCGCCCCCCCGGCGAACGAATCACTGCCCCCTCCATTGCCGGAGGATGCGAGGCCCCTTCCGTCGGTGGGGCCCTGTGTGAATGTCTCCTGGCCCAAGATCAGGTCGGCAGTGATGGAGTTGTCCACACCGAACGGGCTGGTCATCTGGAACGGTCCGTCCGCGATACCGTCATTCGCCCGGATCTGGATGACGACGCTCATGAACCTTGTGGTGCTGATATCCGCGCTGGAGTCCCAGGTAAAGAGATGTCCCGGTTCCTGACCGGGAGGACCGGACGAGAGCCCGGAAGTCGGTTCGCTGGTGGGGCTTGGCGTGGCGTCGACGAAGGGCCCACCGTCGAGACTGTACTGCGGCATGATGGAGCAGGTATCGCTGAACGTATCTCGCAGGCGATAGGCCACGGTAACGTCTCCGGTCTGAAGCCCGTTGACGTCGTTGACGAGGACCTCGGGGGCATCGTTGTTGAGCACATCGAGGGATGCGGAGGCGCTCGTGCCGATCTTCGAGTCCGTTGGGGTCACCTGGATGACGACGTTCGACCCCGTGATGTCTGTCCGGCCTATGTCGAAATTGGAATCCCAGTCGAATGTGTGTGGAACCCCGGCGGGTGATGAAGAAAGATCCTGGATCTCGTTACCCATGATGGGGCCATCCGCGCTCGGGATCATCGCCGGCAGGAACGATCCGGGCACCCCGCCGGAAGTGGAGTACTCCACTCTGACGGTGATGAGGTTGGACTCGGTATCAGCAAGGGTGTAGTCGAACGTGATCACGCCGGCGTTCGAGGTGTTGAGAAGGGCCGAAGCGATGGGTGGATCTGTGTTGTCCACGGTGAACTCCGCGGTCCGCCCGGCGTTTCCGAGGCCGAGCGGATCCTGGGGATCGTCTCGCGGAGTGATGCGCACCACGACAAGATTCTCCGCGGCCGCGATGGCCACCCCGTCTCCCGCGGCATCCCACTCCAGGGCATGGCCGATGCCTGCAGCCGCGGAGCTGAGGCCCGAGATGATCTCCGAACTGGCGCCCCCGATGACCCCCATGTCGGTGCTGATGACCGTCGCGGGCTGAAAGGACATGGGGGCCCCGCCCACGGTGGAGTACTCCACCAGAACTTCCACAGTGTCCCCCTCTGCGTCCGCCAGGGCGTAGTCGATGGCGACGGTCCCGGTGATCTGCGGACTGGGCGGCGTGTCCACGAAGGCCTCGGGCTCGAAGTTGTTGTTCACCAGGAAGGGGGCCGACATGGTATGGACGATCCCTGCCCCACTCGCGTCCATGGGATGGATGCGCAGCCAGACCATTCCCTCGTTCCCGGGGAGATCCGCGACGCTGTCCCAGACAAAGATGTGGTTCACTCCGTCGATAGCGGAAGAGAGGTTCACCGTCCCTTCACTGGGAAGCCCTGTTCTCTCCGTAGCGGTGAGGAAACTAAGGTTGTCCGTGGAGTAGAAGACTTCGATGCCGAGCATGGCGCCGTTGGGCTGGAATAGAAGGTAGGAAATCGTGACATCCCCGGCGACGATCGCGTTCGGGAGCGGGGAGGCGACGAAGGCCACAGGGACGCCACTGTTGTTGACGTTGAAGTCCCCCGTGTTCACCCAGGCGCCAAACTCGTCGACCCCGATCGCCGTGTCCTTCGGTCTCATGCGCAGGTCGACCGCAAGGTTGTTGATCCCGATGTTGCCGGGGGCGAAGGTGTCCCATGACAGGCGCTGCTCGATGCCCGCGGGAGATGAGGGGACTCCGTTGAGAAGTCCCACGTTGATCGTTGCCGGAGAGAAGGTGAGCCCTGCGTCCGTGGAGAACTCGATCTCCAGATCCACCGGGTCCGAAGTCGTGTCGGATAGCTGGAGGATCACGGTGATGATCCCTTCCGTACGAGTATCCCCAATCAGGGGCTGATCGATCGAGAGGATCACCGGGGCGTCGTTGCCCACGACGATGCCCAGGAGCTCGAAAGGGGCCACCAGGTTGACTCCGTCGTCGGGGGTGACCCGTATGTCCACAGTGGCCGCCCCGGCCCCGATGTCGGTCGGGCTGTCCCAGGCGACGGAGTGGCTCACCCCCGATATATTCGAGGCGAGCATCGTCGTGACGCTCGCAGGCGTGAGGGACATCGCCAGCCAGGGCGGCCCCGCTGCCGGCAAGTACTCGAAGGTCACATCGATGAGGTCGTCGTCGGGGTCCACGAGGATGAAGGTTATGGTCACGTTTCCGTCCTGGCGATCGACAGGATCGAGGAAAGCCAAGGGGCTGTCGTTGTTCGTGACGTCGAAGGTGACCTGCTGGGCGGTTCCGGTCTGGAAGGGATCGGAGGGCTCGATACGAAACATGACCGCGGGCTCGACGATCTGGCCAAGGTCCATCAGGGAGTTCCAGGCGAGGCGGTGCATCATCCCGATGCCGGTGTCGAGGGAGTCGAGGTTCGATGTATTCCCCACTGCGATGGTCGCGGGAAGGAAGCTGACGCCCCCGTCGATGCTGTACTCTGCCAGGATGGAGCACGTGTCCGAAGTCGAGTCGAGAAGGAAGTACTCGACCGCGACGAGCTGGGAGGATGGACCGGGACTCGTGACGCTGATCACGGGAGAATCGTTCCCCGCGATGAATTCGTTCGATTCCGACGGGGTCCCGGAGCCTCCCAGACCGGTCGGGGTGAAGAGGATCCGGGTCTGCGTCTGGACCGCGGTGCCGATGTCCGCGCCGGAGTCCCAGACATAGAGATGGGCCATGCCCGTGGCCGGAGCCGCGAGGCCAAGGGTCCCGTCACTTCCAGGGCCCTCCGTGGCGGGACCGTACGTGAGGCCGCCGTCCGTAGAGAAGTCGACCTGGATGTCCGCGGGATCGCCGTTGGCGTCAGAGAGGGTGTAGTCGACCTGAACGTCGCCGAACTGGCGCACGGGAATCGGGTTCAAGAGGACCACCGGTGGCGCCTGGGCCGTGGTTTCGCGCCCTCCATCGCTCGATCCCGCCAGGGACAAGGCTACGGCGGCCCCCACGTAGGCGCAGCCTCCCGTGCCGAGAAGCAAGCATGCCAGGAGACCTGGAAGAAAGACCACGACAGGCCCAGATCGACGTGCATTCGTCCGATGGGACATGCATCCACTCCAGTGATTCAGGGCGCGACCGCGCATCGACTGCGCTAACTGCGTCCTGGATGAATTGTCTTGAACCCGGACCCCTCAGGGTGAGGAGGTCCCCCCCAAGGCGCCGATTCTATTCCAGTGGCGCTTCCATTATCAATAGGGCCATCCTCGGGGCACGGAACGGCCCCGGCCTCTCTTCCAGATCGCCCCCCCACCGGGAACTGCCGTGCTAGGCCCGAGAAGGGACGTACGGCCGCACTGGCGATGGGAGCGACATTAGTCCTTGATCGGCGGCGGCGAACGAATAGAATCTCCGTCTCAACACTGGGGTGAATCATTCTGAAATCGGGAAGAGGAAGGGCTCTGGGGAGACCCCCTACCCAGACCATTCCTAGAAGGAGACAGATAATGGGAAACATGCGGTTAGGGACGCTTTGCATGCTCGTCATCAGCCTCGTCTTGATGGCAGGCTGTGGAGATGACGGTGACACCATCATCATAGGATCCGCACGCCTGGCAGGCTCTTTTCCCGGCAACGACGTTGCCGACAGCAACCTCGCTGATGACGGTTTCGCCTTCAGCCAGAACGCAGAGAACATTGTGGGAGGGCCGCGGGTGTATCATTCGTCACGCTCGAACCGCGCGATCATCCTCTTCGTCACGGCAGACGGGGCCCTCGACTCCTTGTGGGCCTCCTACTTCAACGGGAGCACCGTGACCCCCCCTGTGGAGATCGTGGCGATCTCGTCGAGCGGGAAGCAGGGGGACTTCAACCACAGGCCGTCCATCAACAAGACGGTGGTAATGTTCTACGCGCCGTCCGGTGTGGCGGGGAACACCGCCTCCTCGAGGAACGGCGATGCCATCATCCTCTTTGACAGAAGGGACACGGACGACTCGGGGCCGAACAACGAGGACGACTCCAACATCCGGCTCTTCTCGGCCTACTTCGATGTCTCCCGCGCCGGCTCCGCATCCGACGCCCACGGCTTCGGCTCCCACGATTCCAGCGGAAACTGGAGGCCGGGGATGGCCAACATCGTGGACACCGACGATGGGGACAACACGACGACGAACGATACCAACAACGACTGGGCGGACGATGTCCGGGCCTTCGGGGTCGTCTCGGACGGCCTCCATGGCCAAGCCGAGTTCCGTAATGGCGGCAACAACTTCAACGCCACGGATTTCTCCGACTACTTCGTGGCCGTCTGGGCCCAGCGAGACGAGGTCAACCTCACCGCCACCAGCGATACGACGGACACCCATATGTACTGGTCCCGTCTGGACATGACAGCCACCCCGCCGAGCTGGAGCCCGGCCCAGCGGATCAATACGGACGTGAACTCCCAGGAGAACCAGGGGGGATCGTTCGTCGATAACCAGACCGAGGTAGTGAGCGGGACGTTCTGGACGTACGAGAACAGCGTCTTCTTCTATATCGAAGAGTTCGACACGACTTCCTTTGTCGTCGACACGGTCCTCCAGTACTCCCACTACGTGGGGGACTTCACGAGCGGACAGTTTCTCCCGAATGCCGCCGAGGTGAGCCCGGCCAACGACGTGACGAACTTCGCCAGTTCCTTCTTCTGGGAAGACCCGATCATCTACGGTCGTGACCACAATCTGAGCCGGACGGTGGCGATCTTCGGCCACAACATCGTCAACGCGGGCGATAGCGACGACGACCTCTTCATCACTCGATTCGACCCGGGCGCGACCACCGCAGGCTCCGCCTTCAGCGCCCAGGACCGCTCCCAGATCGACCTGACGGGAGTCTCTCCGACATTTCAGCAGGATGTCCTGGAGGTCGATACCCGGATCTCACGTGACAACGATTACATCCTGATCGCGTTCCTGCAGGAGGATTCCAACTTCTGGAACAATCTGTACGTCGTGCGCTACGTCACGGACAAGATAGGCGGCACTCCTCCTCCGGGATCGATAAGCAACTCCCTCCCGACCCAGCCCCTCGAGGCGTCAGAGCCCTCGACGGACTGGGGCGTGACCGGCTTCGTCTTTCAGGACGAGCTGGGAGGGCCCACTCTCCCGCCGGACGAGACGTCCGCCACCGGTGTCCGCCGAACGGGCGTCCAGAGCGACAACGATCACATGCATCTGGTCTACCAGGAGTTCGAGGACGGCCTGGCCAGCGACGACAGGGACGAGCTATTCATCGTCCAGTTCGAGAACCAGCCTGCCCCGGCCACCGGGATGGTCCGCCGTGATTCGTTGGGAGATTTCCAGCAAGGTGTCTTCTTCAGCTCGAACGATATCAATGCCCGGACGGAGGTGCTGGATAACGGCAACGGTGGCGCCGTCGTCTATTACTGGAGAGACCAGGACTGGACGCCAGATCCCTTCGACACGACGATTCCCAATCTCCGTCTGAAGGGCCGCAACTTCGACGGGCTCTCCGTCTCCGGGGAGCTGGATCTCAACACCCTCGGGCTTCAGATCCGCGGAGACCTACGGGCATTGACCCTGGGGAGGGAAGACCCAGCCGGCGCCGTGCACCTCGTCTTCTTCCTCGAGGATCGGAGATCGGTTTCTGCAGGGCAGCCCGCCTCCTCGATCGCCCTCCGGGCGATCCGTTTCGACAAGCTGGACACGACCACTCCCTTCACGGCCATGCAGTTCGGCCAGATACACACGGTGGATACGGGCCAGGGAGTGGACGCCAGCTTCAACAACATCACGACGAGTGGCGGCTCGTCCGCGGGCGCCGCCATATACATCAGTCAAGGGGGCCATCTCTATTACAACGAATACACCCGATCGAACGATCGCTGGCGCGACGCGGCGGACTTGATCGTGGATAACGACAGCGGCGAGAACTCCTTCTTCAGGCAGGTCAGGGCCTTCGACTCTTTCGCCCCGCCCGAAGGGAACTTCGAGGGAGAGACCGCAAGAGCGCTCATCTTCTGGCGCCGTAATGACTCTGACGGGGATCGACGGCTCTTCGTGAGAATCCACAACTAGCCGGATTCAACGAAATCGAACCTGATGCACAGGCGGCTCGGGGCTGTTGCCCCGAGCCGTCCTTTTTTCATGCGAGCATTTCGCTCTGGTCGTAGAGAGTCGGCGGAGAGGGCTGACCTATCTATACCGTCGGTACCAACCGAAATGCGACCTCACCCTCCCATCACGATCCGGCCTTGCAATGTCAAGGTGCCCCGATAGGTGACGAGGCTCCTTGAAACGCTTCATCGATCCGCGGTAAACTAATGCTGTCCAACCAATGCCGAAGTGGCGGAACTGGCAGACGCGCGGGATTCAAAATCCCGTTCCCATAACCGGGAGTGAGGGTTCAAGTCCCTCCTTCGGCATACACATCCGTCCATCACTCAAGGGGTTACGCGTTTTGCACAACGCGCCTGAGCGCGCCGGACCGCGCGCTATCGCGCCCCATCTCGCCGGAAGATGTGTACCCTGGGAGGTACGCAAAATTCTGGTCCTTCTCGCCCCGGGTTTGCGGGGGCACGGTGGGGGGCGCTCCGGCGGGGTTACTATCAGACCGCCCAGATAAGATGAGAAGTGACCCTGACTCTCAGCCTATCCCCGATTCGGTGCCATTCCGAAGGCGAGCGTTTTCCGGTCTGAGCCGCCGCTCGCCCTTTCCACCCTTGATCAAGAGCCAGAAGGCAAGGGAGTACTCCGCGATGAGGGCGGGCACGGCAACAAAAGGCATGAACAACGCCTGGTTGTCGGCGTAGCCGGCAGAAACCACACTTGCGAAACTGTCTATGAAGTATCCCGCTGATGCAACCACCAACAGGACGCCCAGCACTCGAGGGACGTAATCCGTCTTGAGAATCAGGTAACCAAGGCAGAATAGGTGCAAGCCGAGGAAGACAAAGGCGACGTTGAAGCCATATTCATACGGATAGACTCAGACCATCGCTAGAGCATCGAGCTGATCTGGCTCCATTGCAGTCGAGTCGCGCACAGTACCTGGAAGCCGTGACGCCGAGAAGAGGCTGACCAGGGCGCTTCCGGCAATGGCGACAAACACCAACCTGAATCAGGCCGCAAGCAGTGAGAGATGCGTATTAGTCAGCGCCTTCCCCTAATTGAAGCGCCAGATGACCATGTCCGTGTCGAAGGTGGCATTCCCGCTCTGCCCGGTCACGAGGACCCGGTCCAAGTTATCTAGAACGATGGCCCACCCTTGATCATCGGTGTCTCCGCCCGCCGCGTCGTTATGGACGGCGACGCCTCCCACGCCGAAGGTCGCATCCAGAACCCCGGTCGAGTCGTAGCGCCAGGTCACCATGTCGGAGTTCCCGGCGCCATTCCAGCTGTACCCGCTCACCAGGATCCGGCCCGAGGAATCCAGAGCGATGGCCTCCCCGTAATCATTGAAGTTTCCGCCCGCCGCGTCGTTATGGGCGACGACGCCTCCCACGCCGAAGGTCGCATCCAGAACCCCGGTCGAGTCGTGGCGCCAGGTCACCATGTCGTAGTTGGCGCCATTCCAGCTGAACCCGCTCACCAGGATCCGGCCCGAGGCGTCCAGGGTGATGGCTTCCCCGTGATCATGGAGGTTTCCGCCCGCCGCGTCGTTATGGACGACGACGCCTCCCAAGCTGAAGGTCGCATCCAGAACCCCGGCCGAGTCGTAGCGCCAGGTCACCATGTCGCGGCTGGCGCCATTCCAGCTGGTGCCGCTCACCAGGATCCGGCCCGAGGCATCCACGGCGATGGCCCGCCCCCCATCATCGGAGTTCCCGCCCGCCGCGTTGTCATGGACGACGACGCCTCCCACGCCGAAGGTCGCATCCAGAACCCCGCTCGAGTCGTAGCGCCAGATCACCATGTCGCTGTTGGCGCCATTCCAGCTGTTACCGCACACCAGGATCCGGCCCGAGGCATCCAGGGCGATGGCTTCCCCGAAATCATTGAGGTTTCCGCCCGCCGCGTCGTTATGGACGACGATGCCCCCCACGCCGAACGTCGCATCCAGAACTCCGGTCGAGTCGTAGCGCCAGGTCACCATGTCGCGGTTGGAGCCATTCCAGCTGGTACCGCTCACCAGGATCCGGCCCGAGGCATCCAGGGCGATGCCTTCCCCGAAATCATTGAGGTTTCCGCCCGCCGCGTCGTTATGGACGACGATGCCTCCCACGCCGAAGGTCGCATCCAGAACCCCGGTCGAGTCGTAGCGCCAGATCACCATGTCGAAGTTGGTCCCATTCGAGCTGTGCCCGCTCACCAGGATCCGGCCCGAGGCGTCCAGGGCGATGGCCCGCCCGGAATCACCGGAGTCCCCCCCCGCCGCGCTGTCGTGGACGACCCAACCTTGACCTCCGAATGTGAAGTCCAGAATTCCGAAGTTCCCGGGAATAGCGGAGACCTCGGCCGACTCGGTGCTTTCCGCGCCGCCTCCGACCAGATTCGTCGCAGTGACGACGTAGTAGTAGGTTTGCCCGGTGGTCAAGCCCATATGGAGATAGGGGGCGGTCAGCCCAGGGATGAGCATCCCGGTCATCTTGGTGACGCCGGGTGCGTCGGACCAGTAGAGATTGTACGACGTCGCCCCGGTCACGGGACTCCAGTCCACGGTGACTTTGTCGATCGCCGCCGCGGCGGCCGAGACGCCGGTCGGCGCAGCGAGCGGCGTGGCGGAGGCCTCGACTGACTCCACACTCTCGTCTGCCCCGATCACCGCGGTGACGACGTAATGGTGGGTCGTGCCATTCGCCAGGCCGTTGTGGGGGTAGGGAGCCGTCGTGATACCTGGGATCTGGGTGCCGGTCGCCTTCGTGACCCCTGGGGCAGTGGACCAGTAGAGGTTGTAGGACGACACCCCCGCCACGGGATTCCAATAGATGCTGACCTGCGAGGTCGCACCGGTGGCCAGGACTCCCGTCGGCGGCTCGAGAGGCGTCGCCGAGACTTCGACCGATTCCGTGCTCTCCGCCCCGCCCCCGACCGGATTCAGGGCGGTGACTACGTAGTAGTATGGAGTCCCGTTCACGAGCCCCGTGTGAACAAACGGAGCGGTGACCTCGGGAATCGGGGTACCCGTCGCCTTCGTCACCCCCGGCAAGGTCGACCAGTAAATGTAGTAGGAGATCGCCCCGGCCACGGGGCTCCAATCGATCGTGATCCTGGAGGGCAACGCTGTTGTGGCCAAGACGCCGGTTGGAGCGGCCACTGGTAGGACGGAGATCTCGGTCGACTCGGTGCTCTCCCGTGCCCCTGCGAGCGCGGTCGCCACGTAGTAATAGATCGTCCCGTCGGTAAGCCCGGTGTGGAGATGGGGCGACGTCACGCCCGCGATCTGCATCCCCGTCGCTTTGGTGACGCCGGAGGAGGTCCCCCAGTAGATGTTGTACGTGGCCGCCCCCGTGACCGGGGTCCAGGTCACGATGGCCTCGCCGGAGTCCTGCGAAGAGGCGCCGACCCCCGTCGGTGCAGCAGGACGCGGCGTCGCTTTGTTGCTACTTCCGCCTCCGCCGCACCCGGTGACCCCGAGGGCCAGGGCCGCCGTTACAACGATAGCCAAGCTCGAGCTCACAACCCGCTTCATATCCCACCTCCCTCAAATGGGTCCGGGGGACGCTTACTTGAGCCGCCAGATCGCCATTTCCCCGCCAAAGAGATCGGCCGTTGAGCCGACCACGAGGATCCTGCCCAGGGCGTCCAGGGTGATCCCCTGCCCGGTAGCGAAGAGGAGGCCTCCATCGTGAACGAAGATCCCGCCCGAGGCGAAGGTCCTGTCCAGGACTCCCGTAGAATGGAATCGCCAGACGACCATCCGCTGGTCGATCCCCGTTGGATCGTTGGCGGTTCCAGCGACGAGGATCCTGCCGAACCCATCCACGACGATCCCATTCGGTCTATCTCGGCTCCCGACGAACACGGGATCATTGTCGACGGCCACGCCTCCGGTCCCGAACGTCGCGTCCAGCGTCCCGGTCGCGTCGTACCTCCAGATCGCCATGGCGAGATCTTCATTGAGCGTCGGGGTGCTGTCACTGTACCCGGCCACGAGGATCCGGCCCCAGGGATCCACGGTCACGACCTGCCCGAAGTCGTTGCCACCCCCGCCCGCGGCCCCATCGTGGGAGACCACGCCTCCTGTGCCGAAGGTCGGATCCAGCATCCCGGTCGAGTCGTATCGCCAGAGCGCCATGTTGTTCGACGGCGTCGGGATCGAGGCTAGGGTGCGGCCCGTGGCGAGGATCCTCCCCGAGGGATCGAGGGTCAGGGCGAAGCCTTCATCGGAGGGGAAGGGCCCTGAGCCGACGTAGATCGCCAGGCCTCCCGAGCCGAACGTCATATCCAGGGTCCCGGTCGAGTCGTACCCCCAGATGACCATGTCGGACGAGTTGTCTGGATTTGGGCTAGTCCCGGCCACGAGGATCCTCCCAGACGCGTCGACTGCGATCCCGTAGCCGATGTCAGTACCGATCCCGCCCGCTGCGTTGTCGCTGATGACGAGGCCTCCCGCCCCGAATGTCGTGTCGAGCGCGCCGGTCGAGTCGTACCGCAAGATGGCCATGCCTGATTGGTTACTCGGAGCTCGGGTAGTCCCGGTCACAAGGATTCTCTCCAAGGCATCCCTGGCGAGGGCATTGACCCTGTCGAGGTTAGAATTGTCGTACACGACGAAGCCCATCGCCCCGAAGGTCGTATCGATTGAGCCGCCGGAATTGAACCTCCAGATCGCCATGTCCGGGTTTGGCGACATGCCTGCCGGGTTCGCGTCGCTGACGCCGGCGACGAGGATCCGGTTGGAGGAGTCCAGAGCGATGTCGTTGCCGGAGTCGATTCCTCCTCCCGGCGTGCCGCTATGGGTGACCCACCCCTGCCCGTTGAACGAGGGGTCGAGGACCCCGATCGTGTCGGGCGTGGCGAACACCTCGGCCGATTGGGCGCTCTCCACGCCTCCGCCGGCCGCAATGGAAGCGGTCACGACATAGTAAAGGGTGATGCCGTTCGTGAGCCCCCCGTGGAGGTAGCCGGGGGGGACGCCCGGGATCTGGTTCCCCGTGGCCCTCGTGACCCCTCGCTCCGTCGACCAATAGATGTTGTAGGTAGTCGCTCCAGGCGCCGGATTCCAGTCCAGGATCACCTCCGTCGAGCCCGCCGTGGCGGTCACCCCGATCGGCGCGGGGACCAGCAGCGCCGAGACCTCCAAGGACTCCGTGCTCTCCGCGCCGCCGCCGACCGAATTCGTCGCCGTGACGACGTAGTAGTAGATTTGCCCGGCGGTCAAGCCCGTATGGAGGTAGGGCGGGCTCGCTCCGGTGATCGGAGTCCCCGTCGCCCTGGTGACCCCGGGACTGGTGGACCAGTAGACGTCGTACGATGTTGCCCCGAGGACCGGGTTCCAGTCGAGCGTGACCTGGGCGCCTACGCTCGCGGCGACAAGCCCCGTCGGGGCGTCGAGCGGCATCGCGGAGACCTGGGTCGACTCCGCGCTCTCCCGCGTTCCGAGGAGCGCGGTCATCACGTAGTAGTAGGCCGAGCCGTTAACGAGACTGTCGTGGAGGAAGGGGGAGGTCACGTCGGCGAACCGGTTCTCGGCCTTCGTGACTCCGGGCGAAGTGGACCAGTAAAGGTTGTACGATGTAGCCCCGGTGACGGGACCCCAGGCCACCGTGACCTGTCCGGAGTCTTGCGAGGAGGCGCTCACGCCCATCGGTGCGGAGGGGGCGGGCACTGTGCGCTTACTGCCCCCACCCTTCCCGCAACCGCTCACGGCCAGCGCGAACGCGACACTGACGGCAACGGCAAATCCCTCGATCCGAGCCATGTCGCACCTCCCTGCGAAGGTATTCAGGCTGTATACGGAAGCCAGCGCGACCCCCCTGCGCCGGGAACAATATACTAACTGAGTGGAGCCTGGCCGGTCAAGAAAGCCTCCGGGTTGTCCCGATCCCCGTCCAGCGTTTCGATTGCGCTCGCCATGTCTACCGAATACGCGCGCGCCGGGAGGGTCGAGGAGATCCGGGCCGTGAGACGGAGGGCGGTGCAGGTCTTGCCGTTCCGGGAGGCGTCGCCGCGATCCAGACGTTCGGCAACCTGCTTGACTTCCACGCCGACGTCCACCTCTACATAACAAATTCACGCCGAGCCGGGATTGACTACTTCACGATCATGCCCATCCCGGAACACAAGACGACTGCCGTCTTCAAGCGCTACAACACCATCGTAGAACTGGACGTACTCACGGCTTCCCGGCGTCTTGAGACCTCCCTTGGCGAGTATGGGCAGACTTCGCAGGTAGTAGTCACAGCCCAGTCAGTCTCAGGGCCCTGCGAACGATGGACACCTTTATGGACACCAGCCCCATCATCCGGTACCATCCGGATCACGTAAGTGCTTACGCCCCAAGAAGTTCCGAAGTGGAGAAACTGGCAGACGCGCGGGATTCAAAATCCTCTGTGGCACGCTGAAGGCCGATTACCTCTAGCCTGCTTCACGTCAACAGCTTACGCATTCAAGGTATTCAGTAGCAGCGACTTAACCTCGTCAGTGGTTCGCGACGGAGCACTCCCCCGCGCGACCCTCCGCGAACCGAAATGCCCCCCGATGGGCCTCCTGGTGGCCCTCCCGGATCTCGCGGGTCGCGCGCGGGACTGATTGTCCGGTGCGAATCTAATCTCTCCCTGCCCAGTTTCGATGTGCATCGATCCACTCCGCCTCGGGCGGTGGCGACGGTGGACGCAGTTCCCCGTTCCGACGAGACGCGTCAGTGCAAGGGCGCCCGTCGCCAGGAAAGGCACGCAGATGACGCCAAGTTCTTACGCTGACTCTTAGGCCATCGGCCCAATCGGGTTCAGTGGTCCGTTGTCTGTTGAGGATACTCCGCCGTGCGGAGGCAGGAATCAATCGCACGGCCTCCGACGACTTGCGAATCCATGTCAGGGCACGCGTGTATGCTTGATGATGGCTCCCTGGAGCGTTCCCTGATCAGGTGATCCGAGAAGACCTCTGTGGACTCCGGTCTAGGATGCTGAGAATGGTACGCAAGCGGTTTCATAAAGTGCGCACCCTTGGTGAGGGTGGATTTGGTCATGTAGAACTCGCCACGGACAGTGATACAAACCAGTTGGTCGCCGTGAAGTACCTCATGAACGACTGGAGCCCAGTTGCCCTGACCCGGTTCCGGAGAGAGATTGAGGAAACCAAGCGTCTCCAGTCGAAGCGAATCGTACGAATCCTTCACTACAACCTGGAGCACTCTCCGCCCTTCTACGTCATGCCATTCTTCCCCAAGGGGTCTCTTCGAGACCGCTTGGAATATCTTCGACGAAAGCGTAATGTCGTCAGCCCCTCTGATGCCCTTCAGCTGGTTCTGGGAGTTCTTGAAGGACTAGCAGTTGCTCACAGAAATGGCGTCCATCACAGAGATCTTAAGCCCGAGAACATCCTGTTAGACAAGAATGGCGAATTCGTGCTTTCAGATTTTGGGTTCGGAGAATTCATAAACCGCCAATCCGCAGAACTGACCCAGGGTGGTGGACTCGGGACCCCCGGATATTGCGCACCAGAACAGTGGGAAACCGGGAAAGGCTCGCCAGCAGCTGACATCTATTCCCTAGGAATAATCTTGTTCGAGCTCTTGGTGGGTGAAACCCCCGGTCGAGCGGCGGGGGGAGCGTCCAATGCACCATCTCACTTTGACGAGCGAATCCCGATTGAGATTGATGTCCTGATCGAGGGTATGACGGCCGATGTCGATCTGAGATATTCATCGTGTGGACAGGTTCGCCGAATAATCGAGACTGTGCTTTCAGACCGCTTTGGGATCAAGAAGCCCGTGAGCGTTCCGTGGGGCAAGATCGCAGTAGTGGGGTTGGCAGCGGTTGCACTGTTCGGATTCTTCGGACTCTTCGGGGGCGGCGGTGGAAAGGGCAAGGCCCGTTGAGAGGGTCTTGACTTGCCTACTTCTGCCTTCACGAATTCCGCTTGCTAGCCTTCTTTGCCTTCTTCTTCCCCGGTGTTCTGTGGGTGGCCGTCCTGCTTTGAAAGTCTTCGGGGTGTCTTCTGTGGGCCGCCAGGGCGGCTCACAGATCGGATCACTCTTGCGATTTCTGGGTGTCGCCGCAGGCGGCATGAAGACTATCAAGACGCCCTTGACCTAGCCAGGTGGCACCGCCTACTCCTTGCGCGGCGAGACGGTGCCGGTATAGGATCCAGGTTCACACGCCCCGCCTTTGGCGAGCCCACATGCCGCTAGCGCGAACGTTGCGGACAGGATTTCAAGCTCTATGGACCTACGCCCGAGCAAGCTGAAAAAAGTCCGGACGCCGAGGGAGCACCGCTGCGCACGGACGGCTACCTGATGACTGAGTTGGCGCGGCAGATACAACGGCGCGCGAATGGAGGCTAACCATGCCAGTGTCACAGGGAAGGTGCGCCCTCTGCCGTGCTGTACGGCCCCTGTGCAACTCTCACATCGTTCCTGAGTTTTGCTATCGTCCGATGTACGATTCAAAGGGGCGCGCCCGGATAATCAGTACTAGTGGGAAGGGCCCCAAATATGTTCAGAAGGGTCTCAGGGAGAAGCTCCTGTGCCCGGAATGCGAGCAGGTCATCAACGTCTATGAGTCCTACTTCAAAGCGTTCTGGTACGACAAGCCAGCTCTGCCGCGTACTGTCAGACGTCGAGAGTTCGTCGTGGGCAGCATTGACTACGCCAAATTCAAGCTATTCCATCTCTCCGTACTCTGGCGCGCCGGAGCCTCGTCAAGGGTCTACCCAGATGTCTCTCTCGGCTCTCATTCTAGTAGAATTCGCCAGATGCTACTCTGCGGCGATCCTGGCCCCCAGCACCATTATCCGTTCGGCGGGCTGCTCACCGTAGATCACGAGGGGACCGTTCAGCTTGAGGCAGTTACTCCTCCCTATAGCTTCAAGTACAAGCGCTTCAGCGTGTATGCTTGGCGCTACGCAGGCTGTGAATGGCATTATTTCGTTTCCAGACGGCGCTCCCTCAGAATACCGTTCCAAGCACTTCTACCAAGAGGCGATCTAGTGCTGCCGGTGATCCCCTTCACTCAGGGATTAGTATTCGAGGCATTTGCTGATGATAGGCGGCGCAGCACTAGGCATTAGTGCAACACTCACGTGTCCATGCGAATAATTCCAGCGCGCTTGCCCGACAAGGACTTACAGCAAGGTGGAATTGTAGGGTTAGGGCCCGTCGGCCGTCTCTGAGTCGGACTTCTTGACCGGCGCCGAGCATCTTGCCGGAAAATGGGCGGGCTTTTGCGCCAAGGTCGTCCTATCAAAACGCCCCGAGACCTCGAGTCGCTCGAGGGTTGGCGCCCAGGCGCAAAATTCGGCTACACCTCCCCGCAGAAATTCATCCGTCCCCTTTGAATCCTAGGATCCACTGCTCCTCCAAAGCGCTGGGTCCAAATCCAGGGGCACAAGATGTCCTTCTCTGACCGGAATCATGGGTTCCAGGGCCGGTCGCCGGCGGAAGGTCAACTCGATAGCGCGGGATGGGATTACTCGGATGGACAGGCTTCGAAGGCAGCCTTCCTGGCTTCGCCCTTGATTCGCGTGGCAGGAGACACTGCAATAGGCTTGTGCATGGGCCCGGTGCGGCCCATCTGGGAAATCCCGGCTAGAAGGGTGAGGAACACATGTCTTGGAGGTGAGCCATGAGGATGGTGTGCGCGTGCCTTGTCGGAGCGTTTATCGTGGTCTTGGTCGGGGGCGTGACCGCTCAGGAAGAGGCTAGAGACGCGAAGATCAAGGACCTCAAGAATCAGATCGAGCAGCGGATTAAGGAGAAGGACTGGACGAAGGCGGGTTCCGCGATCCGCAAGTTACGGCTCCTGGTGAAGGGGGAACAGAGGGAAGAGGCCGATGCCCTCCTCCTCAGGGTCAAAGGTGAGAAGGAGTGGGAGAAAGTCTCGAAGGCCCGCCGGGGAAAGACTCGGCCCGGCAAGCTGCTCGGGAAGCTCCGGCACTTCCTCAAGAAGTACGGGGAGAACGAAGAGCTTCGGGAGAGGGCGGAGGAGCTTCGAGCGGCGATTCGGAAGGACGTCATCTACGTGATCGACGACTTCGAGGAGGCGGATTCGGATGACTACGGCCGTGACACGGAAATCGTCCCGGTTCGAAACCGCGGAGAGGAGGAAGGGCACGGCCTTCGCTGGAAGACAGAGTCCCGGAGGGAAGAAGAGCTCCAATTCCATTTCGACGTGAGCGACTGGACCCCGTACGAGAGCCTGTCCTTCTGGATCTACGCCGAGGAGAAGGGGGGGCGACTCACCATCGACTGCGTGACTGATAATGATCACTTCTTCGAGGCCTGGAACAATATCGACTGGACAGGATGGAAGCAAATCCGGATCCCGCTCCAGGGGCGGGGCAGCCGCTTCCGTAAGAAAGGAAAGCCCGCATGGAGCAACATCCAGTGGATTCGGTTCTGGAAAGACGAGGGGAAGCCAATTGATATCATCATCGACGATATGCAGCTCGAGAAGGCGATGTAGTGTGGTTGATAAAACAACCGCGGCCTATCAAAACCCCCTCCTGCTTTGAAAGTCGTCGGAGCAGTTTCGTAGTTTCTGGGCGTCGCCGCAGGCGGCATGACGAATTTCAAGATGCTCCAAGGCTTCGATTCCGCTTCGCAATTGTACACAGACGCCACATTCGGCTACTTCGCCGCCCAGAAACTCATCCGCCCCCTTCGAGGTCCAGGATCCGCCCATCATCCAGAGCGCTGGATCCCAATCCAGGGGCCCAAGATGTCCTTCTCCGACCGGCATCATGGGTTCCAGGGGCGATCTCCGCCTGGCGAGCATCTTCACAGGACGCCACGTTACGCGCAGCCAGAGAGCCTTCGTCCTCCGACTGTCGGCAGCCGTTACTCGAAAGGCCAGGGAAAAGGTTTCGGCGGCTCGAGTTTCTGAAAGAGGTCCACGACGAAGACACGCGTCTTCATCAGTTGGTCCATTTGGCAGTCCATCAAGTTCGCATCCGCGACCCAGACGTCAGGACACTCCGTTTCATCTTCATGCTCCTCGAGGCACGCCGACATGGCCACGCCGTAGGCGATCATCTCATCCGCACACGCTAGAAGTGCAGAGACGAAGGAGTTGCTAGCCCTTCCCAGGATCGGGGAGACAGCCTGGAGTTCAGCCGTGAAACGGCCCGGGATCTCAAGCTCACGCCCCATCCTCGTTGCCTGGAGGGCTCCAACCCTTTCGGAGACCAGGACCAACGCGGCGACAGCTGCTAGCTCTTCCTCCTCGAGGCCCTTCAGGGAGTTCGCAATGCTCTTGGTCGCCACAGAAAGCGCAGCCGCTTCCTTCTCAAGCCTCGCCTGGGCTCGCTCGCGGATTTGCCTGGCCTCCTCCGAATCTATGTCGCATCCGCCTGTGGACGTACACCCCATAGTAAGAATCGAGAGTAGACCGACTACGAAGATGCTTGGGAGCTTCATCGTAGGTCCTCCTAGAGAATGAAATTGACCGCTGCCCTGGTTCCACCGACTAGGAAAGCTCTCATCCTAAGACACCGATGGAGTTGAAGCGCGGTGCAGAATAGCCGCTTGAGTCCCGAGTTGCGGCCGAAGGGCCGATTCTCGATTCCTCTGATTCCCAATAACTGCCTCCCGGTTGAGGCCAGCTGGCGTCCTTTCTAAGGGTGCACCCGTCCTATGAAGATGCTCCCTGGCCCTGATTTCGCTCCGGATTGGAGCATACTTGCCGAATTCAGCTACATCGCGGCCCAGAAACTCATCCCGTGGGGTGATGAAACGCCCACAGCCGTATGCTTCCCCAAACCGGCGATCCCCCTCGATTCGAGAGGGATGACCGCTCAAAATCTCATCTAAGATCGCTGATTACCTGAGGAGCCTAGCTCGTCATCAGATGAAGACACCCTTCGATGGCCCTGTGGGGGAAAAAACCCAAAGGCCACACCGCACATGCGAGCCCGAACAGGTATATCTCCCCGGCTTCTAGGAAGTTACGAGTGTGCTCTAGACTACAAAAAAGGCCTGAGCTACCGGAGTCGATCGGGTAGAGTAGTCGACCAACAGCCTTCTTGTACCCTCGGGCAGCTGAGAGTTTCAGTGCTCGGAGAAGATGGATTGATTCGTGGATTTCAACGATTTAGCGGGAGTAGGTACTTGTTGAAATCGGAACTGTATTGTCTAGAATCAGCCTTGAGGAGATCAGATTGAATGGCAGTCGATAGCAAGGCAAAGGCGGTCATGGAGCGGCACACGGAGAAGATCATGAAGATCCCAGGAGTGCAGGGGATGGCCGTCGGCAGCGGAAGCGACTACGGCGGGATGAACGCCCCATGCGTCGTGATCTATGTGAACAGTAAATGCAATGCAGGTGACCTACCGAAGGAACTGGATGGTGTTCAAGTCCACGTGCTGATGAGCTAGCAGAGCCGAACTAATCCACTACCCCACTTCCCCTTCCCCTGCCGCTAACAACCCTTCTTGGTTGAAACTCTACCTACGCTGACTGTGGCCGGTCAACCGAGTCTCGATAGGTCAGCCGCTTTCCATCGGCCGCCCGTATCGCCTTCGCCGTCCGCTCTCCATCATCGTCCCACCGCGTATTGTGGCGGAATTCAAATTCGTTCAAATAGTTCGGCAAGTGCTTCGTGCTGATCGAATGCCACGTCCCCATCACACCGCGCTTGAAGAGGGAGAACGCGCCTTCAATCGAGTTCGAGTGAATGTCGGTTCCTGGCTTGACGTACTGACGCGCCGAATGATTCACCGTAAAGTGGCCGCCTTTGAATTCTCTCCCTGCCGTCCGGTAAAGGTTAAAGTCATCGGTCATGAGCCGGGCGCTTCTGACCACATATTTTGCGATTGCACTTCTCAGGCCCTTCGCCGTGACTCTCTTCATTACTTGGAGCCGCAAGCGGCCCCCGCGTTCCAGCATTCCGATTACGGGAGTCTTCCGGGTTCTGCGACCCTTTTTGATCTGCCCTCGATACCGCGGCTTGCCGCCATGATATGTTTCGTCCACTTCGACGGTCCCGCTCAACATGGGGCCAGGCTGATCCCCCAGGCCATGCCGAATTCGCCGCAGGACGAACAGGGCCGACTTGTGGGTGATCTCCATCTCCCGGCAGAGCTGCAAGGCCGAGATGCCCTTCTTTGATGAGCATGCTTTCCAGAACGCGTAGACCCACACCCGGAGCGGTAGCCGCGACTCCTCGAAGATCGTCCCCGTCCGCACCGAGTACATCTTCTTACAGGACTTACAACGCCAGCGATAATCCTTGTTCCGCTCCTTGGTCTCCCTGTCGGTCATCTGGTAGACCTCACCGACGATGCCGCAGCGAGGGCAGAACGGGGAGTCTCCCCACCGTTGATGCTCCAGAAAGGCAACGGCCTTGCCCTCATTGGCGCACGCGTCCCGGAGGGCACTCAGGATTGCGCTCTTCGCCTTCTTCTTTCCCATGCCCCTAGACTACAGTATCTTGATATCTAATGCAAGAGATTTATGGACTGTTTTATGGTTTTATGGTTTGACACTGGCGGTAACCGATGGCATGATCTTTTCCACGATCTGACCCGATGCACCGGGCGGACAGAAGGAGCGCACATGCCATGGGTGAGAACTACCGGATCAAGACGTCGATCGGGGCTGCCGAGTTCGAGGCCGAGGGCACGAAGAAGGACGTGCGCGAGGACTACCAGAAGTTCCTCGATGCTGTACGTGTGGTTGGGCAGGCGGCCCTAGCACCAAGCCACGAGAACGCCGGAAAGCAGCAGCGCGAGGGAGAGGGCGACAATCCCCCGAAGCGCGGACCGGTGACTCGGCCTTCCGACGCCGATCTCAAGCGAATCTACGACGATGACAATGGGCGGCTCTCGCTTCTTGTTCAGACGGACGGAGAGGACGCCATGCTCGATGGTGTCCTGGCTCTTCTATTCGGATATCGGACTCTGCTGGAGGAGTCGAACATCAAGACCCTCGCGCTGAAGGAGGGGGTTGAGAAGTCCGGGTTGGTGTTTGAGCGAATGGACCGCCTCGCTGGGGCGAATCGCACCCTGATTCGCAGCGGGGGGGTGAAGAAAGGGAAGACGTACTCAGCTACGAACGCGGGTCTTCTTCGAGGACGGAAAGTCTTCGATAGCCTCTGCGAGTGATGAAATGAGGAGGCCGACGGGATGCACCCCGTCGGCCAGTACCCCTCGTGGAGCGCACGATGCGCCGCTGTGAGCGGCTAGGGTGAACCCATTATACCCAAACGGTTAAGGAGGATCCAGTAATGACCAGGAGGGTAGCGGGCTGACTGGGCAGCCCAGGAACAGAAGGGGCCGCACCTAACCCCTTGCAGGAAGAGGGTGCGGCCCACCTCAGCACGATCCCCCCGTGGTGGAATCGGCAGACACGCCCGCCTTGCAGACGGGCGGCTTCACAGCCATCCGAGTTCGATCCTCGGCGGGGGGATCACCCCTTACCAGACCCGAACCCGGCTCCCACCAGGGAGGCCCATATGGTAGCATGGAGGCATGGAGGGTGCCATGAAGGACAAGAAGAAGGGAACGAAGCCGGGTCCTGAGCCGGATCGGCTCGTGATCGAAGAGGACCCGGGGGAAGCCCTCAAGAGGCTCCTGAACACCCCGAAGAAGGAGCCTGCCGAGAAGGACCAGAGGCCGAAGGACGACTAGATGAACGTCATGTTAGAGTTTCCGCTATGGACCCCGATCCAGGTGGGCCTCATATTGGTCCTCCTTATCACGATAGTCATTCTGTTCTCCTTGCTAGGTCGCCTTCACAAGAGGCTCATCCACAAGCCCTAGGGCTTGTCTCCCCGAGGGGATATCCCCGTCCGGTTCGAGATTTCAACAAGTACCTACTCCCGCGATTTAGCGATGTCCTAGGAAACGAGGAGGACACGGGATAAAATACTATTGGTTCAGGTGTTACGTAAGTTCTGTCCTCGTAGCCTAGGACAAAAAGGACATCGTCTTCGGCCATCCCCTGGTCCCC
Source organism: Planctomycetota bacterium (assembly GCA_027296055.1). GTDB lineage: Bacteria > Planctomycetota > JAPUJT01 > JAPUJT01 > JAPUJT01 > JAPUJT01. The sequence goes on along the minus strand of JAPUJT010000125.1, from coordinate 5,689 downwards.
ACCCATATGGGGCCCCCGCTGCAAACCCACGACCCTCGCGGGAGGATTCGGACTCTCTGGGCCTTGGCAACCTTATATATAGACATATAGACCATACGCCGGACGGGAAGACCGCCTCGGTGACTCCTCCAGCCAGGTGGGAGACCCATCCCGGGGAATGCTCGATTGGGGGTCGAACGTCCCTGGAGCCGCCCGTGCGCGAACCTGCGCGACCCCCGGTGGGCCTCCTCTTGGGCCTCCTGGCGGTGAAGTCTCCTCGCAAGTGGCTGCACGCCTTGGGCTTCCTACTTCTACGCACCGGATTGGTACTCCGGGGGGGATAGCGCCGTTCCCGGGCACTGAGCAATTGGATGGACTGACTTATAGCTATTGGGATGCCAGTGTCGGATTCCGGTCGAATCCGAGCAGCTACTTCTTCTTGGACTTCTTGCGCGAGCGTTTCGGGCCCTTCCGGATCGATCGGCCTTTCTTGGCGGGCTTAGCCTCCGAGGCTACCTCCAGGAGTCTCCGCGCATCCTTCGCCCCGAGTTTGCGTAGCCCGACGAGCACGGCCCGGCGCTTCTCCTTCGGCGAGACCTGCCCAGTCTCCCAGAGGTAGATGGTGTTCTCGCTCACCCCCGCCAGTTGCGCGAACTCGGCCCGAGTTAGTTTCAGGCGCTTGCGCTGGGCTTGGATGGATCGGGGACCGATGCGGACGCCTTCGAGCTCCTTCGATCCCGCCCGGACACCATGGAGCCTTCGGGCCTCGACTTCCTTCTCGAGCTCGGCCACGGCCTTCTCCAGAGCCGGGACTATCTTCTTCAGGGAGGCGTTCGTCCGAGTGAGCTCGATGACACGTTTCTTCAAGGGTCGCACGGTGGCCCGGATCTCCTTGCGGGCGAGGCGGATGATCTCTTCTCGGAGCACGGCGGCAATGTTTGGCATGGGTGCACCCTCGTTGTGTGGGCCTGGCTCGGGATCGGTGTTCGTAAGCGATCGGGTTGGAAAGACGGCTTCCCATTGTAACCGCAAGCGGAACAGATGGGACTTCATGAGACCCCTACAGATCCCAACACAGATCCCAACACGGCTCTTGAGGGGGGTCGGATTGGCATGGTATCCTAACGGGACTCCGCAACGACTCCGATAGCACCTTTTGCAGGCAGGCGAGAATCAGCCACTCTGCAAGGAGGTCCATGACGTAACCTCACGGATCTGAACAACTGAACTGAAGCCATTCGGCTTCTGCGCCTCTATCGGCAAACTGTGAGCGGGGATTACCATCCCCGGAATGAGCGGGGCGGTCTGGACGCCGGGTGGCGCTCCTCTTTGGAGCGTCATCCGCGTGTGCAACCCCCGCTTGCCCTCTCACAGGGGTGCCGGTAGGGAGCGTCATGCGTTTGGCGCTCCTTTTTTTTCAGGCACTTCGAGACTGAGGAGATTTCCCATGAGGTCTGACGTAACGGATCGAGATGTCTTGGCGACGGAGACCTGGAATCTCGTCGTCATCGCAGCCCTGGCAATCATCGGATGTGGAGGTGGAAGCGGCGGAGGCGCCGGAAGGGCTTCTCATCTCACCGTCCAGCTGGGTGTCAACAGTCCAGCTTCCTTCGTGGCGTCCCCAGGAGACACAGACGTGGTCGTCCTGCAGATCGCTCTGGAAGCGGACGGGGGTGATGTGGACGTTTCGAGTATCCGGTTCCACGCATCGGGGTGTGGAGACGATTCTACAGGGATAGCTCAGGCCCGTCTCTACCGGGATGTGAACGGCGACGGTGCTCTGGATGCAGGGGATACGCTTCTCGGAGTTCCTCGGGTCTACTCAGGTAACGATGGCACGGTAACTTTCTCAACCTTGGCCGAGACCATCCCGGCCATGTCGCCGGCCAACTGGATACTGCTCGTTGATCTGGCACCCGGTGCCTTGCCTGGGGATTCCTTCTGTTCGGCGGTCCTTTCCGAAGTCGATGTCATCGCCACAACTGCTGGGAAACCCGCTGACGTCACGGTAGCTGCGGGGATGATCGGTTGCGGCGACGTGGCATGGACAAGCTCTGGTGACGACAACCAGACCCACGTTTGGTTCGGCTTCTCCGTCGCCTCCGCAGGAGACGTGAACAATGACGGCTTCTCCGACGCCATCGTCGGAGCGCCCGGATACGACGGTTTTGCGGGAAAGGCTTACGTCTACCTCGGAGGGGTGGGCTGGCTGTCCGCGAACCCAGCATGGGCCTCGTCCGGGGACGATCAGGCATCGGCACGGTTCGGTGAGTCCGTCGCTTCAGCAGGGGATGTGAACAACGACGGTTTTGCCGACGTCATCATCGGGGCCCCTCATTTTGACACGACGAACGGCAATGCGGGAAAGGCCTATCTCTACTTCGGGGGACCTTCTGTGCTATCCGTCACACCCGCATGGGAGTCGGTGGGCGACGATCAGGTCGGTGCCGGATTCGGTGAATCCGTTGCCTCCGCAGGCGACGTCAACAACGACGGTTTCGCCGATGTCATCGTCGGGGCCTCCGCGTTCGACACACCGAATCTGGGTGCCGGCAAGGCCTACGTCTACCTAGGCGGGCCGAGTGGGCTCAGCCTCGCGTGGGAGAGTTCCGGTGACGACCAGCAGGACGCCAACTTCGGCCGGTCCGTCGCGTCGGCGGGTGACGTGAACAATGACGGCTTTGCCGACGTCATCGTTGGCGCTTACGGCTTCAACACGACGACCGCGAACGCGGGGAAGGCTTACCTGTACCTGGGAGGGTCAGCCGGCCTCGCTTCGAACGCGGCATGGACCTCCTCCGGAGACGATCAAACCTCAGCGCGTTTCGGTCTTTCCGTCGCTTCGGCAGGCGACGTGAACAATGACGGCTTCTCCGATGTCATCGTCGGGGCTCACGACTTCGACACGACCGAGGTCAATGCCGGGAAGGCGTATGTTTACCTCGGGGGACCTGTCGGGCTCACCGTGAGCCCCGCGTGGACCTCCTCGGGTGACGACCGTGCGTTTGCCCTATTTGGCGTAGCCGTCGCCTCCGCAGGCGACGTGAACAACGACGGGTTCGCCGACGTCATCGTGGGATCGGAGATGAGGAAGACCTATGTCTATCTTGGGGGTGCCGCAGGACCTTCTCTGACCCCCGCATGGACTTCCTCGGGCGACGATCAGGCAGGCGACCGATTCAGCTGGTCCGTTGCCTCGGCAGGCGACATGAACAACGACGGTTTCGCCGAGATCATCGTCGGCGCCCGATGGTTCGATGCGAGCAATACCCGCGCCGGGAAGGCCTACGTCTTCTCGCCATGTGGCCCGTAGGAACTCGCACGTGGATCGTCCGCAAATTATCCCCCAAGGGCCTGTCTCCGCGTTCGCAACTGGTCCGAGCCTCTCCAAGAAGCGTTGTCAGCGAACATTACGTGCGTTGGCGCTCCTTTTCTTATTGGCGATTCCGCGAGAGGAGACCGTTCATCACTTCAAGTGCGACAAACCGTCGCGGGAGGTGCAAAGTGAAAGATCTTGTGAAGGCAGCCCTGGCTACTCTGGTCATTGTCCTGTCAGCCTGCGGTAAGGACCACGACAGCAAACCCCGGGACGGGACCGCTCCGACGGTCACGATCGAGACACCGACGACGGCGGCGACGTATGCGACCGACTTGACGCCGCTCACTCTCGGCGGAACGGCGTCGGACAACCGGACCGTCGCAAACGTCGAATGGTCGAATGGCGCCACGGGTGAGTCGGGATTGGCCTCGGGAACTGATACGTGGTCCACCACGGTCCCCTTGGTACCGGGCAGCAACGTTGTCACGGTCACAGCCTCGGACATTGCCGGCAACGTCGGCACGGACTCGATCGACGTGACGTACACGCCGCCGCTGTTTGGGGCCGCCACGGACTTCCCCTCGGGAGGCCTCCAGACATCGGATGTGGCGATCGCCGACTTTGATCGGGACGGAATTCCTGACCTCGTCGTCGCCAGCGTCATCTCCAATGACATCTCCATCCTGCTGGGGGCGGGAGACGGGTCTTTCGGTATGCCAATGAACTTCACCGTGGGCAATGCCCCCGAGAATGTCGCCGTGGCAGATTTCGATCGGGACGGTATCCCGGATGTGGTGGCCACGAATTTGAACAGCAACGACGTTTCGATCCTTCTTGGGGCGGGCACGGGCGCGGTCGGTCCCGAGACCAGCTTCCCCGTCGGAACAACGGATCCCCGTGAGATCGCCATCGAGGACTTCGACCGAGACGGGGTTCTCGACCTAGCCATCGCCTGCCGGTTCAGCGGAGTCTCCGTTCTCATGGGGACCGGGACGGGTTCCTTCGCCCCCGCAGTTGTCTACAACGCTGGGAACCAGCCCGTCGGGATCGCGGCCGCGGACCTGGATCGGGACGGAATCCTTGATCTCGCGGTCGCCAATTCGATCTCGGACGACGTCTCGGTTTTGCTGGGGACGGGTGCCGGAGCCTTCGGGGCCGCCACGAGCTACCCGACGGGGATGAAGTCACAGAGAGTCGCTGTGGGAGACTTCGACCGAGACGGGATCCTCGACCTTGTCGTCAACAACGCACTCTCCGACGATGTCTCCATACTCTTGGGCACGGGGACGGGGGCGTTCGGTGTAGCGACGGCCATTGCAGCCGGCACGAGTCCCTACTCGGTGAGAGTGGCGGACTTCGACCGGGACGGCGTCAGTGACCTCGCGGTCATCAATTTCTTCACCGGCGGCCAGGTCTCCGTCCTTCTGGGCACGGGAACGGGGTCCTTCGGCATCCCTGAGACTTTCACGGTAGGCGGGGGGGCCATCGCGCTCGCCGTCGGCGATCTGAATCGGGACGGGAGGCTCGATCTCGTCACGGCGAACCGCGTGGACGACACGGTCTCGGTGCTCTTGGGGAACTGATCCCCCCGGGCCAACCCAGCGTGCACACAAGTCCAGGGCGGTCGGACGAGGTTCCGGCCGCCCTCGGTCCATCTCGCCCATGGCAGGCGGACGACGCGCCTGGACGACCTCGCATCCGTAGATCCAACCCCGTCGCCGGCATGATCCAGCGGCCTTCCGAAAGAATCTTCGCGCTTCGAAGCCCAAAAACCCGCCGATCGCGTCGAAATCTGTGATAAAGATGATGAAGCTCTCTATGCATGCTATTGAAGGCTTCCTCGCAGCCCGCGTGAGCCTCGTGTGGGCCGTGTCTTTCGATCTCGTCTCCGCTCTCACACCGCCCGTTCGGATCCACGTCTCACTCCTGGCGGGGTGGCATTACCCGAGGGACATTTGCCGGTGAGGTTGTGAATCCCATCTGCCCCGCCAACGTGGTCACTTTGAAGGGGAGGGAATTCGTGCCAGTGTGAGAGTAGGCATTTGTCGCCCGGGGTCTCCGGACTTCTCCCAGGGCGCCGGAAGCTGCGCGCTCAAAGTGCGCCCCGAGTATCCCGTTCATCGACGAGGGGCTTTCCCACGGGTCGTTTCGAAGGCATCCAGTCGGCCATCGCACCCCAAAACCCGCCGATCGCGTCAAAATGTGGGATAAACAAGATGAAGCTCTCTATGCATGCTATTGAAGGCTTCCTCGCGGCCCGCGTGAGTCTCGTGCGGGCCGTGTATTTCGTTCTCATCTCCGGCTTCAAATCCCGTCCCACGATCCAAGTTCCACACTCCAAGCGAGTCTACGCATCACGGTAGCGCTCGCGTACGGTCCGTAGTCACTCAC